>JBKEDB010000109.1:0-69025 GCA_047975195.1 Cumulibacter sp. | reverse complement strand
GTCGGCTGCACAATCCTGGCCAGGAGTTCGTGGCTGGCGTTCGATCCGCGGGTCATGGGCTGGTGTCTCAGCGGCCCCCGGCTGTTGACCGAACTCGACCAGCTGATGCAGGTGCGCGCTGCTGTCGACCTACCGCTCATCGCCGCAGGCGGGATCTCCGACGGCTACGGGATGGCGGGAGCGTTCGCCCTCGGCGCCGAGGGAATCCTGATGGGGACCCGGTTCATGAGTTCAGCTGAATCACCGGTGCACACCAACTGGAAACAGGCGATCGCGGACAGCACGATCACTCACAACATCGACACCGGGATGGCCGGCGTCCGGATGCGCGTCGCCGACACCGAATTGGCGGCGGCCGTATTGCGCGGCGAGGTCGACACGAGCAGCAATCCGTACGGCGGCCCGTTCCAGGAGGCATTCGACAATGGTCGCTTGGACCTCGCACTCGTCGGGTGTGGCGAGTCGGCGACGTTGGTCGAGGACATCAAACCGGTCAGTCAGATCATCGATGAGACGGTACAGGTGTTCTGGGAGCAGGTTGACCGGATCGCGGCGCTGCGCAGTTAGCGCGCTGGCGGCGGGCGTCGTAGTTAGCGCACGAGTGGCGGCCTCGCAGCCAATGCGGGGATGGGGCCTCGGAATTCGGGAGACCCGGACAAGGCCGTTCACGCGTCGACCGCGTCGACGTATACCCAGCGTTCACGGCGCCGCATAAATCGTGATCGTTCACGCATGAAGGACAGTTCGCCGTTATTCCGGTAATGCGCGACAAACTCCACGACCCCTGTCGAATCTTCAGCGGTCCCCTGCTTGACATCAATGATGTCCAGCCCGACCCATTCAAGGTCCTCCGCCGCGAGTTCGGCAGGGCGCGAACGCGGGTGCCAGGTGCGGAATACGTAGTTCAGGTTCCCTACTGCATAGGCAGAGTAGCGTGATCGCATCAGTCCGAGAGCGGTCACGGCGTGCCGCGCACCATCATGTAGCGGCTCGCAGCAATCGGCGTATTCCCCCGCCCCACACGGGCACCTCATCAAGGCTCATCACGTTCGTGCATGCTGGTGAGAATAACGAAGTACCGACCACATTGCGGCACCGCTGCGGTCGAGCCGCCGGATAGTCGAGAATGACCCCATGGATGATCTGTGGATACCGCCGTGTCCTGGCGCAGCTCGCGGGATCGTCATACCGGCTGCCGAGCTACACGAAGTCTTCTCTCGCTCCTCAGGACCGGGCGGGCAGGGCGTCAACACCGCGGACTCTCGGGTTCAACTCAGCCTCGACATCGCATCGACGACGGCGCTCGACGACGGGCAGCGCAGGCGTGTCGCGCGACTGCTGGCGCGTCGCCTCAACGACGGCATCTTGACGATCACGGCGTCCGAGGACCGCGCGCAGCGACGCAACCGGATTATCGCGCGCGACCGACTCATTGAGTTAGTGCGCCAGGGTGTTGCCCCGGACGTGCTGCGGCGCGCCACAAAACCTACCCGCGGATCACAGCGCCGACGGCTGGATACAAAGCGCAAACGCGCCGATATCAAGCAGGCACGTCGTCGCCCCGACTGGTAATGCTAAGACCGATGACGCAGCGATCCATCACCAGTCAGCCACGCGCTCGCATTGCTTGGCTCGGGGGATGAACGAACCACCGGATCCCGGTCCTGTTAACACGAAATCATCAGCTGGCCAGCACCTCGCCGATCTTGTCGAGCAGTCCTGCGGTGCCGTGTTCGCGCCCGGCCGCGGCCTCGGGGCCCGGACCGTGCACGCCGCCGAGATGCACGCCTTGTTCGGTAAACGTCAGGTTCGTGCCGTCGCCGTCCGATTCGAACACGATCGTCGTGATCGACGTCGAGGCATGCACCCCGTCTAGCCACATGTCGTAGGTGTAGACGATTCGTTCGTGCTCGACGATGTCGGTGTACGTCGCCCGAAACTGGGAGAGCGGACCACCGGGCCCCTGGCGAGCGTCATCGATCGCAAGTCCCCCGACGACGAAGTCCTCACGTCGTTCGACTTCGACGAACTCGGGCTGCCGAACCATTTTCGCTTCTGCTCCAGATCGGCGAAGGCCCGCCACACCGAAGCGACCGGAACGGGATGTCGCCGCTTCAGGGTGAAGGTGGCGTGCGCTTCAGTGCGTGTGGTCATGGGTGTCCTCTTTCTGTTCGGCATTGTTCTCAGCAGCGAGTAGGCCGCCGAGTCGGTCGAGCGCGTGTTCTTGCGGCATCCGTTGCCGCCCGATCCACTCAGCGGCGCCCACCATCGCGTCTGCCGCGAGTTGATAAGTACGCACGCGCCCGGCCTTGTGCGATGCGATGACTCCGGCATCCTCGAGAACCCGAAGGTGCTTGACGATCGTCGGCAGCGCGAAATCGAATGGCTCGGCCAATTGACTGACCGAGGCCGGGCCCACAACCAGACGTTCGACCATCGCGCGCCTCGTTGCGTCGGCGAGCGCGTGGAATGTCCGATCCAGTCGCTCACGCCAATACTTATCCATATGACTAAGTATGGGATTGGACCGATCCTCTGTCAAGGAGGACACTGAGTCCCCGGTCTAGCCCGCACCAATTTGCATGGACTGCAACCTTTGCTTACGGTGTCGCATGTCGACTAAATATTGGAAGGATGCTCATCTTGTTGCCGAATAGGCCGGAATCGTGTCCACAGGCCGACCCTCGAAGCAGCAAGCGACACCGACCACGCCGTCCGGCACAGACCCGTTCAACCGCAATGTAGTGATGGCCGTGCTGATCTCCGGCGCGTTCGTCATCATTCTCAATCAGACTCTGCTGAACACGGCACTCGTTGCCCGTAAGACGGCACCTGCTGCCGTCACTGCGTGCGAGGTAACCGCCGGTTGTCCGTGCCCCGCCGAATGCCACACCATCAAACGGAGAAGATCAGTAAGGAGCGCAGATCATGCCCCGCAAACTCGTCACCACCGATAACATCACGCTCGACGGAGTCGTCGAGGACACCGGTTCGTGGTTCGACCCCCACGGACGCCTCCGAACAGGGACAGCAGCTCGCTGAGATCACCCGTCAGCAGGCGGCCGCCTCGGACGGTTTCCTGGTCGGCCGCGTGACTTTCGAGGAGATGCGCGGATTCTGGCCCGAGCGGCGACACGATGAACCGGGCGTCACGAACCACCTGAACCAGGTTGAGAAGTACGTCGTGTCCCGTGGCTTGGCAGACCCCGGCTGGGACGGCACCACAATCCCGCGTGGAGGCGACAGCCTGGCGTCCGAGATCCGCGCCCTGCAGGCTCGCGAAGGCGCGGACATCGTCCTGACGGGCAGCATCTCGCTGGCCCAGCAGTTGCTGGAACTCGACCTCGTCGATGAGCTGCGACTTTTCGTGTATCCGGTAGTCCTGGGTGCCGGACATCGGTTATTCATCGAGCAGCACCAGCGGCGCAACCTCACTCTGGCCGAGAACCGGTCCTTCAAGGACGGGGTGGCGCTGCTGCGCTACACGCGTGCGGGCGTAGGGCACCTCAGTTGATGCGCGCTACGCCCGGATGCCGACATTGAGTGCCGCGAGTTGGTCCGGCGCGCCGGAAACTATGAGGCGCAGGTCGTCGCCGCTGTCTTCGATCCCCCAGTCAACGAACAAACAGCATAAGCGCTCGACGCCGACGAGATCTCGCAACCGCCGGATCGATTCGACGGTGCGTTTGTAACGAACGACGAGACTTGTGGCGTAACGCTGCGCGCTGAGTCCGAACTCGATATCGAACTCTCGCCATTTCTCGAGCTGTTCCCTACCTGCGCGCGGCGTGAGATCACAAGCGATCGGCAGTTCGCGCAGCGCCCCGACGTACCCCATGATGGATTCTCCTGTTTCAGGGTGACCGGGGCGCAGCATCCGTCATCGCACCCCTCGCGATCGTGTTCTCCGGCGAGGACGGCGACCGGTGCGGCGCAGCAAGCGTCGCCTTTCCAAGCCTCGATGCCTTCACGAACGGCGAAGCAGGCGATGACGAGCGCGGCGACAGGGTCGGCCCACGCCCAGCCCAGCAGGCTGTTGAGCAGCAGGCCGGCCAGCAGCGCCGCCGACAGGTACGTGCAGATCAGCGTCTGTTTGGAGTCGGCCACCGCGCTTGCCGAGCCGAGTTCGCGCCCTGTACGTCGTTCGAACCAACTCAAGAACGGCATTACCGCAAGACTCAACGCGGCGATCGCAATTCCAACCGAAGAATGCTCAGGTTCGCGCAACCCGAGCAGCGATCGCCCGGCATCAACGCTCACGTAGGCGGCAAGGGCGAAGAAGGACACCGCGATCACCCGGAGCGCGACCTTCTCGCGGCTCTCCGGCTCGGGTGCCGCGAACTGCCAGGCGACCGCTGCCGCCGAGAGGACCTCGACGATCGAGTCGAGCCCGAAACCGATGAGCGCCGCCGAGGAGGCGACTGCGCCGGCCGATAACGCAACGACCGCCTCTACGACGTTCCAGGTGATGGTGATGGCGACAACGATGCGGATCCGACGTCGCAGAACTGCCCGTCGATCGCGCCCGCGCACCTCGACCGTCACCGGCGTGGCTGCTGTGCACAGCAACCCGGCACTGTGCATTGCGGATCAAGGCAAGGGACACTTTCGTCGACGGCGAGGGTCACATCGACCAGCGCCGTGAGCGCTACGGCAATGTGCGGGTCGGCGATCTCATATCGAGTCTGGCGCCCCTCCGGCTCAGCGACGACGATGCCACAGCCACGCAAGCAAGATAGGTGGTTCGAGACATTCGTACGCGTCAAATCCAGGTCGCGGGCCAGTCTCGCCGGATATCCCGGCCCATCAAGCAGGGCGAGCAGGATGCGAGAGCGGGACGGGTCCGCCATCGCCCGCCCCAGCCTGTTCATGACGTCGATGCGCGAAGCAATGGTCAGCATGCAGTGACTATACAGTAATGACTGACCTATTGGCCGTTCCAGAACACACCGTGAGGCCGTCTACCTAAAACTGACCGACATCATTGGTCGCCGCTGGACCCGAGCACATCGGGATTGGGTACGAACCGGGTCGCTGAGGTGGTGTACGGCCGCTGCGACAGCATCGCTCGGTAGCGTAGGTGTGCGATCACGCAGAAACGTCGTCGACTTCCCACAGGACACTTCCCCTGAGCGGGACCTTGATGAATGCGTGAGCCTGACCGCCGAGACGTCTCGGCGCGTTGCGCCTGGAGGGAGAGTTCGCCGATGACACTCGCCGAACTAAACGAGGTCACTCGCTGGCTGGACCTGGCCGGCGCGTTCGCGTGCGCGATCCTCGGCGGCGCCGTCGCACGTGAGGTCGGGCTGGACTTAGTCGGACACCTAGTAGTCGGCATCGCATCGGCGCCGCGAGCGGCCTCCTTGACGTGCGAGGTCATGGACTTGGTGCCATGACCACGGCAACCTAACTGTGCACGCAGGCGCCGCCCGGGGCGCCCGGTCCGAGGAGGCAATGTGAGTGACGTCTGGTACGCGAACGATCTCAAGCCTGGCAGCCAGATCTCTCTCAGTAGCTATACGGTCACCGAAACCGAGATCATCGACTACGCACGACGGTGGGATCCGCTATTCATTCACACCGACCCCGTCGCCGCTGCCGACTCGCCTCTCGGAGGAGTCGTCGCGAGCGGTCTGCACACCTTGGCGATCTACCAACACCTCGCCGTCCGCGCGCTTTGGCAGCACTTCGATGGCGGGATCGGGAGTGGCTTCGAGATTCGCTTCCGCCGCGCTGTGCACCCTGACACCACACTGACCGGCCGGCTCACCATTCAGAGCGTAACGGCCCGCCCCGAGCGACACGACGCCAAAGTGACGGTGCGCGGCGAACTTGTGGACGAAGACGACAACACCGTCTTGGAGTTGACCAATTACTCGGTACTCCCGCTCGCCCCTGCCCGACTCGTCACCTCGGACTAGTGCGGCTGGTTGGCACTACGGTGATCGGTGAGCACTCACCAATTACCCCTAGCCGTTGCGGACGAAGCGTTACCGACTCGCCCGCGGAACGAGCGCGGCCGAAGTACCGCATCACGCGGCAGATCGGTTCACCTGTCGGCCTCGCGCCCCGAGTTTGCAGCTACCGAGGTCATCCATTCGGCTAGGTTGGCGGCGAGCGCAGCGGGAGCGTCAAGCTGAATAAGATGCCCGGCGCCGGGCATCATCGTGATCGATGAATGAGGTATTGCTCTGTGGAGCCGCTGCGCGCGGTCTGGAGGGATCCAGGTGTCCTCCTCGCCCCACACGATGTGCACGGGTTCGACGATGCTCGCGTATAGATGCTCAATCTCGGTGGTGAACCGTTCGTCCGCTTGCGCGATCTGGCGATAGAACGCGCCCTGACCGGCCTCAGTCGACCAAGGCTCGGCGAGCATCCGCAGGTCTTCGGGACGCAGCCCACGGTAACTGGCGCCGCGGATATACGCTTCGAGCGCGCCGCGGTGCACAGCAGGCGGAAGCTGTTCGAAGACCGCCGCGTGCTCCTTCACGAGATTGAAGTAGGGCGATCCCCACGGAGCAAGCGCTACGACATCAACGAGGCACAACGATGCGTACGTCGCTGCGTGAAGTAGACGCGATCGAAGTGCTACCGCACCGCCGAAGTCATGAGCAATCACGTGCGGCCGCGCGAGGCCCCAGTGTTCCAAGAGGTCCGCGAACAGTTGGCCCTGCGTACCGAGGTCGACGCCATGAGAGGGCTCCTTTGACGACATCCCGTATCCGGGCATGTCCCAGAGGTAGACGGTGAACCGATGCACAAACGCGTCCGCGATCGGCCGCCACAGGCGCGAAGACCACGGCGTTCCGTGCAGAAAGACGAGCGCTGGTCCTGAACCGTGAGCATCCCACCGCACGGTACGTCCACGCCAAGAAAACTCCTGACTCAGATGCGTCGGCACCATCACTCGAGCCTAGCTACCCGCTCAGCTGACCCGGCGCGAGCCCGACGCGAATCCCAGCCACGTGTGGCGGTTGTTCCACCAGCACCAGCCCAGTTTCGGGGCCCCCTTTCGATCGCGGCCATCGCGACCAGTGCCGTTTGAAATCCACAGTGCGGGCGGGCGCGAATCGAATCCGTTCGACTTCGGCCGACGGGAGCCGATCATCATGTAGCAGGCATTGCGGTCGATGACCTCAGGAACCTGCAATGCCCAGTGCACACCCTCGCCTATCGTGAACGGCGTTCGCGCGTCCTGGGTCAGCGCTTCCTGAGCCTCGGCCGGAGACCAGTTACGCATGCCATCGCCGCGACGCGGATCCTCGATCGCATAGACAAGCGTATTCGGGACTGCTGCTTCGGCCGTCGGCACGAAATCGCCGACGTCCTGCATGTCGACCACGATGAACCCGTTCCTCTCCCGGCCGCCGGAAGTGCGCCGCACATGCGGAACGAGCGTCCGCACCGGCAGCACATGTTCCGATACGACGAGCAGTGCGCCGACGGCAGCTCGCTGCTCCAAATCGGCCGCAGCATGCCGCAACTCCTCGATGGGGAGTTTGCCGCCATCGTCATCCAGAACTCCGGCCGCGATCAACAGTTCGGCCTGGGTCGACAGCGGCGGCAACCCGGGCACGGGGTCATCCAGGTTCATGTCGGAGGTCCGATCGCCGTCCGGCACCTTCGCATTGCTCACGTGGTCTCCTCGCTGATCGTGGCCAAGAGGGGCCAACAGCAGCAGACGCTCGATTATTCCGCCATGCGCGCGCCGCGCTCCACGGAAAAGACTCTGGCGACCATCGTGCGAGGCGCCGAGGCGCAGTTAGAGTTCACTCATCTGAGCGGAAGGCATCAGGCATGGCGACTATTACCGATCACGACTCCTACATTGCTGGTGCGCCCGAGGCATTCCAGCCGGTCCTCAATCAGTTGCGTGACGTCCTGCGCAAGGCGCTCCCGGACGCCGAGGAGATGACGGCGTACAACATGCCGGGGTTCAGGCTCCGCGGCACGGTCGTCGCGAGTTATGCGGCCTTCACCAAACAGGTTGGCCTGTACGTGTTGCCCCCTGCGATCGCGGAGCATGCCGAGCAGATCGCGGCAGCGGGATTCAAGGCGAGTAAGACCGGCATTACCTTCACGCCGCGCAAACCGATCCCAGACGATCTCGTGACGCAACTTGCGCGCACATCGCGCGAGCACGTCGACGGCTAACGGTAGCCATTCCACCTAGACGCTCGTACCGGCGGCCCTTCGTCCGAGGGCACAGACTCTTAACTCCGGGGGTCAGTGTCAACCGTGAGCTGGTGCAGGAGTCCGGTGAACCGGAACGGAACGTCGTAGTCCCGGACGACCGGGGTGCCGGTGTCCTCTCCGACGTCAAACGTCTCGTCGGCCGAGACACGGACCGGGATGGTCTGGTCAATGCGCCCGGAAGCCACGGTGACACCGTCGACGGTGATCGTACCCAAGCCGCCGCTGCCGGGCGCTCCACCGTCATACGCGAAATCCAGGACCAACTCGTGGTCACCGGACGCGACCCGGTCGTCAGCAGCGATCGTGTACTTGTGCTCTGGATAATGCGACCGCGCATAGGAGAACGTGGGCTTGCCGTCGCGCAGGTAGAACGCGTTCCCGCCGAACCAACCACCCTGACACATCAGGATGCCCTCAGCACCCCCGTCGGGGATAGTAACGGTCGCCGTCACCCGGTATGAAGTGTTCTTCATGTTCGGGGCCATGCTCTCGGTGATGCGGCTGATCCCCGGGTAATACCTGTAGACCGTGCGTCCCGCGTTGTGCACGGGTCGGTTCTCAGGGCGGAGCCGCTCAATGTAACTGTCGTCGAGCGGAAGTACCTGGTTCTTCTCCGCTTCGACGAGGAAGAGCTGACGCAACTCTTCTAGTTTCTCCGGGTTCTCTGCCGCGACGTTCTTCGACTGGGTGAAGTCCTCGGTGAGGTTGTAGAGCTGCCACTCGTACTCGTTGAACGGGTCCGGGTGCGTCTCGCCCATGCCCACCCAGGGCAGCCGTTTCGGCGCGGTGTTCGCGATCCAGCCCTCGTGGTAGATCCCCTGATTGGCGACCACCTCAAAGTACTGAGTTACGTGTGTCTCGGGGGCGTCTGCTTCGTTGAAGAACGGGACCATGCTGGTGCCGTTGAGCGGCACCTGTTCAACGCCGTCGATCGTGTCGGGCATCGGGATGCCCGCAGCCTCGAGGATCGTAGGGAGGATGTCGGTGATATGGGTGAACTGCGAACGCAGTCCGCCGTGGTCGGCAATCCTCTCCGGCCACGAGATCACCGCTGAGGTTCGGCTGCCGCCCAGGTGCGACGCGATCTTCTTATCCCACTGGTACGGGGAGTTCATCGCGTGCGCCCAGCCGTGCGAGAAGTGGTTCTGGAACCACATCCCGCCGAAGTCGTCGATGTTCTCCACCATGAAGTCTTCACGGTCGACGACACCGTTCGCGAGAACACCGATCTCACTGGTCAGGCCGTGTCCGGTGGGGTCTTCAGCGCTGGAGCCGTTATCGCCCTGGATGTAGATGATCAGGGTGTTGTCAAGCTCCCCGAGTTGTTCGATCGCGTCGACCACCCGCCCGACTTGGTGGTCGCAGTGTGAGAGTGCTGCCGCGTAGCACTCCATCTCACGTGCGCAGACCTGCTTCATCTCATCGGACAAATCGTCCCAGCGTCGGTAGTCGTCTGGCGTCGGGTTCAGGACTGCATCCGGCGGGATAATTCCCAACTCTTTCTGACGCTCAAAGGTACGAACGCGCTGCTGATCCCAACCGTGATCGAACTTGCCGGCAAACTTCTCGATCCACTCCTTCGGCGCATGATGCGGGGTATGCGCGGTGCCGGGCGTGTAGTACGCGAAGAACGGCTTGGCAGGCTCGACAGCCTTCTGCCGCCGGATCCAACTGATCGCGTGATCGGCCATATCCGCGTCGAAGTGATAATCGTCCCGATCGAGGTACGGCTCCACCGGTGTGGTGTTCTCGAAGACAGCCGGGCGGAACTGGTGCGCATCCGCGCCGAGAAACCCATAGAAGTACTCGAAACCCAGCCCGGTCGGCCACAAGTCAAACGGCCCCGTGGGGGTAGTCAGCCAATCCGGCACATTGTGGTTCTTGCCGAACCAGGCGGTCCCGTACCCGTTGCCGGTCAGGACTTCACCAACGGTGCCCACGCTCTTGGACACGATGCTGTGATACCCCGGGAACGGAGTCGATAACTCCATGATGATCCCCGTCGCCGCCACATGATGATTGCGACCGGTCAGCAGAGCGGCACGCGTTGGCGAGCAGAGCGCCGTCGTATGGAACCGATTCCATCGCAGCCCCCGCTCCGCCAGTCGCGCATACGTGGGTGTGGGGATCGGACCACCGAACGGCTCCGTCGCACCGAAACCGACATCGTCCGTCATTACGACCAGGACGTTTGGAGCACCCTCCGGCGCGGACACTGCCCGCGGCCACTCCAACGGATCGGAACCCGCCACTGTCCGATCGAGTTTACCCACGTGCTGGTACGCCGGGATCGGGAGGACGGAACGGTCAGGCCACTCGGTTGCATCGCTCACGCCATATGTCTATCCGCCACACGCGACGATTGCAAGGCAAAATCCCCGGAGCCAGCGACACCGCAGCCGAACGGGCGTCCTCAACTCGGGATCGGCCGGACGCACCCGGCGACGACCATAGCGATACTGGGCCCGAGCCGGGCCCAATATGACTCACACGTTAAAGCGGAAATCGACCACGTCGCCACACGTAGGGCTATCAGCCGTGATCGATGGACCCATCACAACGACGACTGCTCGTCGCCCGTCCACGGGTTGATCAGCGCAATACCGGCATGGACGAAGTCCTTCGTGTTGCGGGTCGCGCAAACCGCATCCCTGGATCGGCAGATGGCCGCGATCTGGGCATCACCGGTCGCGATCGGCAGACCCGCAGCTTCTCGCACGGCGAGGACGTCTGCGTAGCGGGGAACTACCGCGTCGAAGGCGATGATCGCGCCCGTGTCGCGATACGGGCGGATCGCAGCCTCGACCCGGTCGGTCGACGCGGAGGGCGAGACTCAGCGTGAAAATCCCAATCGACCGTATCCCGGCACCTAGAGCCATCTGGAGCGCCGGACGCACAGGTGACCTCATCGGAGCGACCTCAGTCATCGGCGAGATGATCCCGCAGAGCATCGGCGAGCGGCGGAAGGTGTATCTCCACGACATCGCGGACGACGTCCGCGTCGACTCCGAAGTACTGATGGACAAGGATATTGCGGAAGCCCCGGATCTGAGGCCAGGGAACTTGCGGGTACGCACCGGTGATGCGCTCGGAAGACGGTTCACGGCTTCGCCGATGATCTGCAGGCATCACTGGGGAATTGGACAAGCCGTGGCCGTCGCTCAGAGCTGTTAGACGATCAGTCCTGCGCCACGACGCGCACCAGAGCGAGTATTGGGTCAGGCCTTGCTCGTCGCGGCCCTCACTGCTTCGAGGCGGACGTCGATCGACTCGGCCATCATCGCGACCTCCTGCTCGCGGACCTGGTTCCTGCGCGCGGCATCGCGCCAACCGGCCATCGCTCCCGCGATGCGGCGGATCCTCTCGTCGGCCCGCCCGGCGCTCAGGCCGCACTCCTCTGCGAGGGCGAGAAGCGCCTCGGCCTCGTCGGGCAGCGCGTCAGCCCCCATGATCGACGTCGAGCGCGGACGCCACGGGTCGGGGTTCGGGTTCACGTCGAAGGCCGGGCTGAGCGACCAGGAGCCCCGGTCGGCGAGGAAGCCGTGGTTGCGGAGGTGGTCGTCGGTGTTGCCCAGCGCGACTGACGCGACGACGCGATCGAAGAGCTCACGGTGGTCGGCCCTCGGGGAGATCGAGAGGTCCCGGATCGCCTCGGCGATCTCGACGTAGTCGCGGTGGTCGCCGTCCGATGCGCCCAGCGCCGTCATCGCGCTGATGTAGCCGATGCGGTGCCCCTCCTCGGACCGATCGAACCGTCGCAGGACGAGCACGCCCCGGTCCCCCACCCTCGTCAGACGCCGGGCGGGCGTCCTGATCCCCGCGGACTCCAGCAGGTCCAGCGCCGTCGCCTCCCAGGCCATGACGTCCCACCGGTCGCCGGAGTGCGGGAACTTCGCGATGGCCAGCGCGCCGTCCTCGAGGCGCACGGACGCCTTGGGCCGCGCCCCGCCCAGGCCGGTCGTGCCGGTGTCGAGCAGCTGCTTCACCGCCGCAGAGGGGTCGTCCTCCGAGGCGAGCTCGTCGGCGGCGCGCAGCAGCTCGGGAAGGGAGATCAGCCGAGGCACGTGCGAGGGCGGGCCCGTGAAGACGTCGCTCCCGGCGATCCGGTACCGCAGGGCCCCCTGGCGCGCGTCGTCGCTGACGCCGAGCAGGAAGTCGAGGTCGTCCAGGCGGCGGGGCGCGCGGCCCTCGGCGCGGGCACGGGCGCGCTCGGCCTTCTCGATGAGGTTCCTGCCCCAGCGGTCGGGGGCGCTGTCGGCGAACGCCCGCACGAGGCCCGCCTGGTGCTGCGCGCCCGAGACGAGGGGAAGCGCCGGGTCGATGCTCGTCCCGTCGCCGGCCAGGTAGCCCGGGTCGTAGAGGAACGTGGTCGAGACCTGGCCGCGCTGCCTGGTGACGTGCGCCTGCCCGACCATGACCGGTTCCCCGGCGCTGTCGGCGAAGACTTCGACGGTCGTCATCGCGCGCGCCTCTTCGCGAGGCTGCCGGCGCGCAGACGGCCGATGTCGCTCTCGAGGGGGTCGACCGCTCCGACGGCCCGGTCCAGCACGCCCAGTGCCCGTAGCACCTGCGCGACGTTGCCGAAGCCGACTCCGGGGTCCCCCGCCTCGATCCTGCGCAGGGTGTCGCGCGTGATCCCGGCGCGCTCGGCCACCTGCTGCGCGGTGAGGCCGAGCACCATGCGCCAGCCGCGCACGTGCGCGCCGAACGCGGTCAGCTCCCGGTCGATGCGGTACCCACTCACGGCCTACTCCTCTCGTCTATGGCGAGACTACCACGCACATTTGGCAGATATGGCCAGCATAGTCGCCATAGTCGTGTGAACGAAGTGGGCCGGAGACACACCTAGGGCCAGCGCGTTGTCCTGCACCCCATCGAGAGGCACAAGCCTGAAAGCGTTGACACCCATGACTGCTTCTGCTGCACCTAAGAATCGAGCCGACGTCGACTAAGCCCGCGACCTCAGGTCCTCGAGCCCGCGCTCGTGCAGTTCCTCCCGGGCGGCTCTGAGCTGGTCCTCGAAGTGCGAGCTGCGGATCTGCAGGCGCGAGACCTGGTCGATCGCCCAGCGCAGGCGGGCGCGGTGGTCGAGCGTGGTCCTCCCCTCCAGCCAGGCGCCCAGCTCGGGCGCACCCGCTGGCCGAGCTGACGCGCAAGGACCTTACCGGGGAACGAGAGGTTCACCCCCCCGCTCCGGTCTTTCTCCCGGACCATCTCGATCAGCCGCTCGATCGGCAGCGACTCGAGCTCTGTCACATTGTCCACGACGCGCTCCCTTGTAGGCATGCAGAAATGGGGAGGTGCGGCGCAGTCCGCAACGAACCGCTGCTGTGGTGCGCAACTCTCGGTATCAGTAGAACAGGAGCCACTGACATCGGGGGACGGAGCCGAGAAGCTCGATCTCGGCGTGGGTCACTTCTTGCCGCTCCCAGACTGCCCTCCATGACGGAACTCCACCACGTCACCGTCAGCCATGACATAGTCCTTGCCCTCGATCCGCACCTTGCCAGCCGACTTTGCCGCGGCCATCGACCCGGCATCCATCAGGTCCGCAAACGAGACAACCTCTGCCTTGATGAATCCGCGCTGGAAATCGGTATGAATCACTCCGGCCGCCTCAGGGGCGGTTGCGCCGACCGGGATCGTCCAGGCGCGCGATTCCTTCGGCCCGGCAGTCAGATACGTCTGCAACCCCAAGGTGCGGAATCCGGCGTGCGCAAGCAGATCGAGCCCGGAATGCTCCTGACCGAGTGACTCCAGCAATTCGGCGGCGTCCTCGGGATCGAGTTCGATCAACTCTTCTTCAGTCTTCGCATCGAGGAAGATCGCCTCAGCAGGTGTCACGAGCGCCGCGAGCTCCGCTTTGCGCGCATCGTCAGCGAGGACGTCGGAATCGACGTTGAACACGTACATGAACGGCTTCGCCGTCAGCAGGTGCAACTCACGCAACAGATCGGTGTCGATCCCGGCGGCCGCCGCCGCAGCGAAGACCGTCGTACCGCGCTCAAGAAGTTCCTGTGTCTGCTTCACCGCCTCCACGGTCGGTTGCAGGTCCTTCTTATTACGCGCTTCTTTCTCCAACCGCGGCAGCGCCTTCTCAATGGTCTGCAGGTCGGCCAGGATCAATTCGGTATTGATTGTCTCGACATCCGCCAACGGATCCACCCGACCGTCGACGTGGATCACGTTGTCGTCGTTGAATGCGCGCACGACCTGGCAGATCGCGTCCGCCTCGCGGATGTTGGCCAGGAACTTGTTTCCCAAGCCCTCCCCTTCGCTCGCGCCCTTGACGATGCCGGCAATATCCACGAACGACACCGTCGCAGGCAACTCGCGCTCGCTGCTGAACACCTTTGCAAGTTCACCGAGGCGAGGATCCGGCACGCCGACAACCCCGACGTTGGGCTCGATCGTCGCAAACGGATAGTTCGCGGCGAGAACGTTGTTACGGGTCAGGGCGTTGAAGAGCGTCGACTTCCCGACGTTGGGCAGACCGACGATTCCGATAGTGAGACTCACGTCGACATCGTAGTCGCCACACAATGGCACAATCGCGGCCATGGCCCTTGGCGTAGTACACACCACACGCCACGTGACGCTCCCTCGGCCGTACGACGCTCCTCGGTTGTTCGCCTTCCTCGCCAGTCGCGCCATCCCAGGGGTCGAATCGATTCAGGTCGACACACAACAGTGGTGCTACCGCCGCTCGTTACGGTTGCCACATGGACCCGGACTCGGTGAAATTCGCGTCGTTCAAGGCCACGCGGCGCTCACCGCTCAGACACTCCACGCCGCCGACGGCGACGCAGCCCTGGGCGCTCTCGAACGCGTACTCGACCTCGCCCCCACCCCATCGAAGGTCGACATTTCGCTATCACGGCACGCGCTGGTTCGATCGTTGATCCGCGAACGCCCCGGGCTGCGCGTTCCCCGCGCATCTGACCGGGACGAGGTCGCATTCCGCGCACTGATCGGGCAACAGGTCTCGGTCGCCGCGGCGTCAACGACCTGCGGCGTGATCGCCGAGCAGTACGGCGAGGATCTCCCCACTGCGCTGCGGAGCACCGACGTCGTTCGCACCTGGCCGCGCAACGCAACGATTGCCTCCCTCGATCCTCAACAGCTGCGGATGCCGCACACGAAGGCCGCGGCGGTGGTCGCGCTCGCTACCGCCCTGCGCGACGGTCGTGTCGACCTGACACAGGCGCCGTCAACGGTCCGCGAACAGCTCGTATCACTTCGCGGCATCGGGCCGTGGACAGCCGGCTACGTCAGCATGCGCGCGTGCGACGACAACGACGTCTTACTCGACGGCGACTTAATCGTCCGACGGGGCGCGATGATGATCGGCTTACCCGAGAGGCCCCGGGCGCTGCGGTCGGCCACTGACTCGCTTTCGCCCTGGCGTTCGTATCTCACGATGCACTTATGGCAGGTGTATGCCGCCCGCACGGCGAAAACTGTCTGAACCGTCCTGCACCATGACGCCATGGACGTTTCCACCTTGGTCATCCTGCTGATCGCGCTGCTGTGTCTGGGGCTCGGCTGCGCCGCCGGCTACTGGGCCGGGCGTCGCGCCGCTCCCGACGAAGCACCCTTCGAACTTGAAAGTGCCGTCGACCCACTGCGCGAGACGCTGCGCCGGGTCGAGGGCTTCATTCGTGCCAGCGAGCAACAGCGTTCGACGTCCCAGGGCGAACTCCACGCTCAAGTACGTGCGATGCACTCCATGCAGGCCGAACTCGGCACGCAGACCACCGCGCTGCTCAATGCCTTACGCGCGCCGCAGGTGCGCGGGCGCTGGGGCGAAATGCAACTGCGTCGCATCGTCGAATCGGCCGGAATGATCGACCATTGCGACTTCACCGAGCAGTACGCCGCGAAGACGGCCGATACCTCCTTGCGCCCCGACCTCGTCGTACACCTCACTCAGGACCGCGCCGTTGTGGTCGATGCGAAGGTTCCGTTTACGGCATTCATCGAGGCACTCGATAGCGACGATCGCGACCACTCGCGTCTGGTCCGCGAGCATGGCAAGCAGGTGCGCGCCCATCTCGACGTTCTCGCCTCCAAGGCGTACCAAGACGCGCTGGCCGACTCTCCGGAGTTCACGGTCCTGTTCATGCCGAGCGATTCGTTCCTACAACTGGCGTTGCAAAGTGAGCCAGCATTGTTAGAGCGGGGGTTCGACCGCAACATCGTGATTGCGACGCCATCAACGCTCCTGGCCCTGCTTCGCACGGTCGCACACACCTGGCGCCAAGACACCGTCGGCCGAGAGGCTCAGCAGATTCTGCGCCTCGGTCAGCAGTTGCACCAGCGCATCGGCACATTCACCACTCACCTCGCCAAAGTGGGCTCCGCGCTCAACTCCAGCGTGTCGCATTACAACAGCGCGATCGGCTCCCTGGAGCGCAACCTACTACGCACCAGCAGCAAACTGCACGACCTCGGGATCGCCAGCAGCGGCACCGAAGCGCCGCCGCCGATCGACCGGGCCGTGCGCGAACTGCATGCCGCCGACCCGCAGGAGCAGCCATGTGACTATGGCGCCGCAGGCGATACACCGCAGCGACGGGTCGGGTAATTTGAATCGACACCAGGGCCGATTGGTTCGCTAGCCGCTCAGTCGGGCGCGTATCGCATCCCCTTAACTGAGTGCGCACTATCCTGGGAGGTCCAGCCCCTCTAGCCCACAGGTTTGTTGAGTGAACAACGAGCAGGACCGCGAGCCCACACAGTCGCCATCCGCAGACGGCGGAGGGCGATCTCGCTGGACGGTCGAACCGGGATCGGTCAGCGATAGCCTGTCATTCCGCCGACCCGAGGGCATCGAAGACCAGTCGTCGCGTCGCCGTCCGGCGCACGAGATCATCCGGGAACTCCAGCAGGACCACGGCGTACCTCCTCGTCGACCACACGCGTCCTCGGTCGATCCGATCAACGATCAGGCCACGATGATCCCGCGCGGCACGCCACTGCCGCCCGTCCCGAATACGGTCGACGCTAGGCCGCAGCGTTCCGATACGTCGACTCGAGCGGGATCGACCGCGCAAGCGGCAGCGACCGCCACGGCGCCACGCGCGAAGTACGCTTCGCCACGCACCGAGGGCTTGGTCGCCGCCAGCCGGGCGAGCTCGACCGCGACGCACCCTCGACCGAGCACACAGCAGGACTCGGCCCGGGTGAAGCCGGACCTCGGTGAACGGCGTGAGTTGCGCGCAGCGACCGGCGGTAGTTCATCGGCGCTCATCATGGCTGGCTTCGGCGGGGTCGTCCTCGTGGCCGTCGGAGGCATTATCGGCGCGCTGCTGGACTACTGGTTCGCCGATCGGATCGGTGTCGTCACCGCCATCGGGCTCGCACTCGGCGCCGTCATCGCGGCGTTGGTCACGCGCAAACGAGACCTCATCTCCGTAATCGTCGCACCGCCGATCGTCTTTGCGATCATCGCCGGAGTAGTTCTCCTTATGTCCTCCGGGGACATCGGGATCACCTCAATCGCAGAGGTCGCGACCCGCGGGTTCGGCCCCATGGCCCTCGCGACCGGACTCGCAGCGATCATTGGTGGAATCCGGCTCGCCAGTTCGAAAGCGGGCGATCGTCGCTGAGGCATAGGTGGTCTCGATCTCGACAGGCCCGCCTCCACCCGACTAGCCGATCCTGCGTGATCACCAATCGCCGGAAGCGACATCCGCGCATATCCGACGCGGGCTGCCTGGCTCAACGCGGCGGGCCGACTTGGCTCAACGCGGCGGGCCGAGGCTACGACGATGCGGGCGATGCTGCCCGCAGATCCTTCTTAAGCTCACGAGGCAGGGAGAACGTCAAACGCTCCTCAGCCTCGGTCACCACCTCGACATCATCGAAACCGTGCTGCGACAGCACCGCGAGCACACCGCGCACCAGGTCATCAGGCACGGAAGCGCCGCTGGTCAAGCCGACGGTCTGCACTCCTTCCAGCCACGCGAGGTCGATGTCCTCCGGGTAGTCGATGAGGTGGGACGCGCGGGCGCCACATTCAAGCGCGACCTCGACCAACCGCACCGAGTTCGAGGAGTTGCGCGACCCGACCACCAGCACGAGATCGCACTGGCCGGCAAAACGCTTCACCGCCATCTGACGGTTCTGGGTGGCGTAGCAGATGTCGTCACTCGGCGGTGATATCAACTTCGGGAACCGCTCCTTGAGTGCGGCTACCGTTCGCATCGTCTCGTCAACCGACAGCGTGGTCTGCGATAGCCACACGACCCGCTCGGGGTCACGAACCTGCACGTTCGCCACGTCATCCGGCCCATCAATCAGGTGGATATGTTCGGGAGCCTCACCCGAGGTCCCGACAACCTCCTCGTGGCCTTCGTGCCCGATGAGCAGGATGTCGAAGTCGTCGGAGGCGAAACGGCGCGCTTCCATATGCACCTTGGTGACCAGCGGGCACGTCGCGTCGATCGTGCGCAGATTCAGCGCCTTCGCCTCTTCATGCACCGTCGGCGCGACACCGTGTGCAGAGAACACCACGATCGACCCCTCGGGGACTTCATCGGTCTCCTCGACAAAAATTGCACCGCGCTTCTCCAGCGTGCGTACGACGTGTACGTTGTGCACGATCTGCTTGCGCACGTACACAGGAGCGCCGTACAACTCGAGAGCCTTCTCGACGGTCACGACCGCTCGATCGACGCCCGCGCAATAGCCGCGGGGGTTGGCCAGCAATACCTTCTTGCCGGTGCCGGAGGACGTCGAGGAGAGTGCCTGCGGACTGAGATCGGGCGCGTGCGAATCCATGACTCCAGACTACGCAGGCAAACGCACGAGTGCCGCCCGTGCGCGGCATAGGCCACATAGGGCAATCTAGAGACATGCCTTCTTCGCCAGTGCCTCCTTCCGTAGCGGCCTTCCTCCCGGCCGACCTGCCGTCGCCGTTGAAGGCCATCGCCGGTATCGCGGTGACGATGGTCCACGACGCCAAGAACCTGCCCGAACGTGCCGGACAGTTGCCCACCTCCTTGCTGACTCATCTCGCCGCGAAATCACTGAAGGTGCAGCAGCAGTACGCGCAATGGGTGGCGCGCGGCGAGGAGTTCCTCGGCGCGTTGCAAGAACCGTCCGAAGAGGTTCCGCCGTGGGCGACCTTCGATGAGGATCTGCCCTCCGATCACCCCCAGGACGACGAGCTCGCCGCCGCGGGGCTCGGCCCGGGATCGGCCTTCGACCTGCAGGACGCCGACGACCTGCCCGTAGCGCGACACGGCGCAGGCACCGGCGGCGAGCGCGATGAATCAACGGCGAGCGCGAATGACTCCATCGAGGCACCCGCACCAGTCAAGAAACCACGCAGCACGAAGAAGTCCGCACCCGCCAAGAAGAACGCACCTGCCAAAAAGGCGGCCCCCACCAAGAAAGCAGCCCCCGCCAAGAAGGCGGCCCCCGCCAAGAAGGCGGCCCCCGCCAACAAGTCAGCCGCCAAGAGTGCAACGCCAGCGAAGGCATCGACTGGGATCGCGACCAATAAATCGGCACCCGCCACGAAGGCGGCCCCAGACGCTGCACCGATCCACGACGTCGCCGATTCTCCGAGCGCCGCAGCGAACGATCCGGTCGAACCCCCGGTCACCGCGGCCCAGGCAGACGCAGCTAGCCCACGCGCGGCGTCGACTCCGGGCGCACCCCAATCCTTACCCGAGTTCGATACCCTCACCATCCCGCAACTACGCACTCGGCTGAAGTCACTACGCACCGCACAAATCACCGAACTCATCGGCTACGAGGAGGCCACGCGTAACCGTCCCGCCGTACTCGGGATGCTCCGCGCCCGTCTCGACACCCTGCAGAAGTAGCCGGTGGCGGCAAATCCACGCAGCCCCGAAGACCCGTACTCGGTTCGCGTCATCGCGGGCAAGATCGAGGGCTGGATCGCTCGACTCGGTGCTGTATGGCTCGAGGGTGAGATCGCGCAACTCAACGTCCGTTCAGGCACGAAACTCGCCTACCTCACCCTGCGTGACGTCGAAGCGCCGTACTCGCTACCGGTCACGGTGCAGGCCTCCGTACTGCAGGCAGTCGAGGGCGGAGTCGCCGAAGGCAGCCGCATCGTCATGCACTGCAAGCCGGAGTTCTACGCGGCGCGCGGCCAGTTTTCGATGCGAGCCCGCGAAATCCGGCCCGTCGGGCTCGGCGACCTACTCGCGCGAATTGAACGACTCCGCAAGGCGCTGGACGCCGAGGGCCTGTTTGCCCCGGGGCTGAAACGCCGACTGCCGTTCCTGCCCGCCCGTATCGGGCTGATCACTGGTCGCGACAGCGCTGCCGAGAAGGACGTGCTGACGAATGCGCGCAAGCGATGGCCTGCCGTGCAGTTCACCGTGCTGAATGTCGCCGTCCAAGGCCGTACCGCCGCCGGCGAGGTGATCGACGCGCTGCGCAGGCTCGATGCCGACAAGAAGGTCGACGTCATTATCGTCGCGCGCGGCGGCGGGTCCGTCGAAGATCTGCTGCCGTTCAGCGACGAATCGCTGGTGCGGTCGGTATCCCGCATGACCACCCCGGTGATCAGCGCCATCGGGCACGAGCCGGACACTCCCCTACTGGACTATGTCGCGGACGTGCGCGCTTCCACGCCGACCGACGCCGCGAAAAAGGTGGTTCCGGATGTCGCCGAGGAGTACGCCATGATCGCTCGGGGACGCGAGCAAATCCGGCGTACGCTGCAACGCGCCATCGACGCCGGCTACCACCACCTCGATCAGCTCACCTCCCGTCCGGTGCTGGCCGACCCCGCGAGCATGATCACCTCGCGGCGTGAGGACATCGACCGCGGCCTTGAGCGCGTTCGCCGCACGCTGACGCACCATCTCGCGCTCGAACGGGAGTCGCTTGCCACGGCACGCGCACGGGTGACTGCGCTGTCACCAACCGCCACGTTGCAGCGTGGGTACGCCGTACTACAGCGAGCGGACGGCACGGTCGTCACGGACACCGCAGTCACCTCGGGCGATCACCTCAGCGCGTTGGTATCCGATGGTCGCATCGACGTCACCGTAGAGAACACACACCCCAAGGAGCAGGCATGAGCCAGCCGTACGACCCGCCGGCCGACGGCACGCACGAGGGGCCGCACCCGGATGACGGCCTCACGTATGAACAGGCTCGACAGGCGTTGGGAGAGGTCGTGCAGTCGCTGGAAGCCGGCGGCGCGAGCCTCGCGGAGTCCATCGCACTGTGGGAACGAGGCGAACGGCTGGCCAACGCCTGCCAACGACTGCTCGATGGGGCGCAGGAACGCCTCGATGCGGCGATCGAACGCGCCGAGCAAGCTGGCGGCGACTAATTATTCGACTGGGGCAGCGGTGGCAACCGAACCGGCGAGTTCGCGCAATTCAGAGTATTCGGCGGTGCCCGCGATGACGACGACGAACCCGGAACCTTCTGCCACCAGAGCGCGGCCCGCGCTGGTGCTCATCGGAACCCACGTCAAACCGGCCATCTCGGCGGGCTCGCCATCAGGATCATCGATCACGTTCGCGTTGGCCAATGCCGTATCGATCGTCTCCTCGCGCCCTTGTGAACTGATGACGAACCGTGCGTAATCTTCATCGGGCGTGACGTAGCCGATCGATAACCCCAAGATTGTCTTGTCTTCATCGTCGTCGCGTAACAACACCGAGGACGTCGGCGCCCACGCGTCCGGAAGATCGTGCGGGGCATACAGGTCGTATGACACGGCGTCCGCTGCCGCGCGAATGTCCCCTGCAGGGTCCACCCTGGTGACCTCGTCGCCAGGTCCGCAGAAGTAGACGAACCCCAGGATGAGGACGACGATCGGGATCAGGGACCAGAGCATGTCCCGGATCGTTTCGTAACCGCGCTTGCGCGGGCGGTAGGGCTGGGTATCGGCCACCGGTCAATCATGCCTGGTGTGCCGTCGTCAAACGCACTGACCCCGCTGCATAGTATGGATGAAACCCGCTGCTAAGGAGACCGCCTGTGTCCGTTGAGAACGCGTCCGTGCAGAAGCAGAAATCGACCCAGTTGCCTGATCGCAACATTGCTTTGGACCTCGTCCGAGTAACCGAGGCGGCCGCACTCGCGGCATCCCGATGGGTCGGTCGCGGACGAAAGATCGACGGGGACGGCGCTGCGGTCGACGCCATGCGTTCACTCATCTCCACCGTCGACATGCAGGGTGTCGTGGTCATCGGCGAGGGCGAGAAAGACCATGCCCCGATGCTGTTCAACGGTGAAAAGGTCGGCACCGGTACCGGTCCGGCGTACGACGTTGCCGTTGACCCCATCGACGGCACGACCCTGATGGCCAAGGGCATGCCCAACGCGATTGCCGTGATTGCGATGGCCGACCGCGGTTCGATGTTCGATCCGTCCGCGGTGTTCTACATGGAGAAGATTGCCGTCGGGCCAGACGCAGTCGGCTCGATCGACATCAATGCGTCCGTCGCAGAAAATCTGACTCAGATCGGCAAAGCCAAGGGCCGCCCAGTGCGCGACCTGACCGTGTGCGTGCTGGAGCGCCCGCGCCATCACGGCCTGGTTGAGGAAATCCGGGCAACCGGCGCGCGCATCAAATTCATCACCGACGGGGATGTCGCTGGTGCCATCGCTGCCGCCCGGCCCGACTCCGGTGTCGACGTGCTGTTCGGTGTCGGCGGCACACCCGAAGGCATCATCGCCGCGTGCGCCCTGAAGTGCATGGGCGGCGAGATCCAGGGCAAACTCTGGCCGCGAGATGAAGCCGAGCGGCAGAAGGCGATCGACGCCGGCCACGACCTCGACCGGGTGCTCGGCATCAACGAGTTGGTCAGCGGCGATAACGTTTTCTTCAGCGCTACCGGTATCACCGATGGCGAGTTGCTGCGCGGCGTGCGCTACGAGGGCGACGGCGCGTGGTCGTCGTCGCTGGTGATGCGCCACTCGTCCGGGACGATCCGACAGATCGATGCACGGCACCGCATCGAAAAGGTGCACGGGTACTACGACGACGTAGACGTTTCGCCGTAGTCCACCCCGAACACAGCACCGCCCCGGCCCAACTCGGCCGGGGCGGTGTTCTGTCTCACGCCGATGTCTACTGCGGCTCCCCTTCGAGCAGCGTCGTCACTAGTGCCGCAATCGGTGAGCGTTCACTGCGGCTGAGCGTGTAATGCGCAAACAGTGGGTGCCCCTTCATCGCCTCGATCACCGCATTAATGCCGTCGTGCCGCCCCACCCGTAGGTTGTCGCGTTGAGCGACGTCGTGGGTGAGCACCACCCGCGAGTTCTGGCCGATCCGGCTGAGCACCGTCAACAGCACGTTTCGCTCCAAAGACTGCGCCTCATCAACGATCACGAACGCATCGTGCAAGGAGCGTCCGCGGATATGCGTCAACGGCAGCACCTCAAGCAGGTCCCGTTGCAGCACCTCATCGATCACCTGACGCGACGTCACCGCCCCGAGCGTGTCGAAGACGGCCTGCGCCCATGGGTTCATCTTTTCGCCCTCGGTGCCGGGTAGATAGCCGAGGTCCTGCCCGCCGACCGCGTACAGCGGACGAAAGACGATCACTTTTTTGTGCACGCGGCGCTCCAACACCGCCTCCAGCCCAGCACACAATGCGAGCGCCGACTTTCCGGTGCCGGCACGGCCGCCGAGAGACACGATGCCCACAGAATCGTCCAGCAACGTTTCCATCGCGATCCGCTGCTCGGCTGATCGTCCGCGCAGCCCGAACGCCTCCGCATTTCCACGCACGAGTTGAACTTGCTTCTGCGCGGTGACACGGCCCAGCGCGGAACTGCCCCCGGCGGCGTCGAGCACCACCCCGGTGTGGCACGGCAAGTCCCGCGCCGCGTCCAGGTCAATCACGTTGGATTCGAACAGTTCATCCAGCACATCGGGGACGACGTCGAGAGTCCGCATACCTGTCCAGCCCGTTTGCACGGCACCAATCGCGCGGTACTCCTCGGCAGCCACTCCCACCGAGGCCGCCTTCACCCGCAAAGGCATGTCTTTGGTGACCAGAACGACGTCGTGCCCCTCCGCCCCCAGATTTGCCGCCACGGCGAGGATCCGGGCGTCATTGGTGCCGCCGCGCAGTCCGGTCGGCAGGATCTGCGCGTCGACGTGGTTCAGTTCCACCCGGATCGTGCCGCCCTCGACGCCAATGGGCACCGGCCCGTCGAGGCGGCCATGCTCATCGCGCAAGTCATCCAGTGTGCGCAGCGACTCGCGCGCGAACCAGCCGAGTTCTGGGTGGTGACGCTTGGCCTCGAGCTCGCTGATCACCACGATCGGCAACACGATGTCGTGCTCGCCGAAGCGGCGCAGCGCGGCGGGGTCGGCCAGCAAAACGCTGGTGTCCAGGACGTAGCACCGACGCGAAGCCTCACCCCTCTCCGGCGGACCCACTGGGTCGGTGGACGGTGAGCTGAGGTTCACTCGAGGTGCCATGTGTAGTTCTCCTGGGTGATAGAGGAGGCGTTATCGACTGCATGGTCCGTATGAAGATGTGGGCTACTCCTGCAACATAACCACTGCCTGGCCCTGGGCTCGCAACGACACGCAACCGACCGGTTACCGCCATGTGAACTCGCGAGGTCCCAGCTCAGCCACGATCGGCGCAGGCGGACACACCCGCGTTTACGATTTGGGTATGAGCGCTGACGTAGCAATCGTCGAGGTGTCGGCCCGCGACGGCTTGCAGAATGAATCGACTCTGTTGAGCACTGGGGCCAAGGTGAGCCTCATCGAGCAGTTGATCGATGCCGGCGTCCGGCGTCTGGAAGCGGTCTCTTTCGTGCATCCCAAGGTCGTCCCGGCGATGGCGGACGCCGAGGCGGTGATGGAGGCCGTGCCGCGTCGCGATGATGTGTCCTACATCGGTCTGGTACTGAACCCGCGTGGCTGGGCTCGCGCGCAAGCCGCCGGGGTTGACGAGATAAACGTCGTCGCGAGCGCGTCGGAGGGCTTCGCGCAGCGCAATCAGAATTCCACCGTGGACGAAATCATCGCTGACGCGGAGGAGGTGATCGACGCCGTATCTGGTGCTGGCCTACCGGTGTCGATCACCCTCACCACCTCGTTCGGCTGCCCCTTCGACGGGGAGGTCGACCCGGATGTCGTGATCGGACTCGCCGCTCGCGCCGCCCGGGCGGGTGCTGGCGAAATCGCGCTCGGTGACACGATCGGCGTCGCCGTGCCGAGCCAGGTGACGTCGTTGTTCACCGCGATTCGGCAGGAGGTCGGCGCGGACGTCCGGCTCCGCGGGCACTTCCACAACACGCGCAACACCGGCTACGCCAACGCCTATGCCGCGCTGCAGGCAGGCGTGCGCGTGCTCGATTCTTCCGCGGGCGGGATCGGCGGCTGTCCGTTCGCGCCGAATGCGACCGGCAACATTGCCACGGAAGATCTGCTGTATCTGTTGCACCGCATGGGCTACGCCACGGGGATCGACCTGGACAAGGTCACCGGCGTCGCGAGCTTTCTCGCGGGTGAATTGCAGCATGACACTCCGGCACTGCTCGGGAAGGCGGGCAACTTCCCGAAGAGGTAACAGCGCGGGCTCCGCCCGACGTGACTTGGCATCCCGGCAGCATCGAGCTCCGGGCGTTCGTGAGAGGACGGTCCGCCATGAGTCAGCACGCAACCACCTTTTTCGCGGCATCGGTACTGCCGATCGTCTTACTCGTCGGTTGTTCGTCGGACGGCGACGACTCGGCGCCCACGACTCCCCCACCGTCCGCGAGTTCCGGACCGTCCGATCAGACGTCAACCCCACCGCCTGACGGCGCCCCAGCCGACGACTCGCCATCAACCCCAACCACTCCGGGCGACACGACGCCGTCCAGTTCCGGCGACGGGACCGAACAGCCGCCCACCGCCGACGACACTCACACGCCACCGCCGGATCAGGCCGCGTTCGATGCCGACACCTCACCCGATACGGCGACGGCCAGCGCCAATGCCGCGCTCGCGCCCGTCGATATCCGCAGCGGGGCGCATGACGGATACGACCGCGTCGTACTCGAATACAGCGGCCCTGGCACGCCGGGCTGGACGGCGCAGTACGTCGACACGGCCACCCGGCAGGGCTCTGGCCAGCAGATCAAGGTGGCCGGTGAGGCGCTCCTGGACATCGCCGTTACCGGCGGTGCGCACATCGGCGACGTCGGCGTACCCGTACCGACCGGCGAACTGCCGTTGAGCGGTACGTCGTCTATCACCGGTCTATTTAACGACGGCATGTTCGAGGGCGTCACACACGTCGTGCTCGGTACTTCCGGTGAGCAGGCATTCCGGATCTTCGCCCTCGCTGACCCACCTCGCGTGGTGATCGACGTCCAGCACTAGTACTCGGCCGACGCTCCCGCGACACCTGCGGCGTCTTTCGCGGTAGCCACGCCGATGTCGGCCTAGCACGCGACGATCGCACGTCGAAGACCCGGCGTACGACCGACCGATGCAGAGCATGAATAAGTGAGGGCCCGCAGACAATCGCCTGCGGGCCCTCACTTCATCCGACTTAGCTGTAGAAGCCGTCGTCGAACGTATCCAGCGGAACGGCCTGGCCGGAGCCCTGACCGAACACGCTGTCGTCGTAGTAACCGCCCTCTTCGAAGCTGGCCATCGAGTACATCGCCGCGCGGGCTTCCTCGGTGGGCTCAACGTTGATGTTGCGGTAACGCGCGATACCGGTACCGGCCGGGATCAACTGACCGATGATGACGTTCTCCTTCAGGCCGACGAGCGAGTCGCTCTTGCCCTGGATCGCGGCATCGGTGAGCACGCGGGTGGTCTCCTGGAAGGAGGCCGCCGACAGCCACGACTCGGTCGCCAGCGACGCCTTGGTGATGCCCATCAGCACCGGACGACCCGAAGCAGGCTCGCCGCCCTCGCCCACAACGCGGCGATTTTCCGACAGGAACTGCGCGTTCTCCGGCAGCGATCCGGGCAGGAATTCCGTCGAGCCCGAGTCGATGACGGTGATCCGCTTCAGCATCTGGCGAACGATCACCTCGATGTGCTTGTCGTGGATCTGCACACCCTGCGAGCGGTAGACCTCCTGGACCTCGCGCACCAGGTGCAACTGCACCTCACGCGGGCCCATGATCCGCAGCACTTCGTGCGGGTCAACCGCGCCGTCGGTCATCTGCTGACCGATCTGCACGTGGCTGCCGTCTTCGACGCGCAGCCGAACACGCTTGGAGATCTTCTCGTAGGCGATCTCATCGCTACCGTCGTCCGGGATGATCGTGATCTTGCGCTGCTTGTCCTGATCATCGATCTGGATGCGACCTGCGGTCTCGGCGATCGGCGCCTTGCCCTTGGGCACACGGGCCTCGAACAACTCGACCACACGCGGCAGACCGTGCGTGATGTCACCGCTGTCGGAAACCGCACCACCGGTGTGGAAGGTACGCATCGTCAACTGGGTACCGGGCTCACCGATCGACTGTGCCGCGATGATGCCGACGGCCTCACCGACGTCCACAGTCTTGCCGGTGGCCAGCGAACGGCCGTAGCACGCTGCGCAGGTACCGACAGCAGATTCACAGGTCAGTACGCAGCGGACGCGAACTTCCTTGATACCGGCAGCGATCAGCGCATCGATCACGGTGTCGCCCAGGTCAGAACCGGCCTCGGCGATCACGGTGCCGTCGACACTGACATCCTCAGCGAGGGTGCGGGCGTACGACGAGGTCTCGGCGTGCTGGTCCTTGATCAGCGCGCCGTCAGCGCCCTCGGCCGCAATCGGCATGACGACGGCGCGCTCGGTGCCGCAGTCTTCCTCGCGGATGATGACGTCCTGCGACACATCCACCAGACGACGGGTCAGGTAACCCGAGTCGGCGGTACGCAACGCGGTGTCAGCCAGGCCCTTACGCGCACCGTGGGTGGCGATGAAGAACTCCAGTACCGACAGGCCCTCACGGTAGGAGGACTTGATCGGACGCGGGATGATCTCACCCTTCGGGTTGGCCACCAGACCACGCATACCGGCGATCTGACGCAACTGCAGCCAGTTACCACGCGCACCGGAGTCGATCATGACGAAGACCGGGTTGGTCTCCTCAAAGTTCGACTCGGTCGCCTTAGCAACCTCCTCCGTGGCGCGAGTCCACACCTCGATGAGTTCCTGACGACGCTCATCACCGGTGATCATGCCGCGCTGGTACTGCTTCTCAATCTTGTCGGCGTCCGCCTCGTAGCGACCGATGATCTCGGGCTTCTGCGGCGGTGTCGACACGTCCTCGATACCGATCGTGATGCCCGCGCGGGTCGCCCAGTAGAAGCCGGTCGACTTCAGCGCATCCAGCGACGCGGCGACCTGCACCTTGGGATAGCGCTCGGCCAGATCGTTGACGATCTGACCCAGTTCCTTCTTGGACACCGGGTAGTTGATGAATCGGTAGTCCTCAGGAAGCGCCTCGTTGAAGATGACGCGACCGAGGCTGGTCTCCAGCAGCACTGGATCGCCGGGCTCCCAACCCTCGGGAGCAACCCACGGCTCGGCGACGCCGTTGTCGACCGACGGCACGTCGTGCAATCGGATCTTGCACTTCGCGTCGATAGCGAGCAGGCCACGATCGAACGCCATCAGCGCCTCGGCGTGCGAGGAGAACACGTCGCCCTCGCCCGCTCCACCACCGATCAGGTTCGACAGGAAGTACAGGCCGATGATCATCTCGTGCGACGGCGCCGTGATCGGGCGACCGGATGCCGGCGAGAGGATGTTGTTGCTCGAGAGCATCAGGATGCGCGCTTCGGCCTGCGACTCGGCGGACAGCGGCAGGTGCACTGCCATCTGATCGCCGTCGAAGTCGGCGTTGAACGCGGCGCAGACCAGCGGGTGGATCTGGATGGCCTTGCCCTCGACCAACTGCGGCTCGAACGCCTGGATACCCAGACGGTGCAGCGTAGGCGCACGGTTCAGCAGCACGGGGTGCTCGGTGATGACCTCTTCGAGGACGTCCCACACCTGCGGGCGAGCACGCTCCACCATCCGCTTCGCGGACTTGATGTTCTGCGCGTGCTGCAGATCGACCAGACGCTTCATCACGAACGGCTTGAACAGTTCGAGCGCCATCAGCTTCGGCAGGCCACACTGATGCAACTTCAGCTGCGGACCAACGACGATGACCGAACGGCCGGAGTAGTCCACGCGCTTACCGAGCAGGTTCTGACGGAACCGGCCCTGCTTGCCCTTGAGGAGGTCCGAAAGCGACTTCAACGGACGGTTGCCCGGGCCAGTGACCGGACGGCCACGGCGACCGTTGTCGAACAACGCGTCCACGGACTCCTGCAGCATCCGCTTCTCGTTGCTGATGATGATGTCGGGAGCACCGAGATCCAGCAGACGCTTGAGGCGGTTGTTGCGGTTGATCACACGGCGGTACAGGTCGTTGAGATCACTGGTGGCGAACCGACCGCCGTCGAGCTGCACCATCGGACGCAACTCCGGCGGCACGACCGGTACGGCGTCCAGCACCATGCCGGCCGGCGAATTGCCAGTGGCCTGGAAGTGGGCGACAACCTTCAGGCGCTTCAGCGCACGGATCTTCTTCTGGCCCTTGCCTTCGGCGATGATCTCGCGCAACTTGGCGGCTTCGGCGTCTAGGTCGAAGTCCTGCAGCAACTTCTGCAGCGCCGCAGCACCCATCCCGCCTTCGAAGTACTCACCGAAGCGGTCGGACAGTTCGCGGTACAGCATTTCGTCGACGATCAGATCGCCGACGGCCAATTTGCGGAAAGTATCGGAGACCTCGTCGATGCGATCGATCTCGCGCTGGGCGCGATCGCGCATCTGACGCATCTCGCGCTCGCCGCCGTCGCGTACCTTGCGGCGGACGTCGGCCTTGGCGCCCTCTGCCTCAAGTTCGGCGAGGTCGGTCTCGAGCTTCTTCGCGCGGGTCTCCAGGTCGGCGTCCCGCTTGTTCTCGAGCTGCTTCTTCTCGGCGGCGACCTCGGCTTCGATGGTTGACAGGTCACGGTGGCGGCCGTCGGCATCGACGCTGGTGATCAGGTAGGCGGCGAAGTAGATAATCTTCTCGAGATCCTTCGGCGCGATATCGAGCAGGTAGCCCAGACGCGAGGGAACACCCTTGAAGTACCAGATATGGGTCACCGGAGCGGCCAGCTCGATGTGACCCATCCGCTCGCGGCGAACCTTCGCGCGGGTGACCTCAACACCACACCGCTCGCAGATGATGCCCTTGAAGCGGACGCGCTTGTACTTACCGCAGTAACACTCCCAGTCGCGGGTCGGGCCGAAAATCTTCTCGCAGAAGAGCCCGTCCTTTTCCGGACGCAGGGTGCGGTAGTTGATGGTTTCGGGCTTCTTGACCTCGCCGTACGACCATGCGCGGATGTCGTCAGCGGTCGCCAGCCCGATCTTGAGCTGATCGAAGACATTTACGTCGAACACGTATGTAGTCCCTTATTTCTATGAGTGTGAGGGGGCCAGCCCCTCGGGGAAGGTCGAAGGACGACGCGGGCTCAATAGTCGCGCCCGCGTCGCACGATCAGCCTTCGAGGTCGACGATGCTCGGCTCACGCCGAGAAAGGTCGATTCCGAGCTCGTCAGCCGTACGTCCTGCTTCGTCGTCGGAGTCTCGCAACTCGATGGCCTGGCCATCACTGGAGAGCACCTGCACGTTGAGGCACAACGACTGCAGTTCCTTGAGCAACACCTTGAACGATTCCGGGATACCAGGCTCGGGTACGTTCTCGCCCTTGACCACGGCCTCGTACACCTTCACGCGGCCAACGATGTCGTCGGACTTGATCGTCAGCAACTCCTGCAGCGCGTAGGCGGCACCATAGGCCTGCATCGCCCAGCACTCCATCTCACCGAAGCGCTGACCACCGAACTGCGCCTTACCGCCTAGCGGCTGCTGCGTGATCATCGAGTACGGACCGGTCGCACGCGCGTGGATCTTGTCGTCGACCAGGAGCAGCAACTTGAGGATGTAGATGTACCCCACCGTGACTGGCGTCGGGAACGGTTCGCCGGAGCGGCCGTCGAACAGCTGCGCCTTACCATTGCCGTCGACCATGCGGTTGCCGTCCCGGTTCGGGATGGTCGAGCCGAGCAGACCGATGACCTCCTCCTCGCGAGCACCGTCGAAGATCGGGGTCGCCGTATTCGTACCCGGCTCCGAACTGCGCGCATGCTCGGGCAGTGCAGCGGCCCAGTCCGGGTTCCCCTCGACCTCCCAGCCGGACTTCGCGATCCAGCCGAGGTGTGTCTCCAGGATCTGTCCGACGTTCATTCGAGACGGCACACCCAGCGGGTTCAGCACGATGTCGACCGGAGTGCCATCGGGCAGGAACGGCATGTCCTCCTCTGGGAGGATCTTGGAGATAACACCCTTGTTGCCGTGGCGACCGGCGAGCTTGTCACCGTCGGTGATCTTGCGCATCTGCGCGACGTACACCCGGATCAGTTCGTTGACACCCGGGGCCAGTTCGTCGCCGTCCTCACGCGAGAACACCCGGACGCCAATGACCTTGCCGGATTCACCGTGCTTGACCTTGAGCGACGTATCACGGACCTCACGGGCCTTTTCGCCGAAGATCGCGCGCAGCAGGCGCTCCTCCGGGGTCAACTCGGTTTCACCCTTCGGGGTGACCTTGCCGACCAGCACGTCGCCGGCAACAACCTCGGCACCGATGCGAATGATGCCGCGTTCGTCGAGATCCGCCAGCGCCTCTTCGGAGACGTTCGGGATATCGCGGGTGATCTCCTCCGGGCCCAACTTGGTATCGCGAGCGTCAACCTCGAACTCCTCGATGTGGATCGAGGAGAGGACGTCGTCACGCACGAGTCGCTGCGACAGGATGATCGCGTCCTCGAAGTTGTGACCCTCCCACGGCATGAACGCGACGAGGAGGTTCCGGCCGAGCGCAAGTTCGCCGTCCTCGGTGCACGGACCGTCGGCGATGATCTGGCCTTCTTCAACCCGCTGCCCCGCGTCCACCAGAACCTTCTGGTTGATACAGGTGCCCTGGTTGGAGCGAGTGAACTTGTGCAGGCCGAAGGTCTGGCGAGTGCCGTCGTCAGCCATGATCGAGATGTAGTCTGCGGCGATTTCCTCGACCACGCCAGCCTTCGTCGCAGTGAGTACGTCACCAGCGTCGACGGCGGCGCGCAACTCCATACCGGTACCGACCAGCGGTGCCTCGCTACGGAGCAACGGCACCGACTGACGCTGCATGTTCGCGCCCATCAGCGCGCGGTTCGCATCGTCGTGCTCCAGGAACGGAATCATCGCCGTAGCGACCGAGTTCATCTGGCGCGCCGACACATCCATGTAGTCGACAGCGTCGGGATCGATCTCGACGGTCTCGCCGCCCTTGACACGCACCAGGACCTTCTCGTCGGCGAAGCGTCCGTTGTCGTCGAGCTTGGAGTTGGCCTGCGCGATGACGTGCCGGTCTTCCTCATCGGCTGACAGGTAGTCGACCTGGTCGGTGACCACGCCGCCGACTACCTTGCGGTACGGCGACTCGATGAAGCCGAACGGGTTGACCCGAGCGAACGACGCGAGCGAGCCGATCAGACCGATGTTCGGGCCTTCGGGCGTCTCGATCGGGCACATACGGCCGTAGTGCGAAGGGTGAACGTCGCGGACCTCCATGCCGGCGCGTTCACGAGACAGACCGCCCGGACCGAGCGCCGACAGGCGACGCTTGTGGGTCAGGCCAGATAGCGGATTGGTCTGATCCATGAACTGCGACATCTGCGACGTTCCGAAGAACTCCTTGATCGCCGCGGACACGGGACGGATGTTGATCAGCGTCTGCGGGGTGATCGCCTCGACGTCCTGGGTGGTCATCCGCTCACGGACGACGCGCTCCATACGCGACAGACCCACCCGGATCTGGTTCTGGATCAATTCGCCAACGGTGCGCAGACGACGGTTACCGAAGTGGTCGATGTCGTCGACGTCGTAGCCTTCATCGCCAGCATGCAGGTGCACGATGTACTCGATCGAGGCGACGATGTCGTCCTCGGTCAGCACCGACTCGGTGGTCGGCAGGTCAAGTTCAAGTTTCTTGTTGACCTTGTAGCGACCCACCTTGGCCAGGTCGGAGCGCTTGGCGTTGAAGAAGAGGTTGTTGAGCAGCGTTTTCGCGGACTCACGGGTCGGCGGCTCGCCCGGGCGCAGCTTGCGGTAGATGTCCAGCAGCGCCTCGTCCTCGGTCTTGATCGAGTCCTTTTCGAGGGTGGCCATCATGGACTCGGACCAGGCGAAGTGTTCGCGGATGCGGTCCTCGGTCCAGCCGAGGGCCTTCAGCAACACGGTGACCGACTGGCGGCGCTTGCGATCAATCCGCACGCCGACGGTGTCCCGCTTGTCGACATCGAACTCGAGCCACGCGCCGCGGCTGGGGATGACCTTGCAGCCGAAGACGTCTTTGTCGGTGGTCTTGTCGATGGTCTGGTCGAAGTAGACGCCCGGTGAGCGGACTAGCTGCGAAACGACGACACGCTCAGTGCCGTTGATGATGAACGTGCCACCCGAGGTCATCATCGGGAAATCGCCCATGAACACGGTCTGGCTCTTGATCTCACCAGTGGTGTTGTTCATGAACTCAGCGGTGACGAACAGCGGAGCGCAGTACGTCATGTCCTTGTCCTTGCACGTTTCGGTGTCAGCTTTGACATCCTCGAAACGTGGATTGGAGAAGGTGAGGGACATAGTGTCCGAGAAATCCTCGATCGGCGAGATTTCACTGAGGATCTCTTCCAGGCCGCTGCTGAGCGCTGGATCGTCGCCTACCCGGGCACGCCATGCTTCGTTTCCAACCAGCCAGTCAAAACTGGAGGTCTGCAAGGCGAGCAGGTCGGGCACCGCGAGGGGTTCACGAATCTTCGCGAACGAGATGCGCTTAGGAGCTCCGGGAATTGGGGAGCCATTGGCGCCTGCGGTGGCGGACGAGCGGACGGTCGAATCGGGGCGGGAGCCTGCCAAGGTGGGTCCTTCCGAGGACGGGCGTCTGCAAATTTCTGACCGCGCTCCTCGATTCCTGACGCGTCACCCGGCTACCGCGCACGCATGCAGAGTTGGGCGTGATCGGGTCGGGTTTTACGAGATGTCAGGAGGAAGGCAGCGCAAAGAATGATTCTAGCCACATGCAGACAAACCTGTCCACAGTCTCAGACCCAACTCCAGTGAGTCCTCTACCACTTCAGCGGTCAACTACCGCTTCATCACCGACGGCGTGTCCGATGCGCTGCCACGGTCGCCGTGCGAGGTGTACGGCAACCATCCTCGCTCATGCACCAAACGTCAAGTTCATCGGGTCGGCGTGTGAATAACTCTTCCACTCGCCTACCCCTCATGAGCGGCGGCGGTCACTCGCGGCACACGTCGACACGCGCCCAGCCGGGTTCCTGCAGTCGACTGCACCATCCACAGCGCGCCATCGCCGCGCAGGCAACACGAAACTCGTGGGCGATCCTCAGCGGCTCAGGCCGAGTTCGGCGACGATCGCCGCGGTGTGCTCACCCACTGCCGGTACCGGGCCGGCATCCGGCACCGCCTCTCCGACAAAGGTTGTCGGCGGCAGCAACCCCATCAACGGACCGACAGGCGAGCCGAACTCGCGCCACCGATTGCGTGCTGCGAGCTGCGGATGATCAACCAACCCCTGCATCGTGCGCAGTCGCGCGTTAGCGATCTGCGCCGTGTCCAGCCGGGCGATCACCTCATCGGCGGACAGTGCTGCGGTGATCTCCTCGATCACACCAGTTAGTTCCTCGCGATGATCCGAACGCAACGTGTTCGTCGCAAACCGCGGATCGCCCGCCAAGGCAGGCTGTCCCAGCACATCGCCGCAGAACCGCTGCCACTCGCGCTCGTTCTGAATTCCCAGGAACACCCGCTCCCCACCGGCGACCTGCACCGGACCGTACGGCGCGATCGCCGCATGCGAGGCCCCCGTGCGCTTCGGATCGCTGCCGCCGTACGCCGAGTAATACATCGGGAAACTCATCCATTCGGCGAGAGCCTCCAGCATCGATACCTCGATGGTGGCGCCATCGCCCGTGCGCAGGCGTTGGATCACGGCGGTGAGTACGCCGGCGTAGGAGTACATGCCGGCGGCGATGTCCGCGACCGAGATGCCAGCTTTGCTGGGGACGTCCGGCGTACCGGTCACCGACACCAAACCAGCCTCACACTGCACCAGCAGGTCGTACGCCTTCTTCTGCTCATACGGTCCGCCCTCGCCGTATCCGCTGATCGAGACGTGGATCAACTCGGGCTTCACTGCGCGCAGGGTCTGCGCGTCCAGCCCAAGCCTGCGACAAGCGCCCGGGGCGAGGTTCTGCACGAAGACATCGGCCGTGGCGATCAGCGCGTCGAGCACCTCGCGATCGGCAGGATCCTTAATGTCCAGGCCGAGCGATTCCTTGGACCGGTTCAGCCAGACGAAGTGCGAGGACTGCCCTTTTACCGTTTCGTCGTATCCGCGCGCGAAATCACCCACGCCCGGCCGCTCTACCTTGATCACCCGCGCGCCGAGATCGGCGAGTTGGCGCGTGGCGAACGGCGCGGCAACAGCCTGTTCGAGGGCTACGACGGTGATTCCTTCGAGTGGACGCATGCGGCGATTCTCTCGCACCCGACTGCTCGAACTGATCTGCGGTGGTTGGGACCGGCGATGTTGCGCCCAGCCACCCCTTGACCATCGCAGATCAGCGCACGAGGCGGTTACTTCTCGAAGTCGATTAGCCCGCGGACGTTGATTCCCGCGTGCATGTCGCGGTATCCCTGCGCAACCTGCTCGACGGTGTACTCACGGGTGACCATCTCATCGAGTTTGAGATTGCCGCTGCGGTAGAGGTCCAGCAAGCGCGGCACCGAGACGAAGGGGCTCCAATTCCCAAAGATCACACCCTTGATGGTCTTCTGCATCATCGACAGCATGCCCAAGTTGATATCGACAGGAACGGAGTCAAACGTGCCGACCGCGGTGACCGCGACGTTGCCGCCCTTACGGATCGACTCGAGGGCGTCGGTAACGTTCTGCGGCTGCAATCTGCCGACCGTCACGATCGTGGAATCCGCGCCCTGCCCGTTGGTGTAGTGGCGCGCCTTCTCGGCGGCCTCCTCAATCGTCGCGAACGATTCGGTGGCGCCGAACTCGGCAGCCATCTCCCGCTTGAACTCGGCGGGATCGACCACGATCACGTTGGCGGCGCCGGCATGAGCAGCGCCCTGGACGGCCGAGGCTCCGATCCCGCCCATCCCCATCACGATCACCGTGTGTCCAGGCCGCACCTCGGCCGCGTTGATCGCCGTGCCGTAGCCGGTGCCCACGCCACACCCCAGCAGGCACAGGTACTTCAGCGGCACGTCCTTCGGCACCTTGTAGGCCGATGTGGTGCTGACGACGGTGTACTGGCTGAACGTGCCGAGTCCCGTCATCTGTCCGCACGGCTTGCCATCCACGGACATCCGATAGCTATTCGGATCGTCGGGCCGACCGCCGGATTCAGACTGCGCACCGTTGTCACACAACTCCTGCTTGCCCTGCGAACACCAGAAGCAGCGCCCGCAGGCAGGCATGAAGGTCATGACAATGTGGTCGCCTACCTCGAACCCGGGCGTGTTGGGACCCACTTTCTCTACGACTCCGGCCCCCTCGTGTCCGCCGCAGAATGGCAGGACCTTCGGCTGCAGATCGCCGGTGGCGTAGTGGTCATCGGAGTGGCACAGACCGCTGGCGACAAGCCGAATCATGAGTTCGCCTTGCCGTGGTTCGTCCAACGTCACTTTCGTCGTCTGGAACTCTCCAGGGCTGGTTAACAGCACGGCGGCGGTCGACTCCATAGCGTTCTCCTATTCGCAAGTGGCCATCCGAGCGTGACCTCACCCTTTGCCTACCACGTGGCTGTGATTTACGTCTATGTCACCTTGGTGGACGACGTAGCGGGGTCGGCTATTGACTCTCTACCTGGCGGCGCGGCCACTTGGTCTGACCAATCACGAATAAGTCACCACGGCGAGCTGCCAACCACGCCCGCTCGATGTGCACGACGGGTTCTGCTGACCGGCGCGGACGCCCATGCCGAGAATGCATCGAACAGCGCCATCAACTGCTGCGCACCTGTCGATGACCCGCCTTCCGCCGACGTCGGCATCGATGTCGAAATCGAATCTGCGTCAATAGCGGACCTCCCTCAGACGTTCACCATCGATCAATCGGTCGCCGCGTCAGTCAGCGCACGAACCGATACCCGGACCGCCGTGCGGCGGCGATCTCTCATGTATAAGCCCGATACGAGGCGATCGGCAGCGGCGTCAACAACCCAGACGACCCAAACTCCCGATATATCAAGGATGACGATTCCGATCTGCCCCACGTAAGAATCGTCGGTCTACACACCCCAGATATGCCGGTGAAGCAGAAGGCGAACGAATACCGGATCTGCTCGGCGTCGCGGTCACGGACGCCTAGGCGGCCCGCACGGATGCGGTGCCCGCGTCCACCGGTGGCCCTCGAGTGTCACGGCTGGAGGCCGCTAAGGTTCTGGCGTGACGTCAACTGCCGCTAGTTCGCCGTCAACCGGGCTCGACTGGGTCCACCAACTCGACCGGCACGCCTTCGCGACACCCGATGCGACCGCGATCCGATACCAGGGCAAGAGCCTCACCTGGCGAGAACTATCGGACCGCTCCCGCCGGCTGGCCGCGGCACTGAGCGGTGTCGGCGTAATGCGCGGCGACCGAGTGCTCATGATGCTCACCAACCGCCCAGAGTTCGCGGAGTCACTACTGGCGATCAACACGCTCGGCGCGATAGCCGTCCCGATCAACTTCCGACTCGCCGCGCCGGAGGTCCGCTATCTGGTTCAGGATTCGGGTGCTCACGTCGTCGTTGCGGAAGAGTCGACGGCGGGATTGATCGCCGAAGTACAAGCCGCATCAGCAACAAGCCTCACCGCGATAGTCGCCGGCACAGCTCCCGATTCGGCCACGATCGCTTACGAGGAGGCCATCTCGGCCCATGCGCCGAGCGCAGGAACCGGCCCCGATCGGCCAGACAATCTGGCAATGATCCTGTACACCTCTGGTACCACCGGACGCCCGAAGGGCGCGATGATGACGTACCAGAACTTCATCGCCCAATCACTCACGTGGGGGATCGCCGACGACGAGCGGATCGGCGATGAGATCGAACTGGTCACCCCTCCGTTATTCCACATCGCGGGTATCGCCTCGCTACTACCCGGCTTCATCAATGGATCAATGACAGCGAACCTACCCAGCGGTAACTTTGATGCTGCCGAGTTGCTGGATCTGCTGGAGAGCGAACGCGTCACGAAAGTGTTCCTGGTACCGACGCTGTGGCAGGCGGTGTGCGCGCAGCCTGGCATAGCCGAACGCGACCTAAAGTTGCGCACGGTGCGGTGGGGCGCCTCACCGGCGACCCCGGCTACGCTGCGCGCGATGGCTGAAACGTTCCCAGATGCGAAGATCGTCAGCACCTTCGGACAAACCGAGATGTCTCCGGTCGTCACCATGTTGTCCGGGCGCGACGCAGTGCGGAAGTTGGGCTCGGTGGGCAAACCGGTTCCCCTGGTATCGCTACGGATCGTCGACGAGGCGATGAACGACGTGCCGCGCGGCGAGGTCGGCGAGGCCGTCTACCGCGGACCAGGCACGATGATCGGCTACTGGAACAACGCGGAGGCCACCGACGAAGCGTTCGCCGGCGGCTGGTTCCACTCCGGCGACCTGGTGCGTCAAGACGAAGACGGATTCGTCTATGTCATCGACCGCGTCAAGGACATGATTATCTCCGGTGGGGAGAACATCTACTCCTCGGAGGTCGAGAACGCGATCGCTGGTCATCGGCAGGTATACGAAGTCGCCGTGGTTGGCATGCCGCACGAAAAATGGGTGGAGACGCCAGTCGCGTTCGTCGTGCCGCGAGACGCCGATAATCCGCCGTCCGCCCAGGAGATCATCACTTTCTGCGCCGAACGCATCGCGTCGTACAAGAAGCCGAGCGCCGTGTATTTCGTCGACGCACTACCGCGTAACGCCTCCGGCAAGGTGCTGAAGAGTCCGCTACGCGCACAGGCCGCGGCCGGGGGTCCTACCCCGGACACGCCCTGAGCGAGTCTTGGGTAGGACTATCCATTCGCTGAGCCGCTGAGCGCCGAGTCATGGCATCCCTACGCGATCGCGTCCCGTCGCTCACCTAGGTCACTACGCGAGGTTTACGAGGCGGCTGGCGACTGTTGGGGTCGGCGGCTGCGGCGGCGGGACGAACGCGACGGATCGCGAGCACCATTGCGATCGGCCGATGCACCGTGATCGCGGCCGTTGCCTGACGCACGCGAGCCGGAGCGGGCACTGACTGAACGGCCGCCATCGGACTGCGGGCGACCGGCGGACGATTGGCCACGTGCACCCAACCCCTGCCCCCGACCACCGCTCGTCGATCCACGGCCTCCGCCGGAGCGAGCGCCACCCGAGCGATGCCGACCGGATCCGCCGCCTCGCGGCGATGCCGGACGCTGCGGCTGATTCGGCGCGACGATTTCCTGGGCGTGCTGCACGTCGAGGTACGTACGCTCCCCCGGCGCCAGGATCTGAAGCGCCTGGTTTCCGGGTGCGCCGTCCGCGATTTTCGCGGAGATCCGCGCGGCACGCATGAGCGAATGCACCTCGCGCAACTGCGATTCCGCCGCGATGGTGACGACCGTACCGCTATTACCGGCACGGGCTGTACGACCTGAGCGATGCAGATACGCCTTGTGCTCAGTCGGCGGATCGGCGTGCACGACGAGTTCGACGTCGTCAACATGGATGCCGCGTGCGGCGATATCGGTCGCGACCAGGGTCCGCACCGTGCCGGAGTGGAATGCATCCATATTGCGGGTGCGCGCGTTCTGGCTGAGGTTTCCGTGCAGCTCGACGGCGGGGACGCCGCGACCGACGAGCTGCTTCGCGAGCTTCTTCGCCCCGTGCTTCGTACGAGTGAACACAATGGTGCGCCCCGGCGCGGCGGCCAGGTCGGCAACGACGGACACGCGATCGTCATGCTGTACCCGAAGCACGTGGTGGGTCATCTCGGCAACCGGCGACTGCGCCGAATCAGCCTCGTGCACGACCGGTTTGTGTAGGTACTTCTGCGCGATAACGCCGATTCCATCGTCCAGCGTCGCCGAGAACAGCATCCGCTGCCCACCACGCGGTGTGGCATCGAGGATCCGACGCACCATCGGCAAGAAGCCCATATCTGACATGTGGTCGGCTTCATCGATCACGGTGATATCGATGGCGCGCAGGTCGACGGCGCGCTGCCCCATCAGGTCTAGGAGGCGTCCCGGACAGGCGACGACGATGTCGACGCCAGCCGCGAGCGCCCGCACCTGAGGGTTTTGATTCACCCCACCGAAGATGACCTGGCTGGACAAGCCCGCCGCCTCCTGTAGCGGTAAGAGTGAATCCACGATCTGGGTGGCGAGCTCGCGCGTCGGCGCGAGTACCAGGCCGCGAGGCTGCTTCGGGGCCGCACGGCGACCTTCGGCGAGTCGGGCAACCAGTGGCGTGAGGAACGCGAAGGTTTTACCGGAACCGGTACGGCCGCGTCCGAGTACGTCTCGTCCGGCAAGCGAGTCCGGCAGCGTCGCCGCCTGTATGGGAGTAGGGGTGTCGATTCCGCGAGATGCGAGGGCATCGACGAGGTGTGTGGGCACGCCGAGGCGCGCGAAGTCGTTCGACAACGAGTGATACCAATCGGTTTGGCGTCTGGTTAACGCGGCGTCTTGCGCGGCGCGCTCATCGAATCTCCGCCCGAGTGGCGGTGCGGCGCGGCCAGCGGACGGAGAGGTTCACGTCCGATCACCAGGCGATTCACCGCAAGACGGGGTGAATCGATATCACCAGTCTATCGGCGTACGTGTCTGCGCGGCGTACGACGGGATCGATTTCACTCGCGGTGAGTCCACCATCACTCTCGTGGCGCTGGGAACGCGAGCCGCGGCGACGTTCACCGGTGACCGTCGCCCTCGGTCGCAGCAAGGCATCGCAGACACGAAGGAGCCCACCCGCAGTCGCGAGTGGGCTCCTTGGCGAAGCGAGGTGCTACTTGACCGTGACGGTAGCGCCGGCGCCCTCGAGGGCTTCCTTCGCCTTGTCCGCGGTCTCCTTGTTGGCCTTTTCCAGGACCGGCTTCGGAGCGCCGTCCACGAGGTCCTTTGCTTCCTTCAGGCCGAGCGAGGTCAGCGTGCGGACCTCCTTGATGACCTGGATCTTCTTGTCGCCCGCGCTCTCGAGGATGACGTCGAACTCATCCTTCTCCTCGGCAGCCGCACCGGCGTCGCCACCGGCACCGCCGGCAGCGACAGCGCCGGCAACCGCGACCGGAGCCGCAGCGGTGACATCGAACTTCTCTTCGAACGCCTTCACGAACTCCGAGAGCTCGAGCAGGGTCATTTCTTCGAACTGCGCGAGCAGCTCGTCAGACGACAACTTCGCCATGATGGCTTCCTTTCTTGTCCGCCGTATGGCGGGAGTTTCTTGGTACGCCGCGCATGCGCCCGGCGTGGTGCGTCGACTAGCTCTCGGCAGTCTCGGCAGAATCGGACGCGTCGGCAGCCGGAGCGGCCTCCGCAGGCTTCTTTTCCTTGAGGGCTTCGGCCAGCCGGGCGAACTGCGCGGGCAGTGCCTGGAACGTGGACGCGGCCTTCGTCATGTTGCCCTTCATGGCGCCTGCCAGCTTGGCCAGCAGCACCTCGCGGGGCTCCAGATCGGCGATCTTGTTGACATCGTCGACCGAGATAATGTTGCCTTCGAGGACACCGCCCTTGACGACGAGCAGCGGGTTTTCCTTGGCGAACTCCTTGAGTCCCTTGGCCGCTGCCGCAGCATCTCCGCGAATGAACGCGATCGCGGTCGGCCCCGTAAGCAGTGCGTCGTCAATCTGCAGTCCGGCTTCCTTCGCCGCGCGCTTGGTCAGAGTGTTCTTCACAACGGCGTACGTCGTGTCGGCACCCAGGGCCCGGCGGAGCTCGGTCAGCTGTGAAACGGACAGTCCGCGGTACTCGGTGAGCACTGCGGCAGTCGACTCATTGAACTGTTCGGTGATTTCCTGAACTGCAGAAATCTTTGCTGAGGTTGGCATGTCCCTCCTCTCCTGTGCATCGGGCTGATCCACCCGGAAACAAGAGAACCCCGGCGCAGAGCGCACGGGGTCAGGCAGCCTAAACTACTCGCGATCCGTTCGTTCCTGCGCGGGCCGCCCTTGTCAGGGACTTTCATTCATCTGCCCGAGGGCAAATGATGACCAGCGGTCTTCGGTAGAACCGAGACAACTGTACGCACTCCCGCCGCCGCAGGCAATCGAGATTCCAGTGACGTGCCTCTCCAGGCACCCCGTGGAGGGCACCACGGCTGCCTGCCAGCACAACCCTGAACGGGTGTTCATTACGACAGATGGTGGGGCGTATGCTTCAGGTCACCTAAGTCGCTGATTCTCAGCGTCTAGCAGGCTCCCTCATTCTCCGGCGTACGACGGGGACGGGATAACTGACCGATCAGTCGTTTTCAGGAGGACCGCGTCCAGATGACCGCACAGACTTCACCGAACACCGGCATGGACTGGGTGCACCAGCTCGACCGCCACGCATTCATGAAGCCGGACGAAATGGCGCTGCGCTACAAGGGCGAAACGATCACCTGGGGGCAGTTGGCCAATCGCACGCGTCGCCTGGCGTCGGCCCTCGCCGACCTGGGAGTCTCGCGCGGCGACCGCGTGATCGTGATGATCACCAACCGTCCCGAATTCGCTGAGGCGATCCTCGCCATCAACACGCTTGGCGCGGTTGCGGTCCCGATCAACTTCCGACTCGTGGCGCGGGAGGTGCAGTTCCTGGCCGAGAACTCCGGTTCGCGCGCGGTCATCGTCGAACAGCAGTTGGCCACCTTGATCGCCGAGGTTCGGGAGAAGTCCGAGACACCGCTGGCCGCACTGGTCGTGGGCAACGATCCGACCCAGGCCGGTCCTGACGCGCAACGCTACGAAGAGGCAATCGCCGCCCATGAACCCAGCGATGCCGACGGCCCGCAAAACGAGTCCGAACTCGCGTTGATCTCCTACACCTCGGGCACGACCGGCCTGCCCAAGGGCGCGATGTTGACCTACCAAAACCTGATCGCGCAAACCATGACGACCACGCTGATCGCCGACGAAATGCTTGAGGACGACATCAAGCTCGTCACTCCCCCGTTGTTCCACATCGCCGGCGTCGCGAATTTGTTGCCCAGCGTGATCGTCGGATCGAAGTCGGTCATCTTGCCCACCGGCAACTTCGATGTCGGCACGCTGCTGGACATCCTGGAGGAGGAGAAGATCACCAGCGTCTGGCTGGTACCCACACAGTGGCAAGCTGTGTGCGCATACCCCGGCGTAAAGGATCGTGACCTGCGCCTGACCACCATCTCCTGGGGAGCGTCCCCGGCGACACCGGCGGTCCTGCGCGCGATGGCCGAGACCTTCCCCGAGGCAAAGAACGTCTGCAGTTTCGGCCAGACGGAGATGTCTCCGGTGACCACGATGCTGCCTGGTCGCGACGCGGTCCGGAAGTTGGGCTCGGTCGGCAAGGCCGTGCCGCTGGTCTCGCTGCGCATCGTGGACCCCGCAATGAACGACGTACCGCGCGGTGAAGTCGGCGAGGCCGTCTACCGCGGACCCGGCACGATGATCGGCTACTGGAACAACGAGGAGGCCACCGCCAACGCCTTCGAAGGCGGGTGGTTCCACTCCGGCGATCTGGTCCGGGAGGACGAGGACGGGTTCATCTATGTCGTCGACCGCGTCAAGGACATGATCATCTCCGGCGGCGAGAACATCTACTCCTCCGAGGTCGAGAACGCGATCGCCGAACACCCGAAGGTCTACGAAGTTGCCGTTGTCGGCGCACCCCACGAGAAGTGGGTCGAGACTCCGGTCGCGTTCGTCGTGCCTAAGGACGAGAACGACGCGCCGACACCCGACGAGATCGTAGCGTTCTGCATCGACCGCATCGCGTCGTACAAGAAGCCCACCAAGGTCATCGTTACCGGCACGCTTCCCCGCAATGCCTCCGGCAAGGTCCTAAAAGCTCCGCTGCGCGAGCAAGCGAAGTCCTAGTTTTGTCCGGGCACTGAGACCTGTGGCGGCCGACCGGCCGCCACAGGTCTCAGTCGTTTCCGTCCAGTTCGTGGTTGCCACTTCGCATCAGGTGAATGACGGCGAGCGAGAATCCGCCCCACACCAGCACGATGCTCACCAACATCATCACTACTGCGCTCGCACTCATTTCTGCGTCTCCTGACTCGCCCTCACCGGCGGCTCGACTGGCTCATCCAACTCTGGCGGCGGCGGCTCCAGGTTGATCTTCGGGCTCCACGGCAGCATCGCTAGAACCGCCGCAACCGCCACGATGCCGACAACCATCCCCCAGCCGAAGATGCCGATGAGCCATCCGGGATAACCCGAATATCCCTCATCCACGGTCGTGACGAAGTCAATAACCAGCATCACGAGCAGCACCACCGGCGTAATAAACCCGATCAGCGCCTTCCACCACAAGCCCAGCCGGATCGATCCATAGCGGTTGAGGTGCGACTGCAACATCGGGGTCGCTCGGATCAGCCACACCACCGCGATAATGCTTGCTATCGCCACGAGCAGAACACCGAAGCGGTTGACGAAGTAGTCCAGCGTATCGAGGATCGGCAATCCGGTCGTCGTGCCGAACAGCACGGTACTGATAACTGCGATGGGCAGCACGATCAGACCGGTTGCCTTCATCCGGCTGATCCCGAGTTTGTCGCGCAGCGCGGATACGACGACCTCCACAACGCTGACCAGCGACGTAAGTCCCTGCAAGCACCAGCGAACCGAAGAACAGCACGCCGATCAGCCCGCCGGCCGGGGCTTCGGAAATAATCGCGGGGAAGCCGATAAACGCCAATCCGATACCGTCGCTGGCGACCTGATCCACACCGGTACCGGCCGACTGCGCAATGAAACCGAGCGCGGAGAAGACACCGATCCCCGCCAATACCTCGAAGGAACTGTTCGCCAAACCGGCGACGGCGCCCGAACCAGTCATATCCGTGCGCCGTCCGACGTACGACGCATACGTAATCATGATGCCGAAGCCGATCGACAGCGAGAAGAAGATCTGGCTGTATGCGGCGAGCCACACGTCCACGTCACCCAACGCCGACCAGTTCGGTTGGAACAATGCGTTCAGCCCGTCCAACGCACCCGGCAACGTGAGAGCCTGAACGACGAGCACGACGAACATCACCAGCAGCAGCGGAATGAACACGACAGAGGTCGCACCGATCCCTCGCTGTACACCGAAGGCCAGAATGACCAGCACGACGAGCCACACGATGATCAGCGGCACGGCCAGCCCACTGACGAAATCGAATCCGAACTCTGGAGTCGCGGTCGTGTTCAAGAAATCGCCGAAGAAGTAACTCTCCGGGTCAGCGCCCCAGGACTTGCCCGGTGAAGAGATCGTGTACTGCGCCGCCCAGGCAATGATCGCAGCGTAGTAGATCGCGATGATGACACACACCATCACCTGCCACCAGCCGATGAACTCCGACTTGCGGCTGAGGCGCCGGAAGGACAGCGGTCCAGAGCCGCGGTACCGGTGCCCGATCGCGTAGTCGAAGAAGAGGAAGGGCAAGCCTGCCGTGAGCAGGGCAACGAGGTAGGGCAGGATGAACGCTCCGCCGCCATTCTCGTACGCCACGTAGGGGAAGCGCCAAATATTCCCAGTCCGACGGCGGACCCAACTGCCGCCAGGATGAACACTCGCCGGGAACTAAACCGGCCGCGCTGGCGATCGTTCTCGTCGGCGTACGCCGATTGACCCGGCGCAGTTTCGGTTGACAACTCCACCACCCCGCAGTGACCTGTAGCTGCGTCGACTACGTGTCGACCGTCACTAAATCGAACCTACCGTCACACCAGTTACGCAGCATCTGATACTCGAAACCAGCGAGGTCCGCTCCCCGACGGGGGAGCGGACCTCGCTATAGGAACCTTGCTGCCGGGACTGCGGCTACGCGACCGTGTCCTCGGTCAGGTTGCGCGTACGGTTCGGGTCGACCAGGATGCCGGGGCCCATCGTCGCGGAGAACGCGATCTTCTTGATGAACTTGCCCTTGGCCGCAGACGGCTTCGCACGAAGAACCTCATCGAGGACCGCGGCGTAGTTCTCAACCAACTGGTTAGGCTCGAAGGACGCCTTGCCGACGACCAGGTGCAGGTTGGCCTGCTTGTCGATGCGGAAGCTGACCTTACCGCCCTTGATGTCGGCGACAGCCTTAGCGACATCCGGGGTGACCGTACCGGTCTTCGGGTTCGGCATCAGACCACGCGGGCCAAGCACGCGAGCCACACGTCCGACCTTGGCCATCTGATCCGGCGACGCGATGGCCGCGTCGAAGTCCAGGAAACCGTCGTTGATCTTCTCGATCAGATCGTCCGAACCGACGACGTCCGCGCCAGCGGCCTCAGCCTCGGCGGCCTTCTCACCGACGGCGAACACGATCACGCGGGCGGTCTTGCCGGTGCCATGCGGCAGGTTGACCGTTCCACGAACCATCTGGTCGGCCTTGCGCGGGTCAACACCCAGCACCATGGCGACCTCGACGGTTGCGTCGTATTTCGTCGTCGCGGTCTCCTTGACCAGACCCGCTGCCTCAAGCGGACTGTACAACTTCGACCGATCGATTTTCTCCGCGGCGGCGCGGTATGCCTTGCTGCGCTTCATAATTACTCCAAGTTGCTTCGGGGCATCCGGCGGGACCGAACGCCACTTGTAGATGTGGTCGGCGAGCCAGCGCGTGGCTCTCCCACATGGGTACGACTACTTGACGTCGATACCCATCGAACGTGCCGTGCCTGCGATGATTCGCTCGGCCTGGTCGAGGTCGTTCGCGTTCAGATCGGCCATCTTGGTCTCGGCGATCTCGCGCACCTGGTCCCGGGTGACGCTGGCGACCTTGTTGACGTGCGGCTCGCCGGAGCCCTTCTGCACGCCAGCAGCCTTCAGCAGCAGGCGCGAGGCCGGCGGCGTCTTGGTGATGAACGTGAAGGAGCGGTCCTCGTAGACGGTGATTTCTACGGGGATGACGTTGCCGCGCTGCGACTCGGTCGCAGCGTTGTACGCCTTGCAGAACTCCATGATGTTGACGCCGTGCTGACCAAGCGCGGGACCAACGGGCGGAGCGGGGTTAGCCTGGCCGGCCTGGATCTGAAGCTTGATCAGACCAGCGACCTTCTTCTTGGGAGGCATGTCTTTCGTGTCCTCTGTGTCGGGAACTAAACTGGCGGCCGCACACCGGTCACTACATGTGGCACACCGGCGCCGTACGGCCAGGAGTCGCCCCACCCACCAACCGATGGGCAGAAAGCAACCTGTCAAGCCTACGCGGCGAAATCGAAACACGCGAGTGGGCGCTAGCAACATCACAACGGTCCTTGCTCCCGACCCACCCGACTGCTAAACATGACCCCAATCACCGTGAGCAACCACACATCGAAGGCCGCTCACCTGAGGATCGGGGTCCCATTGTGAAGTCGTCTCAGCGCCTGGCCGCTACCGCATCGGCGTTCGCGCTCCTACTCACCGGGTGCGGCGACGCGCCGGAAAACGGGCCCGCGGAATCGGGTGAACTTCCCAGCGACATTCCGATGACCAGCGACGAACTCGACAAAGACGCGCACTTCCGATGGGCCTACACGCAGTACACCACCAGTTGGGACCCCACGAAGAGCGTCGGCGGCGGCGACTTCAGTTTCTACGCTCCGGTGTACGACCGGCTGCTCTGGCTCGAACCCGATGCGTCGGTCTCGCCGATGCTCGCCGAGGATTTCACCGCCGAAGGAAACACGGTCACCATGAACCTTCGCGAAGGCCTGACCTTCTCCGACGGTACGCCGTTCGATGCCGAGGCTGTGAAGTTCAACCTCGAGCGGGACGCCGCAGACGGCAGCACCCTGCAGGCTGAGGTGGGGCAGTTCGAGTCTGCAGAGGTGATCGACGAGCACACGATCAAGGTGACCGTGTCATACGGACTAGGGGCCTACCTCAGCGCGCTCACCGCGCGCGGCGGCATCATGGTCTCCCCGACCGCTGTCGAGAACGGCACGATCGAAGACGAGCCGGTCGGCATCGGTCCGTACGTGGCAACGTCCATGACTCCCGGCGACAAGGTGGAGTACGAGAAAACGCCCGATTACTGGGATCCGTCCGTACAGAACGTCGCCACGATGACGTACAGCTTGATGCTGGACGACCAGACCCGCTACAACGCCGTGCAGAGTGGTGAGGTCGACGGCGCATTCTTGAACCCGAACCAGATCGACACGGCCATCGCTGCCGATCTCAATGTGATTTCCGAACCGTCCACCTCGTTCGTCTACATGATGGTGAACCCGACCATCGAGCCGTTCGATGACCCTGAGGTTCTGCGAGCCATGAACTACGCCGTGGACCGTCAGGCCATCGCAGACGGTCTCTACGAGGGATACTGCTCGGCAGGAGTCCAGCCCTGGCCGGAATCCAGCCCGGGCTACAGCGAAGAGATCGGCGATGGTCTCGACGAGTTGCCCTACGACCCCGAGAAGGCAAAGCAGACCCTTGCGGACGCCGGCTATCCCGACGGCTTCGAGTTCACCACGGTGACTACGAACATCACTCAGTACACCGCGCTCGCCGAAGCTCTACAGGACCAGTTCAGCGCTGCTGGTATCACGCTGAACATCGACCCGGTGCCGACCCCGCAGGTCATCGAGAAGTTCGTCATTGATCAGTCCGTGGCCGGCAACGTCAATCCGTACACCGGATTCGCCGATCCACACGGCGTGCTGGCGCGACACTACCTGGACGGCGGAACGTACGGATTCGGGGGTCAACTCGACGATGAAACGTTGAAGACCGCGCAGGACGCGGCGAGCGAGGTCGACCCCGAGGACCGCCGACCGCTGTACGAGGAAGTCATGCAATCAATGATCGACGAGCCCACGCACCTGTTGTCGCTATGCCAGGTGCACCTCACGGCTGCCTTCAACGATCAGGTATCGAACGTGCGGCAGCTCTTCAGCGGATCGACTGATCTGCGCGGCGTCGCCATGACGAAGGAGTAAGTCGGGGCTCCCGGGGCGCATTCGCCCGTCCCCGAGAGTGCGCTCGCGATCAACAGGAATAAACCAGATCTGCGGTGGTTTCGCCCACGCTCGTGAGCGTGGGAGAAACCACCGCAGGTCTGTTCGGTGCTGGAAAGCTAGATCTTGCTGACCTGATTGAAGCCGAGTTCGACGGGCGTCTCGCGGCCGAAGATCGAAACCAGGACCTTGAGCTTCTGCTGCTCCGGCATGACTTCGCTGATCGACGCCGGCAGGGTCGCGAACGGTCCGTCCATGACGGTCACCGACTCACCCACCTCGAAATCGACCTCGATCGTCGGCGCGGCCTGTCCGGTCAAGGCCGCTTCTCCGGCCGAGCTGGCCGTAGCGGCCGAAGCCTCCGGCTGCGGCTGGGAACGGATGATCATCTTCACGACATCGTCGACCGGCACCGGGGACGGGCGAGACATACCACCGACGAAACCGGTCACGTTCGGCGTGTTTCGCACGACGTTCCACGATTCGTCCGTGAGGTCCATGCGCACGAGTACGTACCCGGGGTACGGCTTGCGCTTGACCTTCACCTTCTTGCCGTTCTTGATCTCAGTGACCTCTTCTTCGGGGACGGCCACCTCGTAGATGTAGTCCTCCATGTCGAAGGTCTCCGAGCGCGTCATGATGTTGGTGCGCACCCGGTTTTCGTATCCGGCGTAGGAGTGCACGACGTACCAATCGCCGATCAGTGAGCGCGAGCGCAACTCGGCTTCTTCGTCGATCGGAGCATCAATATCGTCCTCGACGGCAGGAGCGGCAGCGGCCTCTGGCTGCCCACCGGACTCGGCGACATCATTCTCGGATGCTTCCTGCAGGTTGCTCTGAGGCGCTACTTCGGCGTCATCGCCAGCCTGCGCAGCATCAGCCGCTGCGCCCTCGGTGCCATCCGCCTCGGTACCAACCGACGCGGTGTCGCCGCCGTCGACGGTCGACTCGCTGTCACTGGCTGCTGTCTCGCTCGAGTGCGTCGACTCGTCGCGCTCGATGTCTTCTTCAGCCACGGGATTAACTCGCTTCCTTGGTTTGCGCCGTCGAAACGGCAGGGCGTCGCTTGGCGGCCGCGGACTAGGCGAAGATCCAGTCCATCAGTTCGCCGACGCCGAGGTCAAAGCCCCAGACCGCCGCGACGAGCGCGACGACGAAAATCAGCACGACGGTCGTGTAGGTGATCATCTGCTTTTTAGTAGGCCAGACGACCTTGGACAACTCACTGACGACTTGCTGCAAGAACGTCCCCGGCGCAGCTCCGGCGATCGGGCTCGGCTTCTTCTGGGACTTCTTGTCCTGCGACTTCGTCGCCGCCTTCTTCTTGGTGGCGGTCGCAGCACTCTTCGACTTCTTGCTCCGACGGGCGCCCGCTGCTGCTACTGCGGCGTCCCCATCGTCGTCGGAATCCTCATCGTCTTCGGAATCGTCATCCTCAGAGTCATCGTCGTCGAGGTCGTCGTCATCCGACTCTACTGAGTCATCCGCCGAGTCTTCGTCGTCAGATACCGCCGAGTCGGCCTCGTCATCGGAAGGATCGACGCCGTCTTCCTCCTGGGTCGGCTCATCGGGGAGCTCGCGCTCGTCGTCGTCAGACGACTCACGCGGAGAGTCCTTGGCCACTCGCTAGCCTTCCGTTAGCCGACATTGCAGATACTTACTTGCTTGCAGGGGTGACAGGACTCGAACCTGCAACCTGCGGTTTTGGAGACCGCTGCTCTACCAATTGAGCCACACCCCTGTAGCGCGACCGAACCTTCGGGCACGCCAGGCCAGGAGTCAACTGCGACTCCCGGCACGCAAGTCTACCCACACGCTCAATCCGCTGACCACCAGGGCGCTCTTTACCCACAGTTGCCCGTTCCAGTGAGATACTTCGTCACTACACACCCTCTCCCCTGGAGCCACACCGCCTCATGGAAAGCGACAGTCCGAGACCCCCGAGTCTGAACTGCCCAGCTAAAAACTCGATACTGAACGGCGGCACACGCTGATGTGGGCCGTGACCATGTTGATCGGCCTCCTCGTCGTGCTGATCATCACCGCGCTGACTGGTTTCTTCGTCGCGCAGGAATTCGCCTACATGGCTGTCGATCGCTCACGACTGCGATCACGAGCGAGCGAAGGCAACGCCGCAGCTGCCCGCGCATTGCAAGTCACCTCACGCACGTCCTTCATGCTCTCTGGGGCGCAACTCGGTATTACTGTCACCGCGCTACTGGTGGGCTATGTCGCCGAACCACTGATCGGCGCCTCCCTAGGCGAAGCACTCGGCGGTATCGGTATCCCGTCCGGTGTTTCGATCGCGATCGGTGCGGCCTTCGCCTTAGTGGTGTCCACGTTGGTCCAGATGATCTTTGGCGAACTGTTCCCCAAGAATCTCGCCATATCTCGGCCCGAACCGGTGGCACTGCGGCTGGCTACGCCAACGACCGCCTACCTCGCCGCATTCGGCTGGCTGATCAAGGTCTTCGAAGGAGCCTCAAACCGCCTGCTACGGCTGTTGCGCATCGAGCCAGTACACGATGTCGAGCACTCCGCCACACCCCGCGACCTCGAGCACATCGTTGCCGAGTCGCGCGACACCGGCGAGCTCCCCGAAGAACTGTCCATGCTGCTCGATCGGATCCTCGATTTCCCGGACCAGACGGTGGAGCACGCGATGATCTCGCGTCCCAACATCGGCACCTTCCGTGAGGATCAGACCCTCGAAGAGGCGTGGGAGCACATGAGCACGGGCCATTCGCGCTATCCGGTGCTCGACAACGATGACGAGGTGGTCGGTGTCATTCACCTGCAGGACGTGCTCGCCACTCCGCGGCGTGAGGCTGTGCCTGTGCGCTCGCTGATGCGCGATCCCTTACTGGTGCCGACCACGATGTCGCTACCCGACGCGCTCGATCAGTTGGCAACCGCTCGCCGCCAGCTCGCCTGTGTGTTGGACGAGTACGGCGGGTTCGTCGGCGTACTGACCATCGAGGACCTCGCCGAGGAACTCGTCGGCGAAATCACCGACGAACATGATCCGCTCGAGCCCGAACCGTTGGCACACGCCGACGGCACCTGGCAGATGTCCGGCGATATCCACCTGGACGAAGTAGAACGCGCGCTCGACTGCGAGCTTCCGCGAGGCGACTACGAAACCCTCGCCGGACTCGTCATTTCCGCGCATGGGTCGCTGCCGCCGGTAGGTACCCAGATCGATGTCGAGCTCCCCATCGATCCCGCGGATCTCGCCGAGGACGACGATCCGGAACCGCGAATGCTCCGGATGACGGTGCTACACGTACGACGCCACGTCCCCTCGCGAGTCCGCGCCGAACTCATCGAACGGCCGATACCGACCGCTGAAGAAGAGCAGGAGGCGACCGCGTGAGCGCTGTAGTCGTCATCCCCGTCACCGTGGCACTGATCGTGCTCAGTGCCCTATTCGTGGCCACCGAGTTCGCGCTGTTGGCGGCGAAGCCCCATCGTTTGCAGGATCGTGCAGCCAACAGCCGTTCGGCCCGCGCGGCGCTGCGTAGTAACAACGAGTTGACACTGCTGTTGGCCGGGAGCCAGCTCGGAATCACCGCGTGCGCGTTAGCGCTCGGCGCCATCACCAAACCCGCGGTCATGCACGCGTTGACCCCGCTGATCATGTCGATCGGCGCACCACTGGTCGTCGCCGAGGTCGCTTCGTTCATCTTGGCGCTGCTTGTGGTGACCTTCCTGCATCTCGTGATCGGCGAGATGGCGCCGAAATCATGGGCTATCGCGCATCCTGAAACCGCTGCCACCGTCCTCGCGCTTCCGATGCGCGGTTTCATGTTTCTCACCCGGCCCGCCCTGATCGCGCTCAACTCGACAGCGAACTGGCTGCTGCGCAAAGTCGGCGTACAGCCCCAGCCGAATGTCTCGACCGGGCAGAGCGCCGACGACCTACGGCACCTCGTTGAGCATTCGGCGTCCGTGGGCGCGCTCGATGAAACCTATTCCGCGCAGCTGACGATCGCGCTGGATCTGCAGAACCTCAGCGTCGGCGACCTCCTTGATCCGAACCAGCGGATCAACTCGGTCGACGCGTCCGAAAGCGTGCTGCGTGTTCGCCAGCAGACCCGCGCCAGCGGTCACTTGCGGATACCGGTCACCAAGGACGGTGTGATCGTCGGCGTCGTACACGTCCGCGACACGCTGATGGAACCGGACGACCGTGCGGCCTCGGAAATCATGCGCCCAATCATGCGGATGACCGCCTCGACCCCAGTGCATTCCGCGCTTGCGACGATGCGCGAAACCCGCACCCACCTGGTGCTGGTCGAGTCTGCTGACGGCCCCGCCGGGATCGTCACACTGGCGGACGTCCTGAAGCGGTTGTTCCCAGGACGCCAAGTGCGGCCGGCCTAGTCGAGTTGGACGATCGCGCGCGCCATCGACAGCACCTTGTGGTCGCCGGCGCGCGCGTCGATGTCTACTCGCACCTTCTTGTCCGCCAACTTCTTGCCGATCTTCGCCGTCACGACCAACTCCGACGGGTCGTCGCTGTCCGGCACAACAACGGGCTGACCGAAGCGCGTGCCGTACTCGATGATCCGCGCGGGATCGCCGACCCAGTCGGTCAGCAGGTTCGCCGCCTTCGCCATGGTGAGCATTCCGTGCGCGATCACATCCGGCAGCCCGACGGCCAGAGCGGTGCGTTCGCTCCAGTGGATTGGGTTGAAGTCACCTGACGCACCGGCGTACCGCACCAGGTCGGCTCGGGTGATCGGCAGCGCGACCTCGCGCAACTGCTGACCAGCTTCGACGGCGTCGTAGGACGGGACACTCATGACTGCTCCTGAGCCGTGCCGCGCGCTACCAACATTCCGAAGGCGGTGACCACATGCTCACCGGCTTCGGTGCTGAGTTCGGCGCGAAGGTTGATCATGTCGTTGCCGGCGACTGCACGAATTTTGTCGATGTGCAGGACGCCGACCAGCCGGTCGCCCGGCCCGATGGGCCGCGAATAGCTGAACTTCTGCTCCCCGTGCACGACCTTTGAGTAGTCAAGCCCGAGTTCGGGGTCAAACGCCGCTTGATTGATCACCGGCATCGCGACCACGATCGCGAACGTGGGTGGCGCGATCACATCGGGGTGCCCCAGAGCGCGAGCGGCGTCGATGTCGCGATAAGCAGGGTTGGGGTCGCCGATCGCGTCGGCGAACTCGCGTATCTTCTGGCGGCCAACCTCGTACGCCGCCATGGGCGGGTATTCGCGGCCGACGAAACTCTGATCTAACGGCATCGGTTCACCTTAGTGCGTCGTTGAGTCATCGGCGTCTGGTCGGTTGGACGGAGGTGGTCAGCCTGCGCACGATTCGCGGAACGCTCACGCCGCCAGGGTGCTCGATCGCAGAAGGCACGTCGTTACCGGTGTCCCCCCGCCTTCGCGGACTATCGGGGCGCAGGCGGATGCGACGCGACTAGGGCACAGAACCTATTAAGCAGGGAGTTATCGGAGCACCGAACTAGTCGAGCGCACGACGACCGGCGTCGGCAGCACGCAGCGAGGCCGCACCTCGATCGAATCGGGGTGCGGCCTCGCTGGTGAAGTCTCGGTGCTAGCGGGTCTCGCGGTGAACCTGATGCTGCCGGCAGGTCGGGCAGAACTTCTTCATCTCAAGTCGCTCCGGGTCGTTCCGGCGATTCTTGTTGGTGATGTAGTTGCGGTTCTTACACTCCTGGCACGCCAGGGTGATCTTCGGTCGTACGTCGGTGGAAGCCACGTGAGCGAGCCTTTCGTCAGTAGTTCGGATGAGTGGTAGCCGTGACCGGACTTGAACCGGTGACCACACGATTATGAGTCGTGCGCTCTACCAACTGAGCTACACGGCCAGGTGGTACCGAGCGTCACGCTGGTGAGCGCTCCGATTACCCGAGCCCCTTTACGGAATCGAACCGTAGACCTTCTCCTTACCATGGAGACGCTCTGCCGACTGAGCTAAAGGGGCCTGCCGCCCTCGCGGAACTGCGCGAGTCGGACCACAAGAGGTTACACGGAAGCACGCTCCGAGCAACAGCCGGGGGGTTGTGATTCACGTTATGCCGAGTTCGACCAGATACCCACTCCGCATGCATGATGGACGAGGACGCAATCAGTCGCGTGGGGATCCCCGCGCCGCAGCAGCGCGTCCTAGCGAACGCCGACATTCGTCGGCCTTCAGCAACATCTGAGCAGTAATTACGCAGATAAGTCACTAAGGACAACACGATGGAACATTTCGACGGAGCCGACTCCACTTATGAAGGCGGCACGAGCGATGACCCGTCCTTCGACGGAATCAGTGATCAGGAGTACAGCGTAAGCACTGGGTTCGACGTCGGCATCGCGGACGGCGACGAAGTAGACATCGACGGCGACGGCCAGGTCGACGGACTCGCGAAGGTCAGTTACGGAGACCTCGACGGCGATGGGATCGACGACTACGTCGAGATCTCGGTTGACGCGGACACCAACGGTGACGGTGAAGTCGACGCGGTGGTGATCGTCAATCAGTACGACACGGATGGGGACGGTTTTGCCGACGAGGTCGACATGACCTATGGGCAGGACACCGATGGCGACGGTCAGATCGACACCTCGACCTTCTCTAGCGGCGCCGTGTTCAGCTCGCCCACCGATACCGATGGGGACGGCGAGGTCGACACGGTCGAGCAGTCCGTGAACTGGGACGCTAGTTCGCATCAAACCGCTGACGATGGCGAGCCACAGGCCGAGACGGACGACGATGCTGTCGTCAATGAGATGGAACCGTACGAGGAGACCGACGAGCCGCAAAGCATGACCGCCGGTGCGGACTCTGACGCGTACGAGGCCGACGACGTCGACCTGGCGTACGTCGACCCGGCGACCGGCACATGGGTAGAAAGCTCGTCAGCGACAAGCGCCACCTAGCGGGATTATTGCTCGAAACTGACGAATGGCCCGGCTATCGCCGGGCCATTCGTCATGTGGTGGCAGGTAGAGGATTTGAACCTCTGAAGCTTGCGCGGCTGATTTACAGTCAGCTCCCTTTGGCCACTCGGGCAACCTGCCATGTCCCGCTCCGCCTGGCCCACATCGGTAGACTCGGCGTCGCGTTCCGGTAGACGAGCATACAGGAGAGATTTCACCATGGCCGACCCATCCTTCGATGTTGTGAGCAAAGTCGATCACCAGGAGGCCGACAATGCGCTGCAGCAGGCTTCCAAGGAGCTCTCGCAGCGGTTCGATTTCCGCGGCACCGACACGTCGATCGAGTGGGCCGGCAATGACGGCGTCGCGCTGACATCCTCCACCGACGACCGAATCCTCGCCGCTTTGGAGGTATTCAAGGAGAAACTCGTCAAGCGCGGAATAAGCCTGAAGGCGTTCGATGCCGGAGAGCCGCAGTCCTCCGGCAAGGGCTACAAGTTGACCGGCAAGATCGTCGAGGGCATCGATTCGGAGAAGGCGAAGAAGATCTCGAAGTTCATTCGCGACGCCGGACTCAAGGGCGTTCAGGCTCAGATCCAGGGCGATCAACTGCGCGTGACCGGTAAGAAGAAGGATCACCTTCAGGAAGTGATCTCGTTGCTGAAGGGCGAGGACTTCGGCGTCGCGCTGCAGTTCACCAACTACCGTTAACTCGCTCGGCACTGACTACCGAAGGGTCGCATCGCGTATGAAGGGCATCATCCTCGCCGGTGGCAGCGGTACCCGCCTCCACCCCATCACCAAGGCCTCCAGCAAGCAGCTATTGCCGGTGTACGACAAGCCGATGATCTACTACCCGCTGTCAACGCTGCTGCTAGCGGACATCCGGGACATCCTGATCATCTCCACTCCGCACGACCTGCCGAGTTTCCAGCGGCTGCTGGGCGACGGGTCTCAGTGGGGTATCAACCTCACGTACGCCGAGCAGGCCCATCCGAACGGACTCGCCGAAGCGTTCATCCTCGGTCGCGATCATGTCGGTGATGACTCCGTCGCACTGGTGCTCGGCGACAACATCTTCTACGGCCAAGGGTTCTCCTCGACGCTGCAGCATGAGGCCACGAGCCTGTCCGGCTGCACCCTGTTCGGCTACCAGGTCACCGATACGGAGCGATACGGCGTCGGCGAGGCCGACGCGGACGGCAAGTTGATCTCGATCGAGGAGAAGCCCGCACGGCCGAAATCGAATCGTGCGATTACTGGGCTGTACTTCTATGACAATCGGGTGCTGGATATCGCCGCGAATCTCAAGCCGTCAGCGCGTGGCGAGTTGGAGATCACCGATGTCAACAAGCAGTACCTCGAGTGGAACGATGCACGCCTGGTCGATCTCGGACGTGGATTCGCATGGTTGGACACCGGAACCCACGACTCGCTGCTGGAAGCCGGTCAATTCGTGCAGGTGCTCGAGCATCGCCAGGGCGTGCGGATTGCGTGCCCCGAAGAGGTCGCGATGCGGATGGGATACATCGACGCCCAGGCGACGTACGCGCTGGGCAAGGAACTGGCTAAATCCGATTACGGCACGTACTTGATGCGCGTCGCGAAGGAATTCGGCGCCACGGAGGCTTAACGCACATCGCGGTGTCCGAGATGAGAAAACCCTCATCTCGGGCTCATCGCCCGGTCATGGCCGATGCATAGCGTTCACGGCATGACGCACACACTCACCGCGCCCACCCTGCTGCTCGAGTCGTCGAACACGGGAAGTTACGAACTGCACCCGACGCGCCTGCTGCGCGCGAAACGCGCCTACACCACCCGGTTTCTGGACGCCGCACTGCGCGTCGATCCGACCGGCTATCGCCTGATCAGCGGATCGCTGCGACCGGCTCCCGGCGATATCGTGCTCGCCCGCGTCGTCGAAATCGGCCAGCACCAGCGCCTGGAGCGCCCGACCGGACGCCGTCAACACCTACACGTAGGCGACGAGATCCTCGTTGCCTACGGGCACCGCTACGCACCCGACCAGTTCGAGGCCACCGTGCCAACGGATCTGGGCCCAGTGCACCTGGTGGCCGCCGGCGGTGTGGCTGCTCGGGTCGTCACTCAACACGCACGGATGGACCCGGCCACGGTGCTCGAACCGCTGGGGTTTCTCGCGCATTCGCGCGGTATAGCCAATCTGACCCACTTCGCGCCGCACGACCCGGGCACCCCGGCGACGTACGGCGCCCGCGATGTGCCCACTATCGCGGTGCTCGGTTCCAGCATGAACGCGGGCAAGTCCACGACACTCGCTTCCTTCGTCCGCGGCCTGACCCTCGCTGGACTGCGCGTCGCCGCCGGCAAGCTCACCGGTACCGGCGCGGGCGGCGATCCGGCCATGTTCGCGGACGCTGGCGCGATTGAGGTCGTGGATTTCACCGACTTCGGCGTCGCGTCCACGTTCCGCATGGAGTTCGGATACCTGCGCGAACTCGCGACAGCGATTCGCGCGCACCTGCTGGCACAGGCACCCGACGTGGTCGTGCTGGAAATCGCCGATGGCATCTTCCAGGACGAAACCTCCAGGCTGTTACACGACACCGAGTTCACCAGCGGTATCGACCGGGTATTGTTCGCCACCGCCGACGCACTCGGCGCGAGCGCCGGCGTACCGATGTTGCGAACAGTCGGACTCGACGTAGCGGCGGTATCGGGTTGTCTGACGTCCTCGCCGTTGGCGACTCGAGAGGCCCGCGCGGCGCTCGACGTCAGCGTCATCGACACCTTCGATCTCGCCACCCCGCACGTTGCCACCAGGCTGCTTCGATAACCATGCCTGCGCTAATGACCGAGGAACGTCGCCGCCTGATCGCACTGCTGGTGCTATCTGGAGTGGGGCAGGCAGCAGCGGCACTCACCGTCGCGATTGCCGCACCGCAACTGCTGGTGGCCGGCCAGGGCGTGAATCGGGTGTGGCTCATCAGCGTCTTGCTGGGCGCAGCTGCGCTCATCGGTGCACTGCGGATGGGTGAACGCATACTGTCCGAACGGCTCGCCCAAAGTTACGTCCATCAGGTGCGCGGCGAGCTGGTCGCCTCCGCGCTGCACCGCGCGGACGGCCCTCACCTCGGCATCACCGTCGCCCGCACCACCAATGACCTCAGCGCGGTACGGAACTGGATCGCGCTCGGCATCAGCCCGCTGCTCGTCGGCGTCCCGCTCATCCTCGGCGTACTCGTCGCCTTGTTGATTCTGTCGGCACCGATCGCGGCCGTGGTCGCGGCCGTGCTGGCCGCGTTCGCGGCGACCCTGCACCGGCTGAGCCGATATGCCTTACGGCGCGCACGCACCCTGCGCAAGCGCCGCGGCGCGATGGCGGCACACATCGCGGACACCGTGTCGGCGTCCGCGAACATCCGCGCAGCGGGCGGCGTACATCGCGAACTGGCGCACATCGACAAGGTCAGTGCGCGAGTCGCCTCCGCGGCTGTCGCGCGCTCGGTCATAGCCGGCGGTATGCGCGGATCGGCCGCGGCCACGGGAGCCGTCGCGATGGTGCTCGCCACCGTCGTCGGCACCGCGAGCGCCACGCCTGCCGGTGCGATCACGGCGGCGCTCCTGCTGCTCGGAGTGATCGCGACCCCGCTGAACGATCTCGGCCGCATCACGGAGTACCGCCAGTCATATCGTGCCGCGCGATTGATCCTGGAGCCCGAACTACAGTTCGCCGCGCACGTCCGGCAGAGCGCGCCGGCACCCACGACGCGGCGCGCGAACGGCGTGCCGGACGGCGTCGTACACCTCGCCGACCTCCCCGGCGCCAGTGAACTGCTCGCCTTTCCTGGCGAGCGAATCCTGCTGCGCTGCATCGACGCCGCGGCCGCCGGAATTACCGATGCACTGCTGCACGGCAGCCCGCACGCCTGGGTACATGTCGACGGCCGAGACCTGTACTCGCTGCCGGCGAACGACCGTCGTGAACTTGTCGGTTGGGCCGCGCGCGGCACCACGATCGAACGCGGCACGATCGGGCGGGCCGTGCGGTATCGACTGCCGCGTTCGGACGAATCGCCGATTCAGGCCTTGCATCGGGTCAGCCTGGGCGAGCGGATTACCGAATTCCCGAACGGAGTCCGGACGGTGCTGCGCCGCGGCGGCGATCCACTGTCCACCTCCGAGCGCGCGCAACTGCTGCTGGCCCGTGCAACACTGGGCACCCCGCCTCTACTGCTGCTGGATCACCTTGATGAGCAGCTCGACGCGGCGGGACGGCAGATGGCCGGCGAACTCATCCGCACGTACCCCGGTGTAGTGCTCGCCCGTACCCATCAGCCCGAGCAGTTGCTTGGCGCGCACCGGGTGTGGGAGGTCCACGACGCGGATACGCGTCAGCTCACCGCAATGGAAGGGGCCACCTCATGAAGTCGCCCATTGGTTTCGGGCTGCTCGGCGGATTGATCGGGTTCATCATCGTCGGCGCGGTCTCATTCGCGATGCTCGGTTCCGCACCGCCGGCCGATCTCCCTGACGAAGCGCCGATCACGTTGGCTCCGCGCGATTCCACGGACGAGAGTTTCTCCACTGCCGCGCCAGAGGAATCCGCAGGTCCCTCCACGGGCACTTCTGGTCCATCGGACCCGTTATCACCGAAGCCGCCCACTGACAGCTCCACCGATATCGATCCACCCATCGATTCGTACCCGGCCCCACTGCCTGACGACGATGATGATGACGACGATTATTACGACTACGACGACGGAGATGATGACGACGACGATGACTGATCGGCCTCGTCGTCGGCTACCGCTGCGCTGGTGGATCGTCGGCTGGATCGCGCTCACCGCGGGGATCGGTATCGGCCTCCTGCTCACCTTGACCATCGTGCTGATGCGCCGCGACGTCGGCGAACGCGCGAATGCGCAGATCACCCAGGAGATCGCCGAGTTTCAGGCTCAGGCGACCACGGGCGCCGAATCGGACGGTGAGGCGCTGCTGCAGAGCTTCCTGCAAGATCAACGCCCCGGGGACGGCGAACTGTTACTCGGATACATCGCGCACAGCGGTACCTACTACGTCAATTCGGGCGCGCAGATTCCGGCACGGGAGGATTACGACCCGACCGCCGACGCAAGCCTCATGCGTCAGATCCTCAATGCCACCACGGGTACCGCGCAGACCCCGGCCGGCGAGGTTCGTTGGGGACGCAGCGACGTCACAGACGCCGACGGGCGTAGCAGCATGATCGTGTTGGTGTTCACCGAGGCCGAGCATCGCCAGGTCGCCGACACGGCACAACTGCTGTTGACCATCGGCGCCCTCTCGCTGGTGTTGACCGGCGCGATCGCCTGGTGGGTCTCCGGTCGCGTACTGCGACCCGTGGCCGAGGTCCGTGAAGCTGCCGCCGAGATCGGTGAACGCGACCTCACCCGTCGGTTGCCCGTGGACGGCACCGACGAACTCGCGGATCTCGCCCTCACCTTCAACGCCATGCTCGAACGCCTGGAACAGGCGTTCGCCACTCAGCAACAGTTCGTCGACGACGCCGGACACGAATTACGGACGCCGATCACGATCATCCGTGGGCACCTCGAACTCATGGGTGAGGATCCCGCAGACCGCGCCGCGACCATCGAGATCGTCACCGGGGAGCTCGATCGGATGAACCGCATGGTGACCGACCTACTCACGCTCGCCAAGTCCGAGCGGCCGGACTACATCCGGTTGCGCGAACCGGTCGACATTGCCGAGCTCACCATGGAGTTGGACGCGAAACTGCAGGGTCTGGCCGATCGCCGCTGGCTGGTCGGCAGCGTCGCCGACGGCGAGGCGATCGTCGACGCGCAGCGCATCTCGCAGGCGATTCTGCAGCTCGCGACCAACGCGACACAACACACTGCGGCCGGGTCGACCATCACGCTGAGTTCTGCATTCCACACTGCAGCCGACGGCACCGAGCAACTCGTGCTGGCCGTTGCGGATGAGGGACCCGGCGTACCGGAAGCCGACGTGCACCGCATCTTTGAACGATTCGGCAGGCCGGCCACCGAGGCGGCATCACCCGGCGCGGGCCTGGGCCTGGCCATCGTGAAGTCAATCGCCGAGGGTCACGGCGGAACCGTGCACGTGCAAGGACCCCCTGGCGGCGGAGCGACCTTCGTCATCGCCGTACCCACCCGGATCAAGGCACCGCAGAGAGGACCGAGCGATGAGCCGAGTGCTGATAGCTGAGGACAACCACCAGATCGCCGCTTTCGTGCAGAAAGGTCTGCGCGCAGCCGGCTATCAGACCGAGGTCGTCGGCGATGGAATCTCGGCCCTGCACGCAGCGTTGGACGGCGATTTCGATCTACTCGTGCTCGACCTCGGTCTGCCGGGAAAGGACGGTTTCGCCGTACTCGACGAACTTCGTGGCCAGGGCGCCACGATTCCCGTGGTCATCCTGACTGCTCGAGACACCGTCCAGGACACGGTCGCGGGCCTCGAGGGCGGCGCCAACGACTACGTCACCAAGCCGTTCCAATTCGCCGAACTGCTGGCCCGAGTCCGGTTGCGGTTGCGCGAAAGCGACGAATCGGCGGCGCCTGTTGGCGGCGCGACGGTGTTGCGCGCAGGCGGCCTGGAACTTGACCTGCACACGCGCGTGGTGCGGGCGCCGTCCGGAGACTACGAACTGACGGCTCGGGAGTTCGCGATGCTGGAGGTGCTGGTTCGTCATCCCGGCCAGATCCTCAGCCGACAACAATTGTTGGGGCACGTGTGGGGTGTCGACTTCGAGACGACCTCGAACGTCGTGGATGTGTGCGTTCGAAGTCTGCGCCGCAAGATCGGCGCCGACCTGATCCAGACCGTCCGCAACGCCGGCTATCGGTTGGCGACCTAACCGTTCGCGCCGAGGGATTGCTTAGCCATACCTACCCTGAGACGGAGCAATCGGGCAACACTCGCGCTACCTACGGTCTACAATCTCACACGATTTTTGCAGGGTGCGCCTCGATTCGTTACCACTGCTAGCGATAACGTGCAATCGTGGCCAATACAACTCTCTCTCAGCGACCGAACACGGCCAGTCGCACGACGGTGTTCCTCAAACTATTGATGGCAACGTCCGGCGCCGTGTTCGTGCTCTACGTCCTCCTGCACATGTACGGCAACCTCAAGGCCCTCTGGGGCGAGGAAGCGTTCAACGAGTACGCGCATCACCTGCGTACCATCCTGATGCCGATGCTGCCGTACGGCGGTCTGTTGTGGATCATCCGCGTCGTACTCATCGTCGGTGTCGTCGCACACGTCTACGCAGCCTTCAAGCTGTGGTCGCGCGCGAACCATGCTCGTCCGACCCGGTACGCCGTCGCATCGGCGAGCAAGGCGGCGCTGAAATCGAAAATGATGCGCTGGGGCGGAGTGGCGCTACTCGCGTTCATCATCTGGCACCTGCTGCAGTTCACCATCGTGAAGTTCAATGTGAACGGCGACGTGAGCGGACCGGACGTCGAGAACAACCCATTCGGGCTGCTGCACGCGGCGTTCCAGGTGTGGTGGGTCGTGCTCATTTACGTGGTGGCGCTGATCGCGCTCGGCATGCACCTTTTCCACGGCGTGTGGAGCATGGCGCAGACGTGCGGCTGGACCAGCACCGCGAGCCGCCGCAAGGCCTGGAAGACGATCGGCGCCGTGATCGCGCTCGTCGTCTCGATCGGCTTCATCATCCCGCCGCTCGCCATCGCCTTCGGCGCCATCTAGGCACGAGAGTCGAAAGAGAATCATGACTGCAAATACCTCTGGGCTCGTTGAGGGGCTCTACAACGTCGGCGAGCCGATCGCTGACACCAAGGCCCCGGGCGGGCCGATCGACAAGAAGTGGGGCCAGCGCAAGTTCGATGCGGCACTGGTCAACCCGGCGAACCGCCGCAAGTTGAGCGTCATCGTCGTCGGCACCGGCCTGGCCGGTGGCGCTGCGAGCGCTACCCTGGGCGAGGCTGGCTACCACGTCAAGTCGTTCTGCTACCAGGACTCGCCGCGACGCGCGCACTCCATTGCCGCGCAGGGTGGCATCAACGCCGCAAAGAACTACAAAGAGGACGGCGACTCGATTCACCGCCTCTTCTACGACACGGTCAAGGGCGGCGACTACCGCTCTCGCGAGACCAACGTCTACCGCCTCGCCGAAGTCTCGGCCAACATCATCGACCAGTGCGTCGCGCAGGGCGTGCCGTTCGCCCGTGAGTACGGCGGTCTGCTGGACAACCGCTCGTTCGGTGGCGTGCAGGTTTCCCGCACGTTCTACGCTCGCGGTCAGACAGGTCAGCAGTTGCTGATCGGCGCATACCAGGCACTTGAGCGTCAGATCGCCGCCGGCACGGTGGAGGCGTTCACCCGCCACGAGATGCTCGAGTTGGTCATCGTCGATGGCCGCGCGCGCGGCATCATCGCACGCAACATGGTGACCGGCGAGATCGAGACGCACCTGGCGGATGCCGTCGTACTCGCCTCGGGTGGATACGGCAACGTGTTCTTCCTGTCCACCAACGCGATGGGCTCGAACGTCACCGCCTCGTGGCGCGCGCATCGCAAGGGCGCGTACTTCGCCAACCCGTGCTACACCCAGATCCACCCGACCTGCATTCCGCAGTCCGGAGCGCACCAGTCGAAGCTGACCCTGATGTCGGAGTCGCTGCGTAACGACGGCCGGATCTGGGTGCCGAAGGATCCGGCGGACGCCGACAAGGACCCTCGCCAGATCCCGGAGGAGGCGCGCGACTACTACTTGGAGCGCATCTACCCGAGCTTCGGCAACCTCGTTCCCCGCGATATTGCCTCGCGTGCTGCGAAGTACCAGTGCGACGACGGCAAAGGCGTCGGCCCGGCGGTCGAGGAGACCGACGCCGAGGGCAACACTCGGATGGTTCGACGCGGCGTCTATCTGGACTTCGCCGAGGCCATCTCGCGTCTGGGCAAGGACGCCGTGGCCGCGAAGTACGGCAACCTGTTCGATATGTACCTGCGGATCACCGGCGAGAATCCGTACGAAGTGCCGATGCGCATCTACCCCGCCGTGCACTACACGATGGGTGGCCTGTGGGTGGACTACGACCTGCAGTCCAGCATCCCGGGTCTGTTCGTGGCCGGCGAAGCCAACTTCTCCGACCACGGCGCGAACCGCCTCGGCGCCTCGGCCCTGATGCAGGGCCTGGCCGACGGCTACTTCGTGCTGCCGAACACCATCCGCCACTACCTGGCCGATGGCCCGTTCGGCCCGGTGCCTGACGACAACCCCGATGTGGTGCAGGCGCGCACCCAGGTGCAAGAACGCATCGATCACTTCATGACGGTCAATGGCACCCGCACGGTCGATAGCTTCCACCGTGAGCTCGGCAACATCATGTGGGAGTACTGCGGCATGGAGCGCACCGCCGAGGGCTTGCGCAAGGCCATCGACCAGATCCGGGATTTGAAGCGGGAGTTCTGGAGCAACGTCAAGGTGCTCGGCAGCGCCAACACGTTGAACCAGTCGCTGGAGAAGGCGGGTCGGGTCGCCGACTTCCTGGAGTTGGGTGAGTTGATGTGCATCGACGCCCTGCACCGGCGCGAATCGTGCGGTGGCCATTTCCGCGCTGAGTCCCAGACGGCGGACGGCGAGGCCATGCGTGATGACGACAACTTCGCCTATGTGGCGGCATGGGAATGGGGCGGCGCCGACGACGCCGACCCGATCCTGCACAAAGAAGATCTGGAATACGAGTTCATCGAGTTGAAGCAGCGGAGCTACAAGTGAAACTGACCCTGAAGATCTGGCGCCAAGACGACGGTGCAGCCACCGGCGCGATGAAGACCTACGCCATTGACGACATCTCTGAGGACATGTCATTCCTGGAGATGCTGGACATCCTCAACGAGCAGTTGCAGGCACGCGATGAGGAGCCTGTCGCCTTCGACAGCGACTGTCGCGAGGGTATCTGCGGCATGTGTGGCCTGATGATCAACGGGGTACCGCACGGCCCAGAGAACACCACCGCCTGCCAGTTGCACATGCGTTCCTTCTCTGACGGCGACACCATCACTATCGAGCCGTGGCGTGCCGAACCGTTCCCGGTCCTGAAGGACCTATGCGTGGACAGGTCCGCCTTCGACCGGATCATCGCCTCAGGTGGCTACGTATCGGTCAATACCGGCGCAGCACCGGATGCCTCCGACCTGCTGATCGGCAAGGACCACGCCGACCGCGCATTCGACGCCGCCACCTGCATCGGGTGTGGTGCCTGCGTAGCTGCCTGCCCGAACGGGTCAGCCTCCCTGTTCCTCGGTGCCAAGGTCACCCACCTGGGTGAACTTCCGCAAGGGCAACCCGAGCGGGACCGCCGGGTGTTGAACATGGTGCACACCCATGACGAAGAGGGCTTCGGCGGCTGCACCAACATCGGCGAGTGCACCGCTGCCTGCCCCAAGGGCATCAGCCAGGATGTCATCAGTCAGCTCAACGCTGACCTGCGTGGCGCCCTGTGGCGCAATAGCTAGGCCTTGCGCGCTGCCTGATATTTGCGCTGCACCCACCCGATAGCGCCGCCCCAATACGGCGGCTGCGGTGGTGGGTCGTCCGGTTGCACCCGGCCGGTAATCGGGTCATGCTGCCAGTCCAGGGTGTTCGGGTCTGACTGGGTGACGTAGTTCGGGGTTTCGGTGGCGTGGGTGACCACCCTGTCATCGATCACCAGCGCGGCGGGCGGGTTCGCCGTCCACGCGCATGCCATCAGGAACACCATCACCACCAGGTTCACCCACAGCAACAGGGTGATCAGGGCTGCGGCGCTAGCTAGCACCGGGTTGTCGGCGACCGAACCGACGATGGAGGTGCCCAGGTAGCGGATGACTCCGGCCGCGAACGCGGTGATACCAGCACCGGTGAGCAGGTCTCGCTTGGGTGGGCGCACGCCACCCAGTCCCCGAATCAGGAACACCGCAACAGCCATATCGACGCCGAATGCCAGCGCGATGACGGCCACGCGGATCACGAACTGCGTCACTGGGCTCTCCCCCAGGCCTACCAGGTCAGCCAGGGCCGTTCCGGCGGTTCCGACGACCACCCCCAGGGCTGAGGTGAGCACGACCGCCACGGCCAGCACCACGAACCCAGCCAGTGCGCGCAACCGAGCAAAGATGGCGTTCTGTGCCTTCATGATGATGCCGAACATCGCACCGATACCGATGCGCAGCGAGGACATCACCCCCAGCGCAGTGTTGATCAGCAGCAAGAACCCGATGACGGCCGCGATGATGGAGCCGCTGGGGTCGAACTGCAGCGACTGCGGGGTCACCAACCCACCCGAGCCGGTGTCGATCACCCCTGGCAAGGCCGCATCGACTCCCTGCAGCACAGCGTCGCGTAGTTCGGTGTTGCTACCCAGCAAGGCCATGAAGATGGAGAAGGCGACCACCAAACCAGCGAAGATGGAGAATAGCGACGAGTAGGCGACACCTTTGGTCAGCAGCGCCCCATGCGCCACACTGTATCGGCCTAGCGCGCGAGCGAGACGGGTTTGCTGCCACCAGCGCAGTATGCGCGTGAACCGATTGGTCGCGGGGGCTTGAACATCGGTCACTGGTCGCTCTCCGAGGTATCAGAACTAGTACTGGTCAGTGTGAAGTGCTCCGCATCGCGCCATACGCCGTCGGGGCTCTGCTCATATCGCGTGAAGCCCACCACTGGGAAGGTGGCATCAAAGTCGGCATAGGTGGTGTAGGCAGCCTCCAGGAACTCCTCACCAACGTTGTGAGCAAGGGTCACATGTGGGTGATACGGGAATCGCGGCTCTTGCCTCAGCACTCCAGCATTGATTACTTCATGAAGGTGGGTTGCCTCACGAGATCCTTCGCTTAGCGCTACGAATACTGTGGCCGAGGTGGGTCGGAAGGTTCCGGTGCCTGCGAGCGTCACCACAAATGGTGCGCTACCAGCGGCGACCTGGCGCAGGTGGGCGCTGACCGAATCCAGATCATCACGTTCGACTGCCATCGGTGGTAGCAGCGTGATGTGCGGGGCTATGGCTAGCGCATCAACGTCTCCAGAGTCCATCCGGGCCCGGCTCAGAGTTTGCGCATAGGGCGCTGGGATGGGGATGGTGACCCCGATGAGCACCTGGGTATCGGTGTGCGGAGGAACTCTCATTCAATGCCACCCCCTGACGTTTGCGCGGCAATGAACATCACCCTAGTGTGCCTGGTCGATATCACAGCACGCCTGATGCCGATCAGTTCGCAAGGATCGGCAACAATGGTGTCCTCATTTCACCATGGAGGCTGACATGCCAGATTCCCTTCTCCCGCCCTGGACCGATGACGACGGCATCCGCATGGCGCAGGGGACCTTTGCTGCCACCTTTGGCACCGAGCCTGACGGCGTGTGGTTCGCTCCTGGGCGGGTCAATCTGATTGGGGAACACACCGACTACAACGGTGGCCTGGCATTGCCTATCGCGTTGCCGCACCGTACCTTTGCGGCGTTGCGACGGCGGCAGGACCGGCAGGTGCGCTTGGTGTCACAGGCAGAGCCGGTCGGTTGGGAAGGCCATCTCGACGATGTCGGACCCGGAACGGTCAACGGTTGGGCCAGCTACGCCATCGGAGTGGCATGGGCCCTCGAACAACGCGGCTGGGAAGTCTGCGGGTTCGATGCCGCTATTGCCTCATGCGTACCCTATGGCGCCGGTTTGAGCTCGTCCGCTGCTCTGGAGGGTGCG
>JBKEDB010000016.1:0-59739 GCA_047975195.1 Cumulibacter sp. | reverse complement strand
TCGGACCCGCCTTCGGGACCAGCTTCAGCCCGGAAGACGGCAACGGCATCCAACACGGCTGGGCCCGACGATCACACCACTAAAACCAGCCAACACGCCGACAGCCATACACACATTTTGGCCATTAACCCCATTAACCCGGCCCTACTGGCGCAACCAACAAAGGAGCCCGGACCGATGGCCCGAGCTCCTTTGAAACTGTCGCCTATCACGCGACTCACGTGTCGCCTATGTCGCGACTCATCACACACTGTGGAGCTAAGGGGACTCGAACCCCTGACCCCCTGCATGCCATGCAGGTGCGCTACCAGCTGCGCCATAGCCCCGTGTTGCGAGATTCAACATTACACCTCGAGACTTCGATACGCAGCACGGGGTGACCTAGTTCGCATCGCCCAGCGGCCACTGCGCGCAAGCCCTCAGGCGGGGTCGTCGTCCTGCTCACGAGGACGCCTGCGCTGACCGAGAATGCGCTGTTCATCCTGCATCTGCCGCATTTCCTCGTCACTCGCGATATCGAGCCCGCGGCCCCCACCCGATGGGCGTACGCGCGGTTCACTTCCGGGCGGATCGTCGGTGATCGCATCGTCCGCATTACCGGTGGCGCGGTCACTCATCACCCGCCGAAGCATCGCGATGACCATCCCGACTCCGACGCCGATTACTGCGGCGATGATCAGCCGCGCCAACCAATCCGGCCCGCCGTGCTCAAGCTGCGAACGGGTCAGCACCGTGACGTCCGACGACCCCTGGATCGCGGCGAGCGCCCCCGCTCCGCCCAACAAGTACGGCGCGGACTCGTCGCCACTGCGGCGCAACGCTCGAACGCCCAACAGGCACAAACCGAGCACCGCCAGCGCCGGTACGGCAGCCGAGACCAGAATGAAGGAGAACTCGCCCTGATACTCGTCCTGCGGCAGCGGCGAAATCACTGCTTGTGCCACGGCCAGAACCGCCAGCACGCCACCGGTAATAGAGATGACCATCCGCCAGTTGCGCAGCGCGCCGCCCACGATCACCGCTATCGCCAGCACGACGACCACGATCCACCAAGGCGCGGCCTGCTGAGGTATCCAGCGCAATTCGCCGGTGATCGTCGATTCAGGCTGATCGCCGTACTTCGCACTGATCGCCCACTCGGCAATGACCAGATGCTCGCTGCTGGGATCCGCGGTGACGGCCGACGGCGGATCGGGTGACATCCAGTGGATTCGATGATCGTGCCACCGGTACACGCCCTCGTCGGAGACCTTTTCCCATACCGGCTCACCGTCACCGAGATCATCCACAAGGTGGTCGGGAACCTTCTCCGGGGCACCGTACAGCGTCTCGTTCAGGTAGCCGGCCTGTGATTCGGTATTGACCCACACACCGTCCGCGCTGACTTTCAGGTAAGGGTCGCGGTCGCCGGGCTCCTTGTGCTGGTAGCCATAGATGATCAGCGGCGTCGATGAGGTATTGCGCACCTCGATCCGATCAGCGCTATCAGTCAGTGTGAACGACACGCCAGGCATCTGCGGCGTTACGCTCAGAATTTCGCCGCGCCAGTTCGAGGGCTCGCGTCCACCACCAAAATGTGCGGAAGCCGCGTCGGCGCCGCCGACGGTCACACATACGGCAGCGATCACGACGACGAGCGTGTTCGCGAGTCGCCGAAGCGCAGCGCCTAGCACGCCGGATGCACCCGCATCGCCTATTTCACGCCGATCGGCAGGTCGTGCAGAATGTCCTCCGCGCTCGTGTTGGCCAACCACGCGACATGCGACTTGTTCGCGGAGCCGTAGTAGATCGCCATTGTCGAGTGTGTCTTGCCGCCATCCTCGGCGACGGGCACGCCGGCAGCCTCCTGCGCGGCCTCAACCTCATCGAGCGAACCGGTCAACCCGATGTACTTCACCGGTAAGTCGGCATCGAACTTCGCGAGGTAATCGCCCAACACCGCGGGCTTGTCGGTCGCTGGGTCCGTCGTCACGAACACCACCTGCAACTCGGACTTGATCTCGTCCGGAGCCTGCGACAGCGCCGACGACACCTGCCCCATGATCAGCGGGCAAACGTCCGGGCAATGCGTGTAGCCGAAATACAGAATCGTCGGAGTGTCCGCAGTCTGCGCGCCGAAGTCATATGTATCGCCGTTCTGGTCAGTCAGCGTGAACTCCGGTCGTGGCGGCTCGGGCTGCATTTCGATACCCCGGTACGCGGAGTTGTCGTTGACCGCAGTCACGTCGGCAACGCCACCTCCGGAGTCCTCTGCCGCACTGCACCCCGTGAGGGCGACCAGAGCGGCCGCGAGCAGGGCGGCGACGGTACGAATTCGGCGATACATGAGCTACATTCTCCCGTTCCTAGGACGTGGGCGCCGGGTCCGTAAGCGCGATCACATGCGCCTTCACGGTGATCGTCCCAGCGTTTTCGAAGACCAGATGCAAGTTCACCGTCGAACCTGGCTCGAGCGTTCCACTGACGCCCTCGAGCATCATGTGTCCCGCGGTCGGCGCCAGGGTGACGGTCTCCCCTGGTTCCAATTCGACCTCAGGGGTCGGCGTCATCGAGCCGGAGTCCATTCCGCCGGTGCCGTTCAGTTCGTCTTTACCGACGTCGTGCAGCATCGCGGACGTCGACACCGGAGAGGACACCGCAACCAACGTATCGGTCGAATCGCCAACGTTTGTCATGGCGAAGTACGCCGCCGCGGTGTTTGTCGCCGGCTCACGCACATACGCGCCATACACCGCGATCCCACCCTGCCGAACGGCGTCCGAGGGCAAGTTCGACTCTGCGGTGTCAGTACGGGTCAGCCCGACAATCAATGCGGTCGCGCCCATGATCACCGCGAGCATCGCGATCACCAGGCGAACCGGTAACTTCCCGGGCTCAGGCTGCTCAGCTGACATCGATCTCCCCCTCGTCCGTCACGGCCCCGAATCCCGGCTCGGTGAACGTAATCGACACGGTCCACGTGCCGCTGATCGGCAGGTCGACGGCGTCCGCAATGAAATGCCCCTGCCCGACGTTGCGCGCGTTGAGGTCGATGGGGCCGACCTGCGCTTCCGTGTTCTCAATGGTCACCGCGACCTCGTCCACCCCAGCAGCCAACACATCGTCGCGATCGAAGAGATAGAGGTGCAGCGTGTTCAGACCGGCGCGGCCGGGATCCAGGCTGAGTTGGGCGGTGTAACTGTTGTCGAACGTCACGATCGTGTCCTTCGCGACCGAGTACGTATCTTTCGCCGGCGGGGTCGCCACCAGCACCGCAGCCACGGCGATCGCCGCAGCGCCCGCGACCGCCTCGGTGAGCACCGTTCGGCGCAACCGCCGAGTCGCCGTAGACACACCGGAGGCTGCCTCTGCCCCTTCACTACCCTCCAGGGCCACATCAGCCGACTCGTCGGGTGTGGACGCCGCAAGCTGCCCCGAAGCTGTGGCACGTCGCAGCACCCAGCGGCGCGACAACGCTGCCGCGGCCAACGCGACGACTAACAGTGCGGCCTTGCCGATCAGTAACCAGCCGTACGTCGTACCGAATAGCGCCCCGAACGACCCAACCCGCACGAAGGCCTCGATCACTCCGGTCAGCACCAACGCAGCCACCAGCCAGACTGCGACACCAGAGAACCGCGTGACCACCGCTCGCTGCTCACGCAACGCCAGCGCGGAGCGTCCCGGTAGCACCACCAGTAACAGGAGCACCAACCCGCCGGTCCAGACCGCTGCCGCCACCAGGTGCACCGCGGTCAACGGGACGCTGGTCCACGACACGCCATCGGCAATCGCATGCCCACTCGCCGCATGAGTCACCGCAATGGCCGCCACCCCGCCCAGCGCCGTCCACGCGAGTGGACGCCGATCGCGCTCGGCGTTGAACCATTCCCAGATCAGCACCCCGAGCACACCCAGCAGCATCAGCCGCAGCGCGAGCATCTGCCCCAGCACCGTTTCCAGGGTCGCCGACATCAGCGTCGGATCGAACATCGCGCCCAATCCGCGCCCGGCGGCGTACGGCCCCTGCAGTAACCCGCTGAGGACCGCGCCCACCAGCGTGAGGTCGAAGCCCACCCAGGCCAATCGCCGGGTTCGAGGCTGCGCACGCAAGGCCGGATCCAGCAGCCCCATCAGCAGCACGCCGGCCAGCAACGCCATTCCGGCGTATCCCAGCCAACGCACGACCGGGTACGCCACCGACAGCGCCGGATCGTCGGACGACCCGCCGATCTGTGTGCCGCCCGCCGAGATCTCCGGCGGCGTGGCGTCTCCGACCGCGAACGCCACGCCACCCGATACGGGGTGCGAATCTGCGGAAACGATCCGATAACTGACGACGTATCCGCCGTCCGGCAGACCCGCCTCTAACTGGACGGTGGCTTCCTCGCCGGAAACCGTGACGTTGCCGGTATCGACGCGCTCGCCATCGTCATCGATCACGCGCAGGTAGCCGGGGCCGAGCGAGACTTCCTCGGTGAAGGTCAGCGTGACTTGTGTCGGCGCCGCCTCGAGGACGTCTCCGTTACCTGGCGATGACGTCACCAGTGTCGCGTGCGCGAAGGCCGCCTGGGCTCCGCCGAGCAATACGACGACCGCAAGCATTGCGGTGATGACGCCGCGCATCCAGCGGCCCACCGGAATGTGCCGCGCAGTGAAGTAACGAGTCACCGCGGCAGCAGCCCCCGAACGGCCGCTGGCTGCAGCGCAGAGCGCGGCGACGGCATGATGCGGCGACGGCGCCTCATGCACGCCAGCGAGGCCAGCAACACCAGACCGGCCGCGATCAATGCGTGCTCCAGCACCCGCGCGACCGACACCTCAGACGCCAGCAGGTCACGGACGCTGGCGTACCCGAGTATCGCCACCAACCCACTGACCATCGGCAGTACGGCGTAGGCGATGTTCGGTCGCAGCGCCGCCGTGGCGAAGCCGATACCGATCGCCACGCTCCATGCACCCAACTCCGCAGCCGTGTGTCTGGCGGAATCGTCGTGCGCGAACAAATGCAGTACGCCGACGAACACTTGCACGAGTGCTGCGGCCATGAGTGCGGCGCGCGCCAGACTCATCCCCAGCGATGGCCGGGGTACGTCCCCCAGAATCGCCGTCAAGATCCGTTCGGCGAGGTCCGGTACGGCGTCCGCCGACTGCATCCGCAACGGCCGTTGGATGTCCGGCACGATCCGTGCCCACTCGGCGCACGACGGGCAGGCCGCCAGATGCACTGCGGTCTCGACGGGCGCTCGTTCGCCGTCGAACTGCGCTGACAACGCCTCGCGGTATACCGCGCAGGTCACATCAAGCTGCGCACTACCCTGGTCATCGTTACGTCGCATGAGCCCTCCTTGCCACACGGTGATAGTCGGGCCCACTACCGGCAGAGTTCCCACGCGATTGGTCAACGTCCGATGAACACGCAGCCCAGCCACGCTGAGGTAACGCGCTGGGCGTTGCAGGCCGGCGCGGGCGATATGACGGCGATGGCGTTGTTCATCCGCGCGACCCAGGCTGAGGTGTGGCGGGTCTGCGCGCATCTCGGCAACCGGTGGGCCGCCGACGACCTCGCGCAGGAGGTCTACCTGCGCGCGCACCGCTCATTGCCGCGCTTCCGCGGCGACTCCTCGGCCCGAACGTGGCTGCTCACCATCGCGCGTCGCGTGTGCGCGGACCACGTACGCGAACAGCAGCGCCGCCCCGCGCCAGCCCCCATTGACGAGATCACCGATCCCGTCGACCCCGCCGCCGATCACTCGGGGCACGGCGCGCTTCGCGATTTGCTCGAGCGGCTCGATGAGGACCGCAAAGAGGCTTTCGTGCTGACGCAGGTGCTGGGATTGAGTTACCAGGAAGCCGCCGAGGTCAGCGGTTGCCCGATTGGGACGATCCGCTCGCGCGTCGCTCGCGCCCGCGAGGATCTCGTGGCCGCGGTCCGTGCCGCGGACGACGCCGCGCAGTCGTAACACTCGCGCCATTCGCGCCCGGGCGCTCCGGAAAAATTCCTAGAAAAAGTTTTGAACCCTGGAGGAACCGCTCGGCGAGGGTGACCATCAGTATTGATGCACAACCTAAACGGGTGCACATAAGTGGCCCCGAAACCCTCACACGCGATCAAGCGAACTAAAAACCTAGGAGATCATCATGGAGTACTACGACACCGATGGCGATGGCGTTGCTGACTCGGTTGGCTACGACACCAACGGCGACGGTCTGACTGACACCTACGAGATCGACACCAATGGCGACCAGTACGCCGACACGGTCGTGACCGACTTCGACAACGACGGCTACGCAGACTCCGGCTCGGCCGACGTCTCGGCTCCGGGTGGCGACTACTACGCCGGTGGCGAGACCACCTCGGACGGCGGCACCACGTTCGACACGGACGGCGACGGCGTTGCTGACCAAGTTGGCTACGACACCAACGGCGACGGCGTGCTCGACACGTACAACATCGACACCAACGGCGACCAGTGGACCGACACCACGGTCACGGACTGGAACGGCGACGGCATCGCGGACAGCGGCTCGGCCACGGTCTTCCAGAACGAGTACGACACCGGCCAGAACCCCGGCACCAGCTCCGGTGGCGGCGGCAGCGCCAGCAGCAGCTCCGGAGGCCCCAACTACTACGACTCCAACGGCGACGGCGTCGCCGATCAGATCGGGTACGACACCGACGGAAACGGCGTCGACGACGTCTACGAGATCGACACTGACGGCGACGGGTACGTCGACACCACCGTCACCGATTACAACGAAGACGGCTGGTCGGACCAGCAGGTCTAACCTCACTCAGCACGATGTAATAGGGCCAGGCGATTCGCCTGGCCCTATTGCATTTCTCCCATCCGAAGTCTGCCACCCACAACGTCGTCACTAGCGGTAAAGGACCAGTTATCTCGCGGAACCCCTTAGAGCCATCACGGCGTCTGCACCGAGGCAGCACCTCAACCGCCACCGCGGCGGATTAATTACCGCACATCAATATCCTGCGAGGAGATTCCTATGGCCAGCAACGCGAACGGCCCCGTTAACGCTTCCGGTTACGACACGGACGGCGACGGTGTCGTCGACACCGATGGCTTCGACACCAACGGGGACGGCGTACTCGATTCTTCGGACGGCGCCTACACCGAGCCGGCGCCGACCGTCACCGCCTCAGCCACGTCGTACGACACGGACGGCAACGCGGTGACCGACACGGTCGAGTACGACACCGACGGTGACGGACTCGTGGATTACATCGAAGGCGACCTCAACGAGGACGGAATTGTCGACGCCGTCGCCTACGACACCAATGGCGATGGCGCCATCGATTACGCCGAAGCCGACACCGACTACAACGGCGTCGCCGACACGTACGCCGAGGACGTCGACGGCAATGGCGTGATCGACACCGACGAGGTCTTCGTCGACACCGACGAGAACGGCGTGATCGACACCGAAGAAGGCACGATCGACGCCTCCTACACCGAAACCACAACGACCAGTACGACGACCACCAGCGCGGACGGCGCCAGCAGCACCACCGTCAGCGAAACATCCACCGCCACCTACAGCGACTACTACGACGCCGACGGTGACGGATACGCCGAAGCCCAGGACATCGACACCAATGGCGACGGATACGTTGACGTCATCACGTACGACACCGACGGCGACTTTGTCCAAGACACTGCGGTCGTAGACTCTGACTACGACGGGATCGCGGACACCGTCCAGTACGACTACGACCAAGACGGATACGTAGACACCGAAACCACCTTGTAAGCCCGCATTCACGGGGCGCGACCGGGTCGACCGGTACGCGCCCCTGTTGCATGTCGGATGCGGGTCTAGCACCATCCGCCCAAAAGTCTTATATTGCCTTAAACCTTCGTTATCCTGCGGAACCCTTAGTTGGCGTTCACACGTCAGCACTAGTGCAACACCTAAACCGCTACGGCGGACCTCTTATATAACGCGTGTAAAACTCTTCAGGAGAAGACTCATGTCCAGCTACGAAGGAAACACGGCAAACACCTCCAGCAGCGAAGCGACGGTCACCGGCTCCGCGACCGCCTATGACACCAATGGCGATGCCATCACCGATGAGGTGCATTACGACAACAACGGTGACGGGTATGTCGACTACGTCGAGGCAGACACCAACGGCGACGGGTACGTCGACTACGTCGAGGCAGACACCAACGGCGACGGAGTCAGCGACCAGATGGCCTCGGACACGAACGGCGACGGCATGATTGACACCGTCCAATACGACACCGATTACGACGGCGTCGGTGATTACGCCGAAAGCGATACCGACGGCAACGGCATTATTGACACTTACGTGTATGACACCAACGGCGACGGGGTTGCGGACACCATTCTGACCGACGCCAACGAGAACGGTGTGATCGACTCCGACGAGGGCACTATCGACGCCTCCTACACCGAAACCACGACGGTCAGCACCACCACGACCAGCGCCGACGGAACCTCGACAACCGTCAGCGAGACAACCTCAGCCACCTACAGCGACTACTACGACGCCGACGGTGACGGATACGCCGAAGCCCAGGACATCGACACCAACGGCGACGGATACGTAGACGTCGTCACCTACGACACCAATGTCGACGGCGTGCAGGATTCGGCGATGGTCGATTCTGATTACGACGGCATCCCCGACACCGCGTACGTCGACACTGACGGTGACGGCGTTGCCGACACCGTGCAATACGACTACGACCAGGACGGCTACGTCGACACCGAACCGAGCCTGTAGACCTCAATCGCCACAGGGGCGCGAACCGGGTTCCCGGTTCGCGCCCCTGTCACGTAGGCACCTGCGCCCGCGTAGATTTCTGCCTACTGGGTCGCGTCCAACTGCCGCACGAGTGTCTTGGTCGCCGTATTGCGATACGACATCTCGACGAGTTCGGCGACCTCCTGCCAGTCCGGTTGGCTCACCCGGAAGTTCAGTCCTAACCATCCGCTTGGACCGTAATAACCCGGCACGAAGAACCGCTCGTCCTGCACGAGCGCGTCACGCTCGATCGCGTCCGGCAGGAACACCACTGACTGAGCGCACTCGTCGCTGGCGTGGTCACCCTTCACGACTGCACCGAAGATCGCGAAGATCTTCTTCGTATAGAAGACCGGATGCCCATGCGAGACCTTCTCCTCGGCCATCGGCAAGGCCAACGCGACCGATCGCAGTTCGCGCAAGTAGGGATCGTTTTCGTCAAAACGCGGAGGGTGAGCCATAAATCGACGATAGCCGCCCGCGCCTCGATTCTCTGCTGTGATCGCGCCGTACTCGCCTAGAGTTATGCGCATGAGTTCCCAGGCCGCCGCCACGTCCGCGTCCGCCACCCACCCCGCCGACAGCCACGAAACAATCAGCGTCCTCGGGGCCCGCGAGAACAACCTCAAGAACGTCAGCATCGACATCCCCAAGCGGCGCCTGACCGTATTCACGGGAGTCTCCGGTTCGGGCAAGAGTTCCCTGGTGTTCGACACCATCGCCGCCGAGTCGCAGCGGATGATCAACGAAACCTACAGCGCCTTCGTACAGGGATTCATGCCCAACCTGGCTCGACCGGACGTCGATCACCTGGACGGGCTCACCACCGCGATCATCGTCGATCAGGAACGGATGGGCGCCAACCCGCGCTCGACGGTCGGCACGGCAACGGACGCGAATGCGATGCTGCGGATCTTGTTCAGCAGGCTCGGCTACCCCAGCCTCGGCGCGCCGAACGCCTACTCCTTCAACATCCCCACGGTGCAAGGCAGCGGAGCGATCACCGTACAGCGCGGCGACAAGACGAAGGCGGAGAAAGCGACCTTCACCCGCCTCGGCGGAATGTGCCCACGGTGCGAAGGCATGGGCGCGGTCAATGACTTCGACATGACGGCGCTGTACGACGATGAGAAGTCCCTGCAGGACGGGGCGCTGACCGTACCCGGTTACAGCATGGACGGCTGGTACGGCCGCTTGTTCCGCGGCGCAGGATTGCCGATGGACAAGCCCATCCGCTCGTTCACCAAGAAGCAGATGCACACGCTGCTGTATTCCGAGCCGCAGAAGATCAAGGTGGACGGCGTCAACCTGACGTACGAAGGCATCATCGGCAAGATCCAGAAGTCAATGCTGTCGAAAGACCTCGACGCGATGCAGCCACATATCCGTCGATTCGTCGAACGCGCCGTCACGTTCCAGACCTGCCCGGAGTGCGGCGGGACCAGACTCGCAGCCGAAGCGCTCGGCTCAAAGATCAACGGTAAGAATATCGCCGAGTTGTGCGCGATGCAGATCAGCGACCTCGCCGAGTGGGTCCGCGCCGAACTCACGGACGCATCCGTCGCGCCGCTAGTGAAGGGGCTGCAGCACCTGCTGGACTCGTTCACCCAGATTGGCTTGGGCTACCTGTCGCTGGAGCGTCCGGCCGGCACACTGTCTGGCGGTGAAGCACAGCGCACCAAGATGATCCGCCACCTCGGGTCCTCGCTGACCGACGTCACCTATGTTTTCGACGAACCGTCCATCGGACTACATCCACACGACATCGATCAGATGAATGGCCTACTGCAACGGCTGCGCGACAAGGGAAACACCGTGCTGGTCGTCGAGCACAAACCCGAGATGATCGCGATCGCCGACCATATCGTCGACCTCGGACCGGGAGCGGGAACCGGCGGCGGCACGATCTGCTTCGAAGGCGACCTGGACGGCCTACGCGCCAGCGATACGACCACCGGCCGCCACCTCGATGACCGCGCGGCAGTGAAGTCCGAGGTACGAGAATCTGGCGATTCACTGCAGATCCGGGGAGCGGCGACACACAATCTGCGCGATGTTGATGTCGACGTACCGCTCGGGGTGCTGTGCGTGGTCACCGGCGTGGCCGGTTCGGGCAAGAGCTCGTTGATTCATGGATCGGTCGCGACCCGCGAGGACGTCGTGGTCGTCGATCAGTCGGCAATCAAGGGATCGCGGCGCAGCAATCCGGCGACGTACACCGGATTGCTCGAGCCGATCCGCAAGGCGTTCGCGAAGGCCAACGGCGTCAAACCCGCGCTGTTCAGTTCCAACTCCGAGGGCGCGTGCCCGACGTGCAATGGCGCCGGCGTGATCTATACCGACCTCGGCGTGATGGCCACCGTCGAGTCGACCTGTGAGGACTGCGGCGGCAAGCGTTTCCAGCAGGAGGTGCTGCAGTACACCTTTGGCGGCAAGAACATTGCTGAGGTGCTGGCGATGTCGGTAGCCGAGGCCGAGACCTTCTTCGCGGACGGCGATGCCAAGACCCCCGCGGCCTACAAGATTCTCGACCGACTGGAGGACGTCGGGCTCGGATACGTGACCCTCGGTCAGCCCCTGACCACGCTGTCCGGTGGTGAGCGCCAGCGGTTGAAGCTCGCCGCGCAGATGGCGGAGAAAGGCTCCATCTACGTACTCGACGAACCGACGACTGGTCTCCATCTCGCGGATGTCGAACAACTGTTGGGGCTGCTGGACCGCCTGGTTGATTCGGGCAAGTCCGTCATCGTGATCGAGCACCACCAAGCCGTGATGGCGCATGCTGATTGGATCATCGACCTCGGCCCGGGTGCCGGTCACGAGGGCGGGACGGTGGTCTTCGAAGGCACCCCGACGCAACTCATCGCCGATGCCTCGACGCTCACCGGCAAGCACCTCGCCCAATACGTCAGCTGACACTGGTTACCTCGCGCAACGAGCAATACTCCGTCAGCGGCCGCCAGGCGTGTACCGGGGCGCGGCGCGGCGGTAATGTCGCAGGAAAGGCGCCCTGACGGCGATGCAGCCACCCGGCGCCGTGATGCCAGTGTCGCTCGACAGATAGGAATCCGCGTGTCCGACTCATCCCACACCGTTGACGCCCAGCTGGTCAGCGAGGTCGTCGCTGCTTACACCCAGGTCGGCGGTGGGCCCGGCACACTGGCCCAGGCACCGAATCCAGTGACACTTCCCGAAGCGTTCACGACGTTATCCGAATCCGATGCCTACGCATTCCAGGAAGCGCTGATCGACGGCCTGATGAGCACCTATGGAGGCGAGCGCCGCGGATACAAGATCGGCGGCGTCGACCCGTTCTACGGCGTACTGCTGGACTCTCATCTACTCGGCACGGACGACGAGATCGAGCTCGCGACCGCGAACTCCCCGATGTTCGAGCCAGAGATTTTGGTGCGCACCACCCGAGAGCTCGACGCGCAGGCCAGTACCGAGCACATCGCCGCATCCGTTGAGATGGCCGCCGGCATCGAGATGCCGGTCAGCCGGTTCGCGAACTGGAGCCTCACCTTCCCCCGCACGGCGCTGATCGCAGACAACGCTCTGTCGACCTACGTGGTGACCGGTTCGTCGTGGTTTCCGTCGCTCGCTCCGGAGGCCACGGTTAATGTCACCCTCACGCATCCCAATGGGGTTTCGACCGGATCACGCACTGCGGCGTCGGTATACGAGGGCGTGGCGTGGCTGGTGCGCGCGCTGTCGTCACGTGGTCAGACCCTTGCGGCCGGATCGCTCATCGCGACCGGCACGCTACTGGCCAACCCGCCCGCGATCCCGCTGACCGCCGGCACGTACACCGCGTCGTTCGACAACGGACTCGGAAACGTCGCAGTCACCGCGAACTAGCCGACGCGAAAGGCGGGCGTCCGTTACGGACGCCCGCCTTCTCGTTTGCTGAACAGTCAGCGAGGGTGAACCTCACCCGCCACGAACAGCTTCATTCCCTCGACGCCGTCGTACGGACTGCGTCCAGTGACGCTGATCGCCGACACACCCCACAGCATGCACCGGATCGAATCGACGGCTTGCGGAGCGGTCTGCTCCGTTACCTCACCGGAGCGGATCCCGATCTGCGCGATCGAGTCGTAGAAATCCAGGATCTCCTGCGTCACCGGCATTGGCTCTTGCTGCTCGGCGTTACGTTCGACCCAAGCGCGCAGGATGAACACGCCGACGTCCGGTTTGGTAACCGACCGACGATACGCACAGTCCAGCAGTGCCGCCGTACATTCGCGAATCGTCTGCAATTCCGCGCACGTCGCCTTGAAGTCGCTGAGTTGATCATCGGTCGCCGCGAGGTACGCCTCGTGGTACAACGCCGTCTTCGAAGAGAAGTAGTGGTACAGCGTTCCCGAGGACACGCCCGCGGTCTCGGCGACCTGTCTCAACGTCGTACTGGCGAGACCTTGTCGCGCGAAGCGATGAATGGCGGCCTCGATCAACCCGGCGCGGGTGCGCTCCGAGTCGGCGTCTGGTGGACGTCCGGCGGTCTTCGGCTCCATCAGCCGTCAGTCACCACAGCGTTCTGGGTATCGGCGAACTCCTGAACGAGCATCTGCATCTTCTCTTCCACTACTACTGCCGCCTCATCCTTGATCGTGTCGAATCCGCGGATCTCGGTTGGCAACGAGGCGATCTGGATCGCAAGATCCAGGTTTGCCGGGGTCAGCTCGGTCGTGATCTCACCGAGGACCTTAATGTATTCGAAGATGCGTGCGCGTTCGGCGCGACGGTGTTTCGTCATACCGAAAACGTCGAGAGACGTACCGCGCACCTTGCGCGCCATCGCCAGTCCGCGTAGTAGCGGCATCGCCACTTGCGACGGGATCTCCCACTTCGCCGCGCGGCCGGTGTCCTTGCTGCGGCGATTGAACATCTGCGGCGCGAAGTTCAGCTTGTACCGGTAGCCGGGCTCGAAAGCCTCATCGAGTTGGCGCTGGAAGTCGGCGTTTGTATAAAGTCGCGCGACCTCGTACTCATCCTTGTAGGACATCAACTTGAACAGGCTCTCCGTTGCCGCCCTCGTCAACTGCCCGGCGGAGTTTGCGACTCGCGATTCCGCGTCGTATACCCGTCGCACCATGGCACGGAAGCGGTCGGCCCACTGCGCGTTCTGATAGTCGGCCAGGAACTCCGCCCGACGCTCGATCAACTCCTCGATGTTCTCCTCAACCGTCGCCGCCTCGTCGGTCTGGTCGTGATCCACATCGGCGATCCGCTCGACGGCAGGTAGGTCCACGGCCGCGTGTCGGCCCCACATGAACGCTTCCTGATTTGCCTTCACCGATACGCCGTTGATTTCGATCGCACGCGCGATCGAAGCGACCGAGACCGGTAGCGCACCAATTTGAGCGGCATACCCGAGCATGAAGAGGTTTGCATAGATACCGTCACCCATGAGTCGCGTCGCCAGCCGAGTTGCCGCGAGCACGTTGAGTCCTTCGCCGAGCGTCCGATCCAGGCGACGAACCATGCCCTGCGTCGACATGTCCAGATCGCGCGATCCAGCGAAGGCAACCGTCGGCGACACATCGGCGTTAACCAGGGCTGTCGTACTACCGGAGCGTGCGGTGCTCAACATCGTTTGTGCGGCCGCAACGATCATGTCGGCGCCGAACAAGAGATCCGCCGACGCCTTACCGATCCGTGGCGACAACTCGACCCCCGCCTGATCGACGATCCGCACGTGGCTGTGCACCGTTCCGTTCTTCTGCGCCAAGCCGGACTCGTTCAGCACGCTGGCAGATTTGCCTTCCAGGTGCGCCGCCATTCCCAGCAGCGCACCCACGGTCAGCACACCGCCGCCGCCGACCCCACCAATCACAATGCCGTACGGCGAGGCCGCATCGGCGATCTCGGGCGTCGGCAGGTCCGATCCGTGCTCTGTTGCGCTGGTCGCGACCCGGCCACGCTTGCGCGGGGTCGCGTCGTACACCGTGACGAACGACGGGCAGTATCCATCGACGCAGGTCATGTCCTTGTTGCAGGAGGACTGGTTGATCTTGCGTTTGCGGCCGAGGTCGGTTTCCAGCGGCTCGACGCTGATGCAGTTGGACTGGACGTTGCAGTCACCACACCCTTCGCATACATCGGGATTGATAAAGGCGCGCTTGTTCGGATCCTCGGCATTCCCTCGTTTGCGCTCGCGGCGCAACTCCGCCGCACAGGCCTGATCGAATACCAATGCCGTGACACCGCTGATGTCGCGTAGCCGCCGCTCGACATCGATCAAGTCGTGCCGCTCATGCACCTTGACCCCCGTCGGGAACGCCTGCCCGCCGCGATACTTCGCGGGATCGTCGGTGAGTACGACGACCTCTCCGACCCCTTCGGCCAACAACTGGCGAGCGACGTCCTGCGCGGTCAACTGGCCGGGGATGGACTGCCCGCCGGTCATCGAGATGTATCCGTTGAGCAGAACCTTGAACGTCATCGTCGTACCGGCCGCGACGGCCGCTCGGATGACCATCGACGCGGAGTGCGAATAGGTGCCATCACCGACGTTCTGGAAGGTGTGCTCCTGCTCGGTGAACGGCGCCATCCCGATCCACAACGCGCCCTCACCACCCATGTGGGTGGACATGAAGGTGTCGCGGCCCGGGACATTCAACATCCCAGCCATACCGTGACATCCGGTACCACCGATGTTGAAACTGCCCTCGGGGACCTTGGTCGAGGAGCTGTGCGGGCATCCAGAGCAGAACCCCGCGGCGCGGACGAGTTCATCACCGCCGGCGTTCTGCACGGTGAGCCCCAACAAGTCCAGGGACTGACGCGGGCGCATCTTCTGCAATTCGTTCTCGTCCAGGCCCGAGGTCGATATCCGGCGGAAAATTACTCGTGAAACGAGTTCGGCGTCGAGCGCGCCATGCTCGGGAACCAGTCGCGCACCGGTCTCATCGGTCTTGCCAACCAGCACGGGCCGCTTGTCGATGGGTAGTTGGCGGATGAGGCGCGCAACCTGGTCCTCGATTATCGGGTGTTTGGGCTCAACGACGATGACCTCATCGTGGTTCGCCGCAATATCCAGGATGCACTCGGGTTCAACCGGCCACGTCATACCGAGCTTGAGCACGCTGATGCCGAGCTCAGCCGCGCGAGTGGCATCCAGACCGAGGTCACCGAGCGCGTCCATTACATCAAGGTGGGTCTTACCCGCAGTCACGATCGCGATGGTGCGCGGCATAACCGACCCGGTGCGCGCGACGGTCACCTTGTTGAGATCGTTCGCCCGCGCGAAAGCCCGGGCGGCGTCGTACCGCACGGTGCGGATTTCCTCTTCGAGTCCGACTGCTCCGCCAAGCCCTGCGGCCCCGGGCCGAGCGGCGCCCAGCGGCAACGGCCTGGCGACCCCCTCGGGCAACACGATTCTCGGATGCGCGGGGTCGACGGTGACCGTTGCCGCGCTGTCGATGATGTCGTTAAGACAGATGAAGCCGACCCAACTGCCTGAGAACCGCGATAGCGCCCAGCCGTAGAGCCCGTAGTCGACGACCTCCTGAATGGACGACGGGTTCAGGATTGGCATGTGCATATGCACGAAGAGCGTGTCGCTCTGCTGGGCGGTGATGGTGCTGCGCGCGTCGTGGTCGTCACCTGCAAGCGCCAACACGCCACCTAGCGGCGCGACGCCACGGTAACTGGCGGTCCGCATCGCATCGACCGAGCGCTCGACACCAGGACCCTTGCCGTACCACATGCCGAAGACGCCGTCGTACTTCGACGTGACCGGCCCGATGTTGAGGTATTGAGTTCCCGAGATTGCGGTCGCCGCGATGTCCTCGTTGATGCCCGGCTCAAAGTGGATGTGGTTCTTCTCGAGTCGATCGACCTCTGCGCGCAGCAACGAGTCAAGACCACCCAACGGCGAACCGGGATAGCCAGACACATAGCCGGCGGTGTTGCGGCCTTCAGCAAGGTCACGGGCACGCTGCATCAGCGGTAGTCGGGCCAGCGCATCCCACCCGGTGAGGTACACGCGTCCGGCTTCGCGGTCGAACCGATCGTCGAGGGTGTAGTCCCTGTCCATACTGTTGCCTCCAGTCACCGATGCACATCGGCCGCCGTCCTGTGTGACAGTGGCGCGATCCAGGCCTCCAGCAATAATCGGCCGATCGTCCGATCGTGTCAACCAGACGCCTGCCCAATGCCACGACGCTTGACCTCTCGACTCGACGCGTGTTATTCCTGTTTGATTCGACCGATCGGCCGATTCACAGCGAGACGTTCGGCCGCGTGGCCACGAGGAGATCCCATGAAGTTCCCCGCCCGCACTGCATCAGCGGCACTCGCGCTGACCGTTCTCACGTCCGGTTGCGGGTCCGCTCCGGAACAGTCGACCTCGGAGACGGTCACGGATTTCCCTAACAGCATCGACGTCCAAGACGGATGGAACCCGGAGGCTCACTTCGACTGGGCATACGCCTCATTCGTCGGCTCGTGGGACCCGATGCTCAGCTCCACCGGCGGCGACATCGTCTGGTACAGCCAGATCTACGACACCCTGCTCAACCTGACGCTCGAGGGAGCACCGGAGCCGAGACTCGTTACCGAATGGGAAGCGGCAGAGGACAACAAGTCGGTCGTCTTCACCCTCCGCGACTCGGTGACGTTCAGCGACGGCACACCATTCGACGCCGACGCCGTCAAGTTCAATCTCGAGCGCTACCTGAGCGAAGACAGTCTGATCTCCAGCGAGATCGCTCAGATCACCTCAATCGACGTCATCGACTCCGCTCACGTCAAGATCACCGTCAACAGCGGGCTCGGCGCCCTGCTCTCAGCGCTCACCGCACGCGCCGGGATGATGGTCTCGCCCACGGCCGCTAAGGCAGGCACGTTGGGCGAGACCCCGGTCGGATCGGGTGCGTACACGATCACGAACATCCTGCCCGGAGATCGCGTCGAGATCGAGAAAGCCGACGAATACTGGGACCCGGACGCTCAGCGCGTGGCCACCATGACGCTGCACTACATGGCCGATGACCAGGCTCGGCTGAACGCGCTGAAGTCGGGCGAACTCGACGGCGCCGTACTGACCCCCGACCAGATCGACTCGGCGGATGCCGCCGACCTGCAGGTGGTTGCCGAACCGAGCACGGCGTTCATCTACTTCATGGTGAACACCGGTCAGGAACCGTTCGATGACGTCCGGGTGCGCAAGGCACTCAATCACGCTGTCGACCGCGAAGGCATCGCGAATGGGCTCTACCAGGGCCACTGCACGCCGTCCGTACAGCCGTGGCCTTCCTCCAGCATCGGCTACAGCGAGACGGTCGGCGACGGTCTCGACGTGTACGACTACAACCCGCAGAAGGCAAAGGACCTGCTGGCTGAAGCCGACGTCGAGGACCTGAAGATGACCTCAGTGTCGGTCAACATCCCCACCTACGTGAAAGTCGCCGAAGTGGTTCAGGAAAACCTCAAGGACGTTGGGATCGACCTGACCGTCACGCAGGTTCCGGCACCTGAGGTCATCGACGCCTTCGTCACCAACCAGACCGCGCAGGCAAACATCAACCCGTACAGCGGTTTCTCCGATCCGCACGGCGTCGTCGCCCGCAACTTCATGCCCGAGTCCTTGTTCAACATCGGCGAACCGATGCCCCAAGAGATGCTGGATCTCGCCATTTCCGCAGCGGACCCGGTAGATCCGGCCGACCGCACCCCGCTCTATGACGAGTTCATGCAGCAGTGGATGGAGGATCCGCCGTACATGATGTCGATCTGTCTGCAGCACAGTGCGGCGGCGTACGGCCCGGGTGTTTCGGGGGTCTCACAGGACCTGAGCGGTTGGGCGAATTACCGCGGCGTCGCCGTGGCGGAATGACGCGGTTGCCTCAGCCCGAGCAAGTCCACGCGACCTCTGTCGATCGGAGGGCACGTCGCTTCTGCGACTGAACGGCAGCGATTCCGGCTGGATCAGCAAGATCGGGAGGCCGGTGCGTCGGTCGGTTCGACGTCCATCGCGTTGGCGCCCTCCGTCCGGCCGGCAGGATCGCGTGAAGCAGACTAGAGCGCGTGACACCACACTCGCTGAACTCAGGGACCACACGGCGCACGCAGATTGCTGATCTCGATGCATGAGCCCACGACGCTGATCGTCGGGTGCGGCGACCTGGGTACCGAGATCGGGTTACGGCTGATCGAGCGCGGTCACCGCGTCGTCGGCTGGCGCCGCGCCGTTCCTGCCGGCACCTCGCCGATCCAGTTCCAGGCAGTGGATGTGCTGGCACCGGTAACGCTGGGCATTGCCCGGGTTGAGTACGTGGTGTGCGCGCTCGCTCCGCGCCGCGATGGCAGCGATACCTATGCGCGGACGTACGTCGAGGGCGTGCGGAACACGCTGCAGGCGTTGGATGCCGCCGGCGTCGTGCCGCGTCGGGCTCTGCTGATTTCTTCCACCTCGGTGTACGGCGATATGTCTGGTTCTATCTCCGAGGAAACGCCGATCGCGGAGGCATCCGGGCGCGCAGCGGTGCAATTGGAGACCGAGACGCTATTCGGCTCTCACTTCGCGACAATCGCGACGACGGCAACGGTGCTGCGATGTGGTGGTATATATGGACCGGGTCGCGGCCGGCTTCTCGAGCAGGTACGCGCGGGGTCTGCGGTGATTCCGCAGCATTCGACGAAGACCAGCAGGATTCATCGCGATGACGCGGCAGGCGCCGCCGTCCACCTACTCACCATGCCCGACGAGCCAAAATCGCTCTATCTCGGCGTAGACGACGAACCCGCCGAACTCGGTGACGTACTGCGCTTCATCGCCGATCAACTCGGCGCCCCCACACCCCCGATCGGCGATGTGCAGCGACGACGCGGCGGAAATCGTGAATGCTCGAACGCGCGCTTGACAGCGACCGGCTTCCGGTTTCGCTATCCGGACTTCCGGGCCGGATACGCCCAGGAGATCGGTTCTCCACGCGACCGCCACCCGTAACCGACCCAGCCACCTTCACCAACGCCCTGTAACGTGCGCAGGCTCGTCGAGGTGGTCACTCGCCACCTTCGACGTGGAGCGTTACGAGTAGTGAACCGAGGTACGACAGGCGGGAACTCGCGTGGTCGCCGCATTGCCCATTGGCCTCGGTTGGGTCCGAGTATTCGGGGACCAGCGAATCCGCCTTCTCCTTCAGAGACGCAGCACTCGCGCTGAAGTCGGAGGTCGCGGGGTCCGGTGCTTCCGGAAGGGTCTCCTGCAGCAACTCCTGCAGTGCGACTATTGCCGAACCGCACGAGAGCTCAGACGAGCATTCGCGTAACTGCCCTTCAACTTCGGCGCAATCGGCCCAGTGCTTGTCCAGAAATTCTTCGCTCGTCAGCGCTGCAGAGTCCGGGGAGTCGTCAGGTCCGATATCGGAGTCGTCGTTACTGCATCCGACGAGCAGAGTGAGCGTTCCAGCGGCGATGGAGGCGGCGGTGCGCTTCACGTTGCTTCTAGCCCGGTCGGTATGCACCATAAACGTAGTGCTGATGCGCTGCGGCATCGACGTTGTGCGGCTGCTGATCGGCCGATCCCAACGGGACTCCTGCCCGAATTCCTACGTCATTAGGTTTGGTTCGTCAGCCTCGAACCTTGAACCTCGCCGCGCTCCGGAGTTCGGGTGCGACAGCGCGCTCATGACCGAAGCCGCGCCCGTACGACGACCGCACCCGTAAGGAGATCTGCGGTGGAGTCGGGCACGCTAACGTGCGATTAGCGTGCGCAACTCCCCCGCAGATCCGAAGTGGAGGTGCCGGGAGCCGTCGCCGCTCGTACCTCGCGGCTCCTCCCGATTCCCGCAGGTCGCGCCGCTCGAAAACAGAGTCGCGATCACTCCCAGCGCGACAGGTATCCGCGCGGGCGCTTCCGAGCGCACCTGAGAGGCGGTCATCAGAACTCGTACTCCCAGCCGTGTTGGATACCGAGCGGCTCGAAGACGAGATACCCCGACGCGGCCTTGGTGTCGAGCACGAACTTGACGTTCGCCGTCAGGCTCGGACCCACGCCGCTCATCGGGAACGACTCGGAGTCTGACAGGCACGAGTACGTCGCGAAGGTGTCGATGTTGTTCTCCACGACGCCGTCTGTCCCGATGATCTGGAAGTCGCTCTCGCTGAAGTGCAGCGAGTCGCCATACGAGATGTCCTGCAGGTCTGGGCCGGTCACGAGCGTCATGCTGACCGCGAGGAACTGTCCATTCTCGCTCGGCTCTGACCATTCGCCCGTGCATTGGTAGTTCGGCTCGATCGCTGTCACGGTGAAGGTGAGCGGGTACGGGGGTCCGCGGGCGCGTCCGTCGCGAACACGATCCCCTCGTCGCCGACGTTCGTCTCAATGTGTCCGCGGGCGTTGTACTCCGGTTCGGCAGGAGCGGCAGGTTCGGCCGCGCCAGCGTCGTCGCTGGGCGTGGTAGCCCATTCCGATGGCCAGTCTTCCTTGTCATCTCCGACGTTGTCGGCCTCATCCGAGTAGGTCGCTTCGGGTAGCACCCTGCCGGACTCACCGCTACAACCCGCGAGTACGAGGCCAACGGCAAGCAGCGCGGCGATTTTCTTCATAGCGGGGTCCTTCTTTTGCGCACGGTTTTATGCGGAATTTATAGGCGTTAAGTGGATTTGCCTAGGCGTCATGGGTGAGACCCGCATATTTACGGGGTCGCGCGACGGTTGACCTCACACCCCATCCAGCAGCGCAGATGCCGCCGCGTCCGCGGCCCGGTTCACCCGCACGTAAATCTCCATCGTCATCGCGATCTTCTCGTGCCCCAGCCGCTCCTGCACAACCGTCGGGTTCACGCCGTCCTCCAGAAGCCACGACGCATGCGACGACCGAAGCTCCATGAGCTTCGGTCCTCGTCTTGATCGTTCCTGTCCCCCCCCTCGCTGCGTCGACTGCTCGACGCCACCAGCACTGAGACCGAGTGCGTGATCGCTTCCCCGTCGACCATCAGCAGGGCGCTGCGCTGGGTATGTCGAGCAGCGGGGAGGTCCGCGAGCAGCCGGCGGGGATCAACACGACGCGGTGCGACCGTGCCGTTTTCGCGGTGCCGATATACCGGCCGCCCTTGCCGTCGCGTTTCGGTGCTCCCTCGACCGTGATTGTGGACGCTCGTGTGCTGACATCCCCCACTCGCAGCGCGTATGCCGCGCCAGCACGTAGGCCAGTGGTGGCGAGGACCCGCACGAGCAGCCGGTAACGCGTGATTGTGTCGTTTCGGGTGGCGTCGGGTGGTAGGGCGCCGCCGGACATCGCGAGGTACGCGCGGATGTATTCAGCTTCGGCGCGGTCGGTGACGCTGAACGAGGTCTGCCGTCCGCGGTCCCGCCACAGCACGGACCAGTAGACGGTGCCGTTTTTGCGGGTGCGTTCGCGGATGCTTGCCATGGCTAGATCATGGCCTATGGGGCCGACAATGTTGACGGCTGGCGGTTTCTCGTCAACAAGCGGTCGAAAAGTAGGCTCTGACCTGGCGTTTCTTGGTGGAGGTGCCGGGAGCCGTCACCGCTCGTACCTCGCGGCTCCTCCCGATTCCCGCAGCATCGCAAAAGTCGTTCTGCGAACCCACTCGCAAGCTCGGGGTCCGCAGAACGACTTCGGTGGAGGTGCCGGGAATCGAACCCGGGTCCTATGGCGGTTTGACAGGGCTTCTCCGGGCGCAGTGCACGTGGTCTCTACTCGGCCCCAGGATTCATGTGCACAAGATCCTGTGACAGGCCCAGTCACTGTGAAATGTCCCGCGCGACCCCGTGACCGGGTCGGTTGGTGATCCTCCTAAACGATGCCAGGGTCCGGGCCGGAGGCCTCCCGGTCTGACAGACTCGCCTACTGCTTAGGCAGCGAGGGCGAAGTCGCGCTGATTAGATTCGGCGCTTATTGAGTTACGACGCGTGGTTTACGAGATCATCGTCGCCTTCCTCGGCCCGCTTCACCTGTCGCGACGTCCACAGTCGAGACCGTTCACCCCCTGGATGGGGATAACGCTGGTGACAGCGTTATGTGTCCCTATTGAGTTGTCGGTTGATCATCCTACAAGGCCTCAACGACACGCGGCCAGCCAATATTCCTGCGGCTGCGACGCACGAAGTCCATCGCCCGAACCGGACGCCGGCGGCTCCACTCGCTCGCCCAAGGGGCTCACTCCGCCGACAACAGGCGCGGCTCTGTCCGCGGCTTACGACGAGGGTAGCGGGGAGACTTCCGACGGCAGGGCTGCACGGATCGCACCGGCGATCTCATCCAGCAGATCCCGCTGCACGCTCTTACGCCGCCACACCATCGCGATTTCCCGGTGCGGTGCCGGCTCGGAGAATCTACGCAACGCCACACCGGGGTTAGGCACCACCGGGTGTACCACGGACAACTGCGGCATCAGCGTGATCCCCACGCCGGCGGCAACCATCAACCGCAGCGTCTCCAGGCTCGTAGCCTGGAATCCACGGCGCTCATCCGTCCCCGCTGCCCGGCAGACCTCGAGGGCTTGATCGCGCAGGCAATGCCCCTCGGTCAGCAGCAGCAGATCCTCCCCCGCCACCTGTGAACTCGGCATCGGCGTCTGGTCATCGGCCAGCGGATGGGTTGCCGGTACGGCGAGAAGGAACTCCTCACGGAACATCGGCTGGACGGCGAGCGATTCGTCGTCCACCGGCATCGCTACCAACGCCGCGTCCAACGTCCCGGCGTGCAGTTGCGACACGAGCACGGGGGTCTTCTCCTCGACCAATAACACCTCGAGATCGGGGAAACTGGCGTTAACGGTCCCGATGACATGCGGAAGCAGGTAGGGCGCCAGCGTCGGAAACACGCCCAGCCGAACCGATCCCGCGTGCGGAGCCTGCGATTGTCGGGCGAGACTACGTATCTCGTCGGCGTCCGCGAGGATATGGCGAGCGCGCCGCACGACGCGTTCGCCAACGGCGGTAAACAGGACCTGACGCGACCCACGCTCCACGAGATCGGCACCCAACTCGGATTCAAGTTTGCGAATCTGAGTCGACAAAGTCGGCTGGCTGCAGAAACTCGCCTCCGCGGCTCGGCCAAAATGCCGATGCTCGTGGAGCGCTACGAGGTACTCCAGGTCCCGGATGTTCACACGCTCGCCAACTCACCGGCCTCAGTGGGGACGTCCTGGCGGATCAGATAGTCGAATGCGCTCAGCGCGGCCGTCGAGCCACCCCCCATAGCGACCACAATCTGCTTGTACGGCGTGGTCGTCACGTCACCGGCGGCAAAGATCCCTGGGATGTTTGTCGCGCCCGCGGCGTCGATGAGGATCTCGCCATGTCCGGACAGTTCAACGCCTGAGGACCTCAGCCATTCGGTCACCGGGAGCAGGCCGATCTGCACGAACACCCCGTTGACCGCAACGGTCTTGAGGTCGCCGCTTTCACGGTCTTCGTACTGCACCGCCGTCACCTCGCCGCCATCACCCACGATTTCGGTCGTACGCGCTGATCGTACGACGTCCACGTTCGGCAGGGAATCCAGTTTGCGCAGCAAAACGCTGTCCGCGCGCAACTCGTCGAGGTACTCGATCACGGTGACATGACCGGTGACCCCCGCGAGATCGATGGCCGCTTCCACACCAGAATTACCGCCACCGACGACCGCAATCGGCTTGTTCTTGAACAGCGGACCGTCGCAGTGCGGGCAGAACGTCACACCCTTATTGCGATACTCGTCCTCGCCAGGCACTCCGAGCGTGCGCCACCGCGCGCCCGTCGCCAGCACGATCGACTTCGCCCGCAATACACCGCCTCCGACGAATCGGACCTCGTGCAGCCCGCCGTCCGTCGCCGGCACCAACTCGGACGCGACGACGTTGCGGATCTGATCGATCTCATACCGCGCTGCGTGCTCGCCCAGCGCGGCAGCAAGTTTCGGCCCTTCGGTGTACGGCGTCGACACAAAGTTCTCGATCGACATCGTGTCGAGCACCTGACCACCGAGCCGCTCGCCGGCTAGACCAGTGCGGAATCCCTTACGTGCCGCGTAAATCGCCGCCGATACGCCGGCCGGACCGGACCCGACGACGAGAACGTCGTACGGCGCCCGCTCATTGAGGGATTCGGCGGCACGCGCCGCGGCGCCGGTATCCAACTTCGCGACGAAGTCCGCGATGTCCATCCGACCGGAACCGAACTCGGCGCCATTGAGGTAGATCGTCGGTACAGCGAGGATCCGGCGCTCATTGACCTCGTCTTGAAAAAGTGACCCCTCAACGGCAGTGTGCTTGATCCGCGGATTGAGCACCGCCATGGCGTTCAGCGCCTGCACTACCGTCGGGCAGTTCTGGCAACTCAATGACATGTACGTGGTGAACTCGAAATCTCCCTCGAGTGCCTGTACGGCGTCGATCAGTGACGGTTCCTCCTTCACCGGATGGCCACCGACCTGTAGTAGGGCGAGCACGAGTGAGGTGAACTCATGACCGAGGGGCAGTCCGGCAAATCGCACCGAGATATCGGTACCGGGGCGCACGATCGCAAACGACGGGGTGCGCGCGTCGTCGTCGGCGCGAACATGGGTGACACGATCAGAGCAGGCAGCGATCTCGTCGAGCATCTCGTGCATGTCCTGCGACTTGGGCTGATCGTGATCGAGCGAGCTGCGTAGCTCGATCGGCTCACGAACGAGCTCAAGGTATCCGGTCAATTGAGCAATTAGATCTGCTTCAAGCATGTGAGTCTCCACTGGTCAGCGGGTGAACGAACTGATCGCGGTGGCGACGGCCGATCGGGCCGTTACCACCGCGATCAGTGAGGTGCCGGTGTGCACAGATCGGTTAGATCTTGCCTACCAGGTCGATTCCGGGCTTCAGCGTTGCGCCGGCCTCTTCTTCCTCCCACTTAGCCGGGCATACCTCTCCCGGGTGGTTACGGACGTACTGCGCGGCCTTGACCTTGCGCATGAGTTCAGCGGCGTTGCGCCCGACACCTTCGCACGTGGTCTCGACGAACTGGATGACGCCGTCCGGGTCGATCAGGAAGGTCGAACGATCGGCCAGTCCTTCACCTTCGCGCATGTTCTGGAAGTTGTTGGTGATGACGCCGCTCTGGTCGCCGAGCATGTAGTAGTTGATCTTGCTGATCTCCGGCGATGCATCGTGCCACGCCTTGTGCACGAAATGGGTGTCGGTGGACACCGAGTAGACCTCGACGCCGAGCTTCTGCAGCTCGTCGTAGTAGTCGGCTAGATCGGCGAGTTCGGTCGGGCACACGAAGGTGAAGTCGGCCGGGTAGAAGAAGACGATCGCCCACTTGCCGAGGACATCCTGCTCGGTGACCGCGACGAAGTCCTTCTCTGTGGCCTTGTAAGCCATCGTGGAGAAGGGAAGGATCTTGGTGTTGACAAGCGACATGCAGCAATTCTCCGTACTCGATTGAATGCGCCTCAGGATCGATGAAGGCGTTATAGCCATCCTATATCGATACCAGACTTTTCAAGAGTCAGAGTCGATTGTTTGTTCGAATGCCAACGATAGATGTCATCTATCAATGGTACTGTTTCAATTTGTAGCATCTGTCACATCGGGTAGCCTAAGTAGCCGTTTCCCGTTCTCCCACAGGACCTTGCGCAGCCACTCATCGCCCAGCCCCAACCGATCCAAGGCCTCCAACTGGTGCGCATAGGGATACGGGATATTCGGGAAATCCGAGCCGAGTACGACCTTGTCACCCAACTCGGCAAGGCGCCACACGTAGTGGTCCGGCATCGGCGTCGTCGCCTCGGTGAAGTCGGTTCCTGCCATCGTCGTGTCGAGGTGCACGTTCCCGAACTCACCAGCGAGATCCGCGAATGCGTCGTACTCGGACATACCTAGGTGCGCGACGACGAAGGTCATCTTCGGGAATCGTGTCAGCACTCGCCGCACCTGCTCGCTACCGGTGTGCTCGCCGGGCACTGGCGCGTCGCCAGCATGAATAACCACCGGAGCACCCGCGGCCTCCAACTGCTCCCAAGCCGGGTTCAGTTGCGGATCCTCCGGCGAGAAACCACCAACCTGAATGTGGACCTTGAACAACCACGCTCCGCGATTGAGCGCCTGACGCACGTACCGCTCGACGTCCGGCTCGGGGTACAACGTGCCGCAATGGATCGAGTCGGGAACACGCCGCGCAAACTCGGCACACCAGATGTTCAGGAACTCGGCCATTCCGGCCTTGTGCGCATAGGTCAGCGCCGGTATGGCCTTAATGCCGAACTCACGGCACAACTCCAGCCGTCGTTCCTCATCGAACCGATACGCGATCGGCCACTCGCGACCATATTTCTCCGGCGAACCGGCCGCGTCAAAATACGCCCAGACCTTTTGCAACACATTGTCCGGCATGAAATGCACGTGGATATCGGCCAAGCCGGGAACGCCGAGCCGTTCCAGGTACGCGGAGATCTCGGAGTCATTCTTCGGGGGGTTCACGTTGCCCACGGTATCGAACGCGAATCGCCGCCTTACATGCCCTTGATCCGGCGTCCCATCTCACGACGGATCTCACGATCAGCATCACGTTTGGCGATGTCTTGGCGCTTGTCCCATTCCTTCTTGCCCTTGCCCAGCGCGATCTCGACCTTCACGCGGCCATCTTTGAAGTACAACTCCAACGGGACGATCGCCACGCCGCCGTCCTTGACCTTGACCGCTATCTTGTCGATCTCCTTGGCGTGCAGCAGCAACTTGCGCGTACGCCGAGGCATGTGGTTGGTCCACGATCCCTGGGCATACTCGGGGATGTGCAGGGCATGCAGGAAGATCTCGCCGTCCTCGACCATGCCGAACGCGTCGATCAGGCTGGCACGGCCGGCACGCAATGACTTCACCTCAGTTCCGTGAAGGACAATGCCCGCCTCGTACGTATCGAGGATGTTGTAGTCGTGGCGGGCACGCTTGTTGCGCGCGATGACCTGCTGGCCGCTTTCCTTGGGCATTCGTCCATTCTCCCACGGTCCAGCAAAGCAATTGCCGCCGAGCGTTACTGCGCTCGGCGGCAATTGCCAACGGTGAGGTCTAGAGGCTGCGTACTAGGTACGCACGTACAGTCGCAGCGTCAGCCACGCGGTCACACCGGCGAGCAGGACACCCGCGCCGGCGATCAGCGGCGATACCGCCCAGATGTCCGATGCGTGTACCGGCGGAATTGTGCCGCTTTCGATCATGCTGGCGAAGGCGCCCTCGACCAGGAACCGCTTGGTGGCGAACAGACCCGCGACCGCCAGTCCCGCACCGAGCAGACCCGCGACGGCGGCCTCCAGCACGAACGGCACCTGCGTGTACCAGCGCGATGCGCCAACCAGTCGCATAATGCCGGTCTCGGTACGTCGGGTGAACGCGGCCAACTGAACCGTATTCGAGATCAGCAGCAACGCCGCTACCGCGCCAGTGATCGCGATAGCGATCGTGGCATTACGTAGGCCATTGAGGACCGAGAAGAGTTTGTCGAGCACCTCCCCCTCGTCCTGCACGGTGTTGACGCCTTCATCGAAGGTCGCCTCACCATCGCTCGTGGACACCGTGAATGCCTCAGCGATCGCCTCATAGCGCTCGGCGTTTACCAGACTCACGCGGTAGGACGCCGGGATCGCTTCAGCTGGGGTGTTCTCGACGAAGGCCTGCTGCGTCTCGAACTGCTGCTTGAACCTCTCGTAGGCCTCTTCCTTCGACTCGTAGAAGTACTCGGAGACCTCATTGTCGGCCGCTAGGTCATCGAGCTTGCCCTCGATGGCGTCACGCTGCTCGTCAGTGACGTCGTCATCGAGGAAGATCGACACCTGAACCTTGTCGTAATAGATGTCCTTCATGGTGTCGATCTCGCGCTTGATCAACAGACCAGCGCCAAGCAGGCCAAGGGAGATCGCCGTCGTCAGGATCATGGCGATCGTCATCGTCAGGTTGCGACGTAGACCCGCGCCCACCTCGGACAGAATGAACTTCAGACGCATTGGTTCCTCTGGGGTTGGTGGCTACCGAAGCTAGCCATGGGAAGAATGACTGGCTCCGCTAACGGCCGACGCCGTACACGCCGCGGGTCTGGTCACGCATCAGCTGACCCTCATCGAGCTCGACCACGCGACGACGCATCGCGTCGACGATATTGGCATCGTGCGTAGCCATCACGACCGTCGTGCCGGTGCGGTTAATCCGCTCGAGCAGCAGCATGATGTCCTGGCTGGTCTCGGGATCGAGGTTTCCGGTCGGCTCGTCGGCCAGCAGCACCAGCGGACGGTTCACGAACGCTCGCGCGATAGCCACGCGCTGCTGCTCACCACCGGACAACTCATGGGGCATACGGTTGGACTTACCTTCGAGGCCGACGAGTTCCAGCACCTCGGGGACGACTTTGCGGATCGTGTTACGTGGCTTGTTGATGACCTGCAGCGCGAACGCGATGTTCTCCGAGACTGTCTTATTCTTCAGCAGTCGGAAGTCCTGGAACACGCAGCCGATCGTGCGGCGCAACTTCGGCACCTGCCACTTGCTCATCTTGTTCAGGTGCTTGCCGTTGACGTGGATGTCGCCCTTCGACGGCGTCTCCTCGCGCAACAACAACTGTAGGAAGGTCGACTTGCCGGAGCCCGACGGGCCGATCAGAAAGACGAACTCGCCCTTCTCAACTTGAAGCGACACGTCGTCCAAGGCGGCACGGGTGGACGTCGAGTAGAACTTGCTGACGTTCTCAAAGCGAATCACAACGGACGAGCCTACCCCGTCGTTATCAATTTGTAGTCAAAATTCGACTGTGACGCTCGCTGCGTGCCGTGCATCGGCAACTGAAATGCGTTACCGGGCGCTCGCGATCGCGTCGCCGCGGACCAGCGTTTCATCGCCAAACGTGTCAGCGGGGTCAGCGCCGAGGTTCACGATCGTGTTGTCGGCATCGACGAAAACCACACTCGGCTGGAATTCCTTGGCCTCAGCGGTGTCCATCTGCGCGTACGCGATCAGGATGACTAGGTCGCCCGGATGCACTAAGTGTGCAGCGGCGCCGTTGATGCCGATCACCCCGCTACCGCGCTCACCGGCGATCGTGTAGGTCTCCAGGCGAGCGCCATTAGTGATGTCGACGATGTGTACGAGTTCACCGACGAGGAGATCGGCGGCATCCAGCAGATCCTTATCAATGGTTACCGAGCCGACGTAGTGCAGGTCGGCCTGAGTCACCGTAGCGCGGTGAATCTTGCTCTTCATCATGGTGCGAAGCATTCGCGATTTTCTCCTGGGACTGGACTGGATCACGTCCTAACCACTCCACAGGATACGGCCAAAACCCACCGTCTAAGTTAGGTGTATGTCACACCCCACGCTCGATGCCGAGGCTTATTATCTGCCCACCGGCGATAACCGCTACCGGCCTACTGAGGCGACCACCAGCCCGTGGAACGACGCCGCGCAACACGGTGGGCCGCCGTCCGCGCTGCTCGCCCGCGTGATGAGCGATCTGGTGGATCCCAGTTTGCGCTTGGGCCGACTCGCGGTCGACTTCCCCGGGCCGATCCCACGCACCGAGTTCACGATCGACGCAAAGATCACCCGCCCCGGACGTCGAGTGTGCCGGACCGAAGCGGCAATGATCGTCGACAACAAAGTCGTGGCCTCAGCGAGTGCCTGGCACATCGCGACTGGTGAGCGTCCGCCGACGGATGGTGTGCACGATTTTGCCGCCCCGGCGTTGCCGGATGCGCAACCGCAACGTTTCTTCCCCGGCATGGACGACTGGGGACATGGCCGATCGGTGGAATGGCGCTTCACTCACGGCGCGCTCGCCGAGTCCGGTCCTGCCGGTGTCTGGACGCGGTTGCGTCAGCCGCTGATCGCCGGACGTGATCTCACCGGGTTCGACCGCGCGATCGTGGTGGCCGACTCCGCGAACGGGGTCTCGAACGAACTGCCGTTCGGCGAATGGCTGTACATCCCGCCCACCATGACCTTCACGGCACTGCGCGCACCGGTCGGCGAGTGGGTGTACTTGGATGCCCAAACGTCCCTCGCGGACGACGGGGTCGGTATCGCCTCCGGATCGCTAGGCGATGCCGAAGGGCTCTGCGGCCTGGTCGCGCAGCCGCTTCTGGTGACCGCCGTGTGAGGCGGTTCCTTGCGCAACTGGCCCGGTTCGGATATCAGCAGGCGCTGTCATGCCTCTATCCCGCGTTGGTGTTCGCCGGGATCGCCGCGGCACAAGTCGTTCCGTTACCGATCGCGGAGTACGACGCGCTCCTTATCTACTGTCTCGCGCTGACGTTCGGGTTCTGGGCGCTGGGGTTGGAAACCTGGCGAGAAGTGGCCGTGATCTTCGGGTTTCACCTCGTCGGGCTGGCGCTGGAGATCTTCAAGGTCGCTGAGGGATCGTGGGCGTATCCCGGCGAGGGCTGGGCCACGATTGGCGGCGTCCCCCTGTTTTCCGGATTCATGTACGGCGCCGTCGGTTCGTATATCTGCCAAGCGTGGCGTCGACTCGACCTGCGGCTGGCTCACTATCCGGCGGTCTCAGCCGCGATCATCGCGGTGCTGATCTACGCGAACTTCTTTACCCACCACTGGATCGCGGACCTGCGGCTCTACCTGGCGCTGGCGATGCTCGTCGTCTTACGGCGCTGCTGGGTGTATTTCACCGTCGGTGATACGCGCTACCGGATGCCCTTGGCGCTGTCGTTCGTGCTGATCGGATTCTTCCTGTGGCTGGCCGAGAATCTCGGGACATTGCTACAGGCGTGGCAGTACCCGGACCAGACCGAGGTGTGGCAGGCCGTACACGTGGAGAAGCTCGGGGCGTGGGCCCTGTTGGTGACGATGAGTTTCGTGATGGTCGCCGCGATCAAGTCCCGAGAGGGCGTGCTGTATCACCGTGGCGCCGAGCCGACTGTGACCTAACTGCCGCTGCCGCTTCTCGCTCCGCGATTGCGCGCCTTTCTCGCTCCGCGATTGCGCGCCTTTCTCGCTCCGCGATTGCGCGCGGCTGAGAACGCAGCCTGAGCGCCCCCTTGTCTCACATACATCGACAAGGCGCCGCAGACGCTGCGTGTTCAGCACGTTCGGGTCGACGAGATCAGGTCCGGCGTTGGCAGCCGCCGCACCAGTACAGTTTTCTCCCGGCCAACTGGCGCATCCGAATCGTGGCGCCGCAGCGTCCGCATGCCTCACCTGCATGTTGGTAGACGTAGTTCGGCCGGTCGTACTCGACTTTCAGATTTCCGGCGGCAATGTCCCGCTCGGCCGCGATGACATCGTCCTCGACGGTGATGATCCGGCCGGTGTGGACGCCAACATTCATCAGCCGCACCAGATCGGCCCAGATCGCGTCGAAACTCGCCCGCTTGATTCTTTTGCCTGCGTACGCCGGGCCGATACGTTGCCGGTACAGCACTTCGCACCGATAGATGTTCCCGACGCCGGCGATGACGCTCTGATCCATCAGCAACTCGCCGATGCTCTTCGTGCTTCGCTGCAGTTTGGTCCACGCCGGGCTTGGGTCGGTACCGGGCGGCAGCGGGTCGGCGCCCTGCCGGGCGATGAGGTCGTCGATCTCCGGCGGCTCCACGATCCGACAAACCATCGGGCCTCGAAGATCGGCGGCGTACTGCTCGTTCCGGATCCGTAGCCGCACGATCCCCGTCACCGGCGGCTCGATGCCTCCGGCGGCGGGAGTAACGTCGAACTTGCCGATCAGGCCGAGGTGCACATGCACCGTGCGCCCGCCGATCACCAGGAACAGCAGTTTGCCGTGCGCCCAGGCGCGCTCGAACACGCGACCGTCCAGCAGCGCGGCCGAGGCGGCAAAGCGACCCTGAGGGCTGGTGACCTCCGTGCGGGTGCCCGCGAAGACAGCCGTGAGCCGGCGTGCGAGCCGGTGTATCGAATGACCTTCGGGCACTAGTACGACCGCGGCAGACCGAGTTCACGCTCGGCGATGTAGTTCAGCACCATCTGGTTGTTCACCGGAGCGATCCGCATCAGTCGCGACTCCAGGAAGAACCGCCCGATGTGGTACTCCCGAGCGAAACTGTAACCGCCGAAGGTCTGCATTGCCCGATCGGCGCACTCGAACGCAGCTTCGCTGGCGAGATACTTGGCCGCATTGGCCATCGTGCCGACCTCACCGGCGCCCTTCTCGGCGTACTGCGCGGCGCCGTCGTACAGCACGTTCGCCGCCGAAACAAGCTTCAGGAACGAGTCGGCAAGCGGATGTGCGACCGCCTGGTTCTTACCGATCTGACGATCGAAGACGACCCGTTCCTTCGCGTACGTCGTCGCCGCATCCAAGGCCCACCGCCCCATACCGAGGGACTCGCTGGCGAGCATCAACCGCTCGGAGTTCAGGCTGTGCAGCAGGTGATAGAACCCGCGGCCCTTCTCCCCCACGATGTCGTCCTCGCTGACGGGATGGTCCTCAAAAAAGACCTCCGCGGAGGCGACTGCATTGCGGGCGATCTTGCTGATCGGCTGGATCTTAATCGTGTCGGCCCGCAAGTCGGTGAGGAAGAGCGTGAGCCCCAGCGACTGGTTCTCCTCGGGGCCCGGGGTAGACGTGCGGGTCAGCACCATGATCTTGTCGCCGCGGAGCGCACCTGAGTTCCACACCTTGCCGCCGTTCACCAGATACTGCCCTGGCGAGACCTCGCGCGCAGCCGTGCGGATCTTCGTGGTCTGGGTACCCGCGTCAGGTTCGGTCACGCCGAACGTGACGTACTGCCGGCCGCTGGCGATCGCTGGGAGCACCTCGCGTTTTTGCGCTTCGGTACCGAACGCGGAGATCGCGGCCAGACTCAGCATCGGAATGTGCACCGTGGAGCAGCCATTCATCGCTGCCCCGGAATATGCAATCTCCTCGAGAATCGCGCACATGTCCGCCAGTTGACCGCCGTCACCGCCGTACTCCTCGGGGACGAGCACCCCCATGAAACCGGCGTCAGCGAATGCGCGGAAGAACTCCTCGGGGAACTCGTGCGCACTGTCGCGCTGTTCCCAGTATTCCGGCGGGAACTTCGCGCACAGCGCGCGTACGGCGTCCCTCAGGTCGGCATTGGTCTGCAGATGCGGGAACCGGGCGCTCACGTCGGGCCCTCCTCGAGTCGATCCGTGCACTGACGCACTGGACGATACGCGGGCCCGCGCCCGTCACTCTGCAGGCGGTTCAGAGGGCGGTCGCGATTGGTCGTGCTCGGCGTGCGCCCGACCGACCAAAGTGGTCAACTCCTCGTCATCGCGAGCGCGCATCCGCAGATCCTTGCGTAGCGAACGCAGATACGCCTCGTGCGAGAGCATCCGCTGGTAGTGCCGCTCCCGCAGCTCAGGGTCTGTCTCGTAATCGGCATCGAGGTACTCGACGGCCATCCGCCGAAGGTTGTGCGTCGCCGTCTGCGCCTTGCCCTTGGGGCTGAGCAACGACGCCGCAATAGTGATCACCAGGATGCCGATGATGACCGTGAGCGACAGTTCGATGCCGACTTCAATGACCGGTACCTTTTCGCCATCGTTGATGAACGGCAAGTTGTTCTCGTGCAGCGCGTGCAGGATGAGTTTGACGCCGATGAACGCCAGGATTGCCGCGAGTCCGTAGGCCAGGTAGATCAGCCGATCGAGCAGACCATCAATCAAGAAGTACAGCTGGCGCAGGCCTAGCAGCGAGAACGCGGTTGCGGTGAATACCAGGAACACATTGGTCGTCAGCCCGTAGATAGCCGGGATCGAGTCGAATGCGAACAGGATGTCGGTGCCGCCGATCGCCACCATCACCAGCAGCATCGGCGTCATCACCTTGACGCCGTTCTCTATCGTGAACAGCCGGTCGCCGTCGTACTTTTCGGAGGTGCGGAAGAGTTTGCGCGCGACCCGGATGATGAAGTTGTCGATCTCGTCTTCTTCGCTGTCGTTTTTCTTGAGCATGTTGCCCGCTGTGAGCAGCAGGATCAGGCCGAACACGTAGAAGATCCAGGCGAACTGGTTGATCAGCGCAGCACCGAGCAGGATGAACCCGGTGCGAGCGATCAATGCGAACACGATGCCGAACAGCAGTACCTTCTGTTGGTCGGCGCGCGGCACCCGGAACGACGAGATGATGACCAAGAAGACGAATAAGTTATCGACCGACAGCGCCTTTTCCGTCAGGTAGCCGGCGAAGTACTCCGCACCCATCTGGTTTCCGCCGAAGATCAGGACGGCGACGCCGAAGAGTACGGCGATGCCCACGTAAATCGACGACCAGATCGCTGCTTCACGCAAGGTCGGGGTGTGGGCGACCCGCACATGAAAGACGAAATCGAACACCAACAACAGAACAATGAACGCGATTGTCAGTGCCCATACCCAGCCGGGTACGTCCATGCCCAAAACCCTTCCATAACTGGCCACGACAGATGCTGCACCCGTGCAGTGGTGGCGACCGGTCACCGGGCCGGGCGGGATGACGTGCGGGCTCTAACCTACCTGGATTCCGCGGTCAACCGGCGGCGTTCGTGCCGCGAAAGGTGCGTCGGTAAGTGGCCGGGCCGACGCCCGTCGTACGGCGAAAGTGCTGACGCAACGATGCGCCGGTTCCGAGTCCGGAGCGCTCGGCAACCACCTCGATAGGAAGGTCGGTCGCCTCGAGCAGGTGTTGCGCGGTGCGCACCCGCTGTTGGTTCAGCCACACCGCAGGCGTTTGCCCGGTCTCCTCCTGGAACCGGCGAGCGAACGTGCGCGGGCTCATGAGCGCCTGTTGAGCGAGTCGGGCGACCGGCAGCTTCTCGCCGAGATGCTGCAATGCCCACTCGCGCACCGCGGCAGTACTGTCGCTGGCATCCTGCGGGACCGCGCGGTCGATAAACTGCGCCTGCCCACCCTCGCGCCACGGCGGTACGACGAGGAACCGCGCGACGGCATTGGCCACCTCGGCGCCACAGTCCCGGCGCACCACGTGCAGGCACAAGTCTGTTCCCGCAGACAAACCTGCCGAGGTCAGCACCGAGTCATCGTCGGTGAACAACACATTTGGCTGTAGGTCGACCCGCGGGTAGAGCCGACGGAACCGGTCGGCGTACGCCCAATGGGTCGTCGCGCGGCGGCCGTCGAGGAGCCCGGCCGCGGCTAACACGAACGCTCCGGTACAGATCGAGATCATTCGGGTGCCGGCAGGCGCTTGAGCCAGCCCGGTTCGCAGGTCATCAGACAGGTAGCCGTCCCGTAGCGGGCCTGGCATCCGCGTCCCGGGAACGATAATCGAGTCGGCGGTTGCGAGCGCCTCGAAGCTGGCGTCGGGAACGATGCTGTAGCCGTGGTAGCTGCGCACGGGGTCGGCCGTGAGTGCAGCGATGTGGACGTCGTACTGCTTCCGACCGAGCACATCGTTGGCGACGCCAAACACCTGCGAGGGAATCACCAGGTCGAAGCCGATGACCGGTGGCAGCGCGAGGACGACGATACGATGCGTCATGGCAGTATTCTTTCACACCTTGCCATTTCTGCCACTACCTCGAATCACGGCAGTGCGGCAGGATGCCTAGCGTGGCCGAAACCCAACTCGCTGCTGAGGCGCGCAAACGCCCGTCCTGGCTGCCGCACCGCGCGTGGCTCATCGCCGCGATCACGTTCATCACGCTGATCGGCGCAGCTGGCTTCCGTTCGGTCCCCGGCGTGCTGATGGAGCCGTTGAACGCCGAGTTCGGCTGATCGCACGGCACGATCGGGCTTGCCGTCTCGATCAACCTGCTGCTGTTCGGATTGATCTCGCCGTTCGCCGCGGCACTGATGGACCGCATCGGCATCCAGCGGGTGGTCTCCGCTGCCCTGCTGTTGGTCGCGCTCGGCAGCGGACTGACGATCATGATGGATCACGTCTGGCAGCTGATGTTGCTATGGGGCGTGCTCGTCGGGGTGGGCACTGGATCAATGTCGATGGCGTTCGTCGCCACGGTCGCCTCGCGGTGGTTCATCGCGCGACGCGGGCTGGTCACCGGCGTACTGACCGCCGCCGGCGCCGCCGGTCAACTGGTGTTCCTGCCGCTGATCGCCTACCTGTCGGAAAACTACGGCTGGCGGGCGCCGTCGATCGGCGTCGCGGTACTCGCGCTCGCGGTCATTCCGCTGGTGCTGCTGTGGCTGCACGATCATCCGCACGCGTTGGGCATGGAAGCCTACGGGGCGAGCGATACGCAGCCCACGCCGCCGCGTGCGGCGATCGCCAAGGGATCAGCGGGGCGTGCCGTGGAGGTATTGCGCGCCGCCGCGCGCCGTCCGGTGTTCTGGCTGTTGGCCGGCGGGTTCGCGATCTGCGGCGCGTCCACCAACGGGCTGATCGGCACGCACTTCGTGCCGGCCGCGCACGACCACGGGATGCCGGCAACAACTGCGGCGGGCCTGCTGGCGATCGTCGGCATCTTCGACATTGCAGGAACCATCGCTTCCGGGTGGCTCACCGACCGGGTCGACCCGCGCGTACTGCTGGCGACGTATTACGCGCTGCGGGGCGGGTCATTGCTGGTATTGCCTGCTCTGCTGGGTCCGGACGCCGCTCCGCCGATGTGGGCATTCATCATCTTCTACGGTCTCGACTGGGTTGCGACCGTGCCGCCGACCGTTGTGCTGTGTCAGCGGTACTTCGGGATGAGCGGTCCGATCGTGTTCGGCTGGGTGTTTGCCTCGCACCAGATCGGTGCGGCCCTCGCTGCGCTCGGCGCGGGGGTCATCCGCGACGCCTCCGGCGCCTACACCTTGGCATTCCTGATCAGCGGCGGGCTGTGCTTCTTTGCTGCGGCTCTATCGTGGGCGATCCGGCGTCCACCCGCCGTGCCGCACGAGATCTAGCCGGCAGTTTCGCGTTCCTTGCGCCACTTGATTCCCGCCTGCAGGAATCCGTCGATATCGCCGTCGAAAACCGCCTGTGGGTTGCCGACCTCGAAATCGGTGCGCAGATCTTTGACCATCTGGTAGGGGTGAATCACGTAAGACCGCATCTGGTTGCCCCAGGAGTTGCCGCCGTCGCCCTTGAGCGCGTCAATCTTCGCCTGTTCCTCTTGCCGCTGCTTCTCCAGCAACTTCGCTTGCAACACCACCCTCGCGGTGGCGCGGGTCTGGATCTGCGAGCGCTCGGACTGGCAGGAGACGACGATCCCGGTCGGTAGGTGGGTGATCCGTACCGCGGAGTCCGTCGTGTTGACGCCCTGCCCGCCGGGCCCCGAGGAGCGATACACGTCGATCCGCAACTCGTCTTCCGGAATGTCAATCTCGTCGGACTGTTCCACCACCGGGACTACTTCGACACCGGCGAACGAGGTCTGCCGGCGACCCTGGTTGTCGAACGGCGAGATCCGCACGAGCCGGTGTGTGCCCTGCTCGACCGACAGGGTGCCGTAGGCGAACGGCGCGTGTACGACGAAGGTGGTCGACTTAATGCCGGCTTCTTCGGCGTACGACGTTTCGTAGACCTCGCTCTTGTAGCCCTTATTTTCGGTCCAGCGCAGATACATCCGCATCAGCATCTCGGCCCAGTCAGCGGCGTCCACGCCGCCGGCTTCAGCACGAATCGTGATCAGCGCGTCTCGTTCGTCGTACTCGCCAGACAGCAACGTGCGAATTTCCAGATCCTCGATCTGGGCGCTCACTGCGGCGAGTTCGCTGGCAGCCTCCGAGCGCGTGTCCGCGTCATCTTCGGCGTCGGCGAGCTCAAGCAGCACGCCCACATCGTCGAGCCGTTGCCTGATCTCCTCGGCGCCGCGGACCTCGCTCTGCAACCGGGACAGTTTGCTAGTGACAGCCTGGGCCGCGTCCGGGTTGTCCCAAAGGTCTGGCGCGGAGGCCTCGCGCTCAAGTTCGGTGATCCGAGCACGCTTCGCATCGAGGTCAAGCACCGCTTCGATGTTGCGCAGGGTGCTATCTAGGTTGGCGAGCTCGGCGGAGATATCAGCAGACACAATCTCTTAGCCTACTGCCGCGCGACACAATCGTCGGCACGACGTAACTGAGACCTCCGCCGAGCACCACTGTGCAGCTAGTTCTTTCCGTCGCCGCTCAGCCGGTCCTTGACGTCGCTGACCGCGTCCGCCGCTTTGTCCTTGAGGTTCTCGACGCCCTCGCGCAGATCGCCCTTACCCTGCTGCGCCGCGCCCTCAGCCTGTGTCGACTGGTCACCTGTCGCGTCTCCGACCTTCTCCTTGGCGCCGCCGAGGAGTTGATCCTTCTTTGCCTTGAACTTGTCACCGATCGACATCTTGCTGCCTTTCGTCAGTTCTTCGGGAATCGGCCCAACGGCCGACGTCGATCACGTTACTCACCAACTCGCGTTCGTGCACAGACGACGGGTCGCGGTACCCGGTGGACGACGGCGCAGATCTGCTGCATATTGACGGAGGTCCATGTGTTTAATGAACTGGCGCCTCGTGATCGCAGTTGCGTCGCTCGGCGTCTGATGGTCGCGGTCGCACGACTCGCCGCCTCGTGATCGCCGACGTTGATCGCCGACATCCCAGGAGTGTCCAGTGCGTAAGAAGATTGCTGTCGTAGGAGCCAGTGGGCTCATCGGTACCGCCGCGATCGAACGACTGCTGACCGCCGGTCATCAGATTGTCGCGATATCGCGCCGATCCCCCGAAATCGACGCAGATGGTGACATCACGCATCTACCCCTGGACCTGATGGATGCGAACGCGTGCCGCCGCGGCCTCGCCGCACACACGGACATCGACACCGTGGTGTACGCCGCCGTGTACGAGGAGCCGGGCCTGATCGCCGGATGGCGATCTTCGGCGCAGATGCAAACGAACTTGGCGATGCTACGCAACGTGATGCAGCCTCTACTGGCTGGCGGTTCGCTCGAACAGGTAATCCTCATGCAAGGGACCAAGGCGTACGGCGCACACATCCACCCCATTCGCGTTCCGGCGCGCGAACGCTTTCCGCGCGACGAGCACGAGAACTTCTACTGGCTACAGGAAGACTGGATCCGTGCGGCCGCAGACGAGCACGGCTTCACCTGGACGATCTTCCGACCCACGGTGGTCCTTGGCCCGAACACCGGAGTAGTGATGAACTTGATTCCGGTCATTGGGCTGTACGGCGCGATCTGCCGCGAAACCGGACGTCCCTTCGGATATCCGGGGCACGTCTCGCGCGTGCAAGATGCAGTCGACACCCGAGTGATCGGCGGTGCGATTGAATGGAGCCTCGGCAATGAACGCGCAGCCGGAGAGCACTTCAATTTGACGAACGGCGAGGTGTTCAGCTGGCCGGACCTATGGCCGTCCGTCGCCGAGACGCTGGGCGTCCCATTCGCCGAGCAGCATCCGACGAGCATCTCCGAATTCTTACCCACCCAGGAACCGGCGTGGGCCGACATTGTGCGCAAATACGAGTTACGGCCGACGCGTATCGCAGATTTGGTGGGAGAGTCGCATTACTACGCGGATGCCCTACTAGGCTACGGCGCCACGAAACCCTCCGCACCCTCGTTCCTCTCGAGCGTGAAGATCATGCAGGCAGGCTTCACCGAGGTTTACGACACCGAACAGAGTGTGTGCCATTGGCTACGCGTGCTGCAAGATCGGCGCATTCTGCCGCCAGTCTGACCGTGCGCGCACCCAAGCGTCCCTCCTTAGTTGCACCCTTTGCGTCCCTGGGCACCCGCACGTCCCCTGGGCACCCGTGCATGGGCACCCGCATATCCCCTGGGTACCCGCGCTTGGGCACCCGCACGTCCCCTGGGCACCCGTGCTTCCCTTGGGTGCAGCCGCGCTTCACAGACGCGCCGCGCGGGGACTCCCTCAAGACGCAGCCTCAGCGGCCGCTTGTCCACGCATACGCGATGAGCACGTTCTCAGACTGCGTTTTCAGCAGGCTCGCCGTCACAGCGGCGCGGGCGGCTAACCGGCCAGCGGGGCCCGGGCCGAAGCCGTCACCGACTGGGCGATGCCGTCGGGGGCAAATACCGCTTCGAACGGGACATGTGCGGTTTTTGCACAGGTGACAGTCACCCGATCGCCATCGACCTGCACGTCAAGCGATACGGCGGCTGCTTCGCCCCGCCAGGTCGTCGCGGCGTACGCCATCACCGCTGCCTGCGCGGCGGAAGGATCAAACGGCAAGTGCGCGCCCAGTTCGGTCCCGCCGCGGTCGAACCCGTTCGCGGCAGCGGTCGCCGCGCCATCGCAGGCCGACTGCAATGACCGCAATTGCAAGAACGCCGAGGAGGCGACGACGCCTCCGGTGAGCATGAGTCCCGCAAGAATGAAGAAGCCCAGCATCAGCGGGATTGTCGACCCGCGGTCGGTGCCGGACTCACCGCGGTTGGCGGCGGATTCATTGCGGTCGCCGGAGAGTTCACCGCAGTCGCGAGCACGCGACAGCGGCCACCGTCGTGTCACTCGAGCGGGCCGTGAGCACCGCGTGCCAATCATCGGAACGAATCCATCGCCACGACGTACTTGCCCGTGGCGGTGTTGCTGGACAACACCTCGGGCAGCAACGGGAGCCGGATGGGGATCTCAACGCACACCGCAAATACCTCGCCGCTGGTCAATGCCGCGGCGTACACCTCATCACTGGAGGAGCAGTCGGTGGACGCGGGCGCGGTCCACACCTGAATCCCAGCAGCGTCGATGTTCTGCGCGTCTGCAGCCAATGCGGCGGCATACTCGGCTCGCTTCAACGCGATAGTCGGATCGGATGCCGTCGCGAGGGCGCGGCCAGCCTGTCGCGCCGCGTCCGTGGACGCCAGCACAGTGGACTGCACTGCGCTGAACGCGAGCACGCCATACGTCAGCGGAATGAACACGATTACGGCCAACAGAACGAACTCGACTACGCCTGATCCGCGATCCTCGGTCCGAATTCGGCGGCAGAATCGCCCGAGTTGTCTCATTGGGATTCCTCGATGGCGCTGGCCTCGCTGCTAATTGGCAGCACTGGACCGAGCACACTTGCCAGCGACGGTACCGATCCGTCACAGCGAACCACGACCAACAGCAGGCCGCCCTCGCCAACCTCTTCACTGGCGACACAGGTGATCCCGGCCGCGGCGGAGTCCGATAACGCGTCGTTGAGCAGCTCGTGTGCTCGGACGCTCCCATGCTCCGTCGGCACATTCGCGTTAGCCGCGTACCGTGCAGCGGCGAGCGTGGTACTGGCGATGATGCTGCGTTGGTAGAGGTAGATACCCACCTGCAGTACGACGAAGAAAATCGCCGCCAGCAGCACCGAGATCATGCTGAACTCGACCACGGCCGAACCGCGTTCGCCGCGACGATCAGCAATGCGGCAACTACGTGCCCGTAACGCTATCGATCGCATTCTGCACGGCCTCAACAATCGCCTCGCGGAACGGAATCAGGATCGCGATCACCAATGCCGCTGTCATGACAACCACCATCACCCAACCGGGCACATCACCCCGCTCGCGGTCGCCGTCCAGCGGCCGCCTCAGCCACTCGAGGGTCCTGAGGACTATTTCATGAGGTCCGCACATGGCTCGTCTCTTCTCGGTTCGGTCATTGGGACAACTGCACAATTGAGAACAACCCCGGAAACATCGCCAGAATTACAGTCGTTGGCAACAGCAAAAACACAACCGGAATCATCATCGACAGTTCGTTGCGCGCGCCGCGCTCCAGCAGGTGCCGTTTGCTTTGTTCTCGGACGTCGGCGGCCTGCGCGCGCAGCACTTCGGCGAGCGGTGTGCCGCGCTCCAAGGCGATGACGATGCCGTCTATGAATCGCGACAGCGGTTCGAGGTTGCTCGTGCGCGCCACCTTCTCCAACGCATCGGTGATGGGCATGCCCGCGCGGGTATCGGCCAGCGCGCTTTCCAACGAACGACCGAGTTCACCACCGACCAGGCGAGCCACCCGGGCGAGGGCGCCCTGCGGGCTCTCACCGGCGGTGACAACCAAGGCGAGAAGTTCGGCCACCACGGGAAACTCCGCAATGATTCGCTCGTCCCGCTTTCGCACCTGCACCGTAAGCCACCAGTCTCGGCCAAGGACGCCGCCGACCGCGCCGGCCGCGGCCAGTAACAACGCTGAGGCGATCTGTACCTGCCCGCTCAGCAGCGTGATGAGGACGCCCAGGGCGGCGCCACCGGCCACCCCGAGTGCACCCCAAATCACCTGCTCGAAACGGATGTCCTCTACTGATCGCGCGTCATCAAGTGCGTCCAGCCGCCGCCGTACCGACCCCGAGCCGCCCACCCATCTATCCAGGAGTTCCACTGCGCTCCGGGTGCGTGGCGTGATGCGTTGCCGAAGCGATCCATACCGTCGCTGCGGTAAGGCCAGTAATCGCGAGGACCGGGTTTGCTCTCGCACGAACGGCGCGATCCGATCAGCAAGCGACGGACGCCGCATCGGAGGCGCCCCGAAGATGATCAGCAGCAGCCCGACGGCAGCGATAAATCCCAGACCTGCACCGACGATGGTCAGACTCATCGAAGCACCCGCGTCTCGTCGGGCAACTTGCCCAGGCGCAGCATCAACCGATATGCGACAACACAAACGGCTGCGGCACCGACCAGAAGGGCGAACCCGAGGGGCGTGTCGTACGCCGCCAACGTCGCTGATTGCGTGCCCAATAGGAGCAACACCAGCCATGGCGCGGCGACCGCTAGCCGAGCTCCATTGATCGCGGCCTGTTTCCGACTGTCGATTTCCGCTCGGATACGAGACTCTTCCCGGACGAAACGGCCCAATGTCGTCAGCACGACACCTAGTTCGTTGCCGCCCACCTCGCGGGTGACCCGCATGGTCTCGCACACGCGATCGCCGATCGGGTCTGCCAGCCGATCCTTCAGCGCGTCCAGACAATCGGCGAACCGCCCAGAGGTGCGGTAGTCCGCATCAAAACGTGCGAACGATTCCCGCAACGCCTCCGGGCCACGGGCGGACAGGGCGCCGAGCGCCTCGGGGATTGACATCCCCGCGCGGACGGCACTGATCAGGTGATCGATTGCCTCGGGCCAGACCTCGCGCAGATCCCGCTGACGCTTGGTATGTAGGCGGCGTACCCACCAGAGCGGCGCCCACCCGCCAAAGACTGCAAACAGCACAGCGATTGCTACGGAACTCGTCGTCAGTAGCACCAGGACGCCGATCGCCGCAGCGATCGCGATCTGGATCAAGCCAAGTTGCGCGGAGCTGATCGCCCGCAAGCCAGACTCCACCAACAGACGCTGCCGTCGCCCGACTTTCTTGGCACGCGTCCGCGGTGATGCTCCGCTCAACGCTGCGTAGATGAGCAGCATCCCGATCCCCGCAACCAGACCGATCAGCGCTCCCATTACCCCATCACCGACTCATCAAGCAGCCGAGGAAGGTCGATCCCCGCGCGGGCGTAGCGATCCTCATGCGGCGGGAATCCCTGCGCCCGAAGGAGTTGGCCACCGGTGCTGCTGAAGATGTCAGTCATTTCGACTGTTGCACCCTCGACTCTGCCTGAAAGCGCAACAATCTCCGCAATCCGCCGTCGGCCGCCCGACTCGAGTCTGGTGTGCACGATGAGATCGACGGCGCTGGCTACTGACGGCACAACAAACTGCGAGGTGATGTTCTCGCCGGCGAGAAGCGGAAGCGTGCAGAGCTTCTGCACGGCCTCACGGGCAGAATTGGCGTGAATGGAGCACGCGCCAGGCAGCCCTGAATTCAATGCAATCAACATATCCAGCGCTTCGGCCTGCCGCACCTCGCCGACGATGATGCGTGACGGACGCATCCGCAACGATTCCTTGATCAGCCGGCGAAGGGAGATCGCACCCTGCCCTTCCAGGTTCTCCTGACGGGTCTGCAGCGGGACGATGTCCGGCTGTTTGATCCGCAGCTCGAAGACTTCCTCAACCGTGACGATCCGTTCCTTCGGCGGAATCGCCGATGCTAAAGCGTTGAGGATCGTTGTCTTCCCCGCTTGCGTGCCACCGCTGACAATCACGTTGAGGCCGGCGATCATGGACGCTTCCAAGAATGCCGCAGCGTGCGGCGTCACCGCGCCCAACCGCACCAGATCGGCCAACCTGTCAGCTTTGACCACGAACTTGCGAATATTGATCGCCATGTACCGTCGCGTGATGTCCGGGATTACCACATGCAGACGCGACCCATCGGGCATCAACGCATCCACGAACGGCGTACTCAAGTCCAATCGGCGTCCAGAGGTGCGTAGCATCCTTTCGACCAGGTCAGCCAGTTCGGGCCCGGTGAGCACGACGGTGGTCAACTCACTCACGCCGTTTCGCGCGATGAATACGCGATCGGGCTGGTTGATCCACAATTCCTCGACCTCAGGATCGTCGAGGTAAGGCTGCAGTGGCCCGAATCCAGCGACCGTATTGAGCACCGATGAGGCGACCGCGTTGGCATCCCCCAGCGGCGGCAAAGATGACGTGAGCGTCCGGTCGCCGTAGTCGCTGATGACCTCCTCAACGAGTCGGCGTACCGCGTGTGGGTCGCGCAGCGGGTCGACGCCGCGACGCCTGATCAACTCTCTGACCTCGACATCGACGAGTTCCTGCGCCGACTGGACCATGCCCGTTCCCTCGCGTTGCCCTCGCTGCTGCCTAAGAATTTCTCGAAACTATAGACAATGCTTCATTGGGCCTTTACAGATATACACAGGACGCGGGGTCCCGCCTGTGGATAACCAGCCAGCCGACTAGACCGAGGATGTCCGTCGCCACGCTCCTGCGCGACTACGCCAGGGCGCGGATCACGATGGCGTTGAAGTCGTCCACCGCCTGCATGTTCACGGCATGACCGGCGTCCACGTCGTGGACGGCGATTTGTGGCGCGCGCTGCCGAATCTCGAGGGCCGCCGGCTGAAACGAGCGCTCGAAACGCCCATTGATCAGGGTGACCGGGACCGTCAATTCATCGAGACGCTCACGCATCGACAACTGCCACGCGGTGCGCATCAAGCCGCTGACCGCTTCGGCCGCGGTACCGTCGGCAGCCTTGATCAACGAATCGTGTAGCTCCCTCGGCAGTCGACTCGCGTTCTTCGGGTGAAACGGCAGTTGTCCGATCGCGCCGGGCTGCAGAATGTTCGCCGCATTGCGGGCACATTCGGCCTCGTCGGGGATCGCCATCGATGCCCGCGAGTTGGTGAACACCACCGCGTCGGTGTGTTGTGCGCGGCGAACGGCGTACTGCAGCGCTAGCGCCCCGCCGTACGAATAGCCGATCAGCGACCACCGCGATACGCCGACCGCACGCCGAACCTCATCGAGCGCATCGACCATCGCGTCGACGTCAAACGCCTCCTGGCGCGAGGGTACCGGCGAATCCCCGTGGCCCCAAACCTCAATCATGACCAACTGAAAATGTTTGCTGAGAACCTCGACGTTCGGCGCCCATTGCGCACTGCTGGAGAGCATCCCGTGTAGCAATGCAACTGTCGGCCGGTCGGGATCTCCGAGGACTTGATAACTCAGCGCATCCACGGGCTAGTCCTGGAACTTCTCGGCGAGTACGGCGTACTGATCCAGGATCGGCGTGTGCTCGGGAAGAAACAGCGAACTGAGGCCCCGCTCTTCAACGGCGACCGCCAGATCTGCCGGCGGCATCGTCCAATCGGTCGCGAGGGCCATCACACCAAGTCGCACGGCAAGGCTCCAAACTGTGGGCTCGATTCGTTGACGCACGACGCTGGTGGCTCGCCCGTCATTTGTTGTTATCCAGCAATCTACTCATTCGCATGTGGTAGAACTCGGCTACACCGGTCATCAGGAGGACCCTTGCCGCCGCTCACCCCGTTCGCGATCAGGTCGTCACCGATGCGAGTTCATGGCAGGACGCAGTGAGCAGCCACGCTTGGAAGGTTCCCGAGCGCTACAACATCACTGCCGAAATCGTCGATTCGTGGGCGCTGAGCGAGGCGCACTCCGATCGTGCGGCGCTCGCCGTGCTCGACGAGAACGACTACCTCAATGAGGTCGGCTTCGGCCGACTGGCTGAGCTCACCGCCCGGCTCGGCATCGCGCTGGGTCCGGCCGTCGTCCGACTCGCTCCCGACGCTGACGAAGCGCTCGTGCGCGAGCAGCTCATCGCCTCGACCCGCGCGACAATCAGAAAGCACGCACACGTGCGTCGCGTCGAGGTGACCGACGAGTTCCCGAAGACGGTGACCGGAAAACTTCAACGAGCCGTCGTACGCCACCACTTCAGTTAGCCCGCTCGGGCAGAAATGGAGACACCACATGACCGAGATCGCCCTCGAACCCGATCTGCCGATCATCGATCCTCACCATCACTTGTGGGACACGACCGCACTGTCCCCCCGCCCGCAGACCACGCATCCGTTCGGGAGTATCCGCCGGAGGACGCCGCGGTATCTCTTCGACGAGTTGCTCGCCGACAGCCGCGAGACCGGACACAACGTGGTCGGCACCGTCTTCCTGCAGTGTGGGTCCTTCTACCGAGCCGATGGCCCCGAGGAACTCAAGCCGGTCGGCGAAGTGGAGTTCGTGAACGGCGTTGCCGCGCAGTCCGCCAGTGGGCTGTATGGCCCGTTCCGGGCGTGTGCGGCGATCGTGAGCCAGGCGGACCTGACCCTTGGTTCAGCGGTCGGCGCCGTTCTCGACGCGCAGATAGCCGCCGGAAACGGGCGCTATCGGGGCATCCGACACATCGGCGCGTTCGACGCGGACCCGGACGTGCTCGGTCCGCTGGCACGCGCACCGCAGGGACTGTACGCCGACGGTGCGTTCCGTGAGGGTTTCGCCGAGCTCGGCAAGCGCGGGCTGACATTTGATGCATGGGTGCTTGAGCCGCAACTCGGTGAACTGATCGATTTGGCCCGCGCGTTTCCCGAGCAACCGATCGTGCTCGACCACGTCGGCACACCGCTCGGTATCAGCGCCTACGCCGGGCAGCTCGATGCGCGGTTCGCTACCTGGGCGGCGGCCATCTGTGAACTCGCCTCCTGTCCGAATGTGACGGTGAAGCTCGGCGGGCTGGCGATGCCGTTCTGCGCATTGGACGGGGTCGGTCCGGACACCCGTGTCGGGTCCGAGGCGCTCGCAGCACTATTCCGGCCGTACATCGAGACCTGCATCGAGGCCTTCGGCGCGCCAAGGTCGATGTTCGAGAGCAACTTCCCGGTAGATCGTTGGGGTGCTGACTACGGGACGCTGTGGAACGCGTTCAAACTCATCGCGAAGGATGCGAGCGCAGACGAGAAAGGTGACCTCTTCGCCGGAGCCGCCGCGCGGTTCTACTCGATCGAGCACATTCTCAACTGAGATCGGCGGTTACGGACGCGCCCCGCGTCCCGCGGCCGACCAATCCGGGCGCGGGCCTCAGTCGAAGATATCCATCAGTTCGCCGAAGAAGCTCTCCTTCTTGCGTCGCTTGCCGTACTTGCCGCGGTCGTATCGCGGATCGTAATCGCGATCGCGCTGGTCATATCGACGATCGTCATACCGCCGGTCGTCGTAGCGCCGGTCGTCATACCGCCGGTCGTCGTAGCGCCGGTCGTCATACCGCCGATCATCGCGCCGTCGATCTTCGTAATAACGGTCATCGCGCCGGTCGTCGTCGCGAGGATCGGTACGAGGTCGGCGCGGCGGCAGCGGCTGAGCGTTCTGCGGGTTGTAGTAGTTAGCCTCTGCCTGGGCCAGCCGCTCGAGTTCGCCGCGATCGAGGAAGATGCCCCCACATTCGACGCACTGGTCAATCACGACGTCATTGCGCTCGTATTGATGCATCGCATTGGTGCATTTGGGACAAAGAAGATTCACGACAATGACGTTACCCGGATTTAAGGATGGGACGCCGTTGATCCCGTCCCCGTTGCCGACGTACACCCCGGCCAGCTAGGGTGCGGAGCGCGCGGCGTTGAGCACGTTCTCGACGAGAGTCCTGCTGCAGAATCGCGCTGTTTCCACCCCAGGCCGCCTGGCGAACGCACGCGCTGCGGCCCACGCTGTCCTCGCCGCGGTGCCGAGAACTCCGCAGGATTCAGGCCACAACAGATTACGCACCACTTCGTCCGGGAGCGGGCGAGCCCGGATTCGGCGTGCGTACGACGCTGCCACCTGCACATGCACCTCACGCAGCGCGTCACGGTGACGCAGGCTCGCTTGCGTGTCGTGGATCCGATACCGGTAGCCGACCTGCGGGAGATTTCCGATGACTCCGTGCCCGGCGACCCGGGTAATGAACTCGTAGTCCTCGGCGTACGACAGGCCGGTGTCATAACGCAGACCGGCGTCCTCCAGCACACTTCGGCGCAGCATGATGGACGCGCCACAATGACAACTCGATAGGAGTAAGCGCTGACGGCACGAGGTATCCGAGACCGGCATGCGGACTGTCGCGTTGATCGCGCCAAACATCTCGTAGCCGGTTCCGCACATCACTGCTTCCGGGTGCTCCTGCATCCATCGCATTTGCGCGGCGATTCGGCCGGGAACCGAAATATCGTCGGCATCCATCCGCACGACCAGCTCGCCGCGTGCGGCGTCCAGGCCTCGATTGAGTGCCGCGACCACGCCCGCTTGGGGTTGGCGCAACAGTCGAATTCGATCGTCCTTCAGCGCCATCAATTCGGTGATCCCCTCGTCGGTCGAACCGTCGTCGACCACGAGCACTTCCATGGCAGACACCTCTTCGGCCAACACCGACCGCACCGCGTCCGCGACGAGACCCGCCGCATTATGCACCGGTATGAGAACAGTGACGCGCGGAGCCATGATCCCTTTCATCCCACCATTCAACGACTGTGACTACACAGACGAATCCGCAGACTCGTCGCCTGTCCTCGCGCCGAGTTGCTGAGCGACCTTGCCATCGCGCACCAAGCGCGCCAGCGGTACCGCGATGATCAGCACACACAGTAGATCGGCACTCATGATCGCGACCCCGACTCCGGTCATCCCCAACGGACCCACCAATAACAACGAACCGCCGATGATCCCGATAATGCCGAGTGCCTGGACCGGGACCAACAGTCGTAGTCGCCCGGCAATTCGACTCAGGGCGGCGAAGAACGAGATCACCTGTTGCAGCAGCAATGCCGGAACCATGAACAGCAGGTACCCAACAGCATCAAGATAGGCGGGGCCAACAACCCACAGGACAAGCGGTCCGCAGACCGCCAGGCCGCCAGTGCACAGTACAGCCATCCGCCCGACCACGCGGGTCATCCGCCGCAGCAACGCGTGCCGCTCGCCGACGGGTACTGCGGAGGCCTCAACCACGAAGGCCGACATCATCGTCGACAGCATCAGCCCCACCGAGGAGACCAGTGTCCAGGCAATATTGAAGTGCGCCGCCGCGACGGGCCCTTCGGCTGAAATCACGATTAGCGGCACCACCAACGGCGCGACGACGCCCATCGCCATGAGGAAGACCAACGCGACGTGGTGCCTGGCGAGTTCTCCGGTCGGCGGGAGTGCCGGTGGCACAGTGGATCCCTGGCGCAGACGCCGGGCAGCAGCAATCGTCGCGATACCGGCAGCGAGCGCCGCCAGCACGGTCCACGAGCCGGTAATCGCGAGCGCACCGCCCCAACCTGCGAACACGAATAGCGGCAGGATCTTCGCGATCGACAGCAGCACATTCTTGGCCGCGACCCATTCGGGACGGCGGATCACTGTGAGAATCGGATCAAGCAGCGCATACAGCGTCAGGACGGCAACGGTGATCGGGAACGCGATCTGCTGGGCCGGGTCGTCGAAGAGAGTATGGGTCGGCCCTACAAGCAGAAAGATCCCACCGATGACCAGCCCCAACGCAGCGGTGCCGCCGAGCCCGGCGAGCACGAAGCGCGAACGATAACGACCGGCGTCCGCAAGGAAGCGCTCGTACATTCCGCCCAACGACAACCCACTGAGTGAGCTGAGCATCGTCGCGCTGCTCATGACGGCGGACGCTCGACCGACCTCAGCGGTCGGGAACAATCGTTCGGCGATCATCCAGTACACCAGCCCGAGTACGCCGGTGATCGCTGTCGACATCGACAGGGTCAGCGCGCTCGACTCCATGCCTCGGCGTCGCGCGAGCGCACGCAAAGCGCCAAGCCGCGAAGGCGGCGGCACGGTTGCGAGCTCGAGAGTTCCCATTGGGTCCTTACTACATCGACTGCCCCACCGGCGATACCGCAGGTGGGGCAGCCGATTGCGGTTAGCTCAGCGTCAGGGTCAACACCGAGGAGTACTTACCCGCAGGGGTCGAGGTCGGGGCCTCGAGCTGCAGGACGGCACCCAGCCTCGCGGTGCCGGCACCAGCACCCGGTGCAGCGGACGCGAGCACGCCGCCCGTGCCCAGACCTGTCCCGGGGGCCACGACCGCACCGTTCGAGACAGACTGGCCGTCATCGCTGTCGAGTACTTCCGGGGTCCACCCCAGGTACTTCGCCGCGATCGAACCATCCTTCGAGGCGAAGTCGCCCGCCGATCCGGTTAGGGTCCAGCCCGGGTTCTGCTCGACGCGCAAGTCGGTGACGGTGACCTGCGGCAGGTAGCCGTCGGCGACAAGCGCGCTCGCCTCCGATGACAGTTTCGCTTCGCCGAGGTCAGCGGTCGTCGAGTCCACCGCCAGCGACAGGCCGCCGGTCGATGGAATGCCGACGACCACCTCGACATCGGCCGACGTCGGCTGCGTGGGCTCGTCAGGATCCTCAGGGTCCGTCGGATCCCCGTCATCGGCGATCTCGACCGAGGACCAGCTGTACACGTCGCCGCGCCAGTCCATGATGACCAGGTCATGCGCACCTGCTGGCGTGTCCTGCGGCAGCGCCACGTTCAGGGCACCGCCGGAGCCGACGTTGTGCCAGCCTAGGAACTGACCACAGAACCACACGCCGAATTCGCGGCCCGTGAGGGTGCCCGGCACACTCAGGTTCAGTTCCTGACCTGCCTGCGCGGACGCCGGGGCGTCCACTACGTCCTGCTTAGCCGGATCCAGGTCACCGAGCGCGGGAACATCTGCCTCGGTGGTCTTGACCGCGAGGGTCACCGCGGTGACCGGTGCGCTGTCCAGGAAGTGCAACGTGTGCCAGCCTGCCGCGGTCAGTTCGCCCGCGTCGTTGACGATCGGGATCGTGATCGGCTCGTCGCTGAACTCGCCGTTACTGTCGACGACGATGCGGTCGTCAATGACTTCGGCGCTGTTCTCACGCAGCAATCCGTAGGCGTCCTTGTCCATTTTCACCGCGAGCTGCTGCCCGGGAGTGAAACCGCTACCGGAGACGGTCACCGTCTCACCCGGGGTGAGGTCGCCATCGGCATTGACGGTGATCTCAGCCCCTGCGGGCTTCGGGTCGGGAACCGTGGGTTTGTCGGGATCCGTCGGGTCGGTCGGATCAGTCGGATCCGTCGGATCCGTCGGATCCCCGTCCTTGACGGTGATCTTCCAGATCTGGTCGGCTCCGTTGGCGCCGGCGCCGCTCTTGTCGACCGCATACACCGCACCCTTGGCCACGATCAGGTGGTTGGGAGTGGAACCGACCGGGATCTCGGCGACCGGGCTGTTGTCCTCGGCAGATGTCACGAATATCTGCGATCCGTAGAAGCCGGCGTGGAACACCAGGTCGTTCTCGGCGTCAAACGCACTGTTGAGCAGACCGACCGGAGCTTCGGTGCGCTGGGTTGCGCCCGTCGCCAGGTCCATCGTGATCACATCGTTGCTGTCCTGGCTGGAAATGTATGCGCGGTTGCGCTCGGGGTCTACCGTGATGCCCGACGCGCGGGCGCCACCGGAGGTGCCGACCTTCCGGTTGGACTGCGCGATGTTGTCCAACTCGTAGACATCACCGGTGTCGAGGCTGATGGTGTACAACTTCGACGTGTTCTCGTCCTCGATGAGCTCGATGGACATCGGAGACGCGCCGCCACCGAGATTAATCACCTTCGTCTCGTACGACGAGGTGTCAATCTTGGTAATCGTGTGGTTGTACGGGTCGCTGACGTAGGCGAATCCGCGGTACTCATCGATCTCGACATCGCGAGGATGGTCCGGCACCGAGATAGTGGTGAGCTGCTCACCGCTGTCTTGGTCGTACACCGATACCTTGCCGGACCCATCGCCATACAAGCCCTCGCGGGTGTCGGTCGTCCACACTGTGTTGTGCGTGTCATCGACGGCCACGCCATATACGGCCTGCTTGCGATCGGCCGGGTCGCCATCTGTGCCGGCACCCACGGTGGGTGCGTCGTACTTGCCGAGCACTTCGAGCGTGTCCGGGTCGATCTTGTAGAGCGCCGATTGGGTGATCGGTGGCCGCCCGACGGCGGTCGTCGCCCAGATCACATCGTTCTTCTCGGAATAGGCCACCTGGTAGAGCCCTGGTCCTACCGAGGCGCTTTGCGTCTCGAATTCGAAACCGTTGCCTTCGACAGTTGCCGCAGACGCGGTGGTCGCGCCCAGGCCTGCGAGACCCGCCGCCAGCGCGACGGAGGCGACAATTGCCACGCTCCGGCGTCGAGGTCTGGTCTTGGTTATGGACATATCCGTATACCGTCTCCCTCTCCCGGCGAGCGCCGCGACTCGGCTGCCCGCGATTTTGTGTTAGGCAAGCCTAAGCACAACGTCGTTAGGCTATCCTAACTAACATGCATTCCACGTCACTGCCCCCAACGCTTACTGCCTCCCGAGGCCTCACCGACCGCCTGACGCGCGGATTGCGAACGATCGGCGACCGCACTGCCGTGTTCTCGGGCGACCTCGCAGTCAGCGGCGATGACCTGTACCGGCGCGCAGCGCACCTCGCGGTGAGATTGAACGAGGTGGGCGACGGGCCAGTCGCCGTGCTCAGCGACAACTCGCCACGCAGCGTTAACGCCCTGCTCGGCGTACTGCTATCGGGCCGGCCTGCGGTGCTGCTGGATGTGGCCCAGCCGGCCGAACGTTTGCAACGCATCGCGGTAGATAGCGGCGCGACCACGCTCATCGGCCCGCCGCACGCGAGCGACGAACTCTCGACCGGACTAGCGATGATCGACGACGAGAAGATCGCCGCACAGGCCGACACGGCGGCAACACCCGAACTCGCAGATATAGATGCGAACGAGCCAGCGGTAATCGTGTACACCTCGGGTTCGACGGGCACCCCGAAGGGCGTCGTGCTCAGCCATGGCGCCGTTGCCAATGGCGCGCGCCTGTCCCAAGAACAGTTCGGGTTAAGCACCACCGATCGCGTCGCGCTCGTCGCTCCCTTAGCGTTCGCGCTCGGCTTGGAGATCGCGATCATGGCGTTGTGTGCCGGCTCTGCCTTATATGTTCAGGATCCGCGCACCAACGGGATCCACGCGATGGCCGACGGATTGCGCTCGGCGCAGGTCACGACGCTCCACCTCACGCCGTCACTACTGCGCGCACTGATCGACTCCGGCCCGGGGCCGCTGCCGGGCGTCCGCCTGTTCACCACCGCCGGCGAACCGGCGCAGGGAGCAGACATCAACGCAGCACGCGGCGTCCTGCCACGCGCCGACTATGTCAACTACCTAGGCTCCTCAGAAACCGGACATCTCGCGTTCTTTCGGATTCGATCCGGTCAGCGGGTGCCCGACGGGCAACTGCCCGCTGGGCTCCCCGCTGACGGCAAGCGGATCCGGCTGCTCGGCGAGGACGGCGCCGAGGTACCGGCCGGCACGCCCGGCGAGATCGAGATCGTCTCGCGGGACCTGGCCCTGGGTTACTGGCGTTCGCCGCGCAAGACCGCTGAACGATTCACAGTGCTCAATTCCGGCGAGACAGCGTATCGGCCGCACGACCGCGGGGTGTTCGACTCCGACGGCATGCTGCATGTGCTGGGCCGCTCGGACGATGCCCTCAAGATCGGCGGATATCTGGTCGAACCCGCGGAGGTGGAGGGAGCGCTGCGTCGCATCCCAGAGGTCGTCGAGGCGACGGTCGTGGCGCATCGTACGGGCACCGACCCGGCGCGTCTCGTTGCCTATGTCGTACCAGATCCAGACCGCCGGGTTCCGTCTTCGGCAGCGATCCGTTCGCAGTTGCGCGCCACACTGCCGAGTTGGATGGCGCCAACTCACATCGTGATGCTCGCCGAGCTACCACGTAATGAACGCGGCAAGATCGACCGCACCAGACTGCCCGAACCGCCGACGCGTAACGTCCCCGGGCGCGCCACGACCGGGTGGGAACAAGCAGTCGGCGTGGAGTGGGCTGCGACCCTTGGCCTGGAGTACGTCGGGCCCGAGGAGCAATTCGTCGAACTCGGCGGTGACTCACTCGCTGTCGAAGAGATGTTGCAGCGGGTCGAGGACCAACTCGGGATTCGCTTAGCGAGCGGGGATCTGACTGCCGCGCCGACGCTGCGCGAGTTTGCCGAAGTCGTCTCCAAGGCGCGTACCCGCCGGCCGCGACGCAACCGCCACAGCACCTGGGCGCGGCTCACTTCTGGTACGCGTACCGGAACGCCGGTGTTCTGCTTCGCCGGCGCGGGCGGCACCATCGGCGCGTTCACCGGGCTGGCGGCCAAGATCTCGCCGCGTAGCAGCGTTATCGCGTTTCAGGTGAACGGCTTGGAGAACGTGGGCCTTCCGGACTGGTCCGTCGTGCGCACGGCTCGTAGATACGTGCGCACCATCGAGACGATGTTGGCGCCGAATCAACGTGCCGTGCTCGTCGGCCATTCGCTCGGCGGGCTCTTTGCGCTCGAAGTCGGCCGCCTGCTCACTGAACGCGGCTTCCCCCGTCCCCACATCGTCATTCTCGACACCGTCTTGCCACCGGCTGCAGTGCGAGCCGCTGGGTCCACTGTCCCCTCGATTCGCATCCCTGACGGCAAACCGCAGACCCGTCGCGAGTTATGGCGCACCCGCGGCCGCCTCCTTGGCGCTGGTTTGGTGAACTACGACCGGGATACTCGCGACGACGTCTTCTTCCAGCACGGCCTGCGGCTGATGGAGCACTACCGCCCCAAGCCCTGGCCTGGATCGATCGATATCGTGCTGACCAGAGAAAATATCGACGATCGATCCTGGTGGCGCAGTATGACTACCCATCCGGTGACGCCGATCGAACTAAATTGCAATCACGCCGCCGTACTTCGATCCCCATATTTCGATGAGATTGCCGAGTTGATCAATTCAGCCGCCGAAGCTGACGCAAACTCATGACACGACGAGGTTCCGTCGCTACCGCGATAACGATGTGCGTCGTACTGCTCGGCGCTGGGTGCACCGTCGCCGGTAGTGAGACGCGTCCGAAAGCCGAGCCGACCTGGAACCAGGAGTTCGACGGCCCGGCGGGATCGTCCCCAGACAGCGACATCTGGATGGTGATGGACCTCGCCGGCGGATGGGGCAACAACGAGCTGCAGGCTTACACACCGCGGCCCGAGAACGTCCGTCTCGACGGAGAGGGCAACCTGGTCATCACCGCCCGTCAGGAGCAGTACGTCGATCCGCAAGGCAATACGGCCGAATACACCTCTGCCCGGCTGGAGACGATCGAAGCGTTTCAGTACGGCACCTTCGAGGCTCGGATGAATGTCCCGGCAGGTCAGGGGCTCTGGTCGGCGTTCTGGTTGCTAGGTAAGGGCCACTGGGATGTCGGTTGGCCAAAGGTCGGCGAGATCGACATCGTGGAGATTCTCGGCGAGGTCGATCACGTCAACAGCACGACCCACGGATTCGCTGAGGGCTCCGGGCATTGGCAGAACGGTGCCGCGCACAGCGGCGATTACGGCGGTAGTTGGCACACGTACTCCGCCACGTGGACACCGGAGGAGATCCGGTTCTATGTCGACGGCACCGAACATCACACGGTGGCCAAGGCCGATCTCAAGCCCGGCGAGGAATGGCCGTTCGAGAATCCACAGCACGTGATCGTGAACTTAGCCGTGGGCGGCGATTGGCCGGGCGCGCCTGATGACACCACGTCGTTCCCGGCCGAACTATTGATCGACTACATCCGTATTCACGACAGCACCATCGTGCAGCGCGACTGACTCGCTGACTGCACCGCCAGCGTCGGGATCGCAGGGGCCGTTACGGCGCTGGCGCGTTCAATTCACCCACTATGTCCCCGTTCACGGGAACCGGATGATGGCTGTAGCCCCAGACCACGATGGAGCATTCACATCATCTCGTACCTACGGGCTCGCCACCCTCGTTCAAAACTTGCTCTTCGGGTCGAATCAGACCCACTTCCAAGCAGCTATACCAGTCATTCATTGTCCAGCCCGAGGAATCGGACGAGACATACACGCAGCTCGCGGAGGCAACCATGATCGATCTGCCCGACCATCTCGGTGATCCGACGACGGTCGATCGTGCGCGGCTGTTCAGTCATCGCGAAACTCACTACCTCCAGTCCTGTACTGCCATGCAACCGCACATGATTAGGCAGTCCGCGGTCGCGGCTGGTGATCGGCAAAACGATCACCACGTTTGGAATCGCAGCGAGGTACTCGTTCGATGAAACGACAACGGCAGGTCGGCGCCCGGCCTGCTCCGACCCCACAACCGGACTGAGATTCACCCACACAACCTGTCCACAGCTGAGGTCAGCCATCGGCAAGCCCGTCTCCAGCAGTCACGTCCCACGCACTGGTTTCAGTGACGTAGTCGTCCTCATCCGGCAATGCATCGTACCGATCTCGGATTGCCTCAAACCAGCGCGCGCGCTCATAGTCGGCGATAAGTTCCTCAACAAGAACGCCCGGGGTGACACCGCGCACTGATGCTGCAGAGTTCAGGCGGTCTCGCACTTCGGTCGAAACCTTAATCGTCGTGGTGGCAGCCATAGCATCAGTATACGTTCGAGTCGACCTATCAGCCACCTACATCCGGGCGGCAACCGTAGCCATGAACGTGGCTACTACGGCAGCTCGCTGCAGTATCACTGACGGGCTCGTTAACGACGCTCGAAAATTGGACAGTCGCGGCGCGGCGGGTTCTATTTCGAGCGTCGTCAACACGGCGGGACGAGCCGCTCATAGACTGGCTTGCTGGGCGGTATATCGCGCTGTGGCGATGCGAGGGCCGCCTGGTTACCGGAGTCACCGGGCTCGGGCATTCCGACCGGACCGCAGCGGGTTCACGGAGTATCTCGGCGGAAATCTAGACCGATCGACGCGGCCAAATCGCGTGCAAGTTTCAATGCATGAGTCATTCCCGTAGGGCCCCAACGGGACTCGGCGGCCTCCAGGCGTCGGGCAGCCATTTTCACACGCAGCGCCACCACCGGCGAGCCGGGGTTCTCTATGGGGCCAATGCCAAGCAGAATGCTGCCGTTCGGCATGTTTCCCGACGGTGACATCCCAGAAGTCACCGACGATCTGGAGTACAGGCAACTTGTCGTACCGACGAAACGCTAGCTGGTTGCCAGGGCCGCTCAGCGCGGCCGATAGACCGTGGATCGATGCTCGATACGCACGATGAGGATCGAACGGTCATCACCAATCCGGTAGAGGACGCGGTAATCACCACGACGTGCGCTGTGCAGACCTTCATACGGCGCGCGTAATGACTTGCCGATGCGGTGCGGGTTCTGTGGCAACACAACCGTGATGAACTCGATGACCGCTGGCGCAAAACGCGGTGAGATACGTGCGAGACCTCGCTGCGCCGCGCTTGCGATCTCGACACGATACGGCTCCACGCCCTACTCCTGCGTGGGCGGCAGACCGTACTGCTCACGAATTTGCTCACCGCTGATCGTTTCACTAGCAGCGGATTCGGCATCGGCGGTGGCGACGTCAGTCGCCACGTCGGGCTGCGAGAGCCAAAACAACGTCTCCTGCACCGACTCCCACTCATCGGCACTGACCATCACGACGGCCGGCGCGCCGTTCTTCGTGATCATCACTTGCTCGTGCGTGCGCGCCGCATCGTCAATCACCTCGTTAAGTTTGGCCTTCGCGGCCGTGATCGACATAATCTGCATGACTCAATACTAGACCTGAATTCGGGGCTGAACCAGATCTAAATACAGGTCCGACAGCCTGCCCCAGGCGCTCAGCGATATGCCCAGTGTCTAGAGCGTCGCGTGGCTATAAGCCTATCGCGCATCGCGCAGCCGAATCTTTCATCGGACACGCGAGCGTGATCTACTCACACGGTGACTACAGAAATAGGATCAAGGACACTCGCTGGTCGGCTCAGACTCATGGCTGTAGCGTGTGCGTCCGTCGCAGCGATCTCACTGAGCGCCATGGCTCCAGCGACAGCGACACCTGACGAAGCGGGTGACGTAGTTTCGACCGAACTTCTTCCTGAAGAACAAGCGGCCGCTGAGTCCAACCAGGGGCTGTCGCCTACGTTCGAAGAACTCGCGCTGCAACCCGGGTACGAAAGTGGCGGCTTGTCCAACGACGGGTCAGGGGCGCTTGAGATTTACTGGCACGGAGCGGTCGGCGCGGAAGCGCAATCGATCATTGACAAGGCCAAAGCCAGCGGGCAAGACGTGCGGATCGTGCCCCTGCCGTACTCGTACGATGAGATGTTCCAACACTCCATGCAGATCGCAGGCATCGCAGAAGACCTCGGCATTGTTCTCATGGGCTTCGGCCCAAATCGCGAACACACCGCGATCGAATTAATGGGCCCCACGATCGCAGCCGAGAGCGACAAAGATCGATCTGTGCTCATGGACGCCATCGAAGAATCAGACTTCCCCGATGACATCGACATCGTGTTCCTCGACGACGCCGGAACCAACTCGGTGATGTACTAGCGACGCATCAACGAGAACTCAGTAGTCGAAACTATGCCTTGGTTCACCAATATTTATCCACCACTATAACCCCGAGGACAGCACCGATACCGCAACCGGCAACAAATCCCGGAACCGCACCATCTGCTCCCACGGTAAGTTCAGCGATTCGATGCTGTTGGTCGTGTAGATGACGCGGCGGACTTCTGGCGGGAAGGCCAAGAACGGGGTGAACCGTTCCCAGGCGTGTTCGAACGCGGCGATCGTGTGCGGGTTCGCAACGCCCAGCGGGCTGGCCGCGAATGCTTCCAGCGCGGCACGGGCTGCGGTGGCGTCCGCGGCCTGGTAGATCGGTTTGAGAGCGGCCGCGACGGCCTTGCGCTGTTTGCAGTTCACGAACCGCATCGAG
>JBKEDB010000087.1:0-86347 GCA_047975195.1 Cumulibacter sp. | reverse complement strand
GTACGTTTCGCCGTCGCTCGGGTCGATGAAACGGTGCAGGCCCTCGCCGGTGTTGGTGTAGAGCAACTCGGCATCGATGCTGAGTTCGTTTTGTTCGGCGAGCTCGGGTAGCGCCAGTCCGTGCTCCGCTCGGTACGCCGAGGTGTCCAGCGCAGCACCGTTGAGTGTCGCGCTGTGAAACGAGTCGGCGACAACGTCGATGAATGTCGATGCTCCTGCGGTCGCGCTGAAGGCGATCGTGGCGTGCACCCGGAAGGTGCGATCGGTCGCCTTACCGGTGCCGTCGGTGAGATCGATCGCGACGTCGTACGAGGTAGTGGAGAGGATGGACGAACGCTGCCGCGCCTGCTCGCGCGTGAGATTGGGGTGTGCCACGAAGAAAGCTTCCTTGTCCTTACTGGCCGATGGAGCGGGTGAAATCGATCCTGCCATAGGATCGAACGCACCACGCTGTCGAGAACGTTGGAGCCGACATGGGCAAGAAGAAGGACGCGGACGACGAGGCTAAGAAGGCCAAGAAGAAGTCGGCGAAGAAGTCCGGCAAGGGATCGGCGAAGAAACTCGACAAGAAGGGCAAGGCCGCCGCGAGGGCAACGGTTGAGCGTGATCGTGCGGACTTCTGGTTCGATCCGCTTTGCCCCTGGTGCTGGATCACCTCGCGCTGGATTCTCGAGGTCGAGAAGGTCCGCGAGATCGATGCCCACTTCCACGTCATGAGTCTGGCCGTGTTGAACGAAGGACGCGATTTGCCGTCGTCGTACCAGGCGCTGATGAAGAAGGCATGGGGACCGGTGCGGGTCGCGATTGCCGCCGCGAAGAACCACGGCGATGAGGTCCTTGCCGGGTTGTACACGGCGATGGGTACTCGAATCCATAATCAAGGCCGCAAGGATTACGCCAAGGTGATCGCGGAGTCGCTGGCTGAGGTCGGGCTGCCGGCGTCGCTGGCCAAGGCGGCTCGTAGCAGCGACTACGACGATGATCTGCGTAAGTCGCATCATGCGGGGATGGACAAGGTCGGACCGGACGTCGGCACCCCCACGATCCACGTGAACGGAGTGGCCTTTTTCGGACCGGTGCTATCGCGTATTCCGCGCGGCGAGGATGCCGGAACGGTCTGGGACGGCACGGTGCTGCTGTCCTCGTACCCGCACTTCTTCGAACTGAAGCGGACGCGGCACGAAGCGCCCGAGTTCGACTAGGCGATGGGACGGGCACGCGGACAGCAGGACGGCGAGGCTCGCGCTGTGCACGAAGTCGTCGCGAACAGCCCGTCGCAGATCGAACGGTCCCGAGCGATGCGAGTACGTGACGTAAACCGGCCGTCGGCCGAGGACTTTGCCGAGGTCGAAGAGACCTTGCGGATCGTCCGGCGAAATTGGAAACCACCGACGTAGCCTCGCCCACCGTCCGCGAGCGACCACCCGCGAACCCTGACCGGGGATCGATTGGAGTGGCGCTGAGGTAGGAGGCGCACGGGGGCGGAGCTCCCGCTGGGTGCAGCGGTCCTCGCCACGCGTTTTCCTGCACTAGTCCAATAGCAACGAGCCGCCGGCCACCCTGCGGGTGACCGGCGGCTTTCGACGTCCTAGGGTTTGCTCCTTCTTGCTACTTTGCCTCGTAGTCGGCAAGCAGATCGATCCGGCGCTGATGACGCTCATTGCCGCTCCATGCCGTAGCGAGGAACGCGTCGGCTATGAGCGCCGCCTCCTCGAGCGAGTGCATCCGCGCACCAATGCCGACAACCTGCGCATTGTTGTGTTCGCGCGCCAGCGAGGCGGTCTCCGGGCTCCAAGCGAGCGCGGCCCGGATGCCTTTCACCTTGTTAGCCGCGATCTGCTCGCCGTTTCCGGACCCGCCGATCACGATGCCGAGGCTCCCCTCGGTGTCGCGAACGGATTCAGCGGTGGCGATGCAGAACGGTGGGTAGTCGTCGTCCTTGTCGTAGACGTGGGCACCCATGTCCGTCACCTCATGCCCGGCGCCAATGAGGTGGTCGACGAGATAGTTCTTGAGTTCGAATCCGGCATGGTCGCAGCCGATAAAAACGCGCATACCGAAAACGTATCGCGCACGTCTCAACGTGAGGTAGTCGGTGTCGATTCGGGTCCAGTTTTGCCTCCGGCGCTCATACCATGACAAAGGCAGTCGTTTAGTCGGAGGGATCAACGATGGGCAGGCGCCACCATGTAGTCATTGTCGGTTCCGGATTCGGCGGGTTGTTCGCCGCTCGTGCGCTCGAGAAGAAGAACGTCGACGTCACCTTGGTCAGCCGCACCAGTCAGCATTTGTTCCAGCCGTTGCTGTATCAAGTGGCAACCGGCATTCTGAGCGCTGGCGAGATCGCGCCAGCGACCCGTGAGGTGCTGCGGCGTCAGAAGAACGTGCAAGTGCACCTCGCTAACGTCACCGATATCGATCTCGATAACAAGGCCGTTCACTACCGGCTCTTCGACAAGCGGATGAAGATGAGTTACGACTCCCTCATCGTCGCCGCCGGGGCGGGGCAATCGTATTTCGGCAACGATCATTTTGCGCGATTCGCGCCTGGCATGAAGTCCATCGATGATGCGCTGGAGTTGCGCGGCCGCATTTTCGGCGCGTTCGAGCGTGCCGAGCTCAGCGCGGACCCGGCGGAAGTCGAGCGACTGATGACCTTCGTCGTCGTCGGTGCCGGACCGACCGGCGTGGAGATGGCGGGGCAGATTGCCGAGCTTGCCTATCGGGCATTGCCGTCGGAGTTCAACAACTTCGATACCCGCAAGGCGAAGGTGATCCTGTTGGACGGGGCGCCTCAGATGCTCGGAACCTTTGGTGATCGTCTATCGATCAAGGCTAAAGAGACCGCCGAACATGTGGGCATCGACGTACGCCTCAACAGCAAGGTGGTGGACGTCGACGCGTACGGACTGGTCGTTGAGGGACCGGACGGTAAGACGTACCGGATCCCAGCAGAGTGCAAGATCTGGGCTGCCGGAGTGCAGGCCTCACCATTGACCAAGACGCTCTCGGAACAATCCGGGGCGCAACTGGATCGGGCTGGACGGATCATGGTGAACCCGGATCTGACGCTGCCGAATCACCCCGAGGTTTATGTCGTTGGTGACATGATGTCGCTCGACGGGTTACCAGGAGTGGCGCAGGTCGCGATCCAAGGCGGACGCCACGCGGCTGGGTTGATCGGCGATCGGCTAATCATGCCGACGGTGACGCGGCAGTTCCAGTACCGGGATAAGGGCAGTATGGCGACGATCTCTCGATTCCGCGCGATCGTCAGCGCCGGTCCGATCCGGGCTACGGGGTGGATCGCGTGGTTGATGTGGCTAGTCGTGCACCTCTTCTACATCATCGGATTCAAGAAGCGACTGACGACGCTGCTGCATTGGACCGTCTCGTTCGTTGGACGTGGTCGCTCCGAGCGCGCCGTCTCGGTGCAGCAGGTGATCGCTCGCGCCGCGATCGAAGACCTTGGTCCCGATTACAGCCCGAATGACGCCCCTGCGCAACGATCAGCCTGACACCAGCACCAGCACCAGCGATTGCGCCTGGCCACCATCAGAGGCCACGGTCACCGCGGGAGTCGCGACGCCGCCGACTCCTCGGGCCCATCCGGGGCCTGTGCGGCGAAGTCGGGCACGTCGATCGAGGCGTCATCGGCAACCGTCGAGGCCTGTGGGTCCTTGCCTGGGTCGTTCTTTGTCGCATCGCGATACTGCGCAGAAATATTGCGGTACGACTTTGTCATGAACGCCCCGCCGCCGAGCAGAATCGATACGATCCCCGCCGCGAGGAAGCACAGCGCGATTCCGCGGGTGCTGCCTTCGCCGAGCAGCCAACCCCAGGTATCTTGTCCGGACTCCCCATTCATATACGGAATTACCCAGAATTCGGCGATGGGTGCGACCAGGAACGATGTGATGGGCGCCGATGCCGACTCGAACGTCATCGCGAACCCGAATACACGTCCTTGTTTTCGGAACGGTACGACGCGCTGGATGATTGTCTGCTCGGCTGCCTCCACGACCGGCATGGTGATCATGAATAGCCAGATGCCGATGGCGTACAGCCACCACACCTCGCGGATCGCGAACGTTGATCCGAGTACGCCGATCACCATCACTGTGATCAGCATGGTGCGGATCGGGTTCTTGCCGAGACCGAATTTCGCGATGATCGCGCCGCCGATAAGGAATCCGGTGGTCGTTACGGCAAGCACGACTCCCCACACCTCGGGGGAGAAGAGTTCGAGCCCGTAGGGGTCCATCAGCGCCATAAAGACGCCGCCGGTGAGGTTGTTGAACGTGGTGAAAATGATCAGCGCCAGCAGACCGGATGCCGCGCGCACAGCGAGATAACCGCCGCGGAAATCGACACCACGGTTGTTCGGGTCGCGCGCGACTTCAGTCTCGGGGATGCTCAGCGTGAGCAGATGTACGAGCGCGGCAGCGACCAGCACGACGGCGATCATGATGGTCCATCCCATGCCCATCATGCCGATCGCCAGACCGCTGAAAACGCTGGTGACCATGACTGCCAAGCCCTGGACGGTGCCGACCATCCCGTTTGCGTTGCCACGCCGCTCGGGCGGGACCAGCAGACTGACCGTCGTCGACAATGCGATATTGCGCAGTTGTTCGATGACTGAGCCGCAGAGAATGATGACGGTGAATACCCAGAACCACGGTTGGCCGATATCTAATAGGGAACTGGTCGGGACGACGGCGTACACGATCCCGCCCAGTCCGAACAGGGCGAACGTACCCACCCCGGAGGCCACCATCACCTGGTGCTTGCGGTAGCGGTCAACGAGCGTGCCGAAGAACATGCTGAACATGGCGACCAGAAGCATGTATGCGCCACCGATCACCCCGGTAGCGAGCACGGACCTAGTTTCTAGGTATACCCAGAAAGTGAGCGCGAACCAGAGGAAACTCGTCGTAACGTTCGCGAGCGCGGTGTTGACGAGCACATGCAGGAAGGTGCGCATACCGTCGGCGGGGACCACAGGCCCCTCGGTGTGCGTTGCTGAGTTGTCATGGGCGGGCGCGAGCGCGCCGCCGCGATCACCGGCCGGACGCGCGTCAGATTCGTCCGGAACATCGCCGGATGCGGCGTCAGGGTGCATGGGACAAGCGTAGGCGCCGCCCCTGACAACTGTCGCGTGAATTTCTTCGGCAGGTTACGTCGCCGTATCACCCCGATCGCCGGCGGAGCTGGGTTACTCGGCGCCGACATGTCGTTAGCTGTGATGCTGTCGAGGTATTCGCAGGCTCAGGCAGATGCTGACTGATTTCGCGATGCCGCAATCATGTGCGGCGTGGTGATCCGACTCGACTCCCTGAAGCCGAGTTATGTGGAGCGGATGACGGGAATCGAACCCGCGTAATCAGTTTGGAAGACTGAGGCTCTACCATTGAGCTACATCCGCGCGGCCTGCTTGAGCGGCCGGATCGAGTCTACACGCTCCCATAGGTACTGCCGACGAGGTGCCCATCAGGCCTGCGTAGACTGTTTGACGCACGACTCGGGGTGTAGCGCAGTTTGGTAGCGCATCCGCTTTGGGAGCGGAGGGTCGCAGGTTCGAATCCTGTCACCCCGACTTTAAAATGCCTGGTCACGGGCCGTAAACGGCTAGGGACGCGCGTCGCGCGACCGGCGATCACTATGACGACTCCCTCGATCGAGCGAAGCCGTCGTTCACTGGCTACCGGTTCTGAGGCTTTGGTATAGGCACCGACGAATCCGGCGCGCCCAGACAGGCGAAGCATCCGCTCCCTAGACGGGGCGTACGGGCGAGCCCGGCGGTGATCCTGGGATGCGGTCTGCTCTAGATACCCAGGCGCCCGTGCGACTACGGTCACAACCAACCGCTTGTGACGCTGCGGCGTCGCCAGCGAAACGCACAGGTACCCAGGAAAGGGAGACTGTATGTCGGAAGTAACCATGCCCATCGAGGCAAGTCACGTACTGATGTTCGCGCGCTCGGTCGGCTATAAGGACGATGAGTTGCTCGACGAGATCAAGAAAGATGGCGGCCAGTCGATCTACGCCCCGCCGACTTTCCTCGCCGGGATTCGCCAGTTCGACCCGAACGAAGGCTTGCGGCCCAAGCCGGGCGAGTCGTGGATCGGGTCAGGCAAGAACGCCAGCGGCGCGACCGCGGAACAGCGCGGGGACAGAGGCGGATCCCTGCACGCCGAGCAGCATTACACCTACCACCGCCCGGTCAAGGTTGGCGATGTGCTGAGCGCGCGCCACGAGAAAGGTGAGACCTGGACGAAGACCGGCCGCCGCGGCGGAACGTTGCGGTTCTCCGAGGCGCTGACGATCTTTGAGGACCAGAACGGCGAACCGGTTGTGACCGTCCGCCAGGTAGGCGTCGTCCCAGAGAAGGTAGTGGAGCAGGCATGAGCACGAAGTTGAATGCAGGCCAGACCTTTGAGTCGGTGCTGGTCGACGACCTGACTCGCACCCAACTCGTGCAGTACGCCGGCACGTCCGGTGACTACAACCCAGTACACACTGATGAGCGCTTCGCGACCGAGGTTGCCGGCTACCCGTCTGTGTTTGCGCACGGCATGCTCACCATGGGGATGTCATCGCGCGCGCTGGACGAACTCGTCGGCGTCGAGAACATCACCTCTTTCGGCGGTCGGTTCACCTCGCAGGTGTGGCCGGGGGACACGCTCACCAACAAGATCGCGGTTGACTCCGTCGAAGGCGACGTAGCCGCCTTGACGATCACGGTCACCAATCAGAAAGACGTCGTCGTCTACAGCGGTCAGGCGACCGTCAAGCAGTAACGCGTTCACCTGCGGTGCCTCGTGACCGTCGAAGGTTGCGAAGCACCGCAGGTAGAACCAGCGCTCACCAGATCGGAGCATCGATGGGAAAGCTGGATGGCCGGATCGCGGTCGTTACCGGTGCCGCGCAAGGAATCGGACTTGCCGTGGCTAAGGACTTCGTCGCACACGGCGCGAAGGTTGCGCTAGTCGATGCCAACGAACAGATCGGTGATATTGCAGCGAAGTTGGGCGACTCCGCACGAGGATTTATCGGGGATGTCAGCAAGCGCGGCGATATGCGACAGGTGATGCTAGAAACGAACGACCTGTGGGGCCCGCCCAACGTCCTGGTCGCGAACGCCGGAATCACCCGCCCGGCGATGATGTGGAAGATGACCGACGAGCAGTGGGACGCCGTTCTCAATGTGCACCTGAAAGGCAGTTGGATCTGCACTCAAGAGGCGTTGACCTACATGCGTGAGCAACGCTTCGGCCGGCTCATCTACGTCACCTCGTCCGCTGGGATCAACGGGACAATCGGCCAATGCAACTACGCCGCAGCCAAGGGCGGGATCCTCGCGCTGATGCGCTCGGCCGCCAAGGAACTAGCCGACATAGGGATCACTGCGAACGCGGTTTCGCCCGCCGCGGCGACGCCGATGACCGAGGTTATTCGGACCGACGAGAGGTTCAAGGACGTCTATCGTGATCGGATACCGATGAAGCGCTGGGCGGAACCGGAGGAAATCTCGCCGACGTTCTCCTTCCTAGCATCGGACGAAAGCAGTTACATGACAGGGCAAACGCTCACTGTGGACGGCGGTTCGGTTCCAGTACGTTGACGTGCGCGGACCCGACGCGTCAGGTCGCGAGACGGAGGCGGCCGTCAGCGGGCCCGCAGACATGCGGGCCTTGCTGACCTCGGGTCGCTGGAGTCCGCTGAGTTCGCTCTCGCGGCGAGGCCGCGAGATCCCGGGGCGACCTACGCGGCCAGGCGGTGAATCTGCGGGGGAGTGACGCACGATAATCGCCCTGTATCGTGGGTAACTGTCCCGCAGGTGGTGAGAACGTAGGTAACTACCCCGCAGATCGCGAGAACGAGGGCGAGCCCACCGCAGAAGTTGCGCCTACGCGGACATGAACGACAGTGTCCGCGTCCACGCGTCCTGGCAGGCTTCGGCCCATTCGTCCGAGGTTCGATCAAAGAACGAGTGCGGCGCGCGTGGATAGGTGTGCAACTCGTGCGGCACCTTCGAAGCGGTCATCTCTTCGCCGAACGCATCGACGATGTCTTGCGGAATGCTGCTGTCCCCGCCGCCGAACAAACCGAGCACCGGCACCTTCATCTGGTCGGTCATCTCGATCGGGCTCATGTCCGAACCCGCCTGGTTGTACGGCTTTCCGTAGAACCCCACGACGCCGGCAAAATCGTGATCGACAGCCGAGAGGCAGAAGGCGTGCGACCCGCCGAAGCAGAAGCCCACGGCGTACGTCGCCGCCGACGAAAGTTCATTTTTCGCCGCCGCGATATCCTCACGCACAGTCTTTGGCTCTGCTGCGCGCACGTGCGGCCAAGGATCGAAGTCACCTGTGCGGTTGGCGTCGTCGGCGGTGCGCGCGAAATAGTCCAGCGCCAGCGCATCGAAACCCTCCGCCGCGAACGCGCCCGCGAGGTTCTTGTAGAACGAATACAGGCCACGAACATCGGGCAGCACGATCACCGCGCGGCCGTTAGGATTGTCCGGTCGTACCCGGTGTGCGAGCACCTGCGAACCATCAGCCGAAGTGAGCGTGATGTCCTCACCAGGTAGCGGAGCGCGGCCGCTTGGCAGCGGCGGGGGAACGGCGTCGGGTTCGAAGCACATATGTAACAGTCCTCTCGTCATGCACCTGCCTGGTGCTAGCAGAGCCCAGACAACCTAGACTGGGCGGCTGGGTCCAGTGCATTCCAGTCGCGCTCGACCTCAACAAGCATTCAGGTGCCTTAGGCGAAACCTAGTCAGCACCGCGACTGAAGCACAACTACGAGGAGATTCTGTGAAGAGCATCGTCGAAAACCTGAGCGCGACTCGGGTCAAACTGGCGGTCGAGGTGCCGTTCGACCAGCTCAAGGATAAGTTCGACGCTGCGTACCGCCGCATCGGCCAGCAGGTTCGTGTTCCGGGGTTCCGCCCCGGAAAGGTTCCGCCGCAGATTCTCGAGGCTCGCGTTGGCCGCGGCGCCGTACTGCAGGACGTCGTCAACGACGCGCTGCCGGAGGCGTACAGCCAGTCGGTCGAGGAAAATGAACTCAACGTGATCGGTCAGCCGGAGATTGAGGTCACCGAGATCGCCGATGACGCCTTCAAATTCACTGCCGAGGTCGATCTGCGGCCCGAGATCACCGTTCCCGACCTCGAGGCCGTCGAGGTCGTCGTCGAAGACGAAGAGACCACCGATGACGAAGTCGAGGAGCAGGTCGCTGGTCTGCGCGAGCGCTTCAGCACCCTCAAGGGTGTCGAGCGCGAGGTTGCCGAGGGTGACTACGTGTCCATCGACCTGACGGCGACAGTCGACGGCGAGGAGGTCGAGGGCGGCTCCGCCAACGGCCTGTCGTACGAAGTCGGCACCGGTCAGCTCGTCCCGGGCATCGATGAGCAGCTCGTCGGTATGAAGGCCGATGACTCGAAGACCTTCACCTCTGAACTCGTCGCGGGCGATCAGGCCGGCAAGGACGCCGAAGTCACCGTGACCGTCAAGGCGGTCAAGGAAAAGGAACTCCCCGAGCTGGACGACGATTTCGCCGCTATGGCCTCTGAGTTCGACACGATCGAGGAGTTGCGCGGCGACCTTCGTACGAAGCTAGAGAACGCTAAGTCATTCGGCCGAATCGGTCGCGCTCGCGAAGCCGTGCTGGAGAAGATCGTCGAGGGTCTCGACTTCGAACTGCCGCAAGGCGCCTACAAGCAGGAGCTTGAAGCCCGACAGCGCGATGCCGTGCACTCGTTCGACCGCAACGAGGACGCGCTCAACAAGTGGGTTGAGGAGCAGGGCCAGACTCGCGAAGAGTTCGACAAGGACATCGAGGAGAACGCACAGAAGAGCCTGCGTGCTCAGCTTGTGCTCGACCAGATCGTCGAAGACGAGGGTGTCGACGTTGGCGATGCCGAGGTCACCCAGTACATCGTCGAGCAGGCGCAGCGGTTCCAGATGAATCCGCAGCAGTTCGCTGATGAGGTCGCCAAGGCCGGTCAGGTCGGTGCGCTGGTGGCCGACGTCCGCCGCAATAAGGCCGTCGAACTCGTCCTGCAGAAGGTCGTGATCAAGGACTCGGCCGGCGAGGTCCTGGATCTGGAGCAGATTCGCGCTGATGCGATCGCCGCGATGACCCGCAACGTCGCCGCCGACGCAGACGGGGCCGAGGACTCCTCGGACGAGACCGACGCTGATGCAACCGACGCTGATGCAGCCGAAGAGTCGGACGCGGCGGGGGCCTCCGACGAAACGGACGCAAAGTAGTCGAACGCGCATCTGCAACGGGCCAGTCCGCGACAGCGGGCCGGCCCGTTGCGGTTTGTGCGGCCCCACCCGCCGCGGTCTCGTGCGCTGACAGCGAACGAGCCCGATCTCGGGACTCTTTGTGCCGCCGCGCGCGTTAACCTTCTGCAAGCCGAACGAAAGTCCGCCTCGCCACGAGGCATGAGAAGGTAGGCACCCAACGTGAACTCAAACCCGATGATGGCCAGTGCGTCTGGCATGAACCTCTCCGACTCGGTCTACGACCGACTGCTGCGGGAGCGAATCATCTTCCTTGGGTCGGCCGTCATGGACGAGAACGCCAACATGCTCGCCGCTCAAATGCTGCTGCTCGCCGCCGAGGATCCCGAGCGCGATATTCACCTCTACATCAACTCGCCCGGCGGGTCGGTCACCGCTGGTATGGCCATCTACGACACGATGCAGTTCATCGAGTGCGATGTGGCCACGTACTCGATGGGGTTGTCGGCATCGATGGGCCAGTTCCTGCTCTCGGCAGGTGCACAGGGCAAGCGCTACGCCCTGCCGCACGCGCGCATCCTGATGCACCAGCCCTCGGCCGGTGTGCAAGGTACGGCCTCGGATATCAAGATCCAGGCGGACCTGTTCAAGCGCACCAAGCGGGAGATGGCTGAGTTGATCGCGGAACACACCGGTCAGACCGTTGAGCAGGTAACCGAAGACTCCGAGCGCGATCGCTGGTTCACCGCACAGGAGGCCAAGGACTACGGCTTCGTCGACCACATCATTTCTCGCGCGGAGGATCTTCCCTCCGGCGGGCGCCGCTAAGGAGCTACCCCGATGACATACAACCTGAGCGGCGAGTCCCGCATCCAGATGCCGCAGAGCCGCTACGTGCTGCCTTCGTTCGTCGAGCGGACGTCGTACGGCGTGAAGGAGTCCAACCCGTACAACAAGCTGTTCGAGGAGCGCATCATCTTCCTCGGTGTGCAGGTCGACGATGCATCGGCCAACGATGTGATGGCGCAGTTGTTGACGCTGGAGTCGGACGATCCGGACCGCGACATCACCATGTACATCAACTCGCCGGGTGGCTCGTTCACCGCGCTGACGGCGATCTACGACACGATGCAGTACGTGCACTGTGACATCGCAACCGTCGTCCTCGGCCAGGCGGCCTCCGCGGCTGCGGTACTCGCCGCAGCGGGTACGCACGGTAAGCGCGCTGCGACACCGAACTCACGCATCCTGATCCACCAGCCTTCCGGCGGTGGCGAGGGTCAGGTCTCGGACCTGGAGATCCAGGCGAACGAGATCTTGAGGATGCGCGAACTGCTCGAGGAGATCCTGGCGCGTCATTCGGGCCAGCCGATTGAGCAGGTTCGCAAGGACATCGAGCGCGACAAGATCCTCTCGGCTGAGGAGGCCAAGGAATACGGCCTCATCGATACGGTGATGCCTTACCGCAAACTGTCGGGTCAAACCTGGGACGCGTAGTCACCTACCCACGAACACCGGGCTCTCTCCGACGCGGTGGGGGCCCGGTGTTGTACGGCGGCGTGGCTGGTGGGCTTGATGTGGCGGGTGAGCCCAGGGCGTGAGACACGCCTGCGAATCGCGAGATTAATGAGCGGTTTCTGTCGCCGCTACCGGGTACCGTCGAATATGCGCTGATTTCGGCGTGACGTTCGTGAGGGAGAGTAACGCGTGGCACGTGTCGGTGAAGGTGCTGATCTGCTGAAGTGCTCGTTCTGCGGCAAGTCGCAGAAGCAGGTGAAGAAACTTATCGCGGGACCTGGCGTCTACATCTGCGATGAGTGCATCGATCTCTGCAATGAGATCATCGAAGAGGAACTCGCTGAGACCAGCGAGGTCAAACTCGATGAGTTGCCCAAGCCCGCCGAGATTTTCGCTTTCCTGAACGAGTACGTCGTGGGGCAGGACAAGGCCAAGCGCACTCTCGCCGTGGCTGTCTACAACCACTACAAGCGCGTGCAGGCGTCCGGAGGTGAGAAGGTCAAGGACGCCGTCGAGTTGCAGAAGTCCAACATCCTGATGATCGGGCCGACAGGCTCGGGCAAGACCCACCTGGCGCAAACGCTGGCGCGGATGTTGAACGTCCCGTTCGCCATCGCAGACGCGACCGCGCTCACCGAGGCCGGGTACGTCGGTGAGGACGTCGAGAACATCCTGCTGAAGTTGATCCAGGCTGCCGATTACGACACCAAACGAGCCGAGACCGGCATCGTCTACATCGACGAGATCGACAAGGTCGCGCGTAAGAGCGAGAATCCGTCCATCACGCGGGATGTGTCCGGCGAGGGTGTGCAGCAGGCTCTGCTGAAAATCCTCGAGGGAACGACGGCCGCTGTACCGCCGCAGGGCGGACGCAAGCACCCGCACCAGGAATTCCTGCAGATCGACACGACCAATGTGTTGTTCATCGTCGGCGGTGCGTTCGCCGGCCTGGACGACATCATCCAGTCCCGCGTCGGTAAGAAAGGGATGGGATTCGGTGCCGAGATCCGCTCGAAGGCCGAACTCGACACGACCGACTTCTTCGGCCAGGTGATGACCGAGGACCTCGTCAAGTTCGGCATGATCCCCGAGTTCATCGGACGTGTCCCGGTCACCGCCTCGGTGGCCAACCTGGACCGCGAAGCGCTCGTCAACATTCTGACCGAGCCGAAGAATGCCCTCGTGCGGCAGTACCAGCGCTTGTTCCAGCTCGACGGGGTCGAGCTGGAGTTCGAGCAGGACGCGCTGGAGTCGATCGCCGACCAGGCAATCACACGCGGCACCGGCGCTCGTGGATTGCGCTCGATCCTCGAGGAGGTACTGATGAGCGTGATGTACGACATCCCTGGCGATGACGATGTCACGAAAGTCATCATCACCAAAGAGACCGTTGAGTCCGAGGTATACCCGACCATCGTGGGTCGCAAGAAGGCAAAGTCTGCCAAGGACAAGCCGGAATCGAAGTCGGCCTAGGTCTGGCCTACTCCTAGCGGTCCACCAGCCGCGCCTCGTCCGCTACAGCTGACGTCGTAGAGGAGTGCGTCCGCGAGTATCAGCGGACCGACTGGGCGGGCACGCGTCTGCGCACCAGGGTGCGTTTCACCAGGTACATTCCGAGCATCACCACGGCGATGGCGGCAAGGATCAGCAGCCAGGTGGCCCCGGAGACCCCGCCCAGCACGGCCTTCCACGCAGAAGCTCCGACGAACGTGTAGAAACTCGCCCATCCGAGCGCGCCAACGACCTGCGCAAGCGTGAAACGCAACCAATGCATCCGCAAGACCCCGGCGGACGCGAGCACGGCAGTCTGTAGACCGACGGTGAGATAGCAGAGCGCGATAAGCGGCGAGCCCCACCCCTCCAGCATCCGTCGGGCGCGCACCAAGAACGGCCGTTGCAACCATGCAGCGAAGCGCGCTCGAAACGAACCTGGCCGGGCTGCGCCGTCAGCAGTTGCCTCCGTTGCCCATCGCGCGATCCAGTACGTCGCCTGTCCGCGCAGCATCGCGATCGACCACAACACGACGAAAATGATCGTGACGGGTACGTCGTCCCACATGAGGCCTAAGCAGCCTCTCGCGGCCCGAACGTCGCACCGAACATCCGCCCCGCCTCTCATCTGCTTAGGTGTACCTAAGCAGGTTACGTCAGCGCGCTCGCGACGTCAGCGTTTGGCCTCCTCTGCCTGGCCCATCGAGACCTGTAGCGTCACGCCGAATTTCTCAATCATGACGCCGGAGTCGGCGCGCATTGCCGCCCACTGCTGCGACTGTGCGCTCTGCTGCAGCGCCTCCTTGCTGTCGAAGATCATCTCCGCGACGCGATAGGTAGCGGGCGTCGCACCTTCGAATCCGTCGGAGGTGAGCGTTTCGGTCAGACCGACCAGGTGAGGTACGGCCAGCGCGGCCGGCAGGTGTACCTCGGCATAGTGCTGCTCGAACGCCTCGACGTCCTCGTTGCGTGGCGCTGACCAGAATGCGTACAACTTGTACATGGCGTTCCCAACTTTGGTGGCGTGAATTACCGGCAGGTTATCGACTGACGTGGGGATGTCAACGTCGTAATGCTGCCTGAGGAGAGCGTTGGTCGGGGCCATAGAATGGGCGCATGACATCTGCTTCTTCCGCGCTGCCCGAAAAGCCCACCCTCGACGGCGTCGAGGCCAAGTTGGCAGCCCGGTGGGAGGCCGAGCAGACATACGCCTTTGACCGCACCCAGCCGCGCGAAAACGTGTTCGCGATCGATACGCCGCCACCGACCGCCTCGGGCTCGCTGCATATCGGGCACGTTTTCTCCTACACGCACACCGACACCGTCGCGCGCTTCTGGCGGATGCGCGGCAAGTCCGTGTTCTACCCGATCGGTTGGGACGACAACGGACTGCCCTCCGAGAAGCGAGTGCAGAACTACTACGGCGTCCGCGGCGATACCTCTGTGGCGTACGACGCCGACTTCCAGCCTCCGGCTAAACCCGGTAAGCAGGAGATCCCGATTTCGCGACGCAACTTCCTCGAGCTGTGCGAGATCCTGACGGTGGAGGACGAGAAAGCGTTCGAGGAAGTCTTCCGAACCCTTGGCTCATCGTTCGATTGGAACCTGCAGTACCGCACCATCGACGATGATTCGCAGGCCACCAGCCAGCGGGCATTCTTGGCGAACTTCGCCCGTGGCGAGGCTTACAATCAGGAAGCACCGACCCTGTGGGACATCACGTTCCGTACCGCTGTCGCGCAGGCTGAACTGGAGGATCGCGAGCGCCAGGGCAACTATTACCGCGTCGGGTTCATCAAAGCCGACGGCGAACCGGTCTTCATCGAGACCACCCGCCCCGAATTGCTCCCGGCCTGCGTTGCATTGGTCGCGCACCCCAGCGACGAGCGTTACGCCGACCTGTTCGGCACCTCGGTGACCACTCCGGTCTTCGGGGTCGACGTTCCGGTCGTCGCCCACGAACTCGCCGACCCCGACAAGGGCTCGGGTATCGCGATGATCTGTACCTGGGGTGACTCCACCGACATCATCTGGTGGCGCGAACTACAGTTGCCGGCTCGTGCGGTGATTGGCCGAGACGGTCGCATGCTCGCGGACGCTCCCGACGCGATCACCTCCGAGACCGGGCGAGCGAAGTACGCCGAGCTCGCCGGAAAAACCCCGCACGCGGCCAAGCAGGCCGTCGTCGAGATGCTCGTGCGGGCCGGCGCGATCGAGGGCGATCCAAAGCCGACCAATCAGCAGGTGAAGTTCTATGAGCGCGGCGACCGCCCGCTGGAAATCGTCTCCACCAGGCAGTGGTACATCCGCAACGGTGGCCGCGAAGCGGGCGTGCGCGAGCGAATGATCAACCGCGGTCGTGACCTACGCTGGGTTCCCGACCACATGCGGCACCGCTACGAGAACTGGGTCGAGGGCCTCGCCGGAGACTGGCTCATCTCCCGCCAACGCTTCTTCGGCATTCCGATCCCGCTGTGGTACCGCCTCGACGACCAAGGCCAGCCGGACTACGACAACCCCATCGTGCCGGACGACGCCAGTCTGCCGATTGATCCGTCCAGCGATCTGCCGGCCGGGTTCACCGCCGAGCAACGCAACCAGCCGGGCGGATTCATGGGTGAGCCGGACGTGATGGACACCTGGGCGACGTCCTCGCTGACTCCGCAAATCGCCGGCCGGTGGGGTCGCGACAACGATCTGTTCGAGCGGGTGTTCCCGATGGACATTCGTCCGCAGGGACACGACATCATTCGCACCTGGCTCTTTTCGACGGTCGTACGCTCCGAACTCGAATTCGGCAAGACACCGTGGAAGACCGCGGCGCTCTCGGGCTGGATTCTGGATCCGGACCGCAAGAAGATGTCCAAGTCCAAAGGCAACGTGGTGACCCCGCTGGGGTTGTTGCAGCAGTACGGTTCGGATGCCGTCCGCTACTGGGCCGCCTCCGGCCGCCCAGGCACCGACACGGCATTCGACGAGTCGCAGATGAAGGTCGGTCGACGCCTGGCGACCAAGATTCTGAACGCCTCGAAGTTCGCGCTCGGCACCGGCGCCACGGCCGATGACGCCACCAAGCCGGTCACCGAACCGCTGGACCTGGCGATGCTCGGCGCGCTCGCCGAGGTCGTCACGGCCGCCACCAAGGCATTCGAGGAGTACAACTACGCCATCGCGTTGGAGCGCACCGAGTCGTTCTTCTGGTCGTTCTGCGACAACTACGTCGAACTGGTCAAGGCTCGCGCGTACGCAGAGGGGCCAGGCGCGGATTCGGCCCGTAGCGCACTCGCCCAGGCATTGTCGGTGCTGCTGCGACTGTTCGCGCCGATTCTGCCGTTCGTCACCGAAGAGGTCTGGTCGTGGTGGCAGACCGGTTCGATCCACCTGCAGTCGTGGCCCACGCCCGATGGACTACGTGGCGCGGCGGTCGATGCCGACGTACTGGACGCCGCGTTCGCGGCAATCTCCGGGATCCGAAAGGCGAAGTCTGAGGCCGGTATCAAGGGCTTTGCGGAGGTCGCCGCAGTGCGGATCACGGCACCCAACGTCGCCGTCCTCGACGCGGTCGCGAGCGATCTGCAGGGTGCCGCACGCGCCGCGAAGATTACCGTCGTCGAAGGCGCCGAGTTGACCTATGAGATCGTGCCCGCGTGAGTAACGACCTGAGTGCCGATGCCGTTGAAGCGCTGCTGCAGCGGCGGTGGCCGGAGACCCGTATCGAGCCCAGCCTGGCTCGTATGCGCGCGCTCATGGACCTCATGGACCAACCGCAGACGCGATATCCGGTCGTGCACATCACCGGCAGCAACGGGAAGTCTTCGACCGCGCGGATGGTGGACGAGTTATTCCGCGCGCTCGGTCTGCGCACCGGCCGCTTCACTAGCCCGCACCTGGAATCTTCTCGCGAGCGGATTTGCCTGAACGGCGAGCCGATCAGCGAGGACAGGTATGTCGCCGCGTACACCGAACTTGAGCCGTATCTGCACTTGGTCGACGCCGGACACGGCATCCACCAGGACGCTTCGCAGGTCCCGGTGTCGTATTTCGAGGCGATGACTGCGATGGCATATGCGACGTTCGCCGATGCGCCGGTGGATGTGGCAATCGTCGAAGTGGGCATGGGTGGGTCGTGGGATGCGACGAACGTCGCCGACGGCCGGATCGCCATTGTCACGCCGATCGCTTTGGAGCACACGAACTACCTCGGTGACACCGTCGAGCAGATCGCCACCGAGAAGTCTGGGATCATCAAGGAGGGTGCGACCGCGATCCTGGCCGCGCAGACGCAAGACGTCGCGGAGGTGTTGCTGCGACGTTGCGCTGACGTCGGTGCGGTTGCGGCGCGTGAGGGAGTGGAGTTCGGCGTCCTCGATCGACAGGTCGCCGTCGGCGGTCAGATGCTGTCGATCCAAGGGCTCGCCGCGCGATACGACAACCTGCTGTTGCACCTGTGGGGGATTCACCAGGCCTCGAACGCGGCCTGCGCGCTCGCGGCGATCGAGGCGTTCTTCGGGCATGACTCACCGCAGACAATTGACGAGGAAGTGCTGCGCGAGGCGTTCTTTGAGATCACTTCGCCGGGACGGCTGGAGATCGTGCGGACCTCGCCGACCACCCTGGTGGATGCCAGCCACAATCCGGCGGGGATGAAGGCGACCGTGCAGACCCTTCAGGAGTCCTTCGACTTCTCCCGGCTGATCGGGGTGTTCGCGGCTTCTGCGGACAAGGACATCCCAGCGATGATTGAACTGCTGGAACCGGTGCTCGACGAAATCGTCATCACCACGAACAACTCAGCGCGCTCGCACGATATCGATACCACCGCCGCGATCGCCGTTGAGTACTTCGGTTCTGATCGCGTCGTCGTCGAACCTCGACTGCCCGAGGCGTTGGAGACGGCAGTGAGCCTGGCTGAGGACGGTGAACACTTTGCCGGCGTCGGAGTAATCGTCACGGGGTCGGTCTACACCGCAGGCGACGCGCGGAAACTGTTCAATCCGGATCGGAAGAAGCCATGGCAGAAGTGAACAAGCGCTTCGGGCTGACCGGTCCGTCAGGCGCGCGGACGCCTGAGCAGAGCGACGAGCAACCTCAAGGACTGCCACCGGTAGACAAGGTGAAACTTGAGCGGTCGATGCGCGGTATCTATTCCGCGCTGCTGATTTTCGAGGCGCTGATCGTGCTGATGGTGCCTGCGACGATTCGGCAGTTCGATGTGGGCCTTACCGGCTTCCGGCTGACTACGATCCTGGTAATCGTTGCGGCACTGATCGCATTGTGCGCCTTCATTAGGAAACCGTGGGCGAACGCAGCGGGATGGGTTCTGCACATCTGCGTGCTCGCGATGGGGTTCTGGGTCTGGGCAATGTGGGTGCTCGGCGGATTCTTCGTGGTGCTGTGGTGGTACGCCGGACACCTGCACCAGCAGTTGCGAGCACGCCCGGACCTCGACCCCGACGCGTGAGGTCGCGCGGGTCTGTGCCCTCAGGCGCGAGTGCCTGCGTCCACTGCCCGTAGGATGAGCCGGAATCCGAGAAGAACTCAGGGAGTTTTCCGCATGGTTATCGAGCGCACGCTCATTCTGGTTAAGCCTGACGGCGTGGCTAAGCAGGTTGTCGGCGAGGTCATCAGTCGCATCGAACGCAAGGGACTGAGACTCGTCGCGATGGAGTTGCGCACCCTGGACGAGCAGACCGCGGCGGCGCATTACGCCGAGCATGAGGGAAAGCCGTTCTACCCGGACTTGATGCAGTTCATTACCTCCGGGCCGCTCGTTGCGATCGTCGCTGAGGGGGAGAACGCGGTCGCCGCGTTCCGTCAACTGGCCGGTGCCACTGATCCGATCAAGGCCGAGACCGGGAGTATCCGCGGGGACTTCGCCACGCTGATGAACCGCAACATCGTGCACGGATCCGATTCGCCGGAGAACGGCGTACGCGAGGCGAAGATCTTCTTCCCGAACCTGTAGGGCACCGCCCGTCGTACGGTCGCGGATCCGTGACCGTTCTGCAAGCGCGCTGACTCGCCAAGTTCACGCGAACTAGATACGTTCAGCAGGTGAGCACCGACACGCACCCACCGTCCGACCCCGCCGCGCCGCATGCCCGAGCACTGGGCGACCACCGTGGCACATCGAAGAAGAAGTTGATCTCGTGGGCGTTGTGGGATTGGGGAACGCAGCCGTTCCACACGGTGATCACGACGTTCGTGTTCAGTGTCTACATCACCAGCGACAGCTTCGGTAGCGAGAATTCAACGTCGATCTCGCTCGCCGTCGCAACGGTCATCGCCGGGGTACTCATCGCGTTGATCGCCCCTGTGCTCGGACAGAACGCCGACCGTAAGGGCCGGAACATATCGACCCTGCGCAACCTCACCTGGTTGCTGGTGCTGCTGTCGGCCGCGCTGTTCTTTGTTGCGCCGGATCCGGCGTATTTGTGGCTGGGGCTCGGACTGCTCGCCGTCGGGTCCGTCGTCGCGTCCGTCGCCGAGGTCAACTACAACGCCGCGCTGGAAGACCTCGCGGACCAGCAGAACGTGGGCCGAATCAGCGGGTTCGGCTGGGGGCTGGGCTACCTCGGCGGCATCGTCGTCCTACTCCTGCTCTACTTCTTGCTGATCTCCCCGGACGTCGGCCTGCTTGGCGTGACGGACGAGAACGGGATGGACATCCGCGTGTCCATGGTCATCTGCGGAGTCTGGACTCTGCTGTGGACGATCCCCACGTTCTTAAACCTGAAGGATCGCGGCACAGACCGGGTCACCGAACGCGTCGGAATTCTGCAGTCCTACCGACTGCTGTTCGCCTCGATCGGGCGCATCTGGCAGGGCAGTCGCCACACTGCCTACTTCCTGCTGGCCTCAGCATTGTTCCGCGATGGGCTCGCCGGGGTGTTTACCTTCGGCGCGGTGATCGCCGCGCGAACCTACGGCTTCAGCGACGGTGACGTGATCATCTTCGGCGCTGTCGCCAACGTCGTGGCCGGAATCGCCACGATCGCGTTCGGCGTTCTGGACGACAAGATCGGCCCAAAACGGGTCATCATGATCTCGCTCGGGAGCCTCGTTGTGCTTGGCACACTCATCTTCACGCTGCACGACGCCGGACAGATGGCATTCTGGGTGTGCGGACTGCTGATGACGATTTTTGTCGGACCCGCGCAGTCGGCGTCCCGCACGTTCTTGGCGCGGGCCATCCCGGCCGGTAAATCGGGGGAGATCTTCGGGCTCTACCAAACCACCGGGCGCGCCGTGTCGTTCCTGTCTCCGGCGATGTTCGCTCTGTTCGTGTTGCTCGGCTCGGCGATTACCGGAGAAACGAACACGCAGTATTGGGGGATTATGGGCATCGTGCTGGTGCTCCTGGCCGGATTCCTGGTGATGCTGCCGGTGCGCGAGCCTTGAAATCAGCCGCACCAAGCGCGCTGACGTCGAGGTGCTGCGTCACGCGCAACACGACCTTCAGCGCTAGCACTCACACTTCCGGGCGCGTTTCGGACCCTACTTCGTAGTGCAAACGAGTGCGTGATCTACTCATGGGCGGAATTTTCACCAACGAACTTTTTGGAGCAGGACTATGGCTCATGACTTCAGCGGAAAGGTAGCGTTCGTCACCGGCGCGGCCCAGGGCATCGGTAAGGAGATCGCTGTCACTCTGGCCAAGGGTGGCGCGGCCGTCGCTGCTGTCGACCTCAAGGAAGAATCGCTCGCGGGCACTGTCGAGGCGATCAACCTCGCCGGCGGAAAGGCGATCGCCATCGGCGCAGACGTCTCGAAGATGGATCAGGTCGAGGCCGGCGTCAAGCGCACCGTCGACGAACTTGGTGGCCTGCACATCCTGGTCAACAACGCTGGGATCATTCGCGACAACTTACTGTTCAAGATGACCGAAGAGGACTGGGACATGGTCATGGCCGTGCATCTGCGCGGCGCGTTCAATACCGTCAAGCAGGCCAGCAAGGTCATGACCGAGCAGAAGTACGGCAAGATCGTGAACCTGTCTAGCCGCTCCGCGCTGGGCAACCGTGGCCAGGCCAACTACTCGGCCGCCAAGGCCGGCATCATCGGCCTCACTTCGACGCTCGCCCTGGAACTGGGCAAGTTCAATATCAACGTGAACGCTGTCGCTCCCGGCTTCATCGAAACCCCGATGACCGATTCGACCGCCGCGCGCGTCGGCGTCGCTAAGGAAGACTTCCAGAAGGGCGCTGCGGCGGCCACCCCGCTGGGGCGTATCGGCCAGCCGATCGACATCGCGAACGTCGTGGCATTTTTTGCCTCCGACGAGTCGAGCTTCGTCACGGGCCAAACCCTGCATGTGAACGGTGGTCGCTAACTAGCGGATGCTGCATGAGTAGCGGCACAGTACCAACAATCGCCACCACGTCGCGGGCACACGCCCGGAACGTGGTGGCGATTGCATCGCTGTGCATGTTTGTCGGTGGGCTCAACATGTCCATCGTCAACATCGCGCTCTCGACGATCTCGCATGAGATCGACGCGAGCGCCGCGCAGTCAAGCTGGATCCTGCTGGCCAACATGCTGGCCAGCAACGCGCTGATGGTGTCGTTCGGGCGCCTCGGAGATCTGGCCTCCCGGCGCAATCTGTTTACCGCCGGCGTCGTCGTGTTCGGGCTGGGCTCAGTGCTGAGCGCGATCGCGACCAACGGTGGTGTGCTGATCGCCGGGCGCGCGGTCAGCGGTGTTGGTTCGGCAATGATGTTCTCGACCACGAGCGCGATCATCGCTCGCGCCGTGCCGCGCGCTCGAATCGGCCAGGCGATGGGCATCTACTATGCCTGCAACTCGGCCGCGCAACTGCTCGGTCCGGTCATCGGTGGCGTCATGGTCGACACCATCGGCTGGCCGTGGATGTTCTGGATCAACATCCCATTCTGCGTACTCATGCTCGTGGGCGCGCTGCGGTTCTTACCCCGCGACGCCGCTGGGCACGGCAAAGACTTCGACATGCTCGGCTCGACGCTGGTTATCGCGATCGCCACTACCTTCGTGGCGATGCTGACCCAAATAGCCTCACGCGGGTTCGACGTTCCCTACATCGTGGTGTCGTGCGCGTGCCTCGCGGTACTCGTGCCGTTGCTCATCTGGCGCGAGGCCAGGGCGAGGTTGCCGCTGATCGACATGAGCCTGTTTCGCGACCGACTTTTCCTCGGTACCAGTTTCACCACCATGCTCACCCACCTGGTCCGGTTCGCCATCCTGATCCTGGTCGCGCTGATCTACCAGTCCGCCTACGGCATGAGCGCGACCATGGCTGGATTTTTGGTGCTGCCGATCGCTGTCGGCACTCTCGTCGCCTCGCCGCTGGCTGGGACGATCGAAATGCGGAAAGGCAGTGCCTGGGTCAGCACGGCGGGGGCAGCGATAGGCGTCGTCGCCGTCCTATTTTGCGCCTCGATGATCTGGTGGCATGAGGCGTGGGTTCTCGTCGCGATCGGCGGCGCGCTCGCTGGCGCAGCGGGCGGCATGGTGCAAACCGCCAACGCGTCGGCGATCACCAAGGCGACCCCGCCGGAACGCCTCGGCGTCGTCGGATCGCTACGCGTGATGATCCAAGGCACCGGCATCGTGGCCGGTACGGCGGTCGCATTGGCCAGCGTCACCATCTTGCTGCCGCAGGAAGGCAAGAGTGCGGTGTACGCCATCGCCAACGCGATGATTCCCGAAGAGTTCCGGGAGGGGCTACTGGACGGCGTCCCCATCGCGTTCGGCGTCCTGCTGATCGCCTCGCTCGGCGCTGTCTGGCTTTCGAGGGCGTCCTACCGCGGGTACGAGGAGGAGTGAGACTTCTTCGGAGTGATGCACGCAGTGTTACACATCATGGCGGCGAGGATCGTGTATTTGGGATAACTGCTGCAGAACTGCCAGAGAATTGTCAGACTAATGTCGACTTAACTCGGCGCGGACTACCTACGATCAGTTGATTGTCGGTCTGGGGCGCGCTCGGAGCATTCAGGGTGAAAGAGGAAAATGAATAAGCCCTTGAAGTTCAAACGCTCGGCTCTCAGCGGTCTCGCTGGCTTGACGCTTGCGATCGGTGCGACAGTTCTGATTCCGACACTCGCGGCCGCAGACGATGGCGACACAAACGATGCCGGCCTGGCGAGCGCCTGCTACAACACGGCATTCGGGAATCCCGAACCGTCGACGCCTGGCACCGAGGTCAATTCGGAGAATCCGTCGGGAAGTCTGCTCGGGCGCACGTGGATCAACTACTCCGGACTCAGGGCGTTCGAGGACGACAACAATCGCGCGATGGGGCGATTGACGGACACCCCCGCTACCGATATCACCGATCTGACGACCGGGGGCGACGTAGTACTCACGCACCTCCCCGCCCCTCGTTCGAACGACGTAACGGGTGTGAGTTCGACCAGCCGCGCGGAGGCGATCGCCAACGACGATTACATCGAGTTCTCGTTCGTTACCGATGACGACTTCCAGAGTGCCGACCTCGACTGGGCAGGATTCCTCAATCGTCCCGACACCAACCCGGCGTACAACGTCGGCTTCGTGATCAGCAACGATAACTGGGCTACGACGACCGACCTCGCCGAATTCGCCGTGCCTGAAGATGGCAATGTCGTCGGCGGAGTCCCGGCCTCTTACCCGCATGGTCGGTTCAACGAGAAGACCGAATACGCGATCGAGCACGACACCTCGTACACGGTTCGGCTCTACCTGTGGGGCCCTGACCTGGCGGGGGATGCATTCGAGATCGACGACATTTACGTGGGGTTCGATGCCTGCGTGTACTCCCTGAGCGGCAACGTGCTCAACGACCTCACCCGTGATGGCGACGTCAACGGAACCGGGGTAGGTGCGATCGACAGAACCCCGCTCTACGCCGTGCTCACTGACCCCGACGGTGTGGTCATCAGATCGGTACCGGTCAATGATGATGGGTCCTATGACTTCATCGGAGTGGACAACAACAGCGACTACCGCATCACGATCGCGAGCACCGAGCCCGAGGTGGGCAGCATCGCATCGCCGTCCCTCCCAGACGGCTGGATGCACACCGGTGAAGACTGCTGCGACAACGACGGCAACGATGGCCTGGTGGACGGCTGGCTGGACGTCTCGGTGGAGAATGCGTCGATCACGAACGCGAACTTTGGGATCGGTCAGATCGCGCCTGGCATCGACCTCATCAAGTCCGTCAGTTCGGTGGAGGACGCCAACGGAAATGGACTGACCGATGCCGGGGATGTAGTGAACTACGCGTTTACTGTCACAAATACCGGCAATGTGCCGCTGACTGAGGTAGCGGTCAGCGACGACCTAGCCGAGGTGTCCGGTGGGCCCGTTGATCTCGCCGTTGACGAAAGCGACGGTACGACGTTCACCGCGACCTATGTCATTACCGTCGACGACCTCGTCAGTGGCGGGGTGGAGAACGTCGCAACCGCCACGGGCAACAGCTCGGCGGGGGAGGTCTCTGACTCCTCAGACACCGGCACCGCGCCCGATGGCAGTGTCGTTGACGATCCCGCCACCACGGAGACCGAAAGCCCGCTCGGCGTCAACGACAACGATGCGAATGATCAAGGGGACGACCCGACGACGGTCACGCTGTCGGCGGAACCCGCGATCGGCATCGTGAAGATTGCTCTCACGGACCAGTTCTCGGATGTCGGCGACGTCGTCGAGTACGAGATCGTCGCGACCAACACCGGCAATGTGCCGCTGAGCAACGTCACGGTCACCGATGATCGCGCAACGATCCTCAGTTGCGAGCCTGCCGTTCCTGTCGCGACGCTGAACGTCGGCGAGTCGATTCCATGCACGGCTGAGTCCGTCGCGACTCCAGATGACGTTACGGCGGGCGTTCTGGTGAACGTTGCCGACGCCGCAGGGACCTTCGGGGACATCGAGGTCACCGCAGAGGATGACGAAACGACCAAGTACGTGGCCGAACCGTCAACACCTACGACGCCCCCATCGCAGGGCCCAGAGGTGCCTCCGACAGCCCCGACAACCCCGCCAACAGACGGTGGGACGCTGGCTAACACCGGCGCTGCCGTCACCACCCTCGCCGGCTTCGCGGCGCTTCTGATCACGGTCGGCGGCACGATGGCGATCGGTACCCGATACCGGCACCGCGCCCAGGGCTAGTACGCCGATAGTCGCTTAGGTGTGACCGTGCGACGAGCATCGCGTCAGCGCTTCCCCCGCCGACGACGAGGCAGTGCGCGGTCACACCTAGGTGCGGTCTAGGCTCAACCCGTGTCCAAAGTATTGACGAGAATTCCTGTTGGTGAGCGTGTCGGGATTGCCTTCTCCGGTGGCCTCGATACCTCGGTAGCCGTCGCCTGGATGCGCGAGAAAGGTGCCGTACCGTGCACCTATACCGCGAACCTGGGCCAGTACGACGAACCGGAGATCGACGAGGTCCCGGGCCGCGCCACGCAGTATGGCGCCGAGTTGTCCCGGCTAGTCGACTGTCGTGAGCAACTCGTGGAAGAAGGGCTCGTCGCCATCACCTGTGGCGCGTTCCATATCCGATCCGGTGGGCGCACATACTTCAACACCACCCCGCTCGGCCGTGCCGTCACCGGCACCCTGCTGGTGCGCGCGATGCACGCGGACGACGTGAATATCTGGGGCGACGGATCGACGTTCAAGGGCAACGACATTGAACGCTTCTATCGCTACGGCCTGCTGGCCAACCCGCAGTTGCGGATATACAAGCCATGGCTGGATGCCGACTTCGTGCGCGAGCTCGGCGGCCGCACCGAAATGTCGCAGTGGCTGACTGAACGCGACCTGCCGTACCGCGACTCGGTAGAGAAGGCCTACTCGACCGACGCCAATATCTGGGGCGCGACGCACGAGGCGAAAAGCCTGGAGCACCTCGATCAGTCCGTGGAAATCGTCAGCCCGATCATGGGCGTTGCGCACTGGGACCCGGCCGTTGACATCGTCACAGAAGACGTCACGGTGTCCTTCGAGGAGGGGCGCCCGGTAGCCATCAACGGTCGCGAGTTCGAGTCCGCCGTCGACCTGGTGTTGGAGGCGAACGCGATCGGCGGACGCCACGGACTCGGCATGAGCGATCAGATCGAGAACCGGATCATCGAGGCAAAGAGCCGCGGAATCTACGAGGCCCCGGGGATGGCGTTACTGTTCACCGCGTACGAGCGGCTACTGAACGCGATCCATAACGAGGACACGATCGCGCAGTACCACAACGAGGGTCGCCGCCTCGGCCGACTGCTGTACGAAGGTCGTTGGCTGGACCCGCAGTCGTTGATGCTTCGCGAAGGATTGCAGCGCTGGGTCGGTTCAGCGGTCACCGGTAGCGTCACGCTTCGGCTGCGCCGCGGCGAGGACTACGCGATCCTCGATACCCAGGGGGAGCATTTCAGTTACCACCCGGACAAGTTGTCGATGGAACGGGTCGAGAACGCCGCGTTCGGTCCGACCGACCGGATCGGACAGTTGACGATGCGCAATCTGGACATCGCCGACTCACGCTCCAAGTTGGAGTTCTACGCCTCCCGCGGGCAACTCGGGGCCGAGGGCGATCTCGTCGGCGAGTTGGAGCACGGCGGATCTGAGTCGATCCGAGCCCTCGACGGCACGACTGCAGATGATGAGGCGCTCGACCGTGCCGCTTTGGAAGCCGGCACCGACTAACGAAACTTCACAGCAGGATGAGAAAGGCCACCGCCAGCGTGCTGGCGGTGGCCTTTCCCATGGCGGACTGACTAGCTGGTCTGTGCCCGTCCGCGGGCCTGGATCGCGGCGCGACGTTCGGCGACCTTCTCGGGGGAGAACTGCTCGCGCTTCCAGTCCGCGCCGGCGGTGGCTTCGTTCTGCCACTGGTCGAGTTCGGCGTTGTTCTCCGCATAGGTTTTCAGCACGCGACGTACGCCGAGCTGATCGTTATCGATGATCGAAGCGGCCAATTCGTAGGTCGTCGGCAGCAGATCCTCGTGGGCGACGACGCGGTTGACCAGCCCCCAGTCGTAGGCAGTCTGCGCGTCCAGGAATCGGCCGCTCATGCTCAACTCGCGGGCGCGGCGTACGCCGATCGCCTGCGGCAGCAGGACGGTCAAGCCCCAGCCCGGCTGAACCCCGACGCGTGCATGCGTGTCGGCGAAGTATGCCTTCTCCGAGGCGATCAGCAAGTCGCAGTTCAGCGCGAGTTCGAATCCACCGGTGACCGCAACCCCGTTGACAGCGCCAATCAGCGGCTTGGTGAGCTCGGGCCAGGGCTTCTTGACCTGCCCCGCCGTGAACGAATCGATGATCTGGCTTTCGCCGACCTGCTTGAGATCCAAGCCTGCGGTGAACGCCGGATCGGTGCCGGTCATCACCAGGACGTCGACCTCAGGATCGTTGTCGGCGGCCTGCAATACCTGTGGCAGCAGTTCGAGTAGTTCGCGGCTGAGCGCATTGCGCGCCTCGGGCCGGTTGAGGGTGATCGTGGCGATCCGGTTCTGGACCTCGATCAGGACGGGCGATTCTGACATGTGCGGCTCCTGAAGCGTCGGGGACGGATTGTCGTAGTTCGCCTGACAATAACCACAACCACCGCGGCGGGTCAGAACCGGTGTGCTCAGCGGGCGGCCGACGGCTGTCAAGGTGTGACGAACTCATTCGCGGCTCGACCCTCGACGGCAGCGTTCAACGCCGCGGCTGTCGCGCCGTCGATCTGCTCGCGAATGATGTCCGCGTGACCAGCGTGCCGAGCGAACTCCTCGACGTGGTGGACGACGAGGTAGCGCAGTGCGACGCCATTGCCGCCGGGCAGTCCATACCAAGGCGCAGGCGGCGCGGTGATCACCGCATCGAGGTCGGTGTGTTCGATCATCACCAGATACTTGGCCTTCACGTCTTCGTAGGTCGCGCGCAGCGAGTCGCCGGACTCGCCGTCGCCCATGGTGAACGCGCCGAAATAGTCGGCGAGGTCGATCGGCGAGTCGTCCAACTGTCCGGACGCGTTGAGCGCGCCCGCCATACACCAGGCGACGTGCTTGATGATGCCGGCGACCGAGAGGGAGGAACGTAGGGGCGTTTCGCGAAGTTGCTCGTCGGCCAGGCCATAGCCGGCGTCGCGGACGGCATCCAGCTGCATCTCAAGGTAGTTACGGAGGGTGGTGCGCTCATCGTCAACGGCGGGCAGGTACATGATCGGCTCCTCAGGTTGATGTCTTTGACGTCTTCGAGAATGCCGTTCTAGTAGGACAGATTCCGTCCGCAGAGGTGCATGCTGCGCCTGGATCGAGGCGAGCCGCAGTCAGCGCTGCCGCGGACCGATCGGATGCGGCGGCCATCATCACCCGTTGGTGCGAGGCTTGATCGGCGCCAGGCAGTTACCCTTGAGAGGCTATGACCTCACACTCTGTCTTCTCCGACCTGGAGCCGCTGCTCACCCAGGTCCAAAAGCCGATCCAGTACGTCGGCGGCGAACTCAACTCCACGGTGAAGGAGTGGGAGTCCGCCGACGTTCGATGGGCGCTGATGTATCCCGACGCGTACGAGGTCGGGTTGCCCAATCAGGGCCTGATGATTCTCTACGAAGTGCTGAACGAGCGCGCTGACACGCTCGCCGAGCGCACTTATGCCGTGTGGCCGGACCTCGCCGAATTGATGCGCAAAGAACAGGTGCCACAATTCACGGTCGACGGTCATCGCCCGGTGCGAGACTTCGACGTCCTAGGAGTCTCGTTCGCCACCGAATTGGGCTACACGAACCTGCTCGAAGCCCTGGACCTCGCGCAGATTCCGATCGATGCCGCCGAGCGCACGGCCGAGCACCCGATCGTGCTGGCCGGTGGACATGCCGCGTTCAACCCCGAGCCGATCGCCAACTTCATCGATGCGGCTGCCCTCGGCGACGGCGAACAGGTCGTCGGCGACGTCACGGATGTCGTCAAGGCCTGGAAGGCGGCCGGCGGGAGCGATCGCGGTGCACTGCTGCGGCGCCTCGCGCAGATTCCTGGCGTGTATGTACCGAGTTTGTACGAGGTCGAGTACGGCCCCGACGGTGCGATCGCGTCCGTAGCGCCGCAGCACGGCGACGTTCCCGACCGCGTGCCGAAGCGCACCACGATGAACCTGGACGACTGGCCGTACCCGAAGCAACCGCTGGTGCCGCTTGCCGAGTCGGTGCATGAGCGAATGTCGGTCGAGATCTTTCGCGGCTGCACTCGCGGGTGCCGTTTCTGCCAGGCCGGCATGATCACCAGACCGGTCCGCGAACGTTCCATCACCGGCATCGGCGAGATGGTTGAGCGCGGCCTGAACGCGACCGGCTTCGAGGAGGTCGGGCTACTGAGCCTGTCCAGTGCCGATCACTCCGAGATCGCCGATATCACCAAGGGTCTCGCCGATCGATACGAGGATTCGAAGACGTCATTGTCGCTGCCGTCAACCCGGGTGGATGCATTCAACATCGACCTCGCGAACGAGCTGTCGCGCAATGGTCGACGCTCGGGTCTGACGTTCGCGCCTGAGGGCGGCAGCGAGCGGATCCGTAAGGTCATCAACAAGATGGTCAGCAAGGAAGATCTGATCCGCACCGTCACCACGGCGTACGCCAACGGCTGGCGACAGGTCAAGCTCTACTTCATGTGTGGGCTGCCGACCGAGACTGATGAGGACGTCCTGGAGATCGCCGACATGGCCAAAGAGGTCATCACTGCCGGTCGGGCGGCCTCTGGACGCAACGACATTCGCTGCACCGTGTCCATCGGCGGCTTCGTGCCGAAGGCCCACACGCCGTTCCAGTGGGCCTCGCAGGCCAGCGCGCAGACCATCGACGAACGACTGGCGAAGCTGAAGGCAGAGATCACCAGCGATCGCAACCTGGGGCGCTCCATCGGCTTTCGGTACCACGACGGCAAACCGTCCGAGGTCGAGGGATTGCTCTCCCGGGGTGATCGGCGCGTCGGTGCGGTGATCCGTGCAGTGTGGGAGGCCGGCGGCAAGTTCGACGGCTGGAGCGAACATTTCTCGCACGAGCGGTGGGTTGCCGCCGCCGCCAGCGCTCTGGCGCCGTACGGCGTTGACCTGGCTTGGTACACCACCCGCGAGCGCGGCGAAGATGAGATCTTGCCCTGGGACCACCTGGACTCGGGTTTGGACAAGCAGTGGCTGTGGGACGACTGGCTCGACGCGATCGATGAGACTGAAGTTGACGACTGCCGGTGGATCCCGTGTTACGACTGCGGCGTGTGCCCGGGGATGGGCACTGACATTCAGATCGGCCCGACAGGTAAGACGCTGCTGCCGTTGACTGTCGTCAACAACGGCGGAGATCACCCATGAGCGGTAAACCGCGCAAACGTAAACAGCGGACGCCGGACGGCCCGCCACCACCGCCGGTCGTGCAGCGGCTGTGGATCAGGTACACGAAGGTCGGTCGTCTGCGATTCATGTCGCACCGCGACTACACCAGGGTGTTCGAGCGCGCGGTGCGCCGCGCACGACTGCCGGTCGCGTTCTCAGCCGGTTTTACCCCGCACCCGAAGATCTCCTGGGTCGGCGCCGCACCCACTGGTGTGGCCAGTGAGGCCGAGTACCTGGAGATCGGTCTGTCCGCCGTCATCGAACCCGATGAGGTACGCCGCCGTTTGGATGAGGCGCTGCCGGCCGATCTCGACATTCTTGAGGTCGTCGAAGCCCGCGCGAAATCGCTGGCCGACCGGGTAGATGCATCACAGTGGCAGTTCGCCTTTGGCGGTCTGCTCGCCGACCAGGTGCGGCCCGCGGTCGCCGCGTTGCTGGCGGCCGGGACGTTCACCGTCGAGCGAATCACCCAGTCAGGTCGCAAGCAGGTTGACGTGGGCGCTGCGCTCGCGAGCGCCGACGTGGCCGACGGTCCGGCAACATGTGCCATAATGACCGCGATCGTGCGACAGTCCATTCCCGTCGTACGACCAGATGACGTGTACGCCGCTCTGCGGGACGTCGCAGGACTTGTACCGCCGCAGTTGCCCGTTGCACTGCGGCTGGCTCAAGGATCCCTCGACGACAGCGGACGGCTGCTGGACCCGATCGCGGTCGACAGCACCGTCATCACACCGTCGCCGGCGAGTTAGCGACCGTCGTCCCACAGGACGATGCGAGGCGCTCCGTGGCGACGACCGACCAGACTTTTCGGTCTGACCTGGACGGCCAGAGGTCACGACCGCATGACATGGCCAGCGCGCGCTTGCCTCCGGCCTAGCCGGAGCGCTCGCTGCTGCACGGGCCGCGAAGGAGTTTCGCAGCGTATGCGTGAACGTGAAGACGAGCCCACCTCGACCGCACCCGATCGGGCCAAGGATCTGCAGGATCCTGCCGACGCAGCGCGGGCGGACGCCGAAACAGCAGCCGACGATCCGCAGCAGTCGAGCGACAGGGGACCGGAGCAGGTGACGACCCCCGAGTCGAGAGTGTCGGAGAACTCAACCTCGACCGGCAGTGCGACCGGTGACGCCGCGAGCGGAGATCAAGAGCTCGCTCAACCGCCGGCTGCGGACGTAGAGATCGTGCCCGTCGAGGAAGAATTTCCGATCCTTGCGCCGAGCGTCGAGGCCGAAGTCCAGCCGTTCGTCACCTCGCTAGCCCCTCAGCTGTCACACGTGGACACCGGGCCGTCAGAGGTCGAAGTGACACCGCGGGCTTCGTTCAACCCATTCGCCCTTTTCCAGGCTCCTGAGGAGGTCGTGCGACCACCTCGAGAGGCCCCGTCCACCGACGCGGAAGACGACGAGGACGACGGTGACGCGTCAGGTGACGACGGCACCTCCGATGCTGAGGACGACTCGTCTTCGCGCCGCCGTCGCCGGGGGCGTCGCGGACGCGGGCGACGCAAGGAGGACGGCGACGAGGCCAGCAACGACACCGACGACGCCTCGTCTGCGCCCGATACAGATGAGGCGCTCGGTAGTGGGAAGTCCAACGGTAAGGGCTCGGCCGACGCGGACGATGCCAAGAACGCCGGAAAGGACGCCAAGCACGCCGGAAAGGACGCCAAGCACGCCGGTAAGGACAGCGAGAAGTCCGGTAAGGACACCGAGAAGTCTGATAAGGACGAGGCAGCGGACGACAACGACGCAGCCGACGAAAACGAGTCCGGCTCGCGGCGCCGCCGCCGGCGGCGGCGCCGCGGTTCAGACAGCGATGGAAACTCCGGTAGCGCCCCCAGCGACAGTTCCGCCGACAAGGTGCAGGGCGTCAGCGGCTCGGTTCGGCTGGAGGCCAAGCGTCAGCGTCGCAAGGAAGGACGCGATCACGGTCGACGCCGCGCGCCGATCCTGACCGAAGCCGAATTCCTGGCGCGCCGCGAGTCGGTGACTCGCGAGATGGTGGTGCGGCAGCAAGGCGAGCGCACCCAGATCGCCGTCCTCGAAGATGACGTCCTCGTGGAGCATTACGTGACGCTCGCGAGTGAGCAGTCGTTTGCCGGCGGGGTCTACCTCGGGCGCGTGCAGAACGTGCTGCCCAGCATGGAGGCGGCGTTCATCGACATCGGAAAACGCCGTAATGCGGTGCTGTACGCCGGTGAGGTCAACTGGGACAAGGCCGGGCTGGAAGGAAAACAGCGCAATATCGAACAGGCGCTGAAATCCGGCGACAAGGTCCTCGTACAGGTCACCAAGGACCCGATCGGACACAAGGGCGCGCGACTGACCAGTCAGATCTCCTTGCCAGGCCGCTACCTGGTCTATGTGCCTGGCGGCTCGATGACCGGGATCAGCCGCAAACTTCCCGAACAGGAACGCGCGCGCCTGAAGGAAATCCTGCGGCGGATCGTGCCCGAAGACGCGGGCGTGATCATCCGCACCGCCGCCGAAGGCGCCAGCGAAGAAGAGCTCAATCGTGATGTGCAGCGGCTGAAGGCGCAGTGGGAAGTCATCGAGCAGAAAGCTGCCGAGGACAAGACCAAGGCCACGTCGATGCTCTACGAAGAGCCCGACTTGGCCATTCGTGTCGTCCGGGACCTGTTCAACGAGGACTTCGCGAAAATGGTGGTCTCCGGTACCCAGGCGTGGGACACGATCTCGAGCTACATCCAGCACGTCGCCCCGGACCTGGTCGATCGTATTTCGCAGAGTCAGCCAGAGCAGGATGTCTTCAAGGAGCACCGAATCGACGAGCAGTTGGCGAAAGCACTCGACCGCAAGGTGTGGCTGCCCAGCGGAGGTTCGCTGGTGATCGACCGCACCGAGGCGATGACAGTCATCGATGTGAACACCGGCAAATTCACCGGCAGTGGCGGCAACCTGGAGCAGACCGTCACCAAGAACAACCTGGAGGCTGCCGAGGAGATCGTCCGCCAACTGCGCCTGCGCGACGTCGGCGGAATCGTGGTCATCGACTTCATCGACATGCTGCTGGAGAGCAACCGCGAGCTGGTGCTGCGTCGGCTCACCGAATGCCTGGGCCGCGACCGCACCAAACATCAGGTCGCCGAAGTGACCTCTCTGGGCCTGGTGCAGATGACCCGTAAGCGGGTGGGGCAGGGCCTGATAGATGCGTTCAGCGAACCGTGCCCGCATTGTGACGGACGCGGGATCATCGTGCACGAGGAGCCGATCGAGAAGAAAACAGCCTCGACCGGTTCCGAGCCGACGTCCCGCCGAGGCAGCCGCTCGCGCAGGGGTGGCCGCGACACGCACAACGCCACCGTGCCGAAGGAAGAACCCCGCCGAGACTCGACCCCACAATTAAGCGCTATCGCCGCCGCTAGCCAGAAGGACGAGCCCTCTGCGGCGACGGAGGCTGACGCTGACTCCGTGTTCGAGACGTTCAGCGTGCCGGACGAACCTGCGACCACCGTGGACCTTCCGCCGGCGGCGCCAGTGTCACAGAGCAGCGCATCGGACGATGCGGCGGAGCAGCAGAAGCCGCCTGAGACTGCGAGCGCGCCGCTGCCGCCCGACACACCTGTGGCGGCGGAACAGCCCGACCCGGCTGCTAACACCAACGAGGAGCCCGCGCGGCGACCGGTGCGGACGCGTCGTCGCGCGGCCCGCCGTCCGGCCGGACCGCCGACGTCGTCGGCGTGAGCCTAAAATGTGAGGCAGGTCCGATCGGGACTCATTGACCCCAACCGGGGGAGATGCGATATATTTGTTCGTCGCGCCTGGTAACGATCTGAGGCGCAAGACTTTGCATTACGCGTCGGTGGCGATTGCTGCCTGCGCCCGAGTAGATACGTAACCAGGGAGTTGCCGTGTACGCCGTAGTCAAGACTGGCGGCAAGCAGTACCGCGTCGCCGAGGGTGACCGGTTCGAGGTCGAGACGCTCGAGGGCGAGCCGGGTGCTGCGGTGTCGCTGCCGGTCGTGCTAGTGGTCGACGGTGCGGACGTCACCTCGGACGCGGGCGCGCTCGCCAAGATCACTGTCGATGCCGAGATCGTCGACCAGGTCAAGGGTCCGAAGATCAACATCCTCAAGTACAAGAACAAGACCGGCTACAAGAAGCGCCAGGGTCACCGTCAGCTGCTGACGCTGGTCAAGGTCACCGGAATCAACAGCGGGAAGTAGGCGTTTTTAGATATGTCAAGCAAAAAGGGCGCATCCTCAACCCGTAACGGTCGCGATTCCAACGCCCAGCGCCTCGGCGTGAAGCGTTTCGGCGGCCAGGTCGTCAAGCCAGGCGAGATCATCGTTCGTCAGCGCGGCACCCACTTCCACCCCGGGGAGAACGTCGGCCGTGGCGGCGATGACACCCTCTTCGCCCTGGCGAGCGGCGCGGTCGAGTTTGGTACGCGACGTGGCAAGAAGCAGGTTAGCGTCGTCGAACTCGAGACGGCAGCGGGCTAAGGCTCGCACCTGAGCACACTTTCGTCGAGGGGCTAGGGGACCGGACGGGTCTCCTAGCCCCTCGACTCATTTCATCTGAGTCAAAGGGACCTGATCCGCATGGCTGATTTCATCGACCGCACCGTTTTGCACGTCTCCGGCGGTAACGGTGGACACGGCTGTGTCTCGGTCCATCGCGAGAAGTTCAAGCCGTTGGGCGGTCCCGACGGCGGTAACGGCGGTAACGGCGGCGACGTACGCCTCGTCGCCGACGCTAACGTCCATACGTTGCTGGATTTCCATTACCGGCCGCATCAGCGCGCCGGCAACGGCAAGCCGGGTATGGGGAAGCATCGCGCCGGCGCCAATGGCGAGCACCTGACGCTACGGGTACCGCCCGGCACGGTTGTCACCACCAAGGACGGCGAGGTGCTCGCCGACCTGGCCGTCGCCGGCAGCGAGTACGTCGTTTCCCCCGGGGGGCGAGGCGGACTCGGCACCGCGGCGTTGGCGACATCGCGGCGCAAGGCTCCCGGCTTCGCGCTGCTGGGCGAGCCGGGCGAGGAAGCCAACGTCGTGCTCGAACTGAAGTCGGTTGCCGACGTCGGCCTCGTCGGATTTCCGTCGGCGGGTAAGTCCTCGCTGATCTCGGTCATCTCAGCGGCACGTCCCAAGATCGCCGACTATCCGTTCACCACCCTGGTGCCCAACCTCGGCGTCGTCCAAGCCGGCGGGAGCACCTACACGGTCGCCGACGTACCCGGGCTGATCCCCGGCGCGGCGCAGGGCCGTGGGCTCGGTCTGGACTTTCTACGGCACGTGGAGCGCACGTCGGTATTGGTGCACGTGGTGGACTGTGCGACGTTGGAGCCGGGGCGTGACCCGGTCTCGGACATCGACGCGTTGGTGCGTGAGCTCGACGAATACGGTGAACTCGCTCAGCGGGCGACGATCGTCGCGCTGACCAAGATCGATGTTCCGGAGGCCCGAGAACTCGCTGATTTCGTCACCGCTGAGTTGCGTGAGCGCGGATTTCAGGTATTCGCGATCTCAGCGGTGACCCATGAAGGGCTGGATGCGTTGAAATTCGCCCTCGGTGCTGCGGTGGAGCAACACCGTCTGCAGCATGAGGTGCACGAGGCACCGCGGGTCATCATCCGGCCCAAGACGATCGGCGGCCAGGAGTTCACCGTCGTACCGGACCCCGATAGTGACGGCGGATTCATCGTCGAGGGCTCTAAGCCGGTGCGCTGGATCCGACAGACTGACTTCACCAATGACGAAGCTGTCGGCTTCCTCGCCGACCGGCTGGCGAAACTCGGCGTGGAGGCTGCGCTATCGCGGCACGGCGCGCTGCCGGGCTGTGACGTCACCATCGGCGGAGTCACCTTCGCGTGGGAACCGACGGCCGAATCGGTCGCCGGTGAAACAGGTGTTGTCGCGTTTGGGCATCGTGGCACCGACCCGAGGCTGGAGGCGGCGCAGACCGCAGACCGGCCTTCAGCGGATGAACGTCGCGCGGCTAAGCGCCAGCGTCGCATGCCGTATGAAATCCAGGAGTCGGACGGGTACGTGATCGGAGAGGACGATGGCAACTGAGCAAGTCGGCACCGAGCATGCCGAGCTCGGCGCGGCCAAGCGCATCGTCGTCAAGGTCGGCTCGAGTTCGCTGACGAAGCCCGGAAGCCACGGGGCGACGGGCCTAGACATCGAACGGATCGCCTTCCTGGCCGACGTGGTGGCCGAAACAGTCGCCGGCGGACGGGAGATCGTGCTGGTGTCCTCCGGCGCGATCGCGGCCGGACTCGAACCGCTCGCGCTGCGTCGCCGCCCGCGGGATCTGGCCACTCAGCAAGCTGCCGCTAGTGTGGGGCAACTGCTGCTAGCCGAGGCATACGCTTCGGCCTTCGCTCGTCATGGGCTGCGGGTCGGGCAGGTGTTGCTGACCGCGGACGACCTACAGCGGCGTACCCATCACCGCAACGCGCAACGCAACCTCGACCGCCTGCTGGGACTTGGCGTTATACCGATCGTGAACGAGAACGACGCCGTGGCGACCGATGAGATCAGATTCGGCGATAACGATCGGCTCGCCGCGCTGACGGCTCATCTGGTCAGTGCGCAGGGTCTGGTGCTGCTCTCGGACGTTGACGGGGTGTACGACGCCAATCCCGCGAAGGGACCCGCGAATCTGATCTCAGTCGTCCGCGATGTACGGGACCTTGCCCGCGTCGACACGTCCGGCGCCGCGAGCGCGGGCGTGGGCACCGGTGGGATGGCCACCAAACTCAACAGTGCCCGCATCGCCTCCGGCGCGGGTACCTCGGTCATCATCACCTCCACCGCACTGGCGCGGCAGGCTATCGCCGGTCAACGGGTCGGCACGTTCGTGCCGGCGATGGGCAAGCGGCCGCCGCTGAAACTGTTCTGGTTGCGCTGGGCGAGTGAACCGCGTGGGCAGATCGTGCTGGACGCTGGCGCCGTACGGGCCGTAGCAGTACGGCGCAGCTCGCTACTGCCGGCCGGGATCATCGACGTGCGCGGTAACTTTGATGCTGGGGACGCGGTCGAGCTCATCGCCGCCGATGGCGCGCCGATCGCCCGCGGACTCGTGCAATACCCGTCTCGCGCGGTGGGCGCGATGATGGGGAAGCAGACGCAGGAACTGGACGTCGGCAATCGTCGCGAGGTAATGCACCGCGACGACATCGCCGTCCTGTGAGGAGAACACATGTCAGATGCCACCACGATCATCCATTCACTCGGGCAACGGGCCCGCGTCGCAGCCGGGGACCTGTCCGTGCTGCCGCGTGGTGTGAAGGACGCGGCGCTCCACGCCATGGCCGACGCGCTGGTGAAGCACACCGAGATCGTGCTGGATGTCAACGCGCGCGATATTGAACGCGCGCGGGCCGACGGGATCAGCGAGGCAATGATCGACCGCCTCGCGCTGAGCGTCGAGCGAATCGCGGCTATCGCCGAACAGTTACGAATGGTCGCATCGCTACCGGATCCGGTCGGCGAGGTGATTCGCGGCTACACGCTGCCGAATGGTGTGCGCGTCCAGCAGCTGCGGGTGCCGATGGGTGTCGTCGGGATGATCTACGAGGGGCGTCCGAACGTCACTGTCGATGCCGCAGGACTATGCCTGAAGTCCGGTAACGCCGTATTGCTGCGCGGTTCGTCCTCGGCGCGCGAGTCCAACGCAGCTCTGGTGCAGGTGCTGCGCGACGCGTGTGCCGCGAGCGGCGTACCAGCCGATGCGATTCAGGCAGTTCCGGCGACCGATCGCTCAACGGTCGCTGCGTTGCTACACGCGCGGGGGCTTGTGGACGTCGTGATTCCGCGTGGTGGCGCCGGGCTGATCCAGCGGGTCGTCACCGATTCCACGGTGCCCGTGATCGAGACCGGGATCGGCATCGTACACGTCTATGTCGACGCCGCCGCCGATCTGCAGATGGCCGAGGAGATCGTCGTGAACTCCAAAGCGCGCCGTCCGAGCGTATGTAACGCCGCTGAGACGCTGCTGGTGCACGCGGACATCGCCGAGCAGTTCCTGCCGCGCGTGGCCAAGGCGCTCGGCGACGCATCGGTAACCCTGCATGGCGACGAGCGCACCCAGCAGTTGCTCGGTGCCTTGGTGGTTCCGGCGACCCAGGCAGACTGGGACACCGAATACCTGTCGCTGGACCTCAACGTCGGCGTCGTTGATTCGATCGACGATGCGATCGCCCACATCCGGGCGCACTCCAGCGGGCACACCGAAGCGATCGTGACATCGTCGCTGCACGCATCGCGCGAGTTCACGATGCGCGTCGACGCCGCCGCCGTCATGGTGAACGCGTCGACCGCGTTCACCGACGGCGGAGAGTTCGGGTTTGGCGCCGAGATCGGCATCTCAACGCAGAAACTGCATGCGCGCGGCCCGATGGCGCTGCCAGAGCTGACGACCACCACGTATGTCGTGCACGGCGAGGGCCAAACCAGACCCGCCAGTTGAGGCGTTATCACACGGAACGTGAGCTGTGACCCGGGGCACTGGATGTGCTCTGCGCGACAATCCGGCGTAACGTACCCGAACGAGATTCGGTAAAGTGATTCCAACGTCAAGTTCTATTGAGGTGGTCTGCGTTGAGCGTTGAACAGTCCGCGAGTGCCCCTATCGGTGCCCAGCACCGTCCCCAGTTCGGCGGCGTCGACGATGTCCTGATTCGTCTTGGCCAGGCCGGATACCTTGCCGACCGCGCCACCGCCACCACGGTGTTCCTGGCCGACCGTCTGGGTAAGCCGTTGCTGGTCGAGGGTCCGGCAGGTGTCGGTAAGACCGAGTTGGCGAAGGCGATCGCAGAAGCGACGCGATCGGACATCGTCCGGCTGCAGTGCTACGAGGGCTTGGACGAGGCCCGCGCGCTGTATGAGTGGAACTACAAGAAGCAGTTGCTTCGGATCCAGCAGGGTAGCAATACGGCCACGGCGTCCGGTGAGACGTGGGACGACGCGAGTGATGACATCTTCAGTGACGAGTTCTTGCTCGAGCGTCCGCTGCTGACCGCGATTCGCCGCGAGGATCCCACCGTCCTGCTGATCGATGAGATCGACAAATCGGACGTCGAAGTTGAGGGCCTACTGCTGGAAATCCTCTCGGACTTCCAGGTCACCATTCCGGAGATGGGTACGGTGCACGCGAAGCGCCGTCCGTTCGTGCTACTGACCTCGAACGCGACTCGCGAGTTGTCCGAGGCGCTCAAGCGTCGGGCCCTGTATCTGCACCTGGACTACCCGGGCCCGGAGCGTGAGCGCGACATCATCGTCTCGCGCGTCCCGGACATCGCCCCGGCGCTGGCCGATCAGATCGTGCGTACGGCACGCGCGTTGCGCGCGATGGAATTGAAGAAGTCGCCCTCGATCGCTGAAACGATCGACTGGGCGCAGACGCTGCTCGCCTTGGGGCTGAACACCCTGGACGAGGCGGCGGTCAAGGAAACGCTCGGCGTGGTGCTGAAGCACGCCAGCGACGCGGCTAAGGCCGCCGGTGAGTTGCGGCTGAACTGACATGAGCACCGCGACCGTTGAGACGAAGGGCCTGCTGGCGCACCTCACCGGGTTCGTCGCAGCGCTGCGCGGGGCCGGAATCCCCGTAGGTGTGGGTGAATGCGTGGACACGGCCTCGGTCTTCGCGGCGGTCGACGTCATTAACCGTGAGGATCTGCGTGAAGGTCTGGCAACCGTCTGTGTGAAGCGTCCGGCGTACCGCCTGGCCTTCGACACGATGTTCGATCTGTGGTGGCCGCTGGCTACCGGCGATGGCGAGGCGCTCGGAGAAGCCGGCGCTGGCGATCCCGGCCAGGATGGCGAGGACGGCGACGGGGAGTCCGGCGACGGTGAACCCGATATCGATGCCTGGCGTAAGGCACTGGCCGATGCGCTGATGGACGGCGACTCCGAAACGCTGAAGCGGCTCGCGCGTCGGGCCGTCTCCAAGTTGGGTAAGGGGGCGGCCGGCGGCGGACGTGAGTCGTACTACTCGTACCGAGTCATGCGTGCGCTCAACCCCGACACCCTGGTGGCGCAGTTGCTGGACGGACTGCTGAACAAGGCCGAGTCCGAGCGCGGCGGCATGCAGGAGCAGGTGGCTCGGCAGACCATCAAGGACCGCCTCGCCGAGTTCCGGCAGTACGTCGATGCCGAGGTACGACGCCGGGTGGCCGAGGATCGCGGTAAGGAACAGGTCGCCAAGACCACGGTGCGCCCGATGGCGGATCAGGTCGACTTCCTGCGGGCGCAGAGCGACGATCTCGCCGAACTGCGGCGTACGGTGCACCCGTTGGCTCGGCGCCTTGCCAGTCGTCTGGCCGCGCGGCGTCGGCTGGGCCGCAGCGGCCGACTGGATTTCCGGCGGACAGTGCGTGCGTCGTTGGCGACCGGCGGCATCCCGATCAACACCCATCACAAGCCGCGTAAACAGCACAAACCAGAGTTGGTCGTGTTGTGCGATGTGTCAGGTTCGGTTGCGGGCTTCTCACACTTCACGTTGATGCTGACCGCCGCCTTGCGAGAGCAGTTCTCGAAGGTACGCGCGTTCGCGTTCGTGGACACCACGGACGAGGTCACCTCGTTTTTCTCGCCGGGCGAGGACCTGCCGCGCGCGGTACAGCGGATCGGTAACGAGGCGAACCTGGTGTGGTTCGACGGTCACTCTGATTACGGGCACGCGTTCGAGATCTTTGAGGAAAAGTGGCCTGAGGCCATCGGGCCGAAGACCAGCCTGCTGATCCTCGGCGACGCGCGCAGTAACTATCGTGATCCGTCGCTGCAGACCCTCAAGAAGATGGTCAGCCGTGCTCGACACGCGTACTGGCTGAACCCCGAGGCGCAGCGCATGTGGGGCAGCGGCGACTCGGTGGCCACACGCTACGCGGATGTCATCGAAATGAAGGAATGCCGTACGGCGCAGCAGCTTGCAGATTTCGTTCACGACATGCTGCCGGGTGCTTAAGGCTCGTCCATGACGCGTCTTGGCATCATGGGCGGCACCTTCGACCCGGTGCACAACGGTCACTTGTCGGCCGCCTCGGAGGTGGCGTCGCTGTTCGGCCTGGACGAGGTGATCTTCGTCCCGACCGGGCAGCCGTGGCAGAAGGCGAACAGTGTCGTGTCGCCGGCCGAGGACCGCTATCTGATGACCGTGATCGCGACGGCGTCGAATCCGCGGTTTTCGGTCAGCCGAGTCGATATCGACCGTCCCGGCCCGACGTACACCATCGACACCCTGCACGATCTGCGTCGGCAGTACCCGCACGCGGAGCTATTCTTCATCACCGGTGCCGACGCGCTGCATCAGATCCTGGGATGGAAAGATCATCAGGACATGTTCGACCTCGCGCACTTCATCGCGGTCACGCGCCCGGGCTACCATCTCGACGACAGTGGCTTGCCCGACGGAACGGTTACCTTAGTGGAGGTGCCGGCATTGGCGATCTCGTCGACGGACTGCCGCGCGCGGCGTTCGCGCGGAATGCCAGTCTGGTATCTCGTGCCTGACGGGGTCGTGCAGTACATCGAGAAACGACACCTGTACCGCGAGCAGTAGCCGCTAAGGAGCGCAACACCCCCATGACAGCCACCGAGCGGTCGATAGAGATCGCCACCATCGCCGCTACCGCAGCCGACAGCAAATTGGGTGAGGACATCGTGATCATCGATGTCAGCGACCAATTGGTTATTACCGACTGCTTCGTCGTCGTCACCGCGACCAATGAGCGGCAGGCCAACGCTATTACCGACGCCGTCGAAGAAGCGCTGCTGGCCGAGCAGCTCAAGCCGGTACGTCGTGAAGGGGCACGCGAGGGCCGATGGGTACTGCTGGACTATGTCGACATCGTCGTACATGTGCAGCACTCCGACGAACGAAACTTCTATGACCTGCCCCGCCTGTGGCGTGATTGCCCAACCATTCCGTTCGCCGCTGCCGGACCGACCACCGAGGGCGAGGCGTGAGCCTCGAGCGCCTGTTGTTGTGGCGACACGGACGCACCTCCTGGAATTCGCTTGGACGATTTCAGGGACAGTTGGACACCGCGCTCGACGAGGTGGGGGTAGCGCAGGCGCGCGAGGCCGCACCGTACCTGGCGGCCGAAGAACCCAACGCGATCTACGCTAGCGACCTCGGCCGGGCCGTGACCACTGCCAGTACGCTTGCTGAACTCGTGGGTCTGCGCGTGCGCACCGACCCGAGGCTGCGCGAGACCAGTCTCGGCGGTTGGGAAGGTCTCGACCGAGCCGGCGTCGCCGAACGATTCCCCGACGAGTTTGCGGCGTGGACGAGCGGTGGTCGAAGCAATCCGGGTAACGGGGAGTCAGCGGCGCAGGTGGCGCAACGTGGCCGTGAGCTGGTCGATGAACTCCTCGAACGCGAGGACGGGACCGTTGTTCTGACCGCCCACGGCGGCTCACTGAAGGCGCTCGCTGCGACATTGATCGGGATGCCGGAATCGACCTGGTCGCTGCTGGCGCCGCTACGTAACTGCCACTGGAGCGAATTGCGTCGAACCGAAGCGGGGCAGTGGCGGTTGCATGCGCATAATGTGTACCCGCTACGCAGCCCAGAAGCGCTGGTGAGCGACGAACTGAACGTCGACTCTGACGCCGGTGACGACCGGATCCAACACTCTCACTGACGCAATCTCGCTTGTGCCTTGAGCAGTCCGCGGGACGGGTCGGTAAGGTCGCAGAATGACCGCTACCACCGCCGTCGTCACCGATTCCACGGCGTACCTGCCGCCGCGGATTGCTGATGGGTTGCCGATCCGGGTCATCCCGCTGCACGTGATCATGGGCGAGCGGCAAGGCGAGGACGGCGTCGAGGTATCGCCTGACGACGTTATTGAAGCGCTCGCGGACAAGGCAATCAAGGTCTCAACCTCGCGGCCGACACCGGAGCAGTTCGTTGATCACTACCGTGGCCTGCTCGCGGAGGGGTACGAGCGGATCGTCAGCGTGCACATTTCCAGTGAACTATCGGGCACGTGGGACGCTGCGCGGCTGGCGGCAGTGCAGTGCAACTCCGACGCCGGCACTGAAGTTGTCAGGGTGGTGGATTCGCGAACGACAGCGATGGCGCTCGGTTTTGCCGTACTCGTGGCGGCTCGGCGAGCCGTCGCTGGTGCTGGCCTTGACGAGGTTTATGAGGCTGCGGTCGGTTCATTGAGCGCAGGATCGAACTTTTTCTATGTCGATACGCTGGAGCATCTGCGCCGCGGCGGACGGATCAGCGCCGGGCGAGCTCTATTGGGTACTGCGCTGGCGGTCAAGCCGATCCTGCATATCTCCGATGGCATGATCCTGCCACTGGAAAAGGTGCGCACAGCGGCGAAGGCAATCGCACGGTTGACCGCGTTGGCGGCCGCCGCCGCGAATGAGTTTGATACGCCGGTGCATATTGCCGTGCATCATTTGGGCGCGCTGGAGCGTGCCGAGGCGATGCGTGCAGAACTACAGCAGGCCGTTCCCGCCGCTAGTGAGATCGTGATCAGCGAAGTCGGCGCCGTTCTCGGCGCGCATGTCGGTCCGGGCATGCTGGGGGTCATCATCGTCCCGGAGTTGACGCGCGCGGACGCCAACTAGCGGCGTCCCTCCCACAGTCGGCGGGATGCAGCACCTGGATCGACGAGGACGTCATCGGTAGCCGCGAACAGTTTGGTGGTGCGGCCTTCTCCGTACACCGACCACCCCGGATCGCCGTCCTGTATGAACGATACCCAGGCCGCATGCATCCTGCGTGCGAGGTCCCGGTCCGGCTCTGGACCCGTCTGCGCGGCGCTGCCGGCAGCATCGAGCGAGTCGAACACGTACGGAACTTCCAGGAAGTGACACGAGCGCAACAGGCCGTCGAACAGCGGTGACTCCCATCCGAACTGGTACATATATGCATTCGCGCCATTGCCGGCGACGGCCTCGGCGAGTCGGATTGCTGGAATTCGGAATGTCCAGTCAGTGAGTACGGCCTCCAGCAGCGCGCCTGGTGTGTCCGCCTCGGGGTAGGCGGCAGCAGCGTCGGTCGCGTCGACGCCACGCGCGGCAAGAATCGCATGCACGGCCGGCTCGGTGGACGCCGCATACACGCCGGTTGGCACGAGAAACAGGCGCTGCTCGTGCAGGTTGCTGCCCGTCAGTACGTCGATCCCGGCGCCCGCCCCGCTGATGATCGACTCGATTGGCATCGCCGGTAGCACCTCACCGTCGATCACCGGCTCGAACGCCATCGAGTTGGCGACCGCACCGCCCCAGATCGCTGGATCGGGGTTCAGCGCCATATCCCGGGTGATGCTCAACTGCGCCTCCAGCAACCGCTGTGGCGGGACGTCGGCGATTGCGGCTCGTTCGGCTGACACGCCGAGCCGACTGGCGAGTTCGGCGGCGATCCGCTGGCCGTCGAGACGGGTCAGAGCGTGATGTCCGGCGCCGCTTTGCGCAATGACGCGGTGAAACAGACCCGCGGCCATGGGGCTGGATAGCAACGACGTCACGCTCATACCACCGGCGGACTCGCCCGCGATGGTGACGCGATCGGGATCGCCGCCGAAAGCGGCGATATTGTTCTGGATCCATTGCAGCGCGGCAATCTGGTCGCGAAGTCCTAGGTTGCACGCGTCGTCGCCCAGGTCGAGAAACCCCTCGGCGCCAAGGCGGTAGTTGATCGTGACGCAGACGATCCCGTCGCGAGCGAAGGGTGCACCGTCGTACTGCGGCACGATCCCAGAACCGTTCACGTATGCGCCGCCGTGGATCCACACCAGTACCGCAGCATTATTGGCATCGTGCGGGGTCCATACGTTGAGGTTGAGATACTCGTCGCCATCGACGACGGGCTCATTGAACAGCGCGTGGAACGGATGGGGATATGGGCCTTTGGGTGCCGTAGGTCCGGGGGTATCTGCCGACCGCACGCCTACCCAGGCCGGCGCGGGCGCCGGCGGTTGCAGCCGCAGATCACCGACCGGCGCGGCTGCGTACGGAATGCCGAGGAATACTCGGCACCCGTCTCGCGTCTGCCCGCGAATCGAGCCCTGCGTTACCTCGACAACGTCAGTCATGGCGAACCCACTTCGTCTCGTCAACCGTTGGCGCCGAACTTACTCGCTATGTGCGTGATTCGCGACAGGAACGAACGCGTTATCCACACGTTCGGAGTGTTTCCACAGTCAAGGAATCACGGTCGGAGCTGGCGCTGCACATTCGTAGCGTGGCGGGCATGACCAGGACGCATGAGCTCGAGCGGGACCGGCAAGTTGCCGACCTCAGGGCGCTGTTGCGAGGCAGCAACACCGAAGCTCCGGCGCGAGCCCGAGACGTCGCGGAAGACGGCGAGATCGACGCGGTCGCCCTCGAGGGTTTCGGCGATGGCTTCGAGCCTCCGCGGACGGCCTGGCGATCACGGCTGGTTCGTCCACGAGGCTCGATCGCCATATTCGTTCTGGTCGCGGTGCTGACGGCGGCCGCCACGATGCTGGTGACCTGGTTGCTGGGCCCCACCTCGACCGCAGCGCCGGCCGGGCCCGGCACCGATAGCGAGGCAATTGGCGTCGACGAGCGCGATGAATCCGCTGATCTGGCGCAGCCGTCAGCGGCTGCTACCGAGACCGAGAATCCCGGCAGTGCGCTCATCGTCGTCGCGGTGGTCGGCCGCGTTGAATCACCAGGGCTAGTGACGCTGCCTGAAGGAGCTCGAGTCAGCGATGCGATCGAGGCTGCGGGTGGACCGTTGCCCGACACCGACCTGAGCACGATCAATATCGCCCGCAAAGTCAACGACGGCGAGCAGATCGCGGTCGGTATTCCCGGCGCCGCCGATGCGTCCAGTGCTACCTCAGAACCAACAGGCGGCGACACCAAGATCAACGTGAACTCGGCCAACGCTGCGCAACTGGACGAACTACCCGGAGTCGGCCCAGTGCTGGCCCAAAGCATCATCGACTTTCGTGACCAGAGTGGGCCGTTCGCGACGGTAGAGGAACTGTCGAACGTATCGGGAATCGGACCGGCGACCCTGGCAAAGTTGTCCGACCTGGTCACGGTGTGAGGGACTGGCGTGATCACGATGCGCGTCTCGCGCCCGCCGCAGCGACGATCTGGACGGTCACCGCCCTCGGCGAGTTCGGGGCCAGCGGGGTGCTCACCGTCTGCGTTGTCGCCTCAATAGGGCTTGCACTGCTGTCGGCACCCGCCGCGAAGTGGACCGCGCTACGGCGTGGCGTAGCGATTCTGCTCGGATGCTGTGCGCTCGCCGGCGCTGGTGCTGCGTCGTTGGCGGCCCAGCGCGTGAATGAGCGTGAATCGTCCCCGTTGGCGGCGGCAGCCGCAGCTGACGCATTCGTCACGATTGACGGGACCGCTCAGTCCCGAGCGCGCCTGGTGGGCGATCATCGAGCCGTCGTCGAGGTCCACGTGCGCGCGGTGACCTATCGTTCGGAAACTTTGAGTACCGACCTCAACGTCACTGTGATAGGCGAGGCCCAGACCTGGCAGTCCGCGTTGCCAGGAATGTCCGTACAGGTCCGCGGGAGGGCGCACACACCGGACGGGCCGTCGTCCGAAATCGCGTTGATCATCGATTCTGGACAGTCAACCCTGGCGCAACGAGCACCACGCTGGAGCGTCCTGGCCCACCATGTGCGCGATGGTTTGCAGCGCGCGGCAGCGGTGAATGATCCGGATTCCGCAGGTTTGCTCGCGGCGTTGGTGCATGGGGATACCAGCGGTATCAGCGATGTGACCACGCAGGAGTTCCGCCGGTCCGGCCTGGCCCATCTGTTGGCGGTGTCGGGAGCTAACGTCGCGATCGTTACCGGCGCGGCGCTCTGGGCAGCGAGGTTGTTGCGGGCGCCGTTCGTACTACAGGTGGGTGCAGCCGCGGCGGCGCTGATCGCTTTCGTGCTGATCACTGGTTCCGAGCCGAGCGTCGTCCGGGCCGCGGGTATGGGGGTGGTCATGCTGATCGCGCTCGGTGCCGGTAGGCCGCGAGCCGCGGTCCCCGCGCTGTGTAGCGCGATCATCGTCATCCTGCTGCTCATGCCCGAACTCGCGGTGTCGATCGGCTTCGTTCTGTCGGTACTCGCGACGGCCGGAGTCGTGGTGATCGGCGGATACTGGACTGAGGTCTTGGCAGAACACATGCCGCGATTTGTCGCGGCAGCGTTCGCCGTGGCGGCCGCAGCCGGGATCGCCACTCTGCCGGTGATCGTCTTGCTGCTGCCCGTGGTGAACACAGCGTCAATCCTGGCAAATATCGTCGCTGCGCCGGCGGTCCCGGTGGCCACGATCTGTGGTGTGCTCGCCGCGCTATGCGCAAGTTTCGCGATGCCGGTTGCCGAACTACTGTGCTGGGTTGCGGGCTACTGCGTGCGCTGGATCGCCCTCGTAGCGAGGATCGCAGCCGATGCAGACCCGTTCGAGTTCCCCTTGCCGGCCGGTGTTGCTGCCACGCTGATCGTCACGGCGGCGCTGCTGGTGGTGGTTGGGGCGGCGGCTCTGGCCCGCGGTCGAGCGTGGATGAGAGTTGCGCTCGGCGCGTTCCTGGTCGGCGCGTTGGTGCTGTCGGTCCCGGCGCGCTTGGTAATCGACAGTGGGCCCGGATCCGATTGGGTTTTCGCATCCTGCGATGTCGGGCAGGGCGATGCCACACTGGCGCGGGTCAGCGAAGATTCCGCAGTTCTGTTCGATGCGGGCGCTGACCCGGCGGCGCTGGATGAATGCTTGGATGAGATGGAAGTGAGCGCAGTACCGTTGATCCTGCTGACGCATTTTCACGCTGACCATGTCGCTGGGATTCCTGCGGTCCTCGGCAGACGTGAGGTGCAGAAGGTCGTCTTCGGCATGTTCGACGGGGGCAGCGCGGAAACCACCGTTCGCGAGTTCGCCAGCACACACCGCGTTCCAGTGGAGGAAGTGGCGGTGGGATGGCAGCAGATCCTCGGCGGCGTTCACCTTGAGGTAGTGGCCCCGAGCGAGCCCATGATCGGCACCAGCAGCGACCCGAACAACAACTCCCTAGTGATCCGGGTCAGCACCCGAGGCGTCACGATGTTGGTCACCGGCGATCTCCAGGAAGAATCGGAGGCCGAACTCGTGGATTGCGGATGCTTGAGCGTCGATGTGCTCAAGGTGCCGCACCACGGTAGTAAGAACCGCGACGATGAGTTTTTCAAGCGCACCCGGGCGCGGATAGCGCTTATCTCGGCAGGCGAGGGCAACGATTACGGTCATCCCGCTCCCAGTACCGTTGACGAACTGCGCAGCCTGGGGATGCTCGTGCGACGGACCGACCTGCACGGAACCATCGTGGTGGTGCTGACCGCGGACGGAGACCTCGCAGTCGTATAACCCAGGCGCGCTAGATTATCTAGATACACGCTCAATATAGGAGTTCAGATCATGCGTCGGGTAGTGACGGTTCTCGGTGCCGTGCTGGCCTTGGCAGCGGCGACAGCGTGTGGCGGTGCAGGGGCAGCGCCGCCGCTGGACGGCACCGAAACAGCGCCGGCGCCCGCCGCTGAGACCGTCTTTGCCCAAGCGATGAGCCGAATCAGTCCCGACGCGTTGGCTGAAGGGACGCTGATTCGGTTCGGTCAGACCTCGCAGCTGGTGACCCTGAGGGCCGCTGATGACCGATGGCTGGAGATCGCCGCGACCGGCAATCGGCTGCTCGCCGTCGAATCGTCGGCAAGCGCGATCGGTGTAGACCCGGCCGCCGCGACGTACGCCGTGGAGGTCTCAGAGGGCCCCGCCCGGGTGAGCCTGCTCGTTGGCGGTCAAGACGCCGAATCAATTACGGACGCGGCAACGAAAGCGGGCTATGCAGGGGACGTCGTGCTGACGCAGGACGCGGATTCACAGAATCCGGTGACACTTGCGGTCCAGCAGATCAAGCCCCTTGAGGACGACGTCGTGCTCGGCGGCGGTGCCGCCGATGTTGGCTGGGTAGATGCAGGAAGCCTGTTCGCTGACCCCGAGGTTGCTCCGGTAGCGGCGTGCCTGGGCGATGTTCTGGCAGCGACGATCGCTGACCATGACGGCGGGCTTATTGGGGTAGGCGTGCGCGAGGAAGCCTCGGAGATCCAGTCCGTGGTGTGCCTGCCGGGTGGCGCGGACACCGCTTCGTCAGCGGCCGACACGCTTGACGGCCCTCAGTTCGCTGACCGGCTTGATGTCATCGCGACTGACGTCGTTGAAGCAGACTACGCGAGGGTGCTCGTGCAGCACGCTCCTGGCGAATCGGCAGCTTTGATGATGATGGCTGCTAGCCAGCAGGCTCTACCCGGAGCGTGAACCGCTTCGGGCTGTCGGTGATCACCCGAAGATAGTGCCCGGATAGCCGGCCGCGGCTTCCTCTGCAATCGTCGCCCGGAACTTCGGCGTACCGCCGTTGTAGATCAGGTACCGGATGGTCCCGGCCTCATGTCCAGGAATATTCGAGTTGTAGCCGGTGAACCAGCCCTGCGCCTTACGCATCAGCATCATTTGGTAGAGCCGCTTGACCTCCGCGGCCCACGCCTGCGCTGACTCCTCCGTGGCCTCGATCCTCGAGTAGCCGTGGTCCCATGCGTACGTGAGCAGTTCGGTGCACCAGTCGACGCCGATCTCGATCCCGCGAGGGAAGTTCGTCGTCGCTGATGCGCTCTGCGGGCCGTTCGGCATGATCATGTTCGGGAATCCGGGGACCTGTAGGCCGTAACTGGTGATGGGTCCATCGGCCCAGGCCTCGCGCAACGTCCGCCCGCCGACGCCATGAATGTCAATGGCCTCGTACGCGCCGGTGATCGCATCGAAACCGGTTGCGTAGATGATCACATCGAGCTCGTACTCCCGTTCTGTGGTGCGGATCCCGCGTTCGGTGACCCGCTCGATCGGAGTGTCCTTGACCGAGACGAGCTCCACGTTGTCGCGGTTATAGACCTCGAAGTAGTTGGTTTCCATCGGCACTCGTTGGATTCCGAAGCCGTGATCGGTCGGAATCAGCTTCTCGGCGACCTCCGGATCGTTCACACGCTCGCGGATGCGGTCAGCGATCCACGCGCTGAGTTCGGCATTTGCTTCTTCATCCATGAACGTGTCACGGAAGTTCGCCAACCAGATGCCGAACCCCGGCTCCTGGTAGAGGCGCTCCCATAACGCGACCCTTTCTTCGCGTGGCACGTCATAGAACGGGCGCCGATCGGGCTCATGGACAAATCCACCGGGAGTACGCGAGCAGATCTCGAAGATTTCGGCGTACCGGCGCTTGATGTCGGCCATCTCCGCCGGCGAGATCTCTGAGTTGTTCAGCGGGGCGCTCCAGTTCGGGCGACGCTGGAACACCTTGAGCGCGGCAACTTCGGGCGCAATCGCCGAAATGAGCTGGATCGCCGTCGCACCGGTACCGATCACCCCGACGCGCTTGTCGCGCAGATCGACGTCAGCGGGATAGTCATACGTGTGAAACGAGCGCCCGCCGAAATCCTCGACACCGTCGTACCGAGGCAGCGTGGGCACGGAGAGCAGTCCGACGGCCAGGCACAGGTAGCGGCACGTCAACTCGGAGCCGTCGTCGAGGGACAATCGCCAGAGCGTCTCGTCCTCGTCGAAATCGGCACGCTGCACCGTGACACCGAACCGCATGTATTGGCGAAGGTCGAACTTGTCGGCGATGAACTGCAGGTACTTCAGGTTCTCAGGCTGGCCGGAGAACCGCTCCTTCCAGTCCCACTCCTGCAGGACCTCCTGCGAGAATGAGAAGCCGTAGGTGTAGCTCTCGGAATCGAAACGCGCGCCGGGGTAACGGTTCCAGAACCAGGTGCCGCCGAGTTCGTCCGCGCTATCGAGGACGAGGGGGCTCAGGCCAAGCTGTTGGAACTTGTATGCCTGATAGATACCGCACACGCCCGCGCCGATGATGATGACCTCGTGATCGACCTCGGTAGCCGTCGACATGGATAACCTCCGCCGGTTGGTATTTCACGTCATCGTAGGTCCCCATCAGTGTGCTGCGCGACCGGTCGGTCCGTGTAGTCCTTTGTCAGGCAGATGTGACAGGATCGGGTGATGCCGCAGATCGCCGAGCGACTCGTCCTCGTCGTGGGCGAGGATGACTTCCTTCGCTCGCAGGAATCTACGAAGGTGATCGCTACACAGCGGGCGGCTCGGCCGGACGCTGCGCTATCGCTGGAGCGCGTCGACGCCGCCTCGACCGATGCGGGGAACGCGATGGCCGACGCGCTCAGTCCGGCACTGTTTGGCGGGGAGCGAATCGTCGTACTCAAGTCGGCCGAATCCGCGACGAAGGATCTCGTCGCGATCCTCACGCAGTACGCCGCCGCGCCGGATCCCGATATCTGCCTGCTCGTCGAACATTCCGGGGGAGGGCGAGCCAAGACCCTAGCCGCCGATCTGCAGAAAGCCGGTGCCGCCGTACACCGGGCGCCCACGATCAAGACGGCCGACGATCGAGTGAAGTACGTGCGTTCGGAGGCCGCAGCGGCCGGCGGCAAGATCGATCCGAAGGCCGCTGCGGCCCTGATCGAAGCGGTCGGTGAGGACCCGCGAAGCCTGTCCAGCGCGGCCCGACAACTGGTCGCCGACGCCGGCGGTGCGATAACCGCTGAGATCGTCGCGCGATACCACCGCGGCCGCGCGGACGTGAAGGTGTACGCGGTAGCCGACGAGATAGTGGCCGGCCACGTTCAGCAGGGTCTAGAGCGGTTGCGCTGGGCGCTGCACGAGGGGACCGCAGAGGTCGTGATTGCGGATGCGATCGCCGAATCGGTGCGCTCGGTGGCGAAGGTGGCCGCGGCCGGTCGAGGGAACCCGAATGCCTTGGCGTCGCGCTTGGGAATGCCGGCATGGAAGATCCGCAAGATTCAACAGACCGCAGGCGGCTGGAGCGCCCCGGGGCTGACGATCGCGATGGACGTCGCAGCTCGGCTCAACGGCGAGGTCAAGGGGCAGGCCGCTGACCCTCGATACGCGATCGAGAAGGCGGTGCTGGACATCGCCGAGGCGCACACCGTGCGCTAGACCGCGCACTCCGACCGGCCGCGAGAAGCGGTGCCCGGCAGATCTCGTGCCCCCAGGACGCATCGTCACGAGGCTGCGTGCGTGTACGCCGGGGCAGTGCCTGGTAACGACGCGAAGCCGCACCCCAACCGGCAAGGGGTGCGGCTTCGCGAGTGAAGCGAGAGTTAGGCAGCGGCCTTCATGGCCTCGAGCGCCTTGGCCATGCCCGACTTGCGGTTGGCGGCCTGGCGGCGGTGAATGACGCCCTTGCTGGTGGCCTTGTCGAGGTCACGCGAAGCCTTGCGAAGCGCGGCGGTCGCCTTCTCGACATCGCCCGATGCAGCGGCCTCACGGAAACTGCGCACCGAGGTCTTCAGTGCCGACTTGACGGCCTGGTTGCGCTGACGCGCGATCTCGTTGGTCTTGACGCGCTTGATCTGGGACTTGATGTTCGCCACGAAGGTGCCTTCTTCAGGTTGATGATGCCGGGTTGGTTCCTGGGCGCGAGTCATCGCGCACACGAAGAGACAGCGTACCAAGCCGAACAAGGACAACACAAACGACAGCGGCGCACGCCACATTAGTCGGCTCGAGTGAAGGTAAGGCAGAATGGCTAGAGTCGCGCCACGCGCGGCGTGCGCCGGGAATCGCCGGCGTCCCGCACCGCCCATCGAAGGAAACATGTGACCGCCGAGCACACTGACCCCGCGCTGATCAGGAACTTCTGCATCATCGCGCACATCGACCACGGCAAGTCGACGCTGGCCGACCGCATGCTCGAGGTCACCGGTGTGATCGAGCAGCGTCAGATGCGTGCGCAATACCTCGACCGGATGGATATCGAGCGCGAACGCGGCATCACGATCAAATCGCAGAATGTGCGGCTGCCGTGGTCGGGCGCGGACGGAGCGGGCTACACCCTGCACATGATCGACACCCCCGGACACGTCGATTTCAGTTATGAAGTGTCGCGTTCGCTGGCAGCCTGCGAGGGCGCGATCCTGCTCGTCGACGCCGCGCAGGGGATCGAAGCGCAAACCCTAGCCAATCTGTACATGGCTATGGAGAACGACCTGACCGTCATCCCGGTGCTGAACAAGATCGACCTGCCGGCCGCGCAGCCCGAGTTGTACGCCGAGGAGATCGCCGGGATCATCGGCTGTGAACCGGATTCGATCCTGCGGGTCTCGGGCAAGACCGGTGTGGGCGTGCCCGAACTCCTCAATCGCATTGTGGAGGAGATCCCGCCACCGGTCGGACGGATGGAAGGTCCTGCCCGGGCGATGATTTTCGATTCTGTCTACGACATCTACCGTGGCGTCATCACGTACGTGCGAGTGGTCGACGGACGGATCTCTGCGCGCGAGCGGATCAAGATGATGTCCACCAACGCGACCCATGAACTGCTCGAACTCGGAGTGATCTCACCCGAGCCGGTGCCGGTGAAGTCGCTCGCGGTGGGCGAAGTTGGTTATCTGATCACTGGCGTGAAGGACGTTCGTCAGTCTCGCGTCGGCGACACGGTCACGCTGCAATCTGCACCAGCCAGTGACGCGATCGGCGGGTACCGCGACCCCAAGCCGATGGTGTACTCCGGGCTATTCCCGATCGACGGATCGGATTACCCGCTACTGCGCGACGCCCTCGACAAGTTACGGCTCAATGATGCCGCGCTGACGTACGAGCCGGAAAACTCCACCGCGCTCGGGTTCGGATTCCGGTGTGGCTTCCTAGGACTGCTGCACCTGGAAATCGTGCGCGAACGACTGGAGCGCGAGTTCGGCCTGGCGCTGATTTCGACTGCGCCCAACGTCATCTATGACGTCACGATGGACGACGGCACTGAGACAGTGGTGACCAACCCGAGCGATTGGCCGGTCGGGAAAGTAGCCGAGGTCCGCGAACCGATCGTGAAATGCACCTTGATCGCGCCATCAGAGTTCACCGGCGCAATCATGGAGTTGTGTCAGTCGCGGCGCGGTGTCATGAAGGGGATGGACTACCTCTCCGAGACGCGGATCGAGTTGCGTTACGACCTGCCGCTTGCCGAGATCATCTTCGATTTCTTCGACTCGTTGAAGTCCCGTACCCGCGGCTATGCGTCCCTTGCCTATGAGGAGTCCGGCGTGCAGGCAGCCGACCTGGTGAAGGTCGACATTCTGCTACAGGGCGAGCAAGTAGATGCGTTCTCGGCGATCGTGCATAAGGACAAGGCCTACTCGTACGGCGTGATGATGACCGCAAAACTGCGCGAGCTGATTCCACGCCAGCAGTTCGAGGTGCCGATCCAGGCAGCCGTAGGCTCGCGGATTATCGCGCGAGAGACGATCCGAGCCATTCGCAAGGACGTGCTGGCGAAATGCTACGGCGGTGACATCAGCCGCAAACGCAAACTGCTGGAGAAGCAGAAGGAAGGCAAGAAGCGGATGAAGATGGTGGGCCGTGTGGAGGTTCCGCAGGAGGCCTTTATCGCCGCGCTGTCCACCGACGAACCAGCCGGTAAGTCAAAGTAGCGTTTCGCCCCTATAGCAGTGATTCGTGGCGTGGAGGTATCGCCGAGGAACTGTGCCGCTCGCCGCGTTTTCGCGGACTGCCTGGCCCCCTCTCGTGGGTGGTCGAATCGCGGGATCACGTACCGTTTGCGGCGGCGACCGCGAGACGGACCTTCGTGCTTATCGCCTGTCGCGCCTTCGGCGGCGTCATGATCGCACCACTGCGCGCCAGGTCATCCATCAGCGTCTTGACCTGCTGGAAGTAAGTCGCCCGTTCTGCGTCTGTCGATGCGCTTTCGGCATGCTTCAACAGTTTGTACGCCTGGTCCAGGCGCCTGCGGTCGGTGTCGGCGAGCAACGAGGTACCCACGCTGCGTGCGTGGCGCTCTGCGGCATTCCACGCGATCTCTAGCGCGCTGATGGAATCGCGGTACGCCGCCGACAGCTTTCCGTCGGGAAACTCATCGGTGCGAAAGGCTGACGAATCGCTGAGTGCCTCAATGAATTCGGCCGTCGCCCGGGTGGTCACATCGGTCATCGCGGGGAACTGCATGACCATGGCTGGGTCCATCTCGTATGGGGAGTACGCGAGTAGGACGGCATCGTGCCGCTCGCGGGCCCGACGCCAGAGAATCTCCTCCGGTTCAGGGTGCGCCTGCCCGATCATGCCGGTGGGGTCGCCGGAGTGCGCACTGGGCACGGCGCGTCCCGATTGCGCCCCATCCGATCCGTCCGCCGTCGGGAGATCTGCCGCATCGGGTCGGGCCGAGATCGTCGGGGGTACGGGCGGATTCGATGGCAGCGGTGCCAGGGGCGCGTGGACACCCTCGGTGTGCCAGCTGGATTTCCTGTACCTCGTCGACCGTGCCGGGGGGTGGGAGAGCTGCGGTAGCGGTGTGCCTTTGACCAGCGCGGCCTCGATAATGTCAGCGTACGGATTGGCCGAGTCCAAGCTCACGTGCGCGACGACGCCGTCCACTCGGTGCAGCGTTAAGTATCGGTACCCCTGCACGAGGTATGTGCCGATGGCAGGCGGGACTCGCTCGCCGCGGTACGTGTCATTGATCTGCACCGACTTCAGGGCGCTACGACGCCAGTGGTGCATCTCGCCTTCGCGACCGAAGGAGACCGTATCTGGACCGATGCTCAGGCCCACTCGCATTCCGCCGGAGGTGGCGTACGCGAGCCCGCCTAACGTGAGCCCGAGGGCGCTGGCGATAGCCGCGGTGATGGCAATCGATCCGCTGCCGAGGATCAGGAACGCAACGGCGGCCAGCGCCAGTGCCAGAAACACCAGTAACTGTCGGCTTTTCCCGGACAGATTCGTGGGCGGCTGACGGATGTACGCGCCGTACCACGCGGGCTCGACGTCCGACGGCATCGGCATCATGTCGGCTTCGGTGTGTTCGTCGTCGGCGGTGGTCATCGCCCCTCAGTCCCAGTCGAAGGCGTCCCAGAAGCCCGCTGCAGTCTCAGCGGTGTGAAGCCTCGGAGTTTGCCCGTAGCCACGATGGTAATCGGTGCCGCCGCGGCAGTGCTCGGATCTCTTGCGGTGGCGTACCGGTTAACCAACTCAGTTCGTTACTGAGTGATTTGACGGTCACGGACCCGTCCGGGAGCCGGTCACGAGACGACGCTATCGGCCGTGCCCATTCGCGAGTGACCACCGAGGAATCACGCAACGTACGACGCGGACGGCACGCCAAATGACCAGATCTAGGGCCGCAGGGCGGCGGCTACGATCATCGTTTCAGGACCGATATCACCGGTCGAGCACGCGATTCACCTCATGCGGTCGGTGCCCACTCCAACACGGCGACCAGGATCGCCTTGGTCGCCGCGTCCAGCGTTGGATGCATCACCGGCGCAAAGAACGGCGAGTGGTTCATCGGGATCTCGCTCATCACCGCGCCGCGCTTCTCCGCATCCTTATAGGTCTCGCGGCCCATGCCACCCACGTTCCAATAGCAGAACGGGATTCCGAACGCATTCGGGATATGGCTGAAGTCCTCGCTGCCGCCGGACCGCGGCCGTTCGGTATACCAGTCGCCGAACTCCGCCGCGAACGCCTGTTGCAGGCGCTCGGTCACCTGAGTGTCGTTCACGGTGAGCGGGAACTGATCGAAGTACTCGAAGGTCGGCGGCTTCGGCGATCCGGACGCCTCACACTCTGCGGTAACGATCCGCTCGATCGCGCTCAACACGCGCTGACGAGTGGAGTCACTGTAGGAGCGCACATTGATCTGGAGTTCGCCGGAATCGCTGATGATGTTTACCTTGCTGCCGACCACGATCTTGCCGACCGTCACCACAGCGAACTCGCCAGGGCGGATCTCGCGTGAGACGATTCCCTGCAGCCGCAGCACGATCGAACTCACTAGCAGCGTCGGATCAATCGTCGTATGTGGTGCGCTGCCATGTCCGCCGCGGCCGAACACGGTGACCTTGATCGAGTCGGCTGTCGAGTACGCGGGCCCCGAGCACGCGTGTACTTCGCCCGACGGGTACGGCGTGACGTGCTGTGAGAACGCGACGTCGGGAACCGGGATCCTTTCGGTCAGGTTGTCATCAACCATCTTCTGGGCCCCGCCGCCGCGCTCCTCGGCCGGCTGGAACAGTGCCAAGAAGGTTCCGGACCAGCAGTCCGGATTCTCTGCAAGTAGCCGTGTCGCTGACAGCAGACTCGTGATGTGTACGTCGTGACCGCAGGCGTGCATCACCGCGGACTCCTCGCCGTCCACCGACGTTCCGGTCGCGGTGCTGGCGTAATCCAACCCGGTCAATTCCCTTACCGGCAGGCCGTCGATATCCGCGCGCATCAGGACCGTCGGGCCCGAGCCGTTGCGCAATACGCCGACCAGCCCGGTCTCGCCCACGTTGCGCACGACCTCGATGCCCGCCATCGATGACAGTTCGTCCGCGATCTTGTCGTGCGTTGCGTGCTCGAGGAAGCTCAGCTCGGGGTTGCGGTGGAAATGTAGGTAGAGGTCGTCCTGCCAGGAGGTGATCGACTCCTGTGCGGCGACGATGCGGTCCAACGCTGAGGTATTCATCTGCGGGTCCTATCGGAGTTCGGCACGCGCTGTGAGTTACAACATAACGGGCCCCATAGCAGCTGCTACGGGGCCCGTCAGGGTGTCAATGACAACAACTAGACGCTAAATACGATCTTGCCGTTCGTCTCGCCGTCCACCATCGCCTGGAATCCGGCCTTTGCCTCGGCCAGCGGCAACGTCTTGTCGATCGCCGGGCGGATCCCCGTGGTCTTCAGCAAGTTCATCAGCGCGGCGAGTTCGGTGCTGTTGCCCATCGTCGAGCCCACGATGCGCATCTGCAGGAAGAACACGCGAGCGAGATCGGCCGGCGGGTTGAAACCGCTCGTCGCGCCGCAGCACACCACCGTGCCGCCGGGGCGCAACGAGCGCAGCGAATGCGACCAGGTCGCCTCGCCGACGGTCTCGAGCACGGCGTCCACCTTTCCAGGCAGCCGAGCGCCGGACTCGAACGTGTGATGTGCTCCGTTGGCGGCGGCAGCGGCGCGCTTCTCCTCAGTACGGCCGGTCACCCAGACCTGCAGACCCATCGCCTTGGCAATGGCCGTCGCAGCCGTTGCCACACCGCCGGAGGCACCTTGGATCAGCACGGTGTCACCCGGCTTCAGGCCCGAATCCTTGGTCAACATGCGGTACGCCGTCAGCCACGCGGTCGGTAGGCACGAGGCCTCCTCGAACGACAACTCGGCCGGCTTGGCGATGAGGTTCTGCTTCGGGACGGTGACGTACTCGGCGAAGGTGCCTTGATGCACTTCCGAGAGCAGCGAACGGCGCGGGTCAAACGTTTCGTCACCGGTCCACCCCGGGGAGGAGATGACCGAGTGGATCAGGACCTCGTTGCCGTCCTCATCGATCCCTGCGGCATCGGTGCCGAGAATCATCGGCATCTTGTCCTCGGGCAGGCCCTGACCCTTCAGGGACCAGACGTCGTGGTGGTTGAGCGAAGCGGCCTTGACCTGGACGCGGGCCCAGCCATCGGCGACGTCCGGCTCGGGGCGTTCGCCAAGCTCCAAGGCGGCCATCGGGTCGTCGGCATTCGGGGCAGATACAAAGACAGAGAACATAACCGGATCCTACGCAGCCGGGCCCCCTGGAGGGAACTGGTGTCGCCAAGACATTCATTATCGTGTGCGAATATGGCCAACTTCCCATTTGTGCAAGGGAAGTAGCGCGCCTATCGTGGTCCTCTGCTACCGCCGGAAACGCCGCGGAGCAATCGAGGAGAACCACATGTCAATGCACTGTCAGGTGACCGGTGCCAAGCCGAGCTTCGGCAAGTCCGTGTCACACTCCCATCGGCGCACCAGCCGCCGATGGGACCCAAATATCCAGGTCAAGCGGTTCTTCCTGCCCAGCGAGAACAGGTACGTCCGGCTGCGAGTGTCGGTGAAGGGGATCAAAACCATCGACAGGCAGGGGATCGAGGCCGTCGTGAAGCGGCTGCGCGCGCAGGGCGAGCGGGTCTGACGTGGCAGGGAAATCAACTGATCTGCGCCCGGTGATCAAGCTGAAATCGACGGCCGGTACGGGCTACACCTATGTCACGCGGAAGAACCGTCGCAATGATCCGGAGCGTCTCGTATTACGCAAGTACGACCCGATCGTACGGCGGCACGTGGACTTCAAAGAGGAACGTTAACTCGATGGCCAAGAAGAGCAAAATCGCCCGCGATCAACAACGCCGTGTGGTGGTGGCCCGCTATGCGCAACGTCGCGCGGAACTCAAACGCACCATCGCCGCACCGTCATCCACCACTGAACAGGTGCGAGAGGCGCAGGCGGAGTTGCAGCGCCAACCTCGCGATGCCAGCGCCGCCCGCCTGCGTAATCGCGACGCGGTGGACGGGCGCCCGCGCGGCTATCTGCGCAAGTTCGGTGTATCGCGCGTTCGGCTGCGCGAGATGGCGCACGCCGGCGAGTTGCCCGGTGTGACGAAGTCGAGTTGGTGAACATGCTGGAAATCACCGCGCTGTGCGGAATTGACCAAGCTGACACCGGGCTCCTCGCGTCCTCGATGGTGCTGCGCGACAGTCGATGCGCCACGATCTGGGTTGACCCCTCCACGGCATTTCTCGGCCGGATGAGTGCGCTGATCAGCGACGGCGTGGGCTGGCAGGACTCACTAGAGATCGACGCGCAGGACTGCCTCACCTGCAGTTACCTGAACGCGCTGCGGGTCTGCATCGAGAGAGTGATCCGACTGGGCAGACACGATCTGCTGGCATTGCGCCTCGCCCCGAGTGTCGAGGCCGACGCGGTGCTGGAGTCACTGTGCGCCACGCTCGATCCTGAGCATGCTCGACTCGACACCGTCGTCGGCGTCCTGAAAGCAGGTGCCTGGCTCGATGACCTCTCCGGTGGCGACATCGTCGGGGAGCGGGGGTTCGGCATCCAAGCCGAGGACGACCGAGCTGTTGCGACCATCATCGCCGCGCACGTCAGCTCCTGCGATCTGTTGGTGCTGACCGAGGGAAGCTGCTCGGAGGATGAACTCGCAGCGCTCAGCGCGCTCGCGCCCGGCACGCCGCTGCTGCTCGGGGCCGACTTGCTCGCATTGCCGATGCTCACGCTGGCCCGCACCGGCCGCCATCGGCCGCGATGCCTCGGCGCATTCGAGCGGGACGGGTTGCTCGATTGGTCCGCAGACGTGCCGCGAGCAGGCTCGAGCCTTCAGGTCCTGCGGTGGAAGTCCGAACGGCCACTGCATGCCGCACGGTTGAGCGAGTCGTTAGAGGCGCTCGCTGAACGCGTCATCCGTTCGGCAGGGCGCATCGTCATCGCCTCAACCTCGGATCGTTGGACCCGCTGGGAAAGTGCCGGCGAGTCCCTGAGTCTCGGCGACCTGGGTCCACGAGGCGGCGACGCCGCAGCCAGCAGACTAACGTTCCTGGGTCGAGAACTGGACGTGCACGGCATCCGGAGCTTGCTTGATTCTTGCGTGCTGACCGACGACGAGTACCACGCCGGACCGCGTACCTGGCATGACTACGAGGACCCATTCGCTGTCGACATCAGCGAGTCCGACATTGACGACGCAGAAGGAAACTAGCGATGCGCAAGGATATTCACCCCGACTACCACCCGGTCGTGTTCGAGGACATGGCTGTCGGCACTCGGATCCTGACCCGTACGACCGCAACAAGCCAACAGAGCACCGTGTGGGAGGACGGCAACACCTATCCGCTGATCCAGGTGGAGACCTCCTCGGCCAGTCACCCCTTCTGGACCGGGAAAGGTCGGATTATGGACACCGAAGGGCGGGTGGAGAAGTTCAACAAGCGCTATGCACGGACGATCCGCTAGCGCCCGTTGGGGAACCCCCCGCGGACGACGATCACCGATCGCGACGACCCAGGTCGCGGTGACGATGACCGCGACGGCCCACGGACCTTGCCGACTACCCAGCCAATCACGGCGAGCAGTAGCAGGATCGGAATGGCGAAGGCCAGCACGACGAGCGATGCAGCCGCGAGCGCGATGATCCCGGCAGCAACGAGCACCAATACGGCGGTACCCTTCCAGCCGATCATCTTGAACAGCGACGGCTTGCCCTTCTTGTTCAGCAAGTGCTCGGGAATCGGTGTGATCGCACCACCGAGACCACCCACACCTGCGTGAAACGGATTCTGGGTACGAGCGCCCGGCGTGCCCGTCGCCTCGGGTGCGACATATTCGCCCTGCTCGTCGATGATGGTGGGCTTGCTCTGCGGATCGCGCACTGTGCTGACTCCTGCATCCCTTCGAGGTTCCTCCGCCGCGGCCGAGGAAGTCGCCGGGGCGTTACTCATCACAACGCACTTTGGCCGCGTGATGTTCCCGGCCCCAACGCGGATTACACTCGGCGCCGTGCCTTCGGTAGAGTTGGATTCAAACGAGATTGTGCCGATGGACGGGCGACTTCCGGCCGATGCGCTCGAGCAGACTCGTCGCGCGCCGTTCGGCTTCTATGTGCACGTGCCGTTTTGTGCGACGCGCTGCGGCTATTGCGATTTCAACACTTACACGGCACGCGAACTCACCGCCCGCGACGGATCGGCGATCGTCAGCCGCGAGAGTTACGGCGAGCTCGTGCGTGATGAGATCCGCCTGGCGCGACGCGTGCTCGGCGATGCCGATCTGCCGGTCGAATCGATCTTCGTCGGCGGGGGTACGCCGAGTCTGCTGCCGGTCGGCGAACTCAGCGCGATCGTGCGCACGATCAGCGATGAGTTCACTCTCGCGCCCGGCGTGGAGGTCACGACAGAGGCAAACCCTGAATCAGTCTCTCCACAACTATTGGAGAACCTGCGCGCGGGCGGTTTCACCCGCGTCTCTCTCGGTATGCAGTCGGCGGCGCCGCACGTGCTGCATGTGCTCGATCGCACCCATTCGCCAGGTCGCGCGCGGGCCGCCGCTCAGGAGGCGGCCGACGCCGGGTTCGAGCACATCAACCTGGACTTGATCTACGGCGCACCGGGAGAAACCGATGATGATTGGCGCGCCAGCCTCGACGCGGTGCTGCAGGCACCGGTCGATCATGTATCGGCGTACGCGCTGATCGTTGAGGAGGGAACCGCGCTCGCACGGCGGATCGCGCGCGGTGAGATCGGCGAACCCGACGACGACGTGCACGCCGATCGGTATGAGATCGCCGAGGAGATCCTCGGTGCGGCAGGGTTTGAGTGGTACGAGGTGTCGAACTGGGCGCGGGGGCAGGATGCGCGGTGCCGACACAACGAGATTTATTGGCGCGGCGGCGGCTGGTGGGGCGCGGGTCCCGGCGCGCATAGTCATGCTGGCGGGGTGCGCTGGTGGAACGTGAAGCACCCTGCGGCGTACGCCGCCCGGATTTCCGCCCGTCTGAGTCCGGCGCATGGCCGTGAGACCCTAACTCATCAGCAGCGGGCGATGGAGCGGATCATGCTCGGTATCCGGATGCGCGAGGGTATCGACGTCAGCGAACTATCCGCGCGCGCGCACGGTGAGGCCAAGCAGATGGTGACCTACGGCCTGCTGGACGGCGCAGCGCTGGCTCACGAGCAGGTCGTGCTGACCCTTCGCGGGCGGCTGCTCGCGGACGCGGTCATCCGCGACCTCGTGGACTGAGGGCACCCACGCACCTCAGTTCCCGGCCAGCGCGATCGAGTCGTACGTCGCCGCGACATCGTCGAGGAACTCGTCGTCGTTCTTGATGGTGTCCCCGTCGACGCGGTGCGAGGACACGAACGCGACGACGTCGCCCGCGTCGTTCTCAAATGCGAAGGCGCCGACATGTGCGGTCGTCGTACCGTAGCCGTCCTCGCCTCCCTCGCGCGTCGATTCGAGCTCCACCAGCATCCCGGTAACCCCACCGGCGGTGGTCTTCTCCGTCGGGGTGCTCGGATCGGTCAATGTCGCTGCCGGCGACCACACGGTGTTCGCCCACTCATCGGCAATATTGTGCTGCCTCAGCGAGGTCACTTTCGTCGCTGGTCACGAACGCGAACAACACGTCGGCGCCGGCCTCGGGCGTGCACGCCTCGTAGGTTGTCGCGGAGAGCAACGACATCGAACCGGCAGGCATATCGAGGGGGCCGGCCCACATACTCGGCTCGTATCCGGCGGTTGGGTAGCTGTACGAGATGTCGAACTCGTCGTTGACGATTTCGGTCGGTTCGCTGCTCGAGGCAGAACTGGAACTGGACTGCTCACTGGATGCGGGCGCCGAATTGCCGCTCGTCCCACCCGGCGCGGCATTGAGATCGTCGCCGTCGCCGGACATCACGACGATTACGGTGACCACCGCGAGCACTACCACTGCCGCCAACGCGACGAGGATCGGCGCGGTGAAGACCTTGCCTCTCTGCCCAGACGTGCTCACGAGCGCTCTCCTTTGAGTCGGCGAGCGAACTCTCCCGACGTCTTGTCGAGATCGAGCACTCTGGCATGAATCGCGGTGCGCTGATGCAGCGCCGAGCGTAACGCGCGGTGCAAACCGTCCTCGAGGTAAGACTCGCCGCGCCAGCGGACCACATGAGTGAAGAGGTCGCCGTAAAAGGTGCTCGCCTCGTCGAGCAACGCGTCCAATGCGAGTTCGCGCTTGGTCGTCGTCAACTCGTCCAGCCGGATCTGTTGCGGCGGAATCGTCGACCATTCGCGCTGAGTCAATCCATGCTCGGGATACGGGCGGCCGTTGCCGATCGCCTTGAAGATCACGATGCTTGCCGTTCTATTCGCTGATGTGGGGCGGTGACGCTCGAGGAGAGTGTAGGTCGGCACACCCGCATACCCTCGCCCATACTGCCGAGCGAGACGTAAACTTGACCTGGCACTCTCCGGTCCGGAGTGCCAACCGAGACGAGGAGGTGACGGATGTCCACGCAGCAACGACGACTGGATGTATTGCGCGCCGTTGTCGCCGACTTCGTCTCCACGAATGAACCGGTCGGCAGCAAGGGGCTCGTCGAGCGCCACAATCTCGGCGTGTCGGCCGCAACGATCCGCAACGATATGGCGGCGCTGGAGGAGGAGGGGTACATCACCCATCCGCACACCAGTGCCGGGCGGATCCCCACCGGCAAGGGGTACCGCCTGTTCGTCGACGAACTCGACGAACTGCGTCCGATGTCCGGCGCTGAACGACGCGCGATCGAGCGATTCATCGAAGGTGCCGTCGATCTGGACGACGTTCTGCGCCGTAGCGTGCGGCTGCTGTCACAACTGACCAGGCAGGCTGCCGTGATCAGTTACCCGAGCCTGCTGCGTTCCGTTGTTCGTCATATCGAAATCGTCCCCGTCGCGAGCACCCGCGTGATGGTGGTGCTGATCACCGAATCCGGACGCGTCGAACAGCGCAGCGCCGACATACCGGCCGAACTCGGCCCGGACGACATTGTCGACCTGCGAAACGCGGTGAACTCCTCATTGGCCGGGCAGGAACTGTCGGACGCGGCCGCGCTCGTGGCCGGATTGCCGGACACCGTGAGCGCCGAGTTGAGTGCGGCCATGGCCGTTGTGTGCACGTTGCTGCTGGACGCTCTCGTTGAGCCCGACGACGGACGGGTGATGGTCGGCGGCGCGGCGAACCTGACCCGTCAAACCTCTGATTTCCATTCCTCGCTTGGCGAGGTCCTGGACGCGCTCGAAGAGCACGTCATACTGCTGAAGCTGATCGACGAATCGGCTTCAGCCGGCGTGCGTGTGTCCATCGGCGAAGAGAACCCGACCCCGGGTCTGTGGTCTACCTCCATCGTATCCACGTCGTACGGCGACGAGTTGCGCCACCTCGGCGGGCTCGCCGTGGTCGGCCCGACGCGGATGGACTACGCCGCCAACATGGGCGCGGTGATGACCGTCGCCCGATATGTCAGCCGCCTGATCCACGGCGGCTGAGTCCCGCACTTTGACCTACGTACTCAAACCTCGACTGGAGCACCGTGCCAACGGATTACTTTGCCTTACTAGGCCTGGAGAAGGACGCCTCGACGTCCGATATCAAGAAGGCCTACCGCAAACTCGCCCGTGATTACCACCCGGACGTGAACCCTTCGCCAGAGGCGCAGGAGCGTTTCGGTGAGGTCTCGCGCGCGTATGAGGTGCTCACCGACCCGGAGAAGCGACGCATCGTCGACCTCGGTGGCGACCCTTACGACACCAACGGCGGCTCGCGCGGCGGTGGTGCTGGAGGGTTCGGCGCGGCCGGGTTCGGCGGGTTCAGCGACATCATGGACGCATTCTTCGGCGGCGGTGGCGCCACCCGCCAGCCCAAGAGTCGCGTACGCCCCGGTGCCGACGCGTTGCTTCCGGTCGAACTGACGCTGGAAGAGACCGCCTTCGGGGTGACCAAAGAGTTTGCGGTCGAGACGGCGATTCTGTGCGATACCTGCCAGGGGGAAGGCACAAGTGAGGGCACATCGATCAGCGAGTGCGGTACCTGCGGAGGCCGCGGTGAGATCCAGGCCGTGCAGCGCACCCTGCTGGGTCAGATGATGGTGACCCGCGAGTGCCACGCGTGCCGCGGTACCGGGGTCATCATTCCCTCGCCGTGCGCGAAATGTGCTGGCGACGGGCGGGTTCGGGCCCGGCGTACGGTCTCGGCGAGGATCCCCGCTGGCGTCGAAGACCGGATGCGGATTCGGCTGGCCAGTCAAGGCGAGGTCGGGCCGGGCGGCGGACCGGCCGGCGACCTGTACATCGAGGTCCACGAGCAGGCCCACGACATCTTCACCCGCGAGGGTGAGGACCTACACTGCCGCGTCACGCTGCCGATGACGTCGGCCGCGCTGGGCACCACTCTGGAACTGACGAACCTGGACGAATCCAACGAGAGCATCGAGATCAAGGCTGGCACCCAGTCCGGCGACAAGTTAACGGTGCGCGAGAAGGGCGTCCCGCGGCTGCGATCGAGTACCCGAGGTGACCTGATCGTGCACCTGGAGGTTCGTACGCCGACCAAACTCGATGCCGAGCAGACCCGTCTGTTGACCGAACTCGCCGCGGCTCGCGGTGAAGAAGGAGAGGCCTCGACGAAGGCGAATCCCGCCGGTGGCCTGTTCAGCCGGATGCGCGACGCCTTCCACGGCCGCTGATGGCACGCGCCTCGGCGTACCCGCCGGTCTTTTTCGGTGAACTGCCGGATGACGCGGACATCATCGAACTCGGCGGTGATGACGGCGCGCACGCGGTGCGGGTGCGCCGAATCCGGAACGGGGAGGTGATCCGGATCGCCGACGGGAATGGGCGCTACGCCGACTGCGAAGTCATCGAGTTGGCGCAGCGATCGCTGCGGGCACAGGTCATCACCAGCGGCACCGAGGCTGAGCGGCTACCGCGGCTGATCGTCGCACAGGCGTTGGCGAAAGGTGACCGGGGCACTCTCGCGGTCGAAATGCTGACCGAGATCGGCGTCGACGAGATCATCCCCTGGCAGGCCACCCATAGCATCGCGAAATGGGACGGTAAGGAAGACAAGTCGCGCGCGCGATGGGCTCAGGTCGCGCGCGAGGCAGCCAAACAGTCGCGGCGCTCGCGCATCCCCCGCATCGGCCCGGTGGTGCGTGCTGCCGACGTCGCCGACCTCTGCGGTGACGCGCAGTCGATCGTGCTGCATGAGTCGGCGAGCGAGCCGATCACGGCGTTGAATCTGGATCGTGGCGGCAGCGATGTCGTCCTAGTGGTGGGCCCCGAAGGCGGCATCTCGCCCGATGAACTGGACGCGCTGCGTGCAGCCGGTGCGTCGATCATCAGGCTCGGCCCGGAGGTGCTGCGGACTTCCACCGCGGGGCTGGTCGCAGCCACCTGGGGGAGTGTCGCCCTGAACCGCTGGGCGGGCTGAGGAACGGCAATCGGCCGTCGAGACCAAATGCCATGGTTCCTGTCGCGGCACTCCACTAGACTTGAGGTATTCCAGCCCCGCGTGAAAGGCCAGGTACACGCTCCTCGTGTCGAGCACCGGCGAATCCAGGAACCAATCCCACACGAATACCGCGCCTCCCGCCGTGGAGACCGACTCGGGCGATGCGCAGCCTGTCAGCACCACGTTCGAGGTCCCGTCGAGTACGCCAATGGTGACGTTGCTGGGCATACGAGACGAATACCTCCGGCTCATCGAGTCGAGCGTCACCACCCAGATCGATGTTCGTGGCACATCTATCACGATCACTGGCCAGCACGGCGAAGTCGCGTTCACTCAGCGGGTGTTCGATGAATTGCTCGCGCTGCTGCAGTCCGGGCACGAATTGAGCACCGATGTCGTACGGCGCAGCATTGGCATGATGCGCCAGGATCGCCATCAGCGACCGGCCGACGTGCTCAGCATCAACATTCTGAGCCGCCGCGGTCGCTCGATTCGACCCAAGACGATCGGGCAGAAGGAGTACGTCGACGCGATCGATGCGCACACGATCGTGTTCGGTATCGGACCGGCTGGCACTGGCAAGACTTACCTGGCGATGGCCAAGGCCGTGCAGGCTCTGCAGACCAAACAGGTCAACCGCATCATCCTCACTCGTCCCGCCGTGGAAGCCGGCGAGCGCCTCGGATTCCTTCCAGGGTCGCTGTCGGAGAAAATTGATCCGTACCTACGGCCGCTGTATGACGCGCTGCACGACATGATCGACCCCGAGTCGATCCCGCGCCTGATGGAGGCCGGGACCATCGAAGTCGCCCCGCTGGCGTACATGCGCGGTCGGAGTCTGAACGACGCGTTCATCATTCTTGACGAAGCGCAGAACACCACCGCCGAGCAGATGAAGATGTTCCTGACCCGGCTCGGGTTCGGCTCGAAGATCGTCGTCACCGGCGACACGACCCAAGTTGATCTGCCCGGTGGGCAGCAGTCGGGCTTGCGGATTGTGCGTGACATTCTCGATGGCGTGGATGACATCGGCTTCCGTGAACTCACCAGTCAGGACGTCGTTCGGCACCGGCTGGTCGGAGAAATCGTCGACGCCTACGCGCGGCACGACGCCCGTGGCCGACAGGATCAGCGTGGCCAGCGTGAGGACCGCGGAAGGCGTCAGGCATGAGTGTCGAGATCACGAACGAGTCCTCGATCCCCGTCGGCGAGATCCGGTTGGCCGCGATCGCTGACTTCATGCTCGGCGAGCTCGGCATCCATCCGCAGGCCGAACTCTCGATTCTGATCGTTGACGTGCCGCACATGGCTGCGCTGAATGAGCGCTGGATGGGCGAGGACGGCGCGACCGATGTACTCGCCTTCCCGATGGATGAGCTCAGCCCCGCTACTCGACCCGGCGTGGCGCCGGCGGATATCGCCGATGATGAGGACGACGAGCCGGGCATCGTCGGGGACATCGTGCTGTGTCCCGCGGTTGCGATCTCGCAGGCTGCGGCCGCCGGGCACACGTTCGAGGACGAGTTACACATGCTCACCACGCACGGCATTCTGCATCTGCTGGGCTATGACCATATGGAGCCCGAAGAGGAGCGTGAGATGTTCGGGCTGCAGGGGCAACTGTTGAAGAAGTGGCGAGCGGAGACCGAACGAGCACGTGGCTAGTTCGGACTTGACGCTGCTGATCGTCGCCCTGGTCCTCGTCGTCCTGGGCGGCGTCTTCGCCATGGTCGACGCAGCACTGCTTCGAGTCAGTAAGGCGCGCGTATCTGAGTTCTGCAAGGAAGGTGTGCGCGGAGCGAAAGCGCTCGCGGATGTTGTTGCTGACCTGCCGCGCCATACCAACCTCCTACTGCTGCTGCGCCTCGCATGCGAGATGACGGCGGTGGTGATGGCTACCGTCGTGATCACCAACTACATTGACGCCACCTGGGTACAGGTGCTGACTGCGGCGGCCGGGATGACCGTGATCAGTTACGTCATCGTCGGTGTGGGCCCGCGTACGCTGGGCCGCCAACACCCGTATGCCACGGCGCTGCGTACGGCCGTCCTGGTGCGCACGCTAGGGATCGTGCTCGGCCCGATCGCCGACTTACTGATCGTGATTGGCAACGCGATCACCCCGGGGCGCGGTTTCCGGGAAGGCCCGTTTGCCACTGAAGTTGAACTGCGCGAGCTGGTTGATCTGGCCGAACAGCGCGGTGTCGTTGAGCATGAAGAACGCGAGATGGTTCACGCGGTATTCGGCCTCGGCGACACCATCGCCCGGGAGGTGATGGTCCCGCGGCCGGAGATGGTGTGGATCGAGGGCTCCAAACGCGTCGGGCAGGCACTCGCCCTGGCATTGCGCAGCGGTTTTTCTCGCATCCCGGTCGTCGGCGAGAACGTCGACGACATCATCGGAGTCGTGTACCTGAAAGATCTGGTACGGCGCACCCAGGGATCGGAAGCCGATACCGCTCGAAAAACCCCTATCGCCGAGGTGATGCGACCGGCGAGTTTCGTCCCCGAATCGAAGCCGGTTGACGACCTACTGCGCGAGATGCAGATCAACCGGATCCACATCGCGATCGTGATCGACGAGTACGGCGGCACGGCCGGTCTGTTGACCATTGAGGACATCCTGGAGGAGATCGTCGGCGAGATCGCGGACGAATACGACACGAACGAGGTCGCGCCGATCGAGGACCTCGACGACGGTAGTGTGCGGATTCAGTCTCGAGTCACCGTTGAGGACCTCGCTGAAAAGTTCGGGGTCGACATCGAGATCAACGACGACGTGGAGACCGTCGGCGGTCTCATGGCGCAGCAACTCGGGTTGGTACCGATTCCCGGCGCCGTCGTGCGCGTTGCGGGCCTCCGGTTGGAGGCAGAGGACACCATCGGACGGCGAAATCGGATTTCGTCCGTGCGCGTCGTGCGCGAATCTTCGCCCGGTCCTGACCTCTCCGGCGAGAATCAGCAGGACGAACGGGATTATCCGTATCGCGACCAGGAGGTGGAACGATGAGCGAACCGGCGCATCGCAGCGGATTCGTCAGCTTTGTGGGGCGGCCCAATGCGGGAAAGTCCACGCTCACCAATGCGTTGGTGGGCGAGAAGATCGCGATCACCAGCGACAAGCCGCAGACGACCCGGCACGCGATCCGGGGGATCGTCGACCGCCCTGATGCGCAGATCGTCATTGTGGACACCCCTGGACTGCACCGTCCGCGGACCCTGCTCGGCGAGCGGCTAAACGACGTGGTCACAGCAACCCTGTCCGAGGTTGACGTGATCGGTTTTTGCCTGCCCGCCGGAGAAAAGGTGGGCCCAGGCGACAAGTACATCGCGCGGATGCTCCGTGAGAACACGAAGGCTCCAGTGATCGGCATCGTCACGAAGACCGATACCGCGGCCCCGCGTCGGGTGGCGGAGGCGTTGCTGCAAGTAAACGAACTTCAGTCCGAACTCGGTCGTGAGTTTGCCGAGATCATTCCGATCTCCGCGGTGTCCGGTGAGCAGACCGAACTGTTGCTGGAACTCATCGAGAAGCAATTACCCGAAGGTCCGAAACTCTTCCTGGACGATGAGAAGACCGACGAGAGCACGGAGAAACTGATCGCGGAGTTTATCCGTGAGGCGGCGCTGGCCGAGGCCCGCGACGAGTTACCGCACTCGATCGCCTGCGCCGTAGAGGAAATTTTGCCGCGCGAGAACTCCGAGGGCCTCGACGTGCACGCGTTCCTGTATGTCGAGCGATCCAGTCAGAAACCCATCATTCTCGGCCCGCGCGGTTCACGGATCAAGCAGATCGGCACCGTCGCGCGCAAACAAATCGAAGAGCGGCTGGGTATGCGGATCTACCTGCATCTGCACGTGAGCGTGCTGGCCGAGTGGCAGCGTGATCCCAAGAAGCTCACCAGGTTGGGGTTCTAGATGGTGCTCGCCGCCGACGGTGCAGCGGCGTACTACCCGGGGGCGTGGGCGCTGGTTGCGCTCGTGGTTGTCCTCGCGATCGCCGTTCTGGTTGCTAAGCGCGAACGGACTCGACAACAAAAAGTGGTTGACGACCTGCCCGCCGGCACCTGGAGTGCGCCCTGCTTGGATGCAACCTCGCCGACGGTCAAGCGATTACTCATCGTTGACGACGAGGGCATCGCGATCGCCGAGACGAAGACCGGCTCCCGTGATTCGTGGCCGTGGAGCGACGTGAAAGCAGTCGGTGGCCGCGAAATGCGTACGCGTCTGCAGCACAATCAGGGTTTGCGGATCTTGCTGAATAACGGCCACGTGCGCGATTTGTTGGTGTACCTCGGCGTGGGGAAATCCGGGTATGAGCGCGGCGCAATCGAGGCGCAGGCGGAGATCGAACGCCGACTTACCGCCGCGCGGGGCGAGTAGGTGGGATGATCTAGCGAATGACCACCGTTCGCGACGAGGGCGTCGTCCTACGGCTGCACAAGCTGGGGGAGGCCGACCGCATCGTCACCCTGCTGACCCGCCGTGGCGGTGTCGTACGTGCTGTCGCCAAAGGCGTACGGCGCACCGGTTCGAAATTCGGCGCGCGGCTGGAACCAGGTAGCCACGTCGATCTGCAGCTGTACGCGGGTAGGTCGCTGGGCATCGTGACGCAGGCAGAAAGCCTGCACCACTTCGGCGCACAGGTTGTCGATGACTACCCGCGTTATACGACGATGCAGGCAATACTCGAAGCCAGTGAGCGACTCGCCGGCGAGGAGGGTGCCGCATCACTGCGGTTGTACCTGCTGCTGGTTGGCGCCCTGCGTTCGCTTGGCCAAAAGGAAAAGTCCGCGCAACTGGTGCTGGATGCGTTCTTGGTCCGTGCGATGTCGGTCGCCGGCTGGGAGCCGGCGCTGAACGAATGCGCGCGTTGCGCGACGCCGGGGCCGCATCGCCGTTATTCGGTGGAATCCGGGGGAACGACGTGTACGTCCTGCGCCGTACCGCGCGCGGTCACGATCCAAGGTGAGACCCCCGCGCACCTGAACGCGTTGCTATGCGGTGATTGGGAACTAGCCGAATCCAGCGAACGTAGGGTGCAACGCGAATCCAGTGGCGTGCTCGCCGCCCACCTGCAGTGGCATCTGGAGCGCGCGTTGCGTTCGCTGCCGCTGGTGGAGCGAGACCGGCCGGCCACCTTGACGGCCTCGCCGTACGACGACATCGATCCAGATCTGTTCGACGGACTGCCCCTGGGGGCACGAGAGAGCGAGGTACCTCGTTGATGCCGCCGCGCCGGCCCACCCCGCATCCGTCGGGCGCCATCGCACCCGACCTGCCTGCGGACAAGGTGCCGAACCACGTCGCGATCGTGATGGACGGAAATGGTCGCTGGGCAAAATCGCGCGGGCTGGCTCGCACCAAGGGACACGAGGCGGGGGAGTCGTCGCTGTTCGACGTAGTCGAGGGCGCGATCGAAATTGGCGTCAAGTGGGTGTCGGCGTACGCGTTCTCGACGGAGAACTGGAAGCGATCGCCGGACGAGGTCCGCTTCCTGATGGGGTTCAACCGCGACGTGATCCGTCGGCGTCGCGATGAGATGCACGAACTCGGTGTCCGGGTGCGTTGGGCCGGTCGGCGTCCGCGCTTGTGGCGATCGGTGATCAAGGAGCTCGAGATTGCCGAGGAACTGACCAAAGACAACACGACCTGCACGTTGACGATGTGTGTCAATTATGGGGGGCGAGCGGAGATCGCCGACGCCGCCGCCGCGCTGGCCCGGGATGTGCAAGCCGGCCTGGTGAACCCGGACAAGATCACCGAGGAGGTGTTCGCGCGCTACCTGGATGAACCTGATATGCCGGACGTTGACCTGTTCTTGCGTTCGTCAGGCGAGCAGCGCACCAGCAACTTCTTGCCGTGGCAATCGGCGTACGCCGAGTTGATGTTCGTCGATCGGCGTTGGCCTGATTTTGATCGACTCGACTTGTGGGATGCGTGCCTGGCATACGCCGGGCGCGAGCGCCGTTTCGGCACGGCGTAGCCCGGACCCTCGGCGCGCGCGGCATAGGCCAGCCGCCGCTAGCCGACGTGGGAGTTGTGGTGCTCCTTAGCGTGGCTGACGGCGTCGGCCACGATGTGCGCAATGTGGTCGTCGGCGAGCCGGTACACCACTTCGCGCCCGTGACGATCGCCGACGACGACCCCGGCCGAGCGCAGGATCCGAAGGTGCTGGGACACCAGCGGTTGCGCGACGTCCAGGGATTCGACCAACTCGTGTACGCACATCGGACCGTGCTCGTCGAGCAGTGAGATCAGGTGGGCGCGCAGCGGCGCCGACAATGCCTTCAGCAACTCTCCGGCGGCCATGAACGCGGAGGTACCGCCACGGGAGGAGACTTTCGGGGTGACGTCGCTGAGGGCGCCGTCGTGGATCGGTGCCTCATCGGTCATCGGGTCTCCTACCGGGGACTTTTCGTGTCGCTCATGGATTGTCATGTGCGTCGTACCACCTTACCGAGCAGTGCCGAGACGAAGAACATCGCGATCGCGAGGATGACGATAAGCGCGCCGGGTCCGACGTCCAGCGGGTATGACAACAGGACGCCGACGACTGCCACGAGCAATCCGATCGCGATCGCGCCAAACAGTGTGGTCGAGAACGATTTCGCGAGTTGCGACGATGCCGCGACGGGCAACACCATCAGCGCGCTGATCAGCAGGAGGCCAACCACCCGCATCGATACCGACACCGTGAGCGCCGTCGTCACCGCGATCATGATGTTCAGCAGATTGACCGGAAGTCCGCCGACCCGGGCGAACTCCTCGTCGTTGCTGACGGCGTACAACACCTTCCGCAGGCCAATCGTGATCAGCAGGACGACAGCGGCCAGGATCGCGATAACCCACAGATCTTCATCGTTCACCGTCAGGATCGAACCGAAGAGGAATGACTGCACGGTCGCGCCGCCGGATTTCTGCATGGACATCATGAGCGCACCGGCCGCAATACCTCCGTAGAACAGAATCGCCAGCGCGAGATCGCCGCTGGTTTTCGCTTTCGAGCGGACCAACTCGGTGACGACGGCGCCGACGACCGAAACAATCACTGCGGTGATCACCGGTGAGGTTCCGGTCAGCACCCCGAGGCCCACGCCGGCGAACGCGATGTGCCCGATGCCGTCTCCCATTAGCGACAGTTTCCGCTGCACGATGTAGATGCCTACTGCCGGTGCGCATATCCCGACGAGCACGGCCGCGATGAGCGCCTTTTGCATGAACGGAATGCTCAGAATGCTGTCTGCGAGCAGAACCGTCACCGTTCGGAACCTCGCATCGACAGAACCTCAGGGACCCACTCTGCACCGCCGGGCTCGGGCGCCTCATGCGGATGTACGTGATCCTGCGCCGCGTGCACCCAACTGGGCTTGTCGTCACTTTCACAGTGGGTTGGCGCATCCTGGGGCGACGCGTCGTACTGCACCTTTCCGCCGTCCAGCGAGATCACGCGAGTCAGTAAAGGGGCGATCGGTCCGAACTCGTGCAGCACGAGAATGATCGTGCGGTCGGCGGCCGCGATGGTGCGAAGGGTTGTCGCGAACGCCGCCTGCTGTTCGAGGTCGACGCCGGCGAGAGGTTCGTCGAGCAATAGGAGTTCGGGTTCTCGAACCAGTGCGCGCGCTATCAACACGCGTTGCTGCTGGCCGCCGGAGAGTGCTGCGACCGGACGCGCGCGCAGGTCGGTGATCGCGGTGGCCTCAAGCGCGGCGTCCACGGCGGCACGACGGCGCGCGCCGCCAGTGCGGTGGAAGATCCCCGACAGCAGGCCGGACTCCACGACTTCGACAACCGTCGACGGGACGCCGGACGCCGCACTCACCCGCTGTGGGACATAGCCGATTCGCGTGCGCTCAGCGGAGGTGATCCTGTCTCGACCGAACAGAGTGACGGTGCCGGTTCGATCGGGTACGAGGCCGATTAGCGAGCGCATGAGCGTTGACTTGCCCGAGCCGTTCGCGCCGATGATGGCGAGCACCTCGCCGCGTCGTACCGTGAGGTCGATGGTGGACAGCACCGTGTGGGAGCCGTACGCCGCACGCAGGCCACGTGTCTGCACGACGACGTCCTGGTCGGTGGAGGGGGAGCGAGGCACTGGTCTACGTTGCTCCAACGGCATACTTATTGTCAAAGTTGCATGAGTGCATACGACGTGATCCGGCGGGTGGGGACGATGCAGGCGATAATCCGGTTCGATCGACCCGACGACCGCGAGGGTTTCATCGCGCAGGGAGAACTGGCGCTTGGTGCGCTCAGTAGGTGCGCCGGTTTCCGCGGCGGTGAATTAGCGCGCAGTACCGATGAGCCGCAGACGTGGGTGCTGTGTACTCGGTGGGCGAATGTCGGCAGCTACCGTCGCGCGTTGTCCGATTACGACGTGAAAGTTCATGCCACGCCGTTCATGTACCTGGCACGCGATGAGGTCACGGGTTTCGAGCCCGTGCTTGCCGCCGACGATGCGGGCGTCAGTCGAATCGCCGGGGACCTCGCTGAAGATGCGCACGGCACGGGAATCGGAGACTTCGGCACGCGTCCGGAGCCGCCCGCGCCTTGGGCGCCTCAGTGAAGTAAATCCTCGCCCACCTCATGACGGACAAGCGCACTCATAAGGACCGCGCTCCACTTGCTGACGCAATCAGCGCCACGGCCAGCGTCAGCCGCCGCGCTGCCGCAGCCAGACACGGCACGGACAAGTCAGCGAGTAGGTCAGCGAGTAGGATAGAGAGGTTGGCCTCGATAGGTTCGTCGAGGCAATCCCCGTTCTCGTCACCGCCGACCGCCAGCCGGATGGAGTATCAATACCGTGGCCAAGCCCGCACCTTCGAAGATCGACCAGGTCGTTAGTTTATGTAAGCGCCGGGGTTTCGTTTTCCCCAGCGGTGAGATCTACGGCGGCACCCGGTCCGCCTGGGACTACGGCCCACTGGGTGCGGAGTTGAAGGAAAATATCCGTCGCCAGTGGTGGCGTTCTATGGTGCACGGCCGCGACGACGTCGTCGGTCTGGACTCGTCGATCATCCTGCCGCGCGAAACCTGGGTCGCCTCGGGGCACGTCGGTACGTTCACTGATCCGCTGATCGAGTGTCTGCAATGCCACAAGCGGCACCGCCAGGACCACCTGCAGGAGGCGTACGCGGAGAAGAAAGGCCTCGACGATCCGGACGCGGTTCCGATGAGCGAGATCGCATGTCCTGACTGCGGCACGAAGGGCCAGTGGACGGAGCCGCGCGATTTCCAGATGATGCTCAAGACCTACCTGGGCGTTATTGAGGACGAGTCCGGGCTGCATTATCTACGTCCGGAGACCGCGCAGGGCATCTTCGTCAACTTCTCCAACGTCATGCATGCCTCCCGAAAGAAGCCGCCGTTCGGTATCGCGCAGACCGGCAAGTCGTTTCGCAACGAGATCACCCCGGGCAACTTCATCTTCCGCACTCGCGAATTCGAGCAGATGGAGATGGAGTTCTTCGTTAAGCCCGGCGAAGATGAGCAGTGGCACCAGTACTGGATCGATGAGCGCACGAAGTGGTACACCGACCTCGGAATCAACCCCGACAACCTGCGGCACTTTGAGCACCCCAAGGAGAAGTTGTCGCACTACTCGAAGCGGACTGTCGATATCGAGTACCGCTTCGGATTCAGCGGCAGCGAATGGGGTGAGCTCGAAGGTATCGCGAACCGGACTGATTTCGACCTCAGCAGCCACAGCAAGCACTCGGGTAACACGCTGGAGTTCCACGATCCGAACTCGGGCGAGCGCTACACGCCGTACGTCATCGAGCCCGCGGCGGGCCTGTCCCGTTCGATCATGACCTTCCTCGTGGACGCGTACGCCGAAGACGAGGCGCCTAACACGAAGGGCGGCGTGGACCGACGCACCGTGCTGCGCCTTGATCCTCGGCTCGCGCCGGTCAAGGCCGCCGTACTGCCGCTGTCGCGCAATGCTGACCTTTCGCCCAAGGCGAAGGACGTCGCGTCACTGCTGCGCCAGAACTGGAACATTGATTTCGACGATGCAGGAGCCATCGGACGCCGGTACCGTCGTCAGGACGAGATCGGAACGCCGTTCTGCATCACTGTCGACTTCGATTCGCTGGACGACAACGCCGTGACCGTGCGTGAGCGCGACACGATGCAGCAAGAGCGCGTCGGTATCGATGCGTTGCTGGGATACCTGGCGCCGAAGCTGATCGGCTCGTAGCGGGATCCGAGATCAGCACGTAGACGCACATTCGCAATGGAGGGGAGTGCCAATGACCTACGGTCCGCCACCGGGCTACGGCCCCCCGCGGGGATACCCATCGCCGGGTCCTGGACCGGGTAGGCATCCTGGGTACCCGCCGCAGGGACCTCCGCCCGGATACCGTCCGCAGCCATACCCGCAGCAGGGTCCCCCGCCGGGGTACGGCAGGCCGCAGTGTCCGCCGCCCGCACCGCACCCGGGGCCTCGGAGGCCGCAGGGGCCCCCTCCGGGGTATCACGCACCGCCACCGCCACCGCCGCCGAGCGGGACACGGACAGAGCAGCCTGCACCTTCGGCCGCTGAGTCCAGCGGGACGCTAAGCCAAGACGAGCTCTTAGAGCCTCGTTCAGGCAAGGTCGGCGACCTGTTGGAGGGCGACGGGAGTTTCGGTCTGCGCGCCGGATGGCGCGTGTTGGCGGTTCAGCACCCGGCCGATGAGGTGTTCATCGAGGCGGGGCTGCAGATTCCCGAGGGATACGCATCTGTTGTCGTCGGAGCGCTATTTACCAATAAAGGAAATGAGCCGGTGGAGATCGGTCCCTCGCGCGGTCTGTGCGTGATCGACAGCGGTGGCGGCGTACATCTGGCAGCGCCCGCCGAGGTTGCGACCCATCCGGGATTTCGCGATGGCGCGGTCATGCCCGAAGAGACGGTGGCCGGGCACACGTTTTACCTCATCGCCACACAGCTCGATGTGCGCGGAGTTCAATGGCGCGACGGTTCGGACACGCTGACATGGATGCGATGAAGGCTCTCAGTTTCGGTGCGATTCCAGTTGACCCTCCCGTCGTGCTCGCGCCGATGGCCGGGATCACCACGAGCGCGTACCGACGGGTCTGCCGGCAGTACGGCGCCGGGTTATACGTCTCGGAGATGATCACGACTCGCGCGCTGGTCGAACGCACGCCGTTGACGATGGACATGTTGCGGTTCCACCCCAGCGAAACGCCGCGATCGGTACAGCTATATGCCACGGACCCGGCGATCGTTGCGACTGCTGTGCGCATCCTGGTTGACGAGGACCGTGCCGATCACATCGACCTCAACATGGGGTGCCCGGTACCCAAGGTGACCCGCAAGGGTGGCGGCGCCGCTCTGCCGTGGCGGCGCAATCTTTTTCGCGCCATCGTGGGCGCGGCCGTACACGCCGCGGACGGCCGGGTGCCGGTCACCGTGAAAATGCGGATGGGCATCGATCACGAGCACCTCACCTTCCTGGAGGCGGGTCGCGCCGCGCAAGAGGAGGGCGTACAGGCGGTCGCGCTGCATGGGAGGACTACTGCGCAGATGTACGGCGGGACCGCCGACTGGAACGCGATCACCATGCTCGTCAATGAACTCGATGTGCCGGTGCTCGGCAACGGTGACATCTGGGAGGCCGATGACGCGCTGGCGATGGTGGCACAGACCGGCTGCGCAGGGGTCGTTGTCGGCCGTGGCTGCTTAGGGCGGCCGTGGCTGTTCGCCGACCTCGCGAACGCCTTCGCCGGGTCGAGTGAGCGGATGCGGCCGTCACTGTCCGAGGTCGCCGACACGATGCGTGAACATGCGTCGTACATGGTGGAGGATCTGGGCGAGTCTCGTGGCACGCGCGACTTCCGCAAGCACGTCTCGTGGTACCTGAAGGGGTTTCGCGCAGGTTCGGAGGTCCGGCAAAAGCTCGGGCTGATCGGAAGTCTGCGCGACCTCGATGACCTGCTGGACGGACTTCTACAGGCGCATGGTGACCAGCCGTACCCACTGAGCATCCTCGGGCTGGCCAGGGGCCGCTCGACCGGGACACGCAAGGTGACGCTGCCGGAGGGGTGGTTGGCGGACCGGGACAGTTGCGCCGTGCCGTTCGGCGCTGAGATCGACGTTTCTGGTGGCTGACGTACCTTCATCGACTCACCAGGCACTCGCCATAGACTGGGACGTGGCACACCACTGCGGGATCGGAGTAGCAGCGTGATCGGCAGGTTCTTCGCCCGTATTCTCGCCGGGCTGCTGGTCGGATGTATGCTAGCGACCTTCGGCGTCGCGTTCGCCGTCTGGAAAGTAGCTCGGGACACCGATACGCATCGCGCCGACTCCATCGTCGTACTTGGGGCGGCGCAGTACGACGGCGAACCCTCGCCGGTATTCCAGTGGCGGCTGCAGCATGCGCTCGACCTGTGGCGTGACGGCTACGCAGATACGATCGTCACCGTGGGCGGAAATCAAGCAGGCGACGTGTATACGGAGGCGAGCGCCGGCAAGAAATGGCTGGTTGAGTCCGGCGGCGTCCCCGAGGACGCGGTCATCGCGGTGGAGTCTGGCTCGAATACTCTCACCAGCGCTGAAGCGCTCGTGCCTGTCTATGACGAGCGCGGTTTCGACGACGCGATCGTGGTGACTGATCCGCCGCATACATTGCGGGCGATGACCATGATTGCCGATCAGGGCATTACTACTTACGGTTCACCGACCCGAGCAGGGCCCGCCGTGCAGACGCGGGAGACGCAACTGAAGTACATCGTCCGGGAGACCGGGGCGCTGCTGTATTACGGGTTGTTCGGCGGTTCACCGGAGACCGGGATGGCGGTGTAGGTGAGTTATACGGCCGCCGATGTGCAGCGTTTCGTTACCGAACAGCCCAAGACCAGCTATTTCACTGGAGAGGATCCGGGCACGCGCTCGGAGTTTGCCCGCGACCGAGCTCGGATTCTGCATTCGGCGGCGTTCCGGCGTTTGGCCGGTAAGACTCAAGTGGTCGTGCCTGGGGAGGACGACTTCCCTAGGACTCGATTGACCCACTCGCTCGAGGTCGCACAGATCGCCCGTGAGATGGGTGCTGCGCTCGGGGTCGATCCCGACATCGCCGACGCTGCCGGGCTCGCGCACGATCTGGGACACCCGCCGTTCGGTCACAACGGCGAAAGCGCGTTGGACGAGGTATCACAAGAGTGCGGTGGCTTCGAGGGCAATGCTCAGACGCTGCGCGTGGTGTGTCGGCTGGAATCCAAGGTGCTTGATGGTGAGGCCAGCGTCGGGCTGAACCTGACGCGCGCATCGCTGGATGCGACCTGTAAATACCCTTGGGCGCGCCCGGCCGGCCGTCGGAAGTTCGGCGTATACGCCGACGATCTGCCACAGTTCACGTGGGCCCGATCCGCCGATCTCGGCGAACGTTCCTGCATGGAAGCGCAGGTAATGGACTGGTCCGACGATGTCGCGTATTCCGTGCACGATGTCGAAGACGGTGTGATGACGGGCCTGATCGATCTGTCGCGACTCACGGATGCAGGCGAGGTCGCGGAGGTCTGCCGGATCGCCGCCCAGGAGTATCTGGCTATCGACACATCCGCGCTCGCCGACGTGCTCGGCGGGCTGCTTCGGTTGCCGGTGCTGGCTGAAGTCGCGGCGTACGGCGCGTCCATCGGATCATCCCGACGCGGCCGAGTGGCGTTGAAGCGAGCCACCAGCGAACTGCTCGGTCGGTTCTCCACCGCAGCGATCCGAGCGACCCGCGAGAAGTACGGTGCGGGTGAGTTGAGCAGGTATGCCGCGGATCTGCAGGTGCCGGAGCGCGTACAGGCCGAATGTGCGTTGCTGAAAGCTACTGCCTATCGATATGTGATGCAGCGTGAGGGTGCGGCAACGTTGCAGGCGTGGCAGCGGCAACTACTTCGCGAACTCGTCGCGGTCTTACGCGAGCAGCCATCGCAGTTGCGTGATCAGCACGTCGAGAGTTACCGGCACGCGGATAGTGACGCCGACCGGTTACGAGCGATCATCGATCAGGTCGCTGAGCTAACGGACAACGCGGCGATCACGTGGTGGAAGCGTATGTGCGGGGGCGGGTGACGAGGTGGCGGGATTGATCAAGAACGAGGACATACGTGAGGTCCGTGAGCGAGCCTCGATCGCCGATGTGATCGGAGAGTACGTCACTCTGCGCAATGCCGGTGGCGGGAACATGAAGGGCCTGTGCCCGTTCCACGACGAGAAGACACCGTCGTTCAGCGTGTCGCCGGGCCGCGGACTGTTCTACTGCTTCGGATGCGGCGAATCTGGCGACGTTATTTCCTTCGTGCAGAAGATGGAGCATGTCGGCTTCGCCGAGGCCGTCGAACAATTGGCGGATCGCGCCGGGCTTCAGCTGCGATACGAACAAAGCGGTGGCCCGGCCGGCGGTCAGCGCCAGCCGGGGCAGCGGCAACGACTAGTGGCGGCGAACAAGGCCGCGGTCGAGTTCTTCGTCGCACAGCTCGGCGAGCCTGGGGCGGCCTCGACCGCGCGCGCTTTCCTTGCTGAGCGGGGGTTCACGCAGCAAGCGGCGCTGGACTTTTCGTGCGGGTTTGCGCCTGACTCGTGGGATATGTTGGTGCGCCACCTACGCGGCATGGGGTTCACCGAGAAGGAGCTGTTGACTGCGGATCTGGCGCGCAGATCCTCGCGCGGCACGCTGATTGATCGATTTCGCAAACGACTCATCTGGCCGATTTTCGATCGCCACGGTGATCCCATCGGTTTCGGCGCGCGCCGATTGTTCGACGATGACTCCAGTGAGGCCAAGTATCTCAATACGTCGGAAACGCCGCTGTACAAGAAAAGCACGGTGTTGTTCGGGTTGGAGAAGGCGCGGCGCGAGATCGCGAAGAGCCGCCAGGTCGTCGTGGTCGAGGGCTACACGGACGTGATGGCCTGCCATCTCGCCGGCATACCCACGGCGGTTGCGTCCTGCGGCACGGCATTCGGGTCCGAGCATATTGCGGTGATCCGCCAGTTGCTGATGGACAGTGATGTGTTCCGCGGGGAGGTCATTTTCGTTTTCGACGGCGACGAAGCAGGCCAGAAGGCTGCTCTCAAAGCATTCTCCGACGATCAGAAGTTCACCGCGCAGACGTTCGTGGCTGTCGAGCCGGACGGTCGCGATCCGTGCGAGTTGCGCCAGGACTCAGGGGATGCCGCAGTGCGTGACCCGATCGCGCGCCGCCAGCCGCTGGTCGAGTTCGCAATCACCTCGCGACTGCGGTTGCACAATCTCGACACTGTCGAGGGCCGAGTGGCCGCGCTCGATGAGACCATTCCGCTCGTGGCGCAGATCAAAGATATTGCACTGCGAACCGAGTATGCGCGTCGGTTGGCTGGATTGGTCGGTGTGGACGATCCCAACCGGATCGTGGCGCGGGTGCGGTCCTGGCGACCGGTAGCGCAGCCACGTGCAGGCCGGCGAGCAGCCGCCGCAGAAGTCGCGGATCAGCGCGAGGAGACGAATGCCGATCGCATCGCGCGTCCGATACCGGACGACCCGAATACCTGGGCCGAACGTGAGTCGTTGAAGTTGGCGCTGCAGTCGCCTACGCTCGTCGGGCCCGCGTTCGACGTCGCCAGCGAAGATATCTATCGCGTTCCGGCGTACGCGGCACTTCGCCGATATATTGAGGAAGCGGGTGGGGTGAACAGCGCCTCGAGTCCGCAGGAGTGGGTTCCGCAGGTGGCCGAGTTGATTAAGGGCGACGATGCGGACGTGTTAACGCGGCTGCTGCACGAGTTGGCCGTCGAGCCGGTAAACGTTCCCGGCGATGGGCCTGATTCTAGATACGTGACCTCGATCCTTGCGGCGTTGCAGTTGCCACGGGCACACGCGCGGATCGCACAGATCAAATCCCGGCTGCAGCGCATCAACCCGATCGAGGACGACGCGACCTACCGGCGGACGTTCGGTGAACTGGTGACGATGGAGCAACTTGCCCGCGGGCTTCGTGAGCAAGCGGCAGGAGGTACCTGATGGGCTTTTTACGGCGACTGTTCCGGCGGCGGCCTCCGGTGCCGCCATCGGCTCGGACGTACCTGGCGCAGGACGAGCGAGTGCTCGGCTGGGCGGAGGCAGTGACCGGTCAGATCGTAGTCACCACGCCGCGCGGTCTGCATGTAGTTGGGCAAAGCGAGCACCGTCTAGTTCCCTGGCATGAGATCTCCAAAGCGACCTGGGCAGAGCGCTGGCTGAGCGTGGTCGAGTCCGAAGTCGTGCAGGGTTCGCAGATTAGAGACGCGTCGCCGTGGCGGTTGCAATTCGACGAGCCCGGTGGGGTTCCGACCGTGTTGCGCGATCGGGTGACGTCGGCCGTGGTGTCCAGTACGCGTTATCCGATTGCCGGGGGAGTACTCATCGTCGGCCGCAAGGTCACGGCCCAGGACGGCCTGCTGTGGCAGTACCGGTTAGACCACGACCGTGAGCTCAATGAGGAGGAACGCGTCCAGTTAGAGGGCGTGGTCGAGTCCGAAGCGATACGACATAAGCCGACGGACCTCTGAACGCCCACGCGATCAAGTACCTCGCGAGGACGCTATCGAGTGCGGTGGTGCGTGCCGAAGCGTCTAGAGGTCGCTAGCGGGATCACGAAGAACCTTCGCGCGGACCGTGTCCACCACGCCCTCTGCCTGAGCCTCCAGTAGACCCGCGACACCCTGAACCTTGGGATTGTCGGCGACCTGGCGCGAGAGCCGTTTGATCTGCTCGTAACGCTGGCGGCCTGCCTTCGTGCCGACTACGTAGCCGACGCCGAACGCGGCAATGATGAGCAGCTTTCGCATTACAGGGACCTTCCGTGGTGGCTTCCGCCATTTTTGAGGGGGTGGCTGGGCCTAGTCTAGCGAGGTGAGGTACTGTTTGTCGGTCGCCAGATGACAACGGTCCCCTGTAGCTCAATTGGCAGAGCATTCGACTGTTAATCGAACGGTTGCTGGTTCGAGTCCAGCCGGGGGAGCCAGAAAAGATGCCCTGACCTGCGGAAACGCGGTCAGGGCATCACTTGTTTGTCGCGACTCCTGCTGAAAACGCAGCGTGAGCGGCTGCTTATCGATCTATAGCCGATGAGCGATCTCTAGGCCTGCGTTCTCAGCAGAACAGCGAACCGCGTGAGGCGGTACGGTCGAGACCATCGAAGGATGTCGACCGGAAGGTAGTCAACGATGAGTGACTCGTCCGCACATGCCGATGGTGCACTGCAACTGAATGGCGACCATGACAAGATCGCTAGTTACTACCGCGACTGGGCAGCAGATTACGACGGCGATATGGCCGCCGAGGGCTTCACCTCACCGGTGATCGTCGCTGGTCTCGCCGCGATGGTGACCGAGCCGAACGCGTCCCCCGGCACGCTCGACGCCGGGTGCGGGACCGGGTTGGTCGGTCGGGCGTTCACACAGCGACGGCCGAGTGCGGTGATCACCGGAGTCGACCTGACCGAAGACATGGCACAGAAGGCTCGTGAATCCGGGGCGTACGCCGACGTGCTTGGCAATGTGGACCTGCTGGAATACGCCAAAGCCGACGGGCATCCGCTGTACGATCTGGTGCTCTGTTCGGGCACCTTGACTCTGGGGCATATCGGCATCGAAGGTGTCGATGCCTTGCTGTCGTTGACGCAGCGTGGCGGTCATATCGCTTTCAGCGTGCGCCGTACCCATTCGTTGGAGGCGGGATACCCAGCCCGGATCGCCGAGTTGGCGGCCGAGGAGAAGGTCGAGATCGTCAGCGAGCTGATCAACGCGCCATATCTGGAGAACGGCGGTGCCGACTACTGGCTGTTGCGGCGCCTGTGAACCCTGAATTGATGCAGGCAAACGTCGGCGCCGGTGAACGCTGGTAATGGGTCGTGTCCGTCGGCCTTGACGTAGTGCTCAGAGCGCGTAGCCGAGATGGCTGAGCGCCTGACGCAGCAGCACGCCATGGCCTCGGTCCATATCGGCCAGTACGCCGTCCGCCAACGCGTGCTCGGGCGTCAGCCAGGTCAAGTCAAGGGTGTCCTGCTGCGGCTCACACTCGCCGCGTACCGGCACAATGAACGCTAGTGAGACTGCATGCTGGCGAGGATCGTGGAATGGTGTGACGCCCGGGGTGGGGAAGTACTCCGCGACGGTGAACGGCACCGGCGACGGCGGGATTTCCGGCAGAGCGAGCGGGCCGAGGTCCTTCTCGAGGTTACGCATCAGCGCGTCCCGGATCCGCTCGTGATACAGCACGCGACCCGACACCAATTCGCGGGTGATTTGTCCGTCCGTAGTGGCGCGAAGCAGGATCCCGACGGATTCGATCTGCCCACGCTCGTCGGCGCGCACCGGTACGACGTCGACGTACAAGATGGGTAGGCGCTCGCGGGCACTACGCAGTTCATCGGGGGCGAGCCAAGCGGTTGCGGAGTCGAGGTCAAGATCGATGTCGGCCATGCGCCGATTCTGCCAACTGCCGGATAGCCGGTTGCGGGCGCATCGCCGGTGGCGTCGAACTTTCTGCCGAGTCCTGCTCGGTAGGCGGGGTGCGTCTCCTTGTGGGCCACCACTAGGATGATCTGGCGGTGACCGCCGCGTGGGGCGGTAGCTCAGCTGGTTAGAGCAGCGGACTCATAATCTGCCGGTCGCGGGTTCGAGCCCCGCCCGCCCCACTTTCGTGACGTACAGGCGCACACCACCCAGGAACTGTCCGGATCCAGAGCGGCTCGCGGCTGAGTGGGTTCTGCGCGGGCAGGGTCTCGCGAGGACAACGCGCGAACGTCGGCGCTCTGCTCACGGCCCCGCTGTGAGCGCTAGTAGAGGTGCGCGGCCAGTTGTTCGTATGCGGTCTTGTCGTACGCCTCCGCCTGCTCGTGCGTGATCGTTTTGGCTTCCTCGAGGAGCCGACCAGAACTCGGCAGGTCCCCGCGGTCGACGACACTCTCAG
>JBKEDB010000052.1:0-10954 GCA_047975195.1 Cumulibacter sp. | reverse complement strand
GGGATGAAAAGACAATCAAATAGATAAGGTAGCACACCTACCTAATTCTAAGCTATACTTTACTGCAGGTAATTCAATGGTTATCCAAGTAATGGAAGCAGTGGTTAGAAATCTTATTAACACAGGAGAATAAAATGGAAGACATTAAAAAACACTTATTAGAATTAAGTGAAGAAGAAAATGATATTGAAAAATTAGCAGACAATGTTGAGAAGATAGAAGAATTAATTATGGAAGCATATTATTGAGAACAAACAAACACATTTAAAAAAGAAGTATACAAGAGATACATCAAAAGATTAGAAGAAGTAAATGATGGAGCACCATCATACTTCCAGAGTGCTATAGTATATTTAATCAATATGATTAAGGCACAAATAGGAGAAGAGTAATGAGTTATTATGGAGATAGCCCCAGAGCAAAAGAACAACACAAAGAAATCAATAAAGAGATAAGAGATCTAATTGAGAATGAAAACAACATTGAGAGAATGATTAACAATCTTGAAATTATAGAAAAGAAAATAAGTGATGTATGCAACATAAGGCATTTCAATCCTTGGGAATCTCATAATTATTCAACAACAGTATTTACAAGATACTTAAACAAACTTAAAGAGAAAGTTGATGAAATGCCTAAATGTTATAAACAAAAAGTGTTAGAAGAAATTGGACAAGTTGAATATCATCTAAGATTTTTAAAAAGAACATTTGAAAGACAAAAACCAAAACCTATAGTTAGAAAGGAAAATAAAAATGAACAATAAACAGAAAAAAGAACATATGGAACATAGATCAAGATTCATTGGAACAACAGACATCTATGTTATATGAAATTTAGATAAAGAAAATAAGCAATGAGAAATGTTTAGCATTGCTGACAATTATTACCTTGCTTTACATTATGCAGAAGAAGCATTTGAAGGTAAAGCTATTGACTACAAAATTACAAAGATTAAAATATCTTCAGATTCTGAAACAAAGTTTTCATACTTTAAGGAACTAGAAGAGAAAGGAGAGAAAAATGATTAAAGAAGATTTAGCATTTGAAGGTATAATAACATACCACACTGACTGAATGACAGTGTATGCCAAGAGTGGGACACCAATACATTTTAAAAATGTAAAAAAAGCACAACTAATAGATGGTTTAAGATTAATCATAGATTATGGTGAAGAAGGAGAAAACAATGTTGCAGTGTTTTACAGAACAGATTATATGGGAATAGGATTTGATAATAAGTTTGACCCAACTATGGAAACATATGATGAAGTTAGGGAAAGAATTAAAAGAGAAATAAGTGGGAGAGCTTGTTCTAACCCAGTATCACCAGAAGCAAAAGCAGAATACCTAAAGTTAAAAGAAGATAACCTTAATGAAGTTTGTACATTTGGACAAGAAGAAGGAGAGAAAAATGATTAAAGAAAAAATTAAAAGAAACATTAAAGTATTAATGGGATTCTTAATTACATTATTAGTTGGAAGTATAATATTTATACTGCTAATCCTAGAAGCACCACTTATTATAACAACTATAATGGCAGTTGGATTGATAGGAACAATATCAACAGGTATTTCATTATGCAGATCAGCATTGCATCAAATTGCCTATGATGAAACAATGTCAAGAACTAAGAAGTAATTATGGTAATACAAATGAAAAAGGTATGAGTAATCATTAGAGAATATGATGGATCTATATGTTCTATAAATAGAAATAGAAAAGCTGCTTACAAAATGTATAGAGAATGAGATAAATATTTAGATGGAACTTACTTCATACAAGAAAGATACACAGGCAAATATGGATTCCTGCCTAAGTTAGATAGAATTAAAAGTGGATCCACATTTTAAAAGGAGATAAAAATGGAAGATTGAAAGAAAGAAAGAATTAAAGGACTTAGAGAAGTATTTGATAAATTAACAACAGAAGATTTATCAACTGCTTTAGTAAAAGTTTTCTGCTCATTAGATATGATGCAGCAGGGATACTGATTAGCAATGAAAAACCTAAAAGAAGAAGATGAAGAAAAACATAAAGAAGAAATTCAGGAATGAGAAGATTCAATTACTAATCTACAAAAAATCATCAATACTATAAGATTATCAAAAGGTAAGATAGATATTGAACTATTAGGTAAAGACATAGAGACATATGATTTCTATGATTTTGAAGAAGAGAGAATGCAGTTAACAGACATAGAAGTAGAAGGGGATTTAGTTGTAGAATACAATGAGAGAACAATGGAAGAAGAATCATTGGATAAAGTTAAAACAACTTTAGAAACTTTAACACTTCTTAAGTTAGGTAAACAAATGAAAAGAAATGAAACTGAAGACTCTGAAGAGAAAGAAGAATTAACAAACCATATCAAGCATACAATTGAACTAATTAAAGAATTAGAAACTGCTAAAGAAAAGATTATTGCTGATATAGAAGAAAAGAAAGAGAAACAAAATGAAAAAACTATATAACATACTTAAGGAAAGAGCAGAGCAATATGATGCTGATTTCCATAGACAAAAATTTAGATCAGGTAGCTTATTATTCATGCTAGAAGGTACAACATATGAAGGAGAATATGTTGAGATTGATTTCATTGCCAAAGGAGATAACTATTTTACAGTAGAGACAATTGATGGCAAAATGACAGAAAGCAAATACACATTTAAGAAAGCATTATTTGCTACAGAAGTTGATAGAGCACTTGAAGATATTAAGAAATTAGATTCTGTAGTACTTAATCAAAAAGTATTCAAAGAAGATAAGGAATATTATGAAGTTTAGAGAAGGTAAAAATCTAAATGCCTATAGAGAGATGTTAAAGAAGAAAAACTATAACACATTAGGAACAGTGGCATTTGAGTTTGGTATTGCAGTAAGCACACTCTATAACTTATTCTCAGGTCATTGAAACTCTGAAGACATTCATAGAAAGATAGCAAAGCATCTTAATATTGAATGAAGCTTATACTACTTAGATCTAAAAACAATTTATAAAGATGGAGAACTTGACTGATAATGAAAGAGAGTGCTTTTCAGACAAAGGTAAAACACTACCTTGAAGATAAGGGAGCATATGTTATCAATGTGTTTGGTGGTGGGAACTTTCAAACAGCAGGTATTCCAGATTTAGTAATTTGCTACAAAGGAATATTCCTTGCCTTAGAACTTAAGGTGGGATATAACAAAGCATCAGAATTACAATTAATCCACCTGGAAAGAATTAATGCAGCAGAAGGAATTGGATTAGTATTCAAACACACACCACAATGAAAGGAAGAATTAGATAATGTACTCAGAGCAATTGACAACACAGATATTAGAGCAATCAAAGATCTGAAACAAACTATACAACTACCAGAAAGACACATTAGCAAAACTATTAAATCAAGATAAGTTTATCTTGGGATTAGAAGCAGGAATGGGGAAGACAATAACATCTACTGCTTGATTACATATTCAGTTTGAACATACAATTCAAACTTATAAAAAGTATGGAATAATTATTTGTCCTAAGAATAAAGTGCCAGAATGAGAAGAAGACATTAACAATGAAGAACTTGGTTATGAAGTTGTTAGATTAGATAAATCAACTAAGATTAACACCACTTTATTAAGCAATAGAGACACTAAGACAATCTTTATTGTTGGATTCACAATGTTTGCCCTATTATGAAAAGCAGGGGCATTTGAGCAACTTATGGGAGATATATATTCTATAGTTGATGAATGTCAAAAGGTTAATGGAGTTAACTCTAAGATCTCAGGAGCTTTAACAAGGATGGTTAAGGAGCAAAGAATTAATAAGATTGCTCTACTATCAGGAACACTGCATTCAACAGGATACCATGACCTTGGAAACATTTCAGTGTTGTTAGGTATCTATGAGAATAGATTCCAATTTGAACACCACCATGTTAATTACCATAAGACAAATAATGCTATGGGGCAAATGATTAAGATTAGAACAGGTTATAAAAACATAGACAAACTAACAGAGAAAATTCATAGTAAAGGTGTCTTATTGACCAGAGATAAGGCAAATTTACCAACAAGGCATAAATATGAGTATACATCAAAAATCCCCAGAAATGAAGAATATGACATACTTAAAAAGCACTCAGTGCTAGATGGATACTTTGCTGATAATCCAGGAGTATTATTCTTAGGATTAAGAATGTTGGCATCTAATTTCATTAAGAAAAGAGATTACCTTGAAACTTATGAACCAATTAAGAAAAAGGCTCTGCATAACATTTTACAAAATGAATTACTAAATGATGATAGAGTATTAATATTCTATGAGAGAACTCAAGAGCTACAGGATATTAAATCTGTATGTAAAGATCTAAAGAGACCTTTCTCATACATCAATGGACAAGGACAAAATAGAAAGAACTTCTACAATAAACAGAATGGAGTAATTGCCATACAATACCAATCAGGTTCTGAAGGTATAAATGGACTACAGATAGCAAATAAGACTGTCTACTACTCTCCAACATTATCAGGGGGATTATTTGAACAATCTCAAAAAAGAACTGATAGGATAGGGCAAAAGAGCAATGAAGTACATTACATTTACATCAAGACTGAAGGAACTATTGAAGAAGAAATATATAAGAATTTGGTTAAATACCAAAACTACACTGAAGACCTATTTAGGGGATAAACACTCAAAGTAAAAAATATTAAAAAAAATAATACTTTATCAAAGTTTTGTAGTATTATTTAATTAGGCAGTTATGTTAGCAATAACTTGCCCTGGATAAAGATAAAATAATTTTAATAAGATTAATTTTTAAAGGTACATCTTTATGCAGGTTAACTGTCTAAAGCTGTACCTATTTTATTAAAATTATGAAACAATACAATTTAACAAATTGAAATGCTAATAAAGATAAACTAACTTTTAAAGAAGAATCACATACTTACTACTGAAATAACCAACAGATAAGTAAGAGCACAACACAAATAATTAAACCTTTAGGGCCTAATTATGGAGAGATCAATCCTGATGTTCTAGCAGCAGCAGGAGTAAGGGGAACTGTGGTACATAAATGAATTGAAGATCATTTTAACAGAGTATCATTGCTTTCAAGAAGAATGTTAGCAACATACCAACCTTATATTGATGCCTTTCTTAAGTGGACTGAAGATTATGGAGATAGATTTTATGTTATGTCATCAGAGTTGCAGATGTACAACACTAAGTATGACTATGCAGGAACTATTGACTTAATAATCTATGATTCAGCATTGGATAAGTTTGGAGTATTAGATTTCAAAACAACTGCTCAACACCATGAGAATATGGTGGCAGCACAACTTGGAGCATATAAGAATATGTTGGAGTTATGAAATGAAGAGCAAAAGATAGAAGCAGGATTTGTATTATATCTAAGTAAGAATGGAGAATACAATTTTCAAATGCTTAACATAACCAAAGGAGAGAAAGCTTTCCTTAAATTAATCAAAAGGAGAAAACATGAATAACTGGAAAGAAACACTTATTACATTATTAAATGATAATATACCAGATCTAAAAGAACTTAGAAAATTAGAATCAGAAGCAAGACAATTCAAAAAGAAAATTGAAGGTACTGCTACTAAACCATCAGAGTTTGCCATCTTTAAAAAACAATTAATGGAGAACTGAGAAACAGTTTTATCATTAGTTGATAAGGAGCAAGAAGAAACAGAAATCAAATTAGAAGGGACTAAATTGATTTTAGAAAACAAAGGAGAGAATGTAGAACTTGAAGTAAGAACTTCTAGCAGAGTAGATTCTAATGCAGTTTTAAATCAATTAGCTATTGATGGAATAGTTGATATTGAAACAATTGAATCTTACAAAGAAAAATTTACTAAAGAGTCTAAATCATTCATTATAAAATAATATGGGATTCATACCACAAAATGTACCTAATGTACATAATCAATCAAAATTTGATGCTTTAGTATGATTTATCATAGGACAACCAATGTCAGGTAAATCAACATTTGCCAACTCATTCCCTAATCCACTATTAATTAACACAGATGGAAACTACTTCCAATTTAAAACACCTACAATCTTTATTGATAAAGGTGGAGTAAAAACTGCTGATGCAGCAGGACAAGAAGTTGTATATGACTCTTGAGAATACTTTAAAGCAACTATATCAGAGTTGCTAACTCAACCTAACACACAAGGATATCAAACATTGATATTAGATCTACTTGAAGACTTATATGAAATGTGTAGACAATACATTTTCAAAATCCATAGAAAGAACCATGAATCAGAAATTGGGGCATTTGGACAAGGATATAAGGTGGTAGAAGATGAATTTATGTCAGTACTTAAAGGTGCTGCAACATTAAGACAACAAGGTTGAAATGTAATATTCCTATCACATGAGACAATTGATACAATTAAAACAATTGAAGAGAGAACAGTTAATACTCAATATGCTTCAGCAATTAGAAGTAAGATTGAAAACAAAGTTAAAGGTATCTCACATATCACAGGTAGAACTGATATTGAAACAAGAGAAGAAAATACATCTAATGGCCCAATAACAATTGAAGATTATGTTCTAAGAATTAATGAACAACATTCAATTGCTTCAAACAGATTGGGATTTGCTGATGACATTAAGAGAATTCCACTTTCATATGAAGGTTGAAGATCATTAGTAGATCATGTTAAAGGGCAGGAAGCTAACAATGGCACACCACAAAACTAAGAGTGGAAGTAGAATTACAATTACAGGAGTTTTGAGAAAATTATCTCACTTCTCTAGTGCTTCATCAATGTCTAATGTTGAAAGAACAGAATGATATTGAGATGTAATTAGTAAGGCAGAATATGAAGCAAGGGGTCAATATAATGGAGAGCTCTCAGTAGCAACTTTTATTGACACAATAATGTCTGAGATAAGAATCTTAGAATTAAAAGAATTAAAAAAACTAAAAGAAAAGGAAGAAAACAATGGAAAATAACCAAGATAACAAATTAGGTGGATTCACATTAACAAATGAAACACCAGCAGCACAAACTGCACCAACTCAACAACCAGCATTCCAAGAAGTGCCTGTTGTTAACACACAACCACAACCACAACCAGTGGAACAAACACAACCTGTAGCAAACACATTTGGTGCTACACAACCAGCAACTGCTACACCAGTAATCAACACTGACTTTGCTGCTCTATTAGCAGACTTAGAACCAGTAGAACCAGGTGCTGCAGGGGAGTATCAAAAATTACCTGAAGGTACTCACTATGTTAAATTTAACTCAATTAAGATGTCTCAAACAACTTCTAATGAACCAATGGTATTCATTGAGTATGAAGCAGTTAATGGAGAATACAATGGAGTTAGAATCTCTGAAGGATTTTATTTAGGTGCTAAAAACAAATTCCCTAAAACAACATTAGGTAATATTGCTCACAGAGCACAAGTTGATTTTGGAGTACAAGGGATTAAATGAGAAGAAGGATTAGAAGCAGCATTCTCAATTATTAATGCAGCTGCAGCAAATCTACACTTTACAATTAATGTATTCTACAAAGTGGATCCTAAAACTTCTAAGAAATCAGATTATCCAACAATTGAATCAATTACTAAGTAATTAATCAATGGGAAAAATATTTGTATTTGATATTGAAGTAGTTAAACATAATTGATTAATTATATTCAAACAATACAAAGAAAACAATTGATATGAAATAACTGATAAGGCATCATTAATTAGTTTCTTACAAACTAATAATGATGCTTTATTCATTGGATTCAATAATAGGAATTATGATGATTATATAATCAGTGCCATCTTAAATGATAAGGATCCTTTTATGGTTTCTTATGAGATAGTAAACAATGGAAAGAAAGGTTGAGAACTAGGACTAAGTAGACCTTCAATATTTACTGCAGATGTTAAACAAGATAATTTTAATAATCAAACATTATCTTTAAAAGAAGCAGAAGCAAATATGGGAATGTCTATTGAAGAAACTCCAATACCTTTTGATATAGATAGACAATTAACTCCTGAAGAAATGGGAGAAATATCTAATTATTGTAAATATGATGTTTTAGGTACTGAAACATTGTTTGAAAAGAGAATGGATTATTTTAACACAAAGAGCTCCATCATAAGATTGGGGAGATTAAGTAAGAATAATCTTGGAGAGACAAATGCTAAGCTTACATCTAAAGTATTAAAAGCATTTAAGAAAGACACATTTAATGATACTAATAATTTCCTAATGCCTTCCAACTTAAGGTTAGGTAAATATGAAGGATTATTATCTTTATTTGAGAATGGTATTCCAGAATCAACTATTGATGGAATAATAGGTGGATTACCTGTCTCATATGGATTAGGTGGATTACATGGGGCAATAAAGGGATTCTCAGGCACAGAAAATGATTTAGGGCATAAGTATGCCATAATAGATTTTGAATCCTTTTATCCTGCTCTAATGATTACTCAAGGATTAATGAGTAGGAATGCTACAGATAAAAAGCTATTTACTGAATTATTTGAAAAAAGAAAAGAAGTAATGAAAACTAATCCAATAGTTGGAAAGGCATATAAACAGGTGCTGGTGTCCACTTATGGTTCAATGGAATATAGATTCAATAATTTATATGATCCTTGTCATAGGAGAAATATAGCAGTCTCAGGGCAATTATTTCTTACTGATTTAGTTGATAAGTTGGAAGATATAGTTGAATTAATTCAAGTTAATACTGATGGTATTATTGTTAAGATTGCAGATAATAATATTCAAGAAGTTTACAAAAGACTTGAAGGATTTAAAAGGAGAACAGGATTATCAACAACAATTGATTGATTAAGTTGTATCTATCAAAAAGATGTTAATAATTATTTTGCTAAACATTTGGAGAGTGGCAAAGTTATTGTTAAAGGACAATACTTAAAACAATCAGATGATAATTGAGATGGATTTTCAAGAAACAGTTTAAGAGTTGTTGATCTAGCACTTAGATCATATTTTGAAAATGGCACTGATATTGGAGAGTTTATTAGGGGACATAAAGTTCTTAATGATTTCCAAATTGTTGTTAAAGGTAAAACACCAGGTAAGCATATGATTGGTGGAGTGTATAGGGATATACAAAAAGTTAACAGAGTATTTGCTACTAAAACTATGGGATATGGTGGAGTAGTAGATGGATTTGGAATTAAGTATCTTAACACTCCAGAGCAATGTTATGTTTACAATAAAGATCTAACAACTATAGATGTTAATGAATTAAATCTTAATATTGATTATTATATTGAGATGGCAAAGATAAGAGTTGGAGAGTTCATTAATGTAAAAGAAAACACATACTATAATTAAATAGTATGTGTTTTTTGTTTTACTCTTCTAAAGTTTCAATTTTTCTAAGAGCTTTCTTAACTTCTGAATGATTTCTGAAGTTTGGATTTGTCTTAGCTGCATTTAATCTTGCTTCAGCATCTGCTAATAGAAGTGCTTTATCAAGTGCTAATTTTGCTTTTGTTAACTTTCTTGCTTTAGCTCTTGTCTTAATTGTTTTCACAAATTTAACAGGTGCTTTACAGAATGCCACAAAACCTTTAAAGAATGCTTTAATGTATTTTCCTAATTTTTCAATTAGGTAGATAACAATAACCAATAACATTAATCCTAAAATGATTCCTGTTGTCATGCTTGATCTCCTTCCAGTCATTACTCAGAGTGTGCTAGTGCCCAACCTTTCATGCCTGTTTTTTATACTATAGTTTATAGACATCTCAGTCTTAAATATTATACATTATCTCACTGCTTTTGTAGTCCATAGTTGTAGAATTTACCTACACCATAAGTGTTAGCAGAGTTTGAGAATGAGTTGTTTACTATGTCTTGAGTTAAACCTGAGAATATTCCATCAACTCAGTATTTTTCTAATATTGAAACAATTTCTGTATTCATATCAATATGGAACTTACCATATCCAATTGTTCCAGTTATTCTTGTATATACCATAGTAAATGTAATAACATCATTTTCTTCTGTGTAATCCAACAATAATTGTGGTACTACACCTGTCTCACCAGCACCTATCATAGCATTATCTACCATTGCTTGTGTTAATAGATATAATGTCCCACCTGTATTAGGTAAATTTCATAAACTTATTCTTGATCCATTATCAGTTGAAACAGCACACCTTAATTCTCCACCTATGGCAGGTGCTATCCCTTGTACATCATCCCTTCTGTCTTTGATTGTTGAATCACTTAAATTGTAAACATATAAATGTTCATCTGCTCCTTTGTAAATTAAACTTTTTTCACTAACATCAAATATTCTTGTAGCTAATACTCTTGCACCTGTATTATCATTTACAGCTACATTTTCATTTGTTATAATGTTGTATTTAGTTGTTCTATTACCATTTCTATAAGTGTAATATATTCACTCCACACCATCATAAGCAAAATTATCAATGATAGAATTAGGGGCACTATTATCAACAATTGCTGATGATGTTAAGTCAGCACCTAAGGTTCAGGTATCTATATTTAATAATGCCATAGCATACCTTCCTTCAGAATTTAAATAACATATAACAGCATACCTGTTATTATCTCCACTTGCTTTAAATGGTTGTCCTAGGAATGTAAAGACATCCTTTGTTTGATAATAGGTTGAAGCATTTACTCAAGTATCAATAACAAATTCTCTCTTAAAGGTATCTGTTGCTTTATCAAATATTTGAATCTTATATCAATCTTCAGCAGCACTACCTTGTAATGAAACATATTCACCTTTACCTATAGAATGATATTTACCATACCTTGAACTTCCTGTTGTGTGTTTAATAGTTCCATCTAAGTTATAGTAATAATGATATGGATTACCTACAGGTATCATTGTTAATACATAATCTGTTTTAGGTGTAATGTGTGTTCCATTAGGTAAT
>JBKEDB010000044.1:0-1631 GCA_047975195.1 Cumulibacter sp. | reverse complement strand
CAAAACATTCTGGATCATATAACTTTAGACAACGATCAGGGAAAGAATTAAAAGATGCTCATAAAGCAAGGAGTGGAGATATGGAAGAGTTTATTATATCATTCTCTCACTTCTTCCAAACACTTTGAAAATAATCTGAATATTCAATTATTAAAGAATACAGGACTAATTGGAATTAATAAAATCTTCCATGATGGAGATTTCTCTATAGTAGAATCCTATCTTAAATCTAAAGAAGGTATTGGTTATAATGACGAATGATCCAACATAAAACCAAAAAATTCTAAAGATATAAATCAAACAACATTCAAAGGAACATTTGATATTTCATCTATTGAAGGAATTGATTCGGCTGTAGTTGAAGATTATCCATATATAGAAGGGAAAAGTTTCTGAATAATAAAAAATAAATCCTATCTAGATAAAGGGCAATGAGATATAGAATTTGAATTAGATCTAGTTTCTACATATGGTATATCAAAATTAGATACAAACAAAGAAATCGCTATTGCTAGAAAGCATATGAACTATACGAATCAATTTGATTCTTATATTAATGGAGAACTAAAAACCGATTCTATTTACAGACAACAACAACCAAGTAATGATTTTGAGATTAAAGTAAAAAAAGATAATGATTTTTTTTACAATGAAGACGAAGATAGAATTACTGAACACTTAGGAACAAATTACTTTTTTGTTTATGTTTTAAATAGGGATACATTTCAATTAGCAGATAATGCCGATATCGGATTAACAGCTTTGAATACAGATTTAAAACCTTTAGATAATTCTCTTATAGAAAAGGATGGATTTGTCCCTGATGTGTACTATACGGTTATTTTTCCTGCAACAAATAGATCAATTTCATATTTAGAAGAAAATGGAGAAATAGAGCATGACAAAGATACTTCTCCTGTTGGATTATATATAAAAGAATTAAAAGATTGATCTGAAATACAATATGCAGGTATCATAGATTTCAATCCCAATCCACAATATCAAGTAATAGGGGAAGGGTCAACTAGTTCATCTAGGGGATGGGGAATGGCTGCGGCTGTAATTGAAAGCGAAAATTGAATTTTGATTAATAATGCGACGGACGAGGTAATAGGAGCAATGCCTGATGTGTATACTAAAGAAGGATTTACAACAACATATAAACCTAGTACAAATGAACTATTTCAATTTAAATTACCAGATTCTTATTTTTCTGATAACGATAAGGATAATGAATGATCTACAAACCAAGTATTAGAAATAGAATTCTATCCATTTCAATTTTTCGAGGTAGGAAGAAATTCAGAAAATGCCAATTCTAAAAATATCATCTCTAATAACGATCTATTAAGAATGCCAAAAAAGGATGAAGTTTTATTTAAAAGAACTCTATCACCAAACGCGCAAGCATCTACACATTATGATACATTTGATGTTGTTAATGGAAATGGAATACATAAGGCAACAAGAATCCAAGAAATGGCACACCTGCAAAATGGATGAGCAGATAGGCAAAATCAAAAAATAACTAATGCTCTTAGCGATTGAGCGGGGCCTGCTAAAGCAGCCGCTGCCGGTGCTGCTGTAGGTGGGCCAGCGGGTGCTGCTGTAGGTGGCGGATTAGCAGCATT
>JBKEDB010000034.1:0-66537 GCA_047975195.1 Cumulibacter sp. | reverse complement strand
CGCATCGTCCAGGCCGGCGATGATGCGCAACAGAGTGGATTTCCCCGAGCCGGACTCGCCGACGATCGCGAATCGATCACCGACCGAAACATCGAAGGATACCGAATTAAGGGCGGTGAAGGAGCGGCGTCCGCCGAACAGCCGCTCGCGTGGCAGTGGGTAGGCGCGGGTGAGGTCGCGGACGCTGATGATCGAGTCGCTCAATGCGCTACCTCCTCGGCGCCCAGCGGATGGAAGCAGGCGACCCCAGCCGCGGACGAATCAATGGCACCAGCCGAATCAGGCCGGTCCGACGAATCGGCCCGCTCCGACCGTCTGGGCGACCACGCCGGCACGTCGGTACACGCCTCGGTGGCTCGTGCACACCGGTTCCGAAACACGCACCCGGAGGGGAAGCGGCCTGCGGCCGGAACCGACCCGGCGATCGTGAGCAGGTCTCCGTTCTGGTAAACCTGCGTCAAGTCGGAGGACGCCAGGAGTCCCGCGGTGTAGGGGTGCTGCGGGCTGGTGAACACGTCGTGCACGTCGCCGGCCTCGACGACCCGGCCGCCGTACATCACCAGCACCCGCTGGCACATCGACGCCAGCACCGCCAGATCGTGCGTGATGAACAACAACGCGGCCTGGTGCGCGGTGACTTCAGCGCGTATCAGTCGCAACACCTGCTCCTGCACCGTGACGTCCAGTGCCGTTGTTGGCTCATCACAGATCAGCAGCATGGGGTCGTTGGCCAGCGCGATCGCAATCACGACTCGCTGGCGCTGTCCGCCGGAGAGTTGGTGCGGATACTTGCGCCCGGACTCAGCCGGTAGTCCGACTTGCTCGAGCAAGCGGAGGGCCTCGGTGTGTGCCGCCTTCTTCGAGGGAGCCGTACCGTGCAGCAATATGGTCTCGGCGATCTGATGAACGATGCGCATTGTCGGATTCAGCGCGGTCATCGGTTCCTGGAACACCATCGCGACGTCCTTGCCGCGGCGTTGCGCCAAGGACCGTTCGCCGGCACCGAGTAACTCGTGGCCGTCCAGAGTGATCGTGCCTGAAGTCCGCAGCGCATTGTCGAGCAGACCGATCACCGACATCGCGGTCAACGACTTGCCGGAGCCGGATTCACCGATCAACCCGACTCGTTCGCCGGCGCCGATTGAGAATGACACGTCATCCAGCAGCCGGAAGTTGGCGGCGTCCACGCACAGGTGAGCCACCTGCAGCACCGAGTTCATCTCGCCTCCGACAGTGTCACGTCGAGCCGGTCGCGCAGTCCGTCGCCGAGCAGGTTGAACCCGACCACGGCGATCGCGATCGCCAGACCCGGCACTAATCCGAGCTGCAGCGCTTTGTACAGCACCGGCTGTGAGTCGAACAGCATCGTGCCCCAGGTCGCGTTCGGCGTGGGAGTGCCTAGACCGAGGTACGACAGACCGGCCTCGGCGAGTACGGCGATCGCGAACGCGACGCTGGCCTGCACGATGATCAGGCTGGCGATGTTGCGCAATACGTGCCGGCGCGCAATCGCCCATGGTCCGTGACCGGCGGCGCGGGCGGCGAGTACGTAGTCGGTGGCCATCACCTGCATCGTGCCCGCACGGGCGATCCGCGCGAACGAGGGAATGGACGCGATTCCGATCGCGACCATCGCGGTCAGCGTGCTGCCGCCATAGATCGTGGTCAGCATGATCGCTAACAGCAAAGCCGGGAATGCCAGCAATAAGTCGTTCGTTCGCAGCACTATTTCGCTGATGAAGCGCTGGGGCGCCATCGCCGCCCAGATGCCAAGCGGCACACCGACAACGGCCGCGATTCCGACGGCGACCACGCCCACCAGAAGCGTGGTGCGCGCGCCCACCATCAACCGGCTGAGCACGTCGCGGCCGTAGATATCGCCGCCGAGCAGGTGCTCTCCCGAGAACGGCGCGTACTTCGGTGCGACTCCGTTGAGGTTCGGCGGGTACGGCGTCCAGAACACCGAGATCACCCCGAGCAGGACGACCACCGTGACGAGTACGCCGCCGACCCAGAGATTCAGGTTACGGCGCCCCCGGGTGCGGCGCGGTGTGAATGCGGGGGCGCTCATCGCCGGCTCCTCAGACGCGGGTCCAGTACGACGTACAACACCTCGACCAGCAACGTGATGAACAGCGTCAGCGCGACCAGCACCATCACGATGGACTGGACGCCGATCAGGTCACGGTCGGCGACCTCTGACAGCAGCATCCGGCCGATCCCCGGGATATCGAAGACCTGCTCCACGACGACGGCCCCGACCAGCAGTGTGGACAACTGCAAACCAAGAACGGTGACGACGGGAATCGATGCGTTGCGGAGGCCGTGTCGCACGATGGCGCGGCCGGGTGTGAGCCCCTTGGCGCGGGCGGTGCGCATGTAATCAGTGCGCAGGACGTCCAACATGGCCGAGCGCACGTACCGACTGAGCACGGCGCCCTGCACCAGTCCGAGGGACACCGCCGGCAGGGTTATCTGCCGCAGGAATCTGACGAAGTCCTCCTGGGGCGCGGTATATCCACCGACGATGAACCAGTCGCGGTTGATCGCCAGCGAGTTGATCAGGATCAGGCCGAGCGCGAACGCTGGGATCGCGATACCGATCTGGGAAAGGATCGAGACGGCCAGCCCGCTGGGCTTACCGTGCCGCAGTGCCATTAGTGTGCCGAGCGGTAGGGCGATAACGAGCGCGATGACCATGCCGCACAGCACGAGCACGAGGGTGCGGCTGAGTTTCTCGGAGATCTCAGGGCCTAAGTCGAACCCGCCGATCCAGGAGCGACCGAAGTCGCCGTGCAGCATTCCGGTCAGCCACTCGAGGTATCGCTCGGGCCACGGCCGATTGAGGCCAAACTCCTCACGCAGTTGCGCGACGGACGCCTCGTTCGCATTCAGTCCAAGTGCGGTACGAGCCGGGTCCCCGGGCAGGATGTTCATAACGCCGAAAATGACCAAGGAAGCGACCAGCAGGGTGACGGCGAAGATACCCACTCTGGTGAGGATCTTGACCGCCATCGCCATACTCCTCAGGGTCTGAGACTGGCGTAAACCCTACTGCAACGCTCGCCCTCGACCGGCCACAGACTGACGATGCGCCCGCTGGGTGCTGGTGCGTGTCGGCTCTGGTGAGTTCCATCCTTTCCCGCTACCTGACAGGTGTGATCCACTACCACCGTGGCCTCAGTCGAAGTTGTTTTCATGATGCCGTTGGACCAACTTCTCTTTGCCAACTCGATGACTGTTGCGCTATAGTGATTGAGCGGACCCCCCCACAACCTGTGGAGCAGGGGGTCTAGCTGTTTCTAGGACCTTCTAGATTTGTTGCGGCTCTCGATCGGGATCTCGCTCGAGAAGATACGAGTTGTACCAGTCGTGCGCATACACGTTACCTGCATGCTTGTTTATCGATGTGTACGCGCACCAGGCGACATGATCGGCCATCTGCACGAGCTGCGCGCTCTTGGAGTCGAGGTGAATGGCGTCCTCGATCACGTGGCGTTCACGCAGTTTCAGCTTTCGATGGGTCGTTCGGTACGTCGGATCTGACCCATCGCCGTCCATGAAAACCATCGCTAGCGACCCGGACTCTGCAAGCTGACGCTCGAGACGCTTAATAAGTGCCTCATACAGCTTGACCTTAGTCTGATGGATATCCTCAGGTTTTCCCTGCCGATAGACGGCTCCTACTTTCAGGCCTTGCGTACAGCGGATCGTATCTAAGCAAGTCTCCGCTACCTCTCGCCCGAAATCCCGCCAGTAGGGCTCGCCATCGTGCAGGTGACGATCTGGGAAACGTTCGGCGTTAGCGATCCGACCTCGTCCGCGCACGTACTCAGTCATATGAAGCTCTTGTGCGACTGGCACGCCGAATTCCCGCCACAGCATTTTGCGGGTATCGAGCCAGCTGCCGAGCACGTCAGCCCATCCTTGCGGATGAACCTCGATCCAGCCGAACACCGCGATCCCGGACTGAGGCCTGCCCGAATCATCGATATAAATTAGGCGGTCAAGAGCTCCAGGCATGCCGAGACTCTACGAGGCGGATCACCCTCAGCGATGGGCAGTCCTCCAATCACTGCTACACGACCGAGCTCCTAGGTGCCGAGTTGTTCGCTATCGAGCGGTTCGGTCTGCAGATGGTCGCGGATGTACGCGCGTGCCGAGTCGAAGATGTCGACCTCATGTTCGGCTCGTTCGGATAACAACCAGCGATGCTCGAGCACCTCGTGGAAGATCTCCGGGTCGGACAACTCACCGCGAATAGCTGCCGGAACCATGCGCACGAGTGGCTCGTAGATCTGCGTCAACCACCGGTGCGCGACCAGTTCCGGGGTCTCGGCTTGCAAGTCGTGATGCGCGGTGTACGCCTCCAGATCGTTCAGTAACCTGCGGGCCTGGTTGTCCTCGACACTCATGCCGGTGAGTTGGCGCAGCCGTCGACAATGGAAGCCAGGCTCGACGGCCTTCGGGCGTAGATGCACTGTCGAGCCTTCCCAATCGGTGACGATCTCGATTTCATCGACGTCGAAGCCAAGGGCGTTCAGCCGCTCGATGCGCTGCTCGATGCGCCACATGTCGTCGGTGGAGAAGTCCTCCTCGGCGGTGAGATCTCGCCAGAGTTCGTCGTACCGCGTGCTCAACTGATCGACGACGTCGTGCGCCCGAAGGTCAGTGCTGAGGCTGCCCGCGGCTTGGAGGTCAAGCAACTCGGCGAAGACGTTGCCCACGGCGGTATCCAAGTCATACGCGCGCTGGCCACTGGATAGGGTGTCGTGTAGCTCGCCGGTCTCCGCATCCACGAGGTAGGCGACGTACTCCCCAGCGGCCGGGCGAAACAGGGTGTTCGACAGCGAACAGTCGCCCCACGCGAATCCGGCCAAGTGCAGGCGGGTGAGTAGTACGACGAGACCGTCAATGAGACGCGGTACGACGAAGGGTTCGACACCGCGAGCAAAGATCTCTCGATAGGGCTGTGAATACGGTAGCCGCCGGGTAACCAGCGCTGGCTCGATATCTTGCCCATCGTCGTCCACCCGGCCCGAGACAATCGCGACAGGCTCGACCACGGGCTCGCCGAGCCGCCGCAGATCGCGCAGCAGCCGGTACTCCCGCTCGGCGTAGCGTGGCCGCGTTTCCTTCACCGCATACACGTCGCCGTGTGGTGCGGGACGAACGAAACGGACCACGTGGCGGGATATACCGCGCGGCAGGCCGGCCATGAAGTCGCCGTCCCACGCTGCCAATGACAGATGCCAGGGAAGCTCCAATAGCCCGGGCGGCGACGTGCTCGCGGTGATGTGCAGCGCCATCCTCCGATCTTGACCCGACTGCAGTATGACTGATATCACAATCTTGTAACGTCGGATCGGCGCGCAGTGTTCGCACTGTCGCGGGCGCGGTTCGACGTGGATGCTCAAAGAGTGCCGACTTAGCGAAAGGCTGAGGCTGATGAGCAGATCAGTTCGAAGATTCGCCGGTGCTCCGGCCGCTCGCCGCTTCGCGGCCCGCCGTTCTCGCTGCAGGCGTTGCTCTCACGACGCTGACCGCGTGCGGCTCGGAATCGGGGGCGCAGACGCTTACCTGGTACGTCAATCCGGACGGTGAGGCGACGAACCGCGCAACCGCGGAGCGCTGCAGCACCGACGGTTACGACATCGACGTACAACTACTACCCACCGACGCGTCACAGCAACGAGTGCAGGCAGCACGCCGGCTCGCCGCCGAAGACACCGGCATCGACTTGATCAGTTTGGACGTCGTCTTCGTTCCGGAGTTCGCCAACGCCGGATTCCTCGCCGAGATCCCGCCGGAGTACACCGAACAAGCCACCGGCCCGGACGTCGTCGGGGGCATCGCGGACACCGTGCAATGGAATGACAAGGTCTATGCGATTCCGCAATGGGCCAATACCCAGATCATGTGGTACTCGAAATCGCTAGCCGATGCGGCGGGTCTGGACATGAGCGAGCCGGTCACCTGGGACCAGATCATCGATGCCGCAGCCGACAACGGCGGCACGGTCGGCGTCCAGGGCAAGAAGTACGAGGGTTACGCGGCGCTGATCAACGCACTGGTGATGGGCGCCGGAGGCGAGATCGCGACGAACCTCGAGGCCGGGGCGGACGCAGACATCACCATCGACTCCGAGGCCGGCGACGCGGCGGCCGCCGTCCTGGAGAAGCTGTCGAACTCGCCGGCAGGCCAGCCGGATCTGCCGAACTCCAATGAGGGCACCGTGCTGCCGTACCTGATGGACGGCGGCGGATTCATGATGAACTGGACGTTCGTCTACAAGGGCGCCGGCTACACCGAGGAGCAACTGCAGGACCTGGGATGGGCCATGTACCCGGCGACGGTTGCCGGTGAGCAGGCACGCCCACCGGTCGGCGGTATCGACATCGGCGTCAACGCGGCCTCCGATGACCTCGACTCGGCGCTCGCGGCCGCCGCCTGCATCACCGACGAGCAATCACAGATTGACCTGGCCGCCAACGACGGACTGATGCCGGCGAAGTCGTCGCTGTACGAGTCGCCCGAGCTGACCGATGCCTATCCCGCCGACCTGCTGGCCTTGTTCCGCGAGTCGCTCGAGCAGGGCGGAGCGCGCCCGGTGTCTGCGGTGTACAACGACATGTCGTTGGCGATCCAGACGTCCTGGCATCCGCCCTCGAGCGTGAGCAGTAGTACGCCGTCGTCGTCCAAGCAATTCATCGAGGACGTCCTTGGTGGAGAGGCGTTGGTGTAGATGAGCACGTCAACGCTCAAGAGCGGGGACTCGCCGGAAAAACAGCGCGAGTCGGACAAGTCCCGCGCCGAGAATCGGCTCGGCCAGAAGTTGGTCTTGCCGGCGGTCATCCTGATGTTGCTGGTGACTGCGTGGCCGATGATTCAGGCTCTCTGGTTGTCGCTGTTTCAGTACCGCCTGACCTCACCTGATGACCGCGAGATGGTCGGGCTCAACAACTACGTCACGATCTTCACTGACCCGATCTTCTGGCGCGACACCGGCAACACCGTGATGATCATGGTCGTCACGGTCTCGATCGAATTCGTCATCGGTATGGCGTTCGCGCTGATCATGCACCGGGTGATCTTCGCGCGCGGGCTGATCCGGACCTCGATCCTGATCCCGTACGGCGTGATCACGGTCGTGTCGGCGTTCGCGTGGCAGTTCGCGTTCAGTGCCAACAACGGGTTCGTGAACTACTGGCTGCCGTTCGTCGAAGACAACTTTGACTGGTTCGGCAGCTACGGATCCTCGATGGTCGCGATCATGATCTCGGAGATCTGGAAGACGACTCCGTTCATGTCGCTGCTGCTGCTCGCGGGTCTCGCGCAAGTCTCCGAAGACACTCTCGAGGCCGCGAAGGTGGACGGCGCGACGTGGTGGCAGCGGCTCTACAAGGTGATCCTGCCGAACATGCGCTCGGCGATCATGGTCGCCGTCCTTTTCCGCGCGCTGGATGCCTACCGCATCTTCGACAACATCTTCGTGATGACGCGAGGGGCGAATAACACTGAGTCGGTCTCGTTCCTGACCTACCGACAATCGATTGAATTGCTGAATCTCGGCATGGGCTCAGCGCTTTCCGTGGTGCTCTTCCTGAGCGTGCTGCTGATCGCGGCATTGCTGGTGAAGGTGTTCCGGGTGGACCTGGCCCAGGCACGAGGGGAGCGCTGAGATGAAAAATAAGATCGGAATGACGCTCGGCATCGCGCTCATCCTCATCTGGTGCCTGCTACCCGTCGCCTGGATCATCTCGTTGTCATTCAAATCCCAGGAGGCGATCACCAGCGGCAGTCCCGGCTTCTTCCCGACTTCTGATGGATTCGCCGGGTGGGCCAACTACGAGGCGCTGCTGACCGGTGAGCACAGCGACTTCGTGCAGGCGATCATCAACTCGATCGGCATCTCGCTGATCTCGACGGTGCTGTCGGTGATCGTCGCGACGCTGGCGGCGTACGCCGTAGCGCGACTGGAGTTCAAGGGCAAGAAGTTCGTGTTGTGGGTGGCGCTCGCGATCGCGATGTTCCCGGTTGTGTCGCTGGTCAGCCCGCTGTTCGACCTGTGGAGTTCGATCGGGCTCTTCGATACGTGGCTCGGGCTGATTATCCCCTACATGTCGTTCACGCTGCCCTTGGCGATCTGGACGTTGTCGGCGTTCTTCCGGGAGATCCCGTGGGAGATGGAACAGGCGGCGCAGGTCGACGGTGCAACCTCATGGCAGGCGTTCCGCAAGGTGATCGTGCCGCTCGCGGCGCCGGGTGTATTCACCGCGGCGAGTCTGACCTTCTTCTTCGCGTGGAATGACTTCGTCTTCGGGATATCGCTGACATCCAGCAGCAGCGCCCGCCCGATCCCCGCAGCACTGTCGTTCCTCGTCGGGTCCGACCCGTTCAACCCGCCATCCTCGTTGCTGGCGGCGGCCGCGGTGATCGGTACCGTGCCGATCATCATCATTGTCCTGTTGTTCCAGCGCAGGATCGTGGCCGGACTGACCTCCGGCGCAGTGAAGGGTTGACGTCAGATGGCAGGCATCGAGATGCGCAACATCGTCAAGAAGTATGGCGACGGGTTTCCCGCGGTCAACGACGTGTCCATCGACGTCACCGACGGCGAGTTCTTGATCCTCGTGGGGCCGTCCGGCTGCGGTAAGTCGACGCTATTGCGGATGATCGTCGGGCTGGAGGACATCACCTCCGGCGACCTACTGATTGGCGAGCGGCGGGTTAACGACCTGGCGCCGCGCGACCGAAACTTGGCAATGGTGTTCCAGAACTACGCGTTGTACCCCACTTGACCGTGTACGAGAACATCGCGTTCCCGCTGCGGCTGGCGAAGAAGTTCAGCGAGCAGGAGATTGATCAGAAGGTCCGCGAGGCAAGCGCGACGCTCGAGTTGGGCGAGCACCTCGAACGTAAACCGGGCAACCTCTCCGGTGGCCAGCGCCAGCGCGTGGCGATGGGGCGGGCAATCGTGCGCGACGCCGATGCGTTCTTGTTCGACGAGCCGTTGTCCAACCTCGACGCGAAACTACGCGGGCAGATGCGCACGGAGATTGCGCGGTTGCAGAAGAAACTGGGCATCACGACGGTGTATGTGACGCACGACCAAACCGAGGCGATGACGCTCGGCACTGGGGTCGCCGTACTCAAGCGGGGGATACTGCAGCAGCTGGCGAGTCCGCGCGAACTGTACGAAAACCCGGTGAACCTGTTCGTGGCGGGGTTCATTGGTTCGCCGCCGATGAACTTCTTGCCCGCGACCCTGGAGGGCACGTCGGTGCAATTGCCATTTGGCTCTGTTCAGATCCCGCCGGAGAAAGCGTCGAAGGCCGAGGGGCGTGGCTTGCTTATCGCGGGTATCCGTCCGGACTATTTCGAGGACGCGGCGATGGTCGACAACAAGTCCGAGGGCTCGACCTTCACTGCCACGATTGACTTCGTGGAGTGGCTCGGCAATGAGCAGTATGCGTACATCCCGTTTGAGGCGCCGCCGGAGGTGCAGGCGCAACTGACCGAGTTGGAGCGGGAACTCGACGGTGACTCGATGCGCACGCAGATGGTGGTGTCATTGAATTCGCAAAGCCGGGTCTCAGCGGGGGAGACTGCTGAGTTGTACGTCGATGCGACGAAACTGCATCTGTTCGACCCCGCGTCGGGTGAGAACCTCACGCTCGGCTGAGCCTTCCGGTCGCCGACTCCGGTCGCCGAATCTGGCGCCAGCCGCGTTCCCCACGTGGCCGTGGATCAAGCCAGCCGACCGATCGACGCCCGTGCTGCTGAACACGCAGTCTGAGCGGTCACTTGTCCGTCATGCGTGGACAAGGCCCCTCACCGACTGCGTTTTCAGCAGGACTGTCAGGAGGTGGCGCCGGTCGCGTGCAGCGGTGCCCGCGGTAGGCGGCTCCGACCGATCGACGCCCGTGCTGCTGAACACGCAGTCTGAGCAGCCTCTCATCTGCCATGCGTGGACAAGACCCCTCACCGACTGCGTGTTCAGCGACGACGAGGAGGATCGAGTGGGTAGAGACGTCGCCGGAGGGCGCGTGTCAGCGACCAACCCGCGACGTTGGCGAGCTCGTGACCGCTGCGGCGTATGACCTAGAAACACATAGTGCCGGGATCCCATTGGGATCCCGGCACTACCTCGCGCTGGTTCAGCCGGATTTGCGGCGGAAGGTCTTGTCATGCCCGGCCCGGCCGTGGGCGCCGTGCGCCTTCGACATGCCGGGGCCAGCGTTCATGTGCGGGTGCTCATGTTGGGCCTTCTTTTCTAACGCATCACGGAACTTGTCCTTGATGTCCTGCTCGGCGCCGTGCTCTTCGTCGGATGACTGCTGCTCGGTAGTCATGCAATTACCATTACAGCCCGCATTCGGATCTGCAATCGATTATTGCCGGCTTCCGAGTGTGGACGTTGGGCGTGGGCGCGGGTTATCGAACGGCGGCACGCGCCTCGATAGCTTGCTTGTAGAGGCGACCGGCGCGGTACGACGACCGCACCAGCGGCCCGGAGAGGACGCCGACGAACCCGATCTGTTCGGCCTCCTGGGCCAACTCGACGAACTCTTCGGGCTTGACCCAGCGATCGACCGGCAGCAGCGTGACGTTCGGGCGCAGGTACTGGGTGATCGTCACCAGATCGCAGCCGGCGTCATGCAACTGCTGCAAGGCCTCGGTGATCTCCTCGCGGGTCTCACCCATGCCGAGGATCAGGTTCGACTTCGTGACGAGCCCGGCCGCGCGGGCCTGGGTGATGACCTCAAGGGAGCGCTCGTACCGGAAACCAGGGCGGATTCGCTTGAAGATCCGCGGCACGGTCTCCACGTTGTGCGCGAACACCTCGGGACGCGCATCGAAGAGCTGGCCGAGAAGTTCGGGCTTACCCGAGAAGTCGGGGGCAAGCATCTCGACGCCGGTGTCCGGGTTGAGCGCATGGATCTGGCGGATCGTCTCGGCGTACAACCAGGCGCCCTCGTCAGGAAGGTCATCGCGGCATACTCCGGTGACGGTGGCGTACCGCAACTGCATCGTGCGTACCGATTCGGCTACGCGCAGCGGTTCACCCGTGTCGTACGACGTGGGCTTCGCCGACTCGATCTGACAGAAGTCGCAGCGCCGAGTGCAGGCGTCGCCGCCGATCAGGAACGTCGCCTCTCGGTCTTCCCAACACTCGAAAATGTTCGGACAGCCGGCCTCTTGGCACACCGTGTGTAAGCCCTCGGACTTCACCAGGCTCTGCAAGTCTCGATACTCCGGACCCATCTTCGCGCGGGTCTTGATCCACGCCGGCTTGCGTTCGATGGGGGTCTGAGCGTTCTTGGCCTCGACGCGAAGCAGTCGACGGCCTTCCGGTGCGACAGTCACGCGAACCAGCCTACTCAGGTTTATTCGCCGTGGTTGTGGGGTACGACCCGCCCCACACATTGGCCATCGGCGCGAACCGTACCCACCGGTCCATCAGTCTTCGGCCAGGATGTCGGCGGTGGGACGCGAGTAGTCCAGGCAGCGCCGCAGGTGCGGTTCGATCCGCTGCGCCACGTCCAGCAGGGTCGGCGCTGTCGGCAGCTCAGCGGCCATCGAGGTGACCCCCGCGTCGCTGATCCCGCACGGCACGATGTTGTTGAACGCCGCCGCCGTTGAGTCGTTGATATTGATCGCGAATCCGTGCATCGTCGTACGTTTGGTCACTCGGATCCCTATCGCGCTGATCTTGCGTTCGGGTCGGGCGGGGACGGCGAGTACGTTCGCGAGATCGGACGGGAACGAGGCGTTCGAGCCTCCGCCGTTCGTCATCCCCGCCGCGCCGCCGGCTGCCCGCGAAGTGCCTCCGCGCGTCGTCCCCGAGCCGTCGCCGCCCGTCCAGACGGAGTCGCCCACTACCGGCTGGCGGGTTCGGTCCGCGTCCCACAGTGAGTCGGCTCGGGCTGTCACTGGTCGGGAGTCAGCGGCGTCCAGCCACACCCCGGTGCGTGCTTGCACGCGCCCGCCGACGATCCCGTACTCGGCGAGTACGGCGATGATCGCCGATTCCATTCGCCGAACGTGATCGACCACGCCGATGCGTGCCGGCAGTTTGATGATCGGGTAGCCCACGAGCTGCCCAGGGCCGTGCCAGGTGATTTCGCCGCCGCGGTCGACCTGGATGACCGGTGTGCCGTCAAACGGCATGTCCTCGGGTTTGGTACGTCGTCCGGCGGTGTAGACGGGTGCATGTTCCAGTAACAAGACGCGTCCGGGAGCCTCGTCTGCGGCAACCTTGGCATGAATCTCGCGTTGGTAGTCCCACGCCCATTGGTACTCAACGAGCCGACCTTCGCTGAGGTCGAGGTACTCAAACTCAAGTGGCGCTATTACAGAGGAGCCAATCGTCGTCACTCCACCGATGCTAACCCTCCGCGCGATAGGTGCCCCAATGCACCGAATCCTCGAGCGGCCGTCGCCCGCGCCAGCCGAACCGCTCCAGATCAGGCACCTCGGCAAACTCACTCACTTCGCCAACGCACAGCCACGCGATCGGTCGTACGCCGTCCGGAAGCCCGGCGATCTCGGCGAGCACGGATTCGTCGTAGAAGGACACCCACCCGACGCCGACGCCTTCGGCGACCCCGGCCAGCCACAGGTTCTGGATCGCCAGCGCGACCGACATAAGACCGGTATCGGCGATGGTGTGCCGGCCGAGGACGTGTTCTCCGCCGCGGGAATGGTCGTAGGTGACCACCACGCCGGTGCCGCTTTCGCGGATTCCCTCAATCTTGATCGGGTCGAAGGTGGCGGCACGATCCGGCGGCAGGCTATCGGCGAACTCGCGTCGTTTGACGCGCACGTGCTCGGCCATCCGCTCCAGGGTCGCCGGGTCCTGGATAACGACGAAGTCCCACGGCGCGCTGTGGCCCACGCTGGGCGCGTGGTGTGCCGCGGCGAGGATGCGCAGGAGTACCCCTCGGTCGATGACCTTGCCGGTGAACTCGGCCCGTACGTCGCGGCGGCGCGCGATCGCTTCGTAAACGTCCATACCTCAAGTCTCCCTGAGATGCGGCCGCTACGTTGCTACGCGGTCAGGTCGGCAACCGGGAATGACTCGCCGGTGATGTTCTCCGGCAGCCCATTGATCCCTGGCTTAGCCACGATGAGGTTCGGCAGCAGGAACAAGAAGTCCGCGGCGGCGTCCTGCGAGATGATCGTCGCGGCCTCCTTCATGTCCTCGACCTGCTCCTCGGGCGTGCCGGCGTCCGCCGATGCGACGAGATCCTGCACCATCGGATTGTCGTACGACGTGTAGTACGACGGGTCGGCGAACAGCGTGGGCAGATCCCGCGGCTCCACATGCGAAACGATCGACATATCGAAGTCCTTGTCGGTCATGACCGTCTGGATCCACGCCGCTGGGAATTCCAAGGTATCGATGTCGACGTTGATCCCGACCTTCGACAGCTGCGACTGGACCTCGGGTCCGCACGACTGCGCGTAAGGCAATGACGGCAGACGCAAGCGCAACGTGATGTCCTCTGCGCCCGCGTCTTCCAGTAACGCTTCGGCCTTCTGCGTGTCGTAGGGGAAATCGACCGTGCGGTCCTCGTACCACGGGTCGGTCGGCGGGACCATCGAGCCGATCAGTTCGCCCTTGCCTGCCCAGCAGTTCTCCAGCAGGGTCTGGTGGTCGATCGCCGAGCGGATTGCCTGGCGCACCCGCACGTCGGCGAGCGGACCGGAAGTTTGGTTGAACGACAGCACGACCTCACCGTTCGTGGTGCCTTCGATCACCTGGAACTGGTCAGCTTTCGGCCCGTCGGTGAACTGGTCCAGTGCTTCGGGCGCCTGCACCGTGGTCACGACATCGATCTCGCCGCCGAGCATCGCGCTGTTCAGGGAGGTGGCGTTGTCGAAGTATTTGAATTCGACGGTCTTGAAGTGGGGTTGCTCGCCCCAATAGGAGTCGTTGCGGTTCAGCGTTATCCGGTCGCCGCGCTGCCAGTCGCCGAAGGTGTAGGGCCCGGTGCCGATCGGGGTGTTCGCCAGGTCCGCGACGCCGTCTTTGGAGAACATCGCGCCGATGCGGGTGGTCATGTTGTACAGCCAGGTATTCGACGGTTTGCTGAGCGTCACGACGAGCTCGGTCGGGCTGTTGACCGTGACGGATTCGACGACGTCCATCTTGGCCTTGAGGTCGATGGTCCAGTCCGTCTTGACGCGATCGATGGAGAACTTCGCGTCGTCGGCGGTGAACGGCGCACCGTCGGAGAACACCGCTGCATCGGTGAGCGTGAAGGTATAAGACAGCCCGTCGTCACTGACGGTCCAATCGGTAGCCAGCCCCGGCGCAATCTCGCCGTCCGGGCCGACCGTCACGAGTGTCTCGTAGACGTTGTCCAGCAGCAGTTGCGGAATTGCGGCACCGTCGGTCGTCGTGAAATCGAGGCTGGCCGGTTCGGCGACGAGGCCGAGTACGACGATGTCGCCCTCGAAGGTGCCACCGGCGGAATCGTCATTGCCGCCGTCCGAGGATGACGAAGAACAACCGGTGAGGGCGAGCGTGGCCGCGACCAACGCGCCGACCAACCGGGTAAACGTGGACTTCATCGGACCGAGTCTCCCTGCTTGATGGCCGCGATGCGCCCCTCGCTCGAGCGACGCCGCAGTGTGGTGATCACACAATGGTGGACCCGTGCCTACCAAGTGAATACGCCGATGAGGAACTTCACATTGCGTCTTGGTTACGGCGACCGGTCGCGAGCGCCAGGCCCGGGCGCGTAGGCGCTGCAGCCGTGGGCAACTCGCTTGGGACTGACCGCAGGTAGCCGAAGTCGTGTCGAGGCCGGGCAGAGAGCGTGGCGGGTACGTACGGCCACCGTGGGCGGCTGGACTTCCTGCCGTTGCGTCTTTGCCAACACGAGCGCTCGTGCTCGTTCGACGTACCCTCGTGCGGTGTCACCCGCATCTGAACTCAGCGTGGACGACGAGGCCGGACGTCGCCGCGTCGTGCGTAACGCGATCGCGATGGGTCTGGCGACCGGCGCGTACGGGCTCACCTTTGGCGCGTTGGGAGTCGCCTCGGGGCTGAGTCTGGCGCAAACGTGCATTTTGTCGCTGGCGATGTTTACCGGTGGCTCGCAATTCGCGTTTGTCGGTGTGATCGGCGGCGGCGGTACGCCGCTGGCCGCGGCAGCGACCGCGTTGCTGTTGGGCGCGCGAAACACGGTGTACGGCCTGTCCATCGGGCCACTGCTGGGCGTGCGTGGCTGGCGTAAGGCAGGCGCCGCGCAACTGGTCATCGATGAATCGACGGCCACGTCCATCGGCGAAGCGCGCCAACCGCTGGCCAGGGTGGCGTTCTGGGCAACGGGATTGAGCATCTTTGCGTTCTGGAATCTGGCCACCGTGATAGGTGCGGTGGCAGCAGGCGCACTGCCGGACCCCAAGGCGCTCGGACTGGATGCTGTTGCTCCCGCGGCGTTCATCTTCCTGTTCGCGCCGCGACTGACGAGCCGGACGGCGTGGCTGACCGCCGCGGTGGGTGCCGTAGTGGCGCTCGAACTTGTGCCGCTATTGCCGTCGGGCCTTCCGGTGATCGCGGCAGCGGTTGCGGTGGCGGTGCTGGCGATCGTCACGTCGAGGCGCTCGCCGGGACCGGAGCACAGCGCCGGGTCGGGTGATGCGTCGTGGTGTGGCTGGGCGTGATCGTCGCGTGCCTGGGCTGTTACGCACTGAAGTACGCCGGAATGTCGGTGCCGCAACGGGTACTGGACTCGCCGGTGGTGCGGCAACTGTCGCTGCTGTTGCCGGTCGGTGTGCTGGCGGCGCTGGCCGCGACGCAGACGCTTGCGGACGGCGAACGGCTGATGCTCGATGCACGGATCGTCGGCGTACTCGTAGCGATCATCGCGATACGACTGAAGTGTCCGTTCATCATGGTGGTGACGCTCGCCGCCGCAGCGGCGGCCGTCGCGCGGTTACTCGGCATGCCCTGACCGCGCGGTCGCCGTCCTTGACTCGCGTCACCGGGCCGTGACCACGTCAACACGCGCTGCTCGGTGGCGCCAGTAAGCGCTGCCACGCCGAGCGCGCCGACATGTGCCGACCGCGCGTCGATCACCGGCACTTCCGCGCAGCCGCACCGGCGACGACCAGGGCGAATACCGAAGAAACGGGCCTGTGACGGCTGTCGCAAATTAGGACATTCGATCCACCTGTGACCCAGATAGCGTTCCCATACGCCATACCGAACGGCGTATTTCGGCGATGAGAGAAGGACCTGCACTGATGGCATCCGACGCGGCCGACTTCCGTGCCGCACTGGCTAATTTCCCCAGCGGTATCACGCTGGTGACGACCCGCGACGCCGACGGCAAGCCGTGGGGCTTTGCCGCGACCTCATTCTGTTCGGTCTCGGCCGAACCACCGCTGGTGCTCGTCTGTTTGGCCACGACCGCGCAGTGTTATCCGGTGTTCGAGTCAGCCCAGCGATGGATGATCCACGTCGTACACGGCGAGCATTCTGATTTGGTGGACCTGTTCGCCACCCGCGGGGCAGATAAGTTCGGTAGTGGCGCCTTCGCCGACGGGCCTGGCGGCCTGCCGATGTTGTCCGATGCGAGCGTGGTGATGGAGTGCTCGCGCTTTGAGTTCACCCCAGCTGGCGACCACTCGATCTTGCTTGGCCGGGTCGAATCCGCTGCCGTGAACGAGCCACACCCCGTTGTCTACTTCCAGCGCAAAATCCATCCGATCGGAGTCAACTAGATATGACCGCTGTACTGCGTGGATCGACTTCTCACGACGACGCTCGCGAGCCGTCGGGCCGCCCCCTGGAGCCCGCTAACGAAGTCGATCAAGCCGCCGAGGCGCTACGTGCGGGCCAGACCGCTGTGCTGCTGGATGACGTCGGGCACGGGCACGGGTTCCTGATGCACGCCGCGGATCGTTCGGACGCCGAACTGGTGGCGTTCATGGTGCGGTACTCCTCGGGATACCTGCGGGTTGCTGTCGCAGACGAGGACGCGATTCGGATGAAACTGCCGCTGATGGTTCCCGACGGCGCCGATCCCGACGTTGAGCCGTTCACCGTGACCGTGGATTCTGCGCACCTTGGCGGGACCGGAATATCGGCGTTCGATCGAGCTCAAACGATCCGGCTGCTGGCCTCGCCGAGTTCGGTGCCGACCGATTTCACCCGACCCGGTCATGTTCTGCCGGTACGGGTGCGCGATGAGGAGTCGAACGAGTTCGCGCCGTACCGCGGGGCATTGCAGTTGGCGCGGCGCGCCGGTGTGGCGCCGGCGGCGGCCTACGCCGAGATCGTCGCTGACGGCGACGGCCTCGACCTCGCGCACGGCGTCGAGGTCAGCATCATCGCGAGCCGACTCGGTCTGCCGGTGGTCCGTGCCTCCCGCCTGCTAGCCCAGTAGATCGAAGCGTATCCAGGACATCGCCCTGGTGCGGGCTGTCCCTGACGATCGGTCCTACCCAAAACTATCGCTGAGCGGCTAGGCATGTGGATTATCCCGATGCCTGCGCTCTAAGCGCCTGTCTTGAACTCAGCACGGTGCGGGCCAACTGGCGCGGCACGGGCTGACTACCTGCTACGGCAGCGGGGACTAGACGGCGTCGAAAGGCGTGACGGGTAGCGCGCGCTTGTGCGTCGTACGCCGATGCCACCCGACGATCGTGTCCTCCGCCTCGGCCGAAACCTCGAGCCCCTCGAGGTAGTCGTCGACGTCGGAGTAGGCGACGCCAAGCGCGGCCTCGTCGGCTCGCAGCGGCTTATCGCTCTCGAGGTCTGCCGTCGGCACCTTCTCCACCAGCTCTGCGGGGGCACCCAGGTGGCGTGCGATGTCACGTACGCGACGCTTCGGTAGTCCCGCCAGCGGCAGCACGTCGGCAGCGCCGTCCCCGAACTTGGTATAGAACCCGACCACGGCTTCCGCGGCGTGATCGGTGCCGAGCACCAGCATGCCGCGGGCGCCGGCGACGGCGTACTGCGCGATCATTCGTTGCCGGGCTTTCACATTCCCTTTCACGAACTCGGTGTAGCCGTCGCCGTGGGCCACCGCCTCCCACATCGCGTCGGTGGCTGGACCGATGTTCACCGTCAGCGACTCGTCCGGGGCGATGAACTGCAGCGCCCGTTGCGCGTCCGATTCGTCGCGCTGCACGTGATATGGCAGCCGGATCGCGACGAACCGCGCTTCATGGCCCTGTTCGCGCACGCGCTCACACGCGAGTTGTGCCAGTCGTCCGGCAGTGGAGGAGTCCACACCGCCAGAAATGCCGAGGACCAGGCCAGCGGCCCCGGCGCGGATCAGGTAGTCGCTGAGGAAGCTGACTCGGCGTTCCACCTCCCGCGAGGCGTCGAAATCCTGGACGACCTGTAGTTCGTCGATGATTTGCTGCTGTGTCGCGCGATCGGTCATGAGCGAATCTTATGCGCGGCGGCCAACGAACCGTTCCGCTGGACTACTTCGCGGACCTAGGATTCACGTAGGGGGAGGTCTCATGATCTGGATCTGCGCAACCTGCGCCGTGGAGGCCGCCGTCGCGTCGCAACCGCCGTCGTTGTGTGCGATCTGTGAAGACGACCGCCAATGGGTGCCCGCGGACGGGCAGGTCTGGACCTCGGTCGCCGAGTTGGCGAATGCCTGAACGAGGATCGTTACCTACGAGATCGAGCCCGGTCTGCTCGGGCTGAGGGCAGAACCACGCGTGGGAATCGGGCAGTGCGGGATGGTGGCGCGTACGCCGTCCGGCACGGTCCTGTTCGATCCGCCGGCGTACATCGATGACGCTGCGGTGGCGCGTGTGCAGGCGTTCGGACAGCCGTTAGCGATCGCGGTCAGTCATCCCCACATGTATGGCGTCATGACGCAGTGGGCTGAAGCGCTCGACGTGCCGATCCACGTGCCGCGGGCCGACGAGTTCTGGCCGCGGAGGCGGGAGCGGATTCAGTGGTACGACGATTCGCACGTCATCGCGCCGGGACTCACCCTCTATCGGGTCAGTGGACATTTCGCCGGAAGCGCGGTGCTGGAGTGGTCGCATGGCGCGGCCGGGTACGGCGTACTGCTCGCCGGTGACGCGATCTTCCCTAAGCCCGACCACGCGACCGTCAGTTTCATGCGCTCCTACCCGAACCGATTGCCGCTGTCCGGCGCAGTGGCGCTGCGAATCGCCGACCGGGTGGCGGCGCTGAGTTTCGATCGGCTCTACAACAACTTTGGCAATGTCGTGCTGCGGAATGCAAAGGAGGTCGTTTACGCCTCGGCGCGAAGGCACGCCGAGTGGTGCAACGGCGCGCACGATGATGAAACCTGGTAAACCGCGTCCGCGAATGATTAGGTAGGCCGATGACCGATCGGTGCCACGATCGACGCTGCCACCCAACTTGAGGAGTTCGAGCGCATGAAGGCATGTCAGTACGTCGAGATCGGGGCCGCCCCCAAAGTCACCGATATCCCCAAACCCGAACCTGGGCCAGGACAGGTGCTGTTGAAAGTAACCGCGGCCGGGGCCTGCCACTCCGACGAGTTCATCATGTCGCTGCCTGCCGAGCAGTACGCCTACGGCCTGCCGCTGACGCTTGGTCACGAGGGCGCCGGCGAGATCGCCGAGTTGGGCGCCGGGGTAAAGGGATGGGAACTCGGGGAGAGCGTCGCGGTCTACGGTCCGTGGGGCTGCGGGACGTGCCATACCTGCGCACAGGGCAAGGAAAACTACTGCCGGTACGCCGCCGAGCGAAGCATTCGTCCGCCCGGCCTCGGGAACCCGGGTGCGATGGCCGAGTACATGATCGTGAACGATCAGCGCCATTTGGTGCGCCTCGGCGACCTCGACCCGGTGCAGAACGTGGCGCTGACGGACGCCGGACTGACGCCGTACCACGCGATCAAGACGTCGCTGCCGAAGTTGCTGCCGGGCAGGGTCGCGGTCGTCATCGGTGCTGGTGGGCTCGGGCATATGGCGGTCCAGATCTTGAAGGCGCTGACCGCGGTGACCGTCGTTGCGTTGGACCTGAAGGAGGATGCACGGCAGCTGGCTTTGGATGTCGGCGCGGACTATGCCCTGCCATCGGAGCGCGCGTCGGTGGACGAGGTCCGCAAGATTTCCGGAGGCCTGGGCGCGACGGCCGTTTTCGACTGCGTTGGCGCGGATGCGACGTTGGCGCTCGCGGGGAGGATGGTGCACGAGGAGGCCGACATCGCCGTCGTCGGGTTGGGCGGCGGCTCGCTCCCGGTGGGTTTCCTCTTCCCGCCGCATGAGACGCGGATCTGGTCGCCGTACTGGGGGAGCCGCTCAGAATTGGAGGAGGTGCTCGACTTGGCCCGTCTCGGGGCGATCCACGTCGAGACCGAATCGTTCGCCCTCGACGAATCGCCGACGGTGTACGAGCGGATGCACGCCGGCACCCTGCGCGGCCGCGGAATCGTTGTGCCCTAACCGTCCCGCCCGCATATCGCTCCGGTCGGCATCGGCCGCGTTCGTCGGCCCACCCGTTGACCATCGCCCATCGCTTTGGTCATCGACCGGAGCGGTGTGGAGGGACGAGGAGTGGAGAAGCAGTAGGTCACGGATGTCGGTGAGCGCGTCGGTGCCTACGCGTCGAGCGGAATGTCGCCGGCGACGCGCGCCAGCGGCTTGACCCGATCTTCGATGAAGGTGATTGCCTGCTCCGGCGTGGACGACTCGGCGAGCGTCGTAATGATCTGATTGCCCTCAAGTCGCCAGTCGAACGGTCCGGTCGCCATGAGGTGTTCGCGCGCTTGTTCGTGCAGAACCAGGTCGGCGAACGCTCGGTCTTGTGCGAGCACCTCGAATCGCCGGTCGAAGTCCGCCGCGTCCGGGTCATTGACGCGGATCTCCAATTGCGGGTAGGCATCCGCCTTCCGATCAGGGTGCAATCCGATCATGCCAACGGTTGCCGTACCCATCGGGCGTTCGTGCTGGAAGGCGCACCAATGAATCTGGTCCTCTTCGCCCACGATCGCGTGCCGGGCCTCGCCGTCTGATGGCTGCCCGACGTCGGCGAGGTCGTCAAGTACGGCGGGAAGTTCGGCCGCGTACCCCATTTCCTCGGGGACCTCGAAGTGGACCCCGTCATCGAGCGCGGCGGCAAACCTTGCCCAGTCGTTACGTTCGGCTGACTCGGCGCGCAAGTTTCGGATTGCTGATACCGCGAGCCCTAGCGCGACGAGGAGGAAGATCGCGCCGGTGAACCAGCCGATCACCTCGATGTTCGAGTTATTGGTGGCGACGGCGAGACCAATCAGGAAAGCACCCACGAACCCCGTCGCGATGGCACCCCATGTCTGGCCGGACATCGTTCGGGTCGGTTGCAACGCCGTCATGGGTGGGCTCCTCCTGTGTGTTCGACGTCTGGTTTACCAGAGAACCGAACCCGGGGGGACGACGGCCGGATGAACACTGGCCGGTACGCGTCAATAGCGACACTTTCGAAACCTGCGCGTGATCGATAGTGTCGCTTCAGCCACATTATTCCGACAGAAGGTGATGTTCGATGACCCATTCCGTGTTCGCGATTTACAAGGCCCCAGAGGATCCGGCGGCTTTTGATAAGGCGTACGAGAACCACGCCGCTATCGCCAGGAAAATTCCTGGCTTGAAAGAGCTTCGCTACAACAAAACGTTGCAGCAGGTGACGGGTGAAGTGCCGCTGTACGTCGTTACCGAGTTGGTTTTCGACTCGCTGGAGGCCCTGCAAGCCGGACTCGGCTCTGCTGAAGGTCAAGCGACCAGCGCGGACCTCGCGACCTGGGGCGGCGACAAGTTGATCACCACGCTCATCGCCGAGCGCCAGGCTTAATACCAACGGGGAGTTCGCCCGCGCGTACCTTCATGCTGCGTGCATGTGGCGTGGGCGAACCACCGTGGATCTCACAACTCACGAAAGATCTCACCCAGCGGGCGGCGTCCGCGAGGGACCGCCGACTGTCCCTCCTCGGCTGCAGGGGTCGCTCGATAGCCGAGTGCGAGCACGTGCTTCACGATCCAGCCTTCACCCGAGCCCACCAACTCGGCGGCTGCTCGCGAATTGCGCTCCGGAAAGATCGTGGCCACGCACGAGCGCAACCCCCGCGCCGCGGCGGCGAGCGTCAACGACTGGGTGAAGCGTCCAACGTCGAACTCTGTGTCCGCCGCCTTATTGTCCTCGGACAGCACGACGAGTACTACGGGTGCTTCGGCGATGTACTGGGCGTAGCGGCCAAGTCGGCTCAGTGCCGCGCGCATCTGTACCGAGCGAACCGCGATCACCTGCCACGGCTGGCGATTGCGCGCTGAACCGGTCCACCGCGCCGCATCAACGATCGTCTCGAGATCCGCCGAGGTGACCGCCCGAGTCGGGTCAAACCGCCGGATTGATGCTTGCCGAATCAGCGCGTCGGCGTACGCCGCCTCGGACGAGGGGGCGGTGCTCATCGTTTCTCCTCATCATCGCGGGTCGCGGGATCGTCGAGGTAGTCCGCAGGCTCCGGGTCGGCGTGGTCGCGCAGTTCACCCAACTCGAATAAACCGTTCGCAACGTTCACTGATTGCTCTCGCCCTTCGCGAGATGGCCGGCGACGTTCCAGACGGCGAAATAATCCGACGCCGACCCACGCGAGTACCGCCATGATCGCGCCTGCCGCGACGATGAAGCCGAGGATGAGTGCGATCGCGAGCCAGATTTCGGTGGGCATCGCCCCATTCTGCCCAAGGGTGCTTCCGAGTGCGCGAGCCCAGGCCGCGGCGGCTCTGGATTGCGCACACGGGCCAGTCGTTGAGCACGCTGCCGCTCGCCGACAGTGGCCACGGGCTTCACATCTGGTCGTCGATGCGAGAGCATCCCACAAACGAAAGGACTCCGATGAGCACCCTTGCCCTACGTCAAATCGCTTCAGCAGCGCGTGACCTCGACGGCACGAACGCCGCACTGAAGGCAGTTTTCGGCGCCGACGTCGCGCACGTCGACCCGGGAATCGCCAAGTTCGGGTTGCACCACGCCGTGCTTGAGTTCGGCCCCGCGCAGTTCTTCGAGGTCGTTGCACCGTTCACTGATGATGCGCCGGCGGCGCGTTACCTGCGGTCCGCGGACGCGCGCGGGTACATGCTGATTTTCCAGGCGGCAACCGCCGAGCGCGCGGCGATCCGTGAGCGCGGTAAGGAACTTGGCTACCGCGAGATCTACACCGTCTCGGACGACGGCTACAACTGCCTGCAGTGGCATCCGGCTGATATCGGCCCGTCGATGCTTGAGGTCGACACCCATGTTGAGGACAACATGGAGGGCCCATGGTGGCCGGCCGGCAATTCGCGCGGTGATGAGGGCCGTTCTCGCGTCGCCCAGGTCATCGGAAGTACGTTGCTCAGTAATGACCCGGCCGCGCAGGCGAAGCAGTGGGCTCAGTTCCTGGACCGCCCCCTCGCCGAGGTCGACGGCGCGCACCGCGTGACGACCGATAACGCCTGGATCGATTTCCTGCCCGCCGACGGGGCTGAGCCCGGTCTCTCCGGGCTCACGGTGCAATGCCGCGACCTACAGGCTGTGCGCGACGCCGCGCAGGCTGCCGGCCTGCTGAACGAGGACGGCACGGCGCAGATTGCCGGCCTGCGATTCACCCTCACTGAATAGCCCGTCATCGACTGGCGGCCGCGGGCTCGTGCCGCGGTGACTTCACGGTTTCGGAATGCGCCCCTCTCGACCGGAGGAGTCGAGCGGACTTGGCAAAAAACGCAGTGAAATCGGCTAAGCATCGTTGTGAGGACGATGCCTGTCCAGATCGGCTGCGTTTTTTGCGGGTATGTCGAGCGACTGTCGATTTTCGGCTGACCGCGTACCGGCGCGGAATCCGTGCTTACCGGCGTCCTCGGCCATATCACCCTCGCCGCGGACGCCGTCCAGGCCGGCATGGCTACTCCTGAACTGCGTCCCGCGGCCCGGACGCTGCCCGGCCGAGGTTGATCCTGCCGAGAACGTTCGTGACTTGTTCCGCGCCAACCGGGCGCTATGCGACGCCGTTACTTGTCCGCGTCGATGACTTCCGGGTGCTCATCAGTCTGCTCGCGCGCAGCATCTTTCTGTGCGGCGGAATCGGTGCCGCTCCGGCGGGCGCTGATCGTGCGGATGCGCACGATCAGCCACCACAGCAGCAATGCTGCCACGACGACTATGACTATCCATTGCAGGACGCCGGCGTACTCATCGACGACGTGCCAGTTCTCGCCGAGCACGAAACCGGCAACGACGAAGATCGAGTTCCAGATGGCCGAACCCGCCGCTGTCAGGCCCAGGAACTTCCAGACCGGCATCTTCTCGATGCCTGCTGGAATGGAGATCAAACTGCGGAAGATCGGGATCATCCGGCCAAAGAACACAGCCTTGGTGCCGTGCTTGGCGAACCATGCCTCAGCCTTGTCGACATCCGACAGTTTGACGAGTGGAAGCCGGTCAACGATCGCGCGCAGCCGGTCGCGGCCGAGCGCGACGCCGAGGTAATAGAGCACCACCGCGCCGACGACGGACCCGATCGTGGTCCAGATCAGGGCGCTGGCGATGCTGAGATCGCCTTGGCTGGCGGTGAATCCGGCGAGCGGCAGTATGACCTCGCTGGGCAGCGGCGGGAAGAGATTCTCCAACCCGATCGCGATGGCGGCGCCTACTCCACCCAATCGTTCCATGAGATCGACGGCCCAACCGGCGAATCCGCCGAGGTCGGTGGCGGATTCAGCGAGTAGGGCGGCGGAAGACATACGACTAACGGTAACAACGGGTGGGTTGGTTCGGACCGTGCGCGCATGTGATGTCGTCAGGACTCGTCCGCGAACCACCCAGCGCCCACATCGGTGACGGGAGCTACGCGCTCTTGCCCGCGCCGAACTCCAGACCTTCCGACCAGGATGCGGACTTCGCGATCAACCGTCGATACTTCATGATCAGATCCGGCCGCCCGATGGTAAACGCGCCGATCAGTCGGTCCCCGCGTCGATACAGCACCACGGTTCCGCCCGCTTTATCGATGCGCTGCTGGACGACGACCTCCTCGCCGTCCGGGACGCCGACGAACTGAATCCGGGTGCCGAACCAGTCCGACCAGAAGTACGGCACGGTCGAGTACGCCGCCGGTTCGCCAAGGGCGTTGCGGGCGGCCGCGCCGCCCTGTTCCCCTGCGCTGGACCAATGTTCCAGTCTCATGCGGGCACCGAACAACGGATTGACCCAGTTCGCGACATCGCCGGCTGCCCAGATGTGCGGCACCGGTACGTCGTCCGCGTCGAGTACGGCGAGGTTCTCATCGCACACGATTCCGCCGTCCCCGGCGAGTTGTACACCGCTGTCGGCGAGCCAGCTGGTGGCCGGGATAGCGCCGATTCCCGCCACGACTAAGTCATAGATGTCCGCCGTGCCGTCCGATAGTTCGACTCGTACGCCGTGATCTGTCGGCACTAGTGAATCGACGCGCACTCCGAGCCGCAGATCGACACCGGCGTCACGATGCAGCGCCGTACACAATCCGCCGACTTCGGGGCCGAGCGAGCGGACCAGCGGTACGTCGAGTGCCTCGACCACGGTGGTCGACAGCCCGCGGGCCCGGGCGGCTGAGGCGACCTCGGACCCGATGAATCCGGCACCGATGACCAGCACCCGCGCAGACCGGGCGAGCGAATCACGCAACCGGTGGGCGTCATCGAGGGTGCGCAGGTAGATGACCTGGTCGTCGCCGGGCAATACTCGCGGGTCCGCGCCGGTGGCAATGATCAGTTCGTCGTACGGGACATCCCCTGCGCTCGTGCGAACCAGGCGTGCACCACGGTCGAGTCCGGTCGCTCGAGTGCCAAGTTTCAACTCGATCTGCAGTTCGTCGCGCAGGGTCTTCTCATCTTTGTAAGCGCCGACATGGTCCTTCTTGTCGAGGAACTCTTTCGACAGCGGCGGTCGGTCGTAGGGCAGGTGTGGCTCGGCACCGATCAGCGTGATGCCACCAGTGAACCCCGCTCGACGCGCGGCCTCGCAGGCCCGCAGTCCCGCGAGCCCGGCGCCGACGACGACCAACTGAGATGCCGACATACGTTCTCCTTTTCGGTGCGCGAACGATCCGATACTGCCCGATCGGCATAGCCGGAGCAATGCGGCGCTGGAATGCGTTGCCGCGCATATGTGCGTTGGCATACGTTGCTACCAACGACCTGAGGAGACCAATGATGAAGTCCCAAGCAGCGGTAATGCGGGCGGCCGACGGGCCCTATGCGATCGAGGAAATCGAACTTCCCGATCCAGGACCGGGCGAGTTGCTCGTGCGCGTGGTGGGGGCGGGGATGTGCCATACGGATGTCGTGCCGCGTGCCGGTTCTGATCTCGTCGGACCGCCGATCGTCACTGGGCACGAAGGTTCCGGAGTAGTCGAGGCCGTTGGCCCCGACGTCACGCGGGTGCAGGTCGGCGATCACGTGTGCTTGTCATTCGATTCGTGCGGGAAGTGTCAGGCCTGCGCGGACGGCGTCCCGTCCTACTGCGTGCAGTTCATGGTGCGCAATCTGTCCGGTCTTACCGCCGAGGGCCAGCCGGTCGGCAAGGACTCGAACGGTGCCGATGTGAAGGCGCGTTGGTTCGGGCAGTCGTCGTTTGCGACGTACTGCCTGGCGACCGAGCGCAATGCCGTCGTGGTGGACAGGGCGTTGCCGTTGGAGAAACTGGGCCCGCTCGGGTGTGGCGTGCAGACCGGAGCGGCGTCGGTTGCCGTGGCGATGGGTGTCAAGGCGGGCAGGAGTTTGGTCGTGTTCGGCGCTGGCGCGGTCGGACTGTCGGCGCTCATGGCAGCCAAGGTGTTGGCGGCCAAGACGATTATCGCCGTCGACCTGCACTCGCACCGGCTGGATATCGCTCGCGAACTCGGCGCGACTCATGTGATCGCCGGTGACGCCGAGGACCTAGTCGCCCAGATCCACGAGATCACCGGCGGAGGGGCGGACTACGTGTTCGACACGACCGGCTTGCCGCCGGTGGAGAAGAACGCGATGGCATCGCTGCGCCTGGGCGGCACGGCAGGGTTCGTCGGGGTGCAGCAGGGGGACTTCCCGATGGGGTCGGAGTCGACAGGAAAGTCGATCATGAACATTCTGGAAGGCGCAACCGACCCACAGGTGTTCATCCCCCAGATGATCGAGTGGTGGCAGGCGGGCAAGTTCCCGTTCGATTCGCTGATTGAGACGTACCCGATGAGCGACATCAATCAGGCGGAGCAGGACTCGCTCTCGGGTAAGACCATCAAGCCGGTTCTCATTCCCGGTTCCTGACGACACACGGAAGTTGTTAGGCCGTCGAACCCAGGCGGCCTGGGGTGCAACCGTACTCACGGTTGAAGGCGGCCACGAACGCCGACGGGTTGGAGTACCCCACCCGCCGAGCGATTTCGGTGACCGTCGATGCGCCGACGAGATCGCGCGCAGCCTCAAGTCGAGTGTGCGTCCGCCAGCGGGAAAAACTGCACCCGAACGTGCGAGCGAAGTCTCGCTGCAGAGTCTTGGGTGAGACGTGATGCTCACGAGCGAAGTCATCCAACGACCGGGTGGAGGCCGGATTCGCACGCAGCGTGGCTGCGACCAATGACGCCACGGAGGTCGTATCAGGCCCGTCGGCGTCCAGGTCGTGCAGTCCGTTCAGCAACCGGGCACGGGCTACCGGCCACGCGTGCTCGGCAATGTTGGGTGAGGCCAACCGGACGATCTGCTGGCGCGCGTCCTCGGTGACCGAGACCGCCGCGTGGCGCAGGTTTATCAGTCCGGGCGGGATCTCGCGCAGGAATGCCCGGAAGACCGTGGAACTGCCGAGGGCGAAGACGCGATGGGAGACCGAACGGTGCGCCCAGTACGCGCGATCCGGACCGATCCATTCTGGCTTATCGTCTGATCCGCTGACTTGGAGCTGTCCGTCTCGGCACCAGTACATCTGATGCAGGAAGTCGTCGCGGGTGTCCCCGAACCCTGCGGTTTCACCGGTGCGATAGCGCAGCATCAGGATTCCGGACGGGGGTCCGAGGCCATACGCGAACTCCTCGCACAGCAGCGGATCGGCGGCCGTGTCTGCCGTAAGGACTGGTGTCATCGTGTTGTCACCTCCGCGATATCGGGTGACCGCTGTGCGGTACGACCGGGCCATTAAGCAAGGCTAGCCTTATCGCTGGTGTGCCGCGTGGCGGCCCCTTGCGTATCCGAAGGAGAAACTCTCATGACCCCCAAGCTCTGGCGTGTCGCCGCCGCTGTCGTGGCCTCCGCGTTGCTGCTCACCGGCTGCGGCGCTTCCGAGGCGGACGACGCTGGCGATGGTGCGAGCCGGACGTTCACTGATGATCGAGGCGACGTCGAAATTCCGGCGGACCCGCAGCGCGTGATCGCGACGGGGTACGCCGTACCCGTGCTGATCCAGTCGGGAGCGCCCTTGGTGGGCTTCTCGACCTGGACTCGCGGTGAGGACTTCATGTCGCCGGAGGACCTGACGGTCTATCAGGACACCCAGAAGATCTCCGGCGACGCGGCGGCCGAGATGAACTACGAGGAGGTTGCGAAGGCCAACCCGGACCTGATCATCATTGGCGTCCCGCAACCGGTGCTCAAGGACGTCGACCTGGACCGCCTGGAGGACATCGCACCCGTGGTCACCATTGGCCCGTCGGTACCTGACGCATGGCGGGACTTCGCCGAGCAGCAGGCCGATGCGGCTGGCGCCACCGAAGGCTTCGACGAGACGAAGTCGGCATACGAGGACAAGGCCGCTGAACTCACCGAGAAGTACGCCGACCTGCTCACTGATGTGAAGTTCGGACATGTCGGCGCCTATGGCGACGTGTCGGCCGGAACGTTCCAGCGTGAGTTTTCCGGGTCGTGGGGCACGAACATCGCCGAGGATATCGGCGTCGAGTACTACGGCGAGGTCAAGGAGAAGACCGGCGGATCCGGCGATGTGTCGGAGTACCCGTCGATCGAGGAACTGCCGCAGAGCCTGGCCGAGGCGGAGTACATCACCTACACCGTGCAGGCCGACGGGACACCCGCGCCCGAGGTTCAGTACGTGCTCGATTCCGACCTCTGGCAGACGCTTCCCGCCGTTCAGGACGGCAACGTGATTCCGCTCAAGTACACCGAAGCATCGACCTTCAAGGACGCCGCGAAGATGTTGGATGCCATCGATGAGGCCTTCGAGCCGCTCCTGACGCAGTCATGAGGTACCTAGATCGCTCGCGTCCTCGGGAGAAGATGGCCGCTCAGAAGGCCGAGGGCGACGGGGTTCAGCGGATCCCATATCCGATCGGCATCCGGGTGGCGAGCCTGCTGCGGCGTGAGTTCGTGACCGAGCGGATGGTCCGGCTCACCGTCGGGGGTCCCGGGCTCGACGGGACGCACACGTATCAGGCCGATGATCACGTGAAGCTCATCTTCCCCAACGCGGACGGCGTACTACGCCTACCGGAGCCGAACGACCGCCAGATGCTCGACTGGCCTAAGGACACCGGGCCGAACCGCGACTACACGATTCGCCGTTACGATCCCGAGGCGCGCGAGTTGGACCTCGATGTGGTGCTGCATGACGGCGGACTGGCCTCACAGTGGGCCCGCACTGCCGAGATCTCCTCGCAGATCGCGCTCGCTGGGCCACCTGGAGCCAAGGCATTCCCGCACACGTACGACTATTACGTGCTGGTCGGCGACAGCACGGCGTTACCGGCGATCGGGCGCTTCCTGAGCGAGAACCCAGATCTGCCCGCGCGTGTGCTGGTAACGGTCGAACATCCGGCACAACGCGACTACCCCCTTGATCTGGGCGATCGCGGCCCAGTGATTTGGGTGGAGCGCCCCGATGACCCTGATGAGCTGATTGCGGCTGTTGAGTCCGTCAGCGGATCCGGGCGCGGGTTCCTGTTCGCCGCCGGGGAAGCTGACTTCATCAAACCGTTGCGGCGGTGGAGTAAAGGCAAACTCGACGCCGTGATCACCGGCTACTGGAAGCGTGGCGTTGACGGCTACGACGACTAGAGCCCGACCCTGGCTGATTCTGTGGGTACTCACCGGCGCACTGCTCGTGCTCTGTGCGTTGAGCTTGGCGGTGGGGGCCGGCGACGTCGGTCTGAGCGAGGCGGCGCAGTCTTCATCGGAGGCGGTGACGAGGTCAGCCGGGCCACGGTCCTTGGCGTGCGGGTGCCGCGCACTCTGCTAGGTGTCGTGATTGGAGCGGCCTTGGCGGTCTCCGGTGCACTCATCCAGGCGTTCAGCCGCAACCCGCTGGCCGATCCGGGGATTCTCTGTGCGACGGCGGGTGCGAGTACGGCGATGACCATCGGCGCGACGCTGGGCCTACTCGGCAACCAATTCGCGCAGCTGTCAATCGCGTTCTTTGGGGCAGCGATCGCCGGCATCGCGGTGTATTTGATTGGTCGCGACATCCCGTCGCGGCTGGTGCTGGCCGGTACGGCGCTCAGCGCTGTCCTGATGGGTGTCTCGCTGTTGTTGCGCATCTTGTATCCGGACACGCTCGACGCCTATCGCTACTGGTCGGTGGGCACGCTCGCAGGTCGCGAGCAGGCCAATCTGTGGCTGCCCGTGGTGTTGATCTTGCTCGCTTTGCTGGCGGCGATGTTGGTTGCCCGGCAGCTCGACACCGTGGCGCTGGGCGATGACGTGGCCTCGACCCTCGGTGCGCGACTGCGCGTCATTCGCCCGGCGATATTACTTCTGGTGACGTTGCTGGCCGGTCTGGCGACCGCAGCGGTCGGGCCGATCGTCTTCCTCGGCTTGATTGCGCCGCACATCGCGCGCCGGATTCTCCCCGCGTCCGTGCCATGGCTGTGTGCCTTCAGTGTGGTGCTCGGCCCGATTGTGCTGATCGCCGCCGACATCGTCGGGCGAGTGCTGCTGCCCACCGGTGAGGTGCCGGTTGCTATTCCCGTTGCATTCCTCGGCGCGATCGTGCTCATCGGGGTCGTACGCCGATACGGCGAGGCAACGCTATGAGCGATCTCGTTCTGCGTGCCGGACCGGTCAGCCTGCGGGTCCGACGTCGCCTCGTCACCGTCACGGGGATGCTGCTGTTGCTCATCGCAGCCGTCAGTCTGCTGGGCCTGTGCTTCGGCGCGGACTGGTCCACTCCCGGTGATGCGCTCGCGGCGCTATTCGGTCACGGCGACGAGGTGGTCATCATTCGGGACTGGCGGCTGCCGCGCGTACTCGCCGCGATCGTCTTCGGCGCGGGCCTGGGGATCTCTGGCGCGATCTTCCAGAACGTGACGAGGAATGCGCTCGGCAGTCCCGATGTGATCGGTCTGGACGCTGGCTCGTACACCGGTGCTCTGCTCGCGCTCACGCTGCTCGGCGGTACGAGTGTCGGGCTCTCCAGCGGCGCCGTACTCGGCGGGCTGTTTGCTGCGGCGCTGAGCTACTTCCTCTCCCGCGGCGGCTCTCAAGTCGGCCTGCGACTAATCATCATCGGTATCGCCATCAACGCGATGTTGACGGCGGTGTACCAGTGGATCATCCTGCGCTCCGATCTGGAGATCGCCATCGCCGGGACCGTCTGGAGTTCTGGTTCGCTCAGCGGGATCGGGTGGGACGACGTCGCGTTGCCGTTCACCGTCCTAGGCGTTCTCAGCATGTGCTCGTTGTTGCTGGCTCGCGCGATGCATCAATCGACCCTGGGTGACGCCGCAGCGCATGCGACGGGCGTCAACCTGGGTTTGCTGCGCCCCGCTCTGATCGTCGTCGGAGTGGGACTGACCGCGGCAGTGACTGCGACCTGCGGGCCGATCGTGTTCATCGCGTTGGCCGCACCACAGATTGGCCGGCGATTGGCGGGCACCGAAGGGGTCGGATTGCTACCGGCTATGGTCACCGGCGCGGCGCTGTTGCTCATCGCTGACGTCACGGCGCAGATGGCGCTGGCGCCACTGAACTTGCCCGTTGGCGTGGTCACGACCGCGATCGGTGGGGCGTATCTGATTTGGCTGCTGATAAGGGAGGCACGTCGATGACAACGACACCACTGTCGGCGCAGGCAACGGGCATTCGCTGCGATGGCCTGAGGCTCAGCTACGGCAGCCGGGTGGTCTCCGACGGCCTACAAGTACACATTCCCGAAGGGAAACTCACGGCCATTGTCGGGCCGAACGCGTGCGGAAAATCGACGCTGCTGCGGGCCATGGTCCGCTTGCTGCCGCCTGCTGCCGGTGTGGTGGAAATCCGAGGCCAGGACGCCGCGTCGATCAAACACAAGGAGTTCGCCCGCCTCGTCGGATTTCTACCGCAAGAGGCGATCGCGCCGGAGGGAATTACCGTCGAGCGCCTCGTCGCGCGCGGTCGGTTCCCGCATCAGAGCCTGCTGTCGGCGTGGTCGGTGCAGGACCAGCACGCAGTTGAGGAGGCGATGGCGCTCGCGGGGGTGGCCGAGCTTGCCGACCGCCAACTCAGCGCGCTGTCCGGCGGGCAACGGCAACGCGTCTGGATTGCGATGGTGCTTGCGCAGCAGACCGACTTCTTGTTGTTGGACGAGCCGACCACGTTCCTTGACATCACGCACCAGTACGACCTGCTGAGATTGCTGGAACGATTACGCGACGAAGGTCGGACCGTGGTCGCCGTACTGCACGACATCAACCAGGCATGCCGGTTTGCCGACCACCTCATCGCGATGCGAGACGGCGAAATCCGGGCGCAGGGTCGCCCCGGTGACATCCTCGACGCGGACCTCATGCAGTCAGTGTTCGACCTAGCCTGTCAGGTGATCCCGGACCCGGTCACGGCAACGCCGATGGTCGTGCCGAACCGGTGATGAGGGGGCGGGAGCGACGTTGCGGAGCGTGACGTTTCGGAGCGTGACGTCGCGGAGCGTACCGAAAACGCAGCGTCAGCGGCGATATATCGCTCTATAGCGGCTGAGTGCCCTCATGGGCTGCGTTTTCAGCAGCTGATGAGTCACTCAAACCGGAATCGGTGTCCAGGTTGCGAACTTCGGCTGTACGCCGTCCCCGGACGAGCGGCCGCGCAGATGCTTCCACACCCACGGTGCAACATGATCGCGGTAGTACTGCGCCTGCTCGCTAACCCCGCGCTTCGGGTCGGCACCCGGGTGGGGAGTGAACCACTCACTTGGTGCCTCATACCCGAGGGCACTCAACAGGCGTGCCGCGACGCGGCGGTGTCCGTCGGCATTCAGATGTAGCCGATCTGGCGACCAGTACGGCGCTCGCGACAATTCCAAATCGCCGAAGTTATCGACGAACTCCACGTCGTACCGCTCGGTTAGGTCGGCGACGACCTGCTGTAACCGCAGGCCGGTCGAGTTGATCTTCGCGCCGAATGGCAGGTGCTGACTGGGGTTGGCACCGCTGAGCACTACGAGTCGTACGCCGGCGCGCTGGCACCGCAGGATTATCCGCTCGCTGAACAGCGCGAGCGTGTCGATGTCGACGCTGGGACGCAGTAGGTCGTTGCCGCCGCCGTTGAAGGTGACGAGGTCGGGTTTCAGTTCCAGCGCACGATCGATCTGTTCGGTCGCGATCGGTTTCATCAGCCGTCCGCGGATCGCCAAGTTTAGGTATTCGACCGGTCGAACGCGCGCGATCTCGGCGGCGGTCTGGTCTGCCCAGCCACGCGGCGTGCCATCGGATAGTTCGTCGCCAATGCCCTCGGTGAAAGAGTCGCCGATCGCGGCGTAACGCAAGGTGCTCACTTGCTCCACATTAAGCCCGCCGGTGGTCGTCCGCTCGCCAGGGGACCACAGCTGTGTGGTGGCGTAGGACCGGCTCATCGCGAGTTATCGGTGGAGCCGTTCGGCGATCCCGACGTGCGCAAGGCCCACCGAACCGCTGCGCTGGCGCAGACTACGCCGAGCCGCTAAAGGGCGAAAGCGGGTCGATGCACGCTGGCGGCGAGCGTCGAATACGTCCGCCAGGCGCGCTTATCGACGCTGGCGCCGGGAGATCGTCCGTTCGCAGGCTCAGCGGCGCGGTTCTGCGCACGTATTCAACAGCCAATTACCGCGACTGCCCGAAGCACGGCTGACCCGCGATGACTCCGCCGAGGTGCGGCGCCTGGTGCTTATCGTTTGGCGACGGTGAGGATGAAGGTTGCGTCGCTCAGCGCGAGCAGACTGTGCCGGGCGTCCGGGATGACCAGCAGGTCGCCGTCCCTACCTTCCCAGCTGACCTCACCAGAGGTGAGACGTACTCGCCCGCTAATCATCAGGATGGTCGCATCGCCGGGGCTGTCATGTTCGGCGAGTTCCGTGCCCTCCGTCATCGCGAGCATCGTCTGTCGTAGGACCTTCTCGTGTCCGCCGTACAGCGTCTCGGCGGCACGCCCGCTCTTCGACGATGCGGCGCGGCCGGTCAGGTCACGACCGACCGCGTCCACGTTAGGTTTGTGCATCTTCCGCTCCGGTCGCTTGGGGATGTTCCTTCGACCGTACGACGAGTGGTTGGCCAGGACAATCGCCGCGATCCTTCGCGAGCTGGGATTTGTATCGAGCGTGGGGAATGTCGACCAGAGCCGGGAAAGATCCCCACTCTGGATCCGGAAGCCCACTTGGCGCGCAGAACTCCGCACGTGATCGGCCGGAACCGGTCCGACTCGCGGACGGAGCCCAAGCGCACCGACGGGAACGGGGCGTTATCGCGGTTCGAGCAGGAAGACTGGGATCAGGCGATCTGTCTTCTGCTCGTACTCGGCGTACGGCGGGAAGGCGGCGACGCACCGGGTCCACCATTCAGCGCGCTCGTCACCTTCGATCTCCCGCGCCCGCACGTCCCAGGTGCGCTCGCCGTCCTGCAGCGTGAGGTTCGGGTCGGCGACGATGTTGTAGTACCAGTTCGGATGCGTGGGTGCGCCGCCTTTGCTCGCGACGGCGGCGTACACGCCATCGTGCTCGACGCGCATGACCGGCACCTTCAGGGTTGCGCCGGATTTACGCCCGACCATGGTCATCAGAACCACGTCCATGCCGTTCACCGAGGCCGCGGACGTACTGCCGCTGCCGACGATGTCAGTGACGTGCTTGGCGACCCAACCGGTGGGGCTTGGACGGTAGTCTTCGGCCATGACGATCTCCTCGTGATCGGCTCTGCGAAAACTGTAGACCGCACCGCCACCACGATGGTGAAGTTCGCAGTTGCGACTGGCCTTGGACGGCCTGCGGTTGGGTGATTGTTTCCCGCTTGTTATTCCGCAACGCCTTGTGCCGGACGCCGCAAGGACCCGTGGCGGGCCGAGAATGACGCGCCGGAGTGTGGTGCTGGTCTCTATGTGAGATACGCCCTGGCTAAAAGGGAACCCAACACGCGGGGTTGCAGTCAGTATTAGTGCTGTTGACATGTGGCGTACCGCTGTGCGTGGGCGCTGAACAAGACCCCCTGGAGTGCTAATGACCAAGTAAAACGTACGCCGTTTCGCCGCCGTCGGTTTGCTCGGCGCCGGAGCGGTACTGCTCTCGGCGTGTGGCGGTGCCCCGAGCGAGAGCGAACTGAAGGACAAGCTCATGGAGGGTTCCGAGCAGGCGACTTCGATGGGTCTCGACGAGGCGACCTGGGAAGAGTACGTCGATTGTCTGGTTCCTGAGATGCAGGCGAACATGTCGGACGACGGCCTCGAGGCGTTCATGGATGCCGATACCGACACGGTCGTCAACGGCGGAATGATGGACATCTCGCAGGAAGACAAGGAAGCGGCAGAGGCTGCGTTCACCAAGTGTGGCACCGAACTCTCCGATGCGATGATGGAAGACGCCGGTGCGGGTTCCGCAAGCACCGTCTGAGTAGTAAGCACTAGTCGCAGGGCGCTGGACTGAGCCACCAGAAGGTGGGTCGGCCCAGCGCCCTTTGGCGTCAGTGGACATATGCGCTCGCCGGTAGGCCCGGGGTGCTCGGGAAGAGGCCCGCCACCGGGCGCGCGACTCCTCAACTGCTGAAAACGCAGCCCAGGACGGCACTCGGCCGCCATACAGCGATATACCGCCGCTCAGACTGCGTTTTGGCGACACCCGATCAGTCGTCGGCGAGTACTCCTCGGGCGCGCATGTGCCGGACCAGCATCGTCGCAACATTCAGCCAATGCGCCCGCATCGCGGCAGCAGTTGCCTCGGGGTTGCGATTGATCAGGCCCTTGATGACGAGCACGTGATCCTCGACAGCGGCCTCGGGGAATCCGGCAATATCGCCGAACAGCCGATGCGGGACGAAGCGCAGCGTCAGCCCGTACAGCCATTTGAGCCGGTTCGAGCCCGCCGACTGGTTCACGATCCGGTGGAACTCGTCGTCCAACCTGTCGATCTCGTCGTAGTCGCGCGCGTCTGCAGCGGTAACGATCTCGGTCTGAATCTGCCGCAGGCGCTCGACCTCGCTCTCACGCAGCGCCATGGTGGCCCTCTCGGCGAGGATCGCCGCGAAGTGCGCGTGCGCCGAGAGCAAGTCTTCGATGTCTTGTTGGGTCAGAGGTCGGACGGTGAATCCACGGCCTGGCGCGAACGACACCACCCCTTCGCCGTGCAGTGACATCAATGCCTCGCGGACCGGCGTCGCACTGGCCCCACACGCCTCGGCAATGTGTTCGGGCTTGAGCTTCTCGTGCGGCTCGAATCGTCCGGCGATGATCTGATCGCGTAGCCAAATCGCGATCTGCGGGCTCAGCCGATGGGTCGCGTCAAGTACGAACGGGTGTCGTGGGCGATCGAAGGTCATTCGCCATTCCGTTCGCAGGTGGTGGCGATGTCGCTTATCAATGGATTGCACCTGTCTCGAGGTCGACGTCCACTCATCCTACGGTCCGGGGCCGCGCTACTGAGGTCGCTGATCGCGCGCCAGGTGTTCGACGCCGAACGTCGGCAGCGTAGGTTCTAGAGCAAGCTGGGAGGTAACTAATGAGGCTCGAAGCCACGGAGCTCACCGATGAGGAGCTCGAACTACAGCAGAAGGTGCGCAGTTGGCTGCGCGACCGCCTGCCCGCTGGAAGCTACCCGCTCGGGCTAGGCATGTCCGGCGAGATCGACCCGGAGTTTTCGCGCGATTTGGGTTCGCAAGGCTGGCTGGGCATGGCGCTGCCGGTCGAGTACGGCGGTCACGGTCGCAGTGCTGTTGAGCGGTTGATCGTTGTCGAGGAGATGTTGGCTATCGGTGCACCGGTGGGATTCCACTGGGTGGGCGATCGCCAGAGCGGCCCAAGTATCGCCAAGCACGGCACCGAAGAGCAGAAGCGGGAGATCCTGCCGGCGATTGCTCGTGGTGAGTTGTCGTTCGCGATCGGTATGAGTGAGCCGGACTCCGGTTCTGACCTCGCGTCGCTGCGCACCCGCGCCGTCCGCGAGGGCGATGGCTGGCGGGTGAACGGTGCGAAGATCTGGACCTCCGGTGCGTACGAGGCCACGCATATCCTCGCGTTGTTCCGCACTTCGGAAGAGAAGCACACCGGCCTGACGCAGTTCATCGTGCCGCGCCACACCGAAGGCCTGACGATCAACAAGATCCCGTTCATCGACGGCACTCGCCATTTCTGCGAGATGCACTTCGATGACATGTACCTGCCTGACTCTGCCCGGATGGGTGAGGTCGGCGGCGGTTGGGGCCAGAACACCGCTGAGCTCGTGCTCGAGCGCGGTGGCGTCGATCGGTGGATGTCGATCGCGCCGGTTCTGGAGAACTGGGTGCGCTCGCGTGCGGCCGTGGGCGACCGCGCAGCCGAGGCCGATCTTGGCGCCATCACCGCGCGCAACTGGGCGTTCCGCGGTCTGTCGTTGTCGATCGCGCGCATGGTCGACGAGGGTAAATCGCCGGTTACCGAAGCCGCCCTGGTCAAGGAGATGGCCACGCGCTTCGAGCAGGAGAGTGTCGACACCGTCGCGCGCCACTTCGGCCGCACCCCGGACCTGCACTCCGATGATCCGTACGAGTCGTTGCTGGCTCGCGCGATCCTGGTCTCGCCGTCCTGGTCGATTCGCGGCGGTACCAACGAAATTCTGCGCTCCGTCGCTGCGAAGGGACTGAACAAACGATGACCACCCGAGCCGATGCAGATTTGGTCTCAACCGTCCGGGACCTTTTTAGCCAGCGTTGTACCCATGAGGTCGTGACGCAGGCCGAGCAGGACGGCGCCGCGCCGGAGAAATTGTGGCGCGAAGTCACCGAAATGGGCCTGCACCTGGTGGGGGTGGATGAGGAGGCGGGTGGCTCCGGCGGCACGATCCTCGACGCGCTCGCGATCCTGCACGCCGCAGGCGAGTTCGCCGCGCCGCTCCCCATCGCTGAGACGATGCTGGCCGCTGCCATCCTGGCCGACGCGGGGGCGGAGATTCCGGACGGCGCACTGGCCGTCGTCCCGCCGACCGCCGAGTTGACGTTGTCCGGTGATGCGGTGAGCGGGGAAGCGAAGCGCGTGCCGTGGGCTCGCGGCGCCGCCGTACTCGTCGGGATCATTGACGGCAAGGCGTTCACCGCGCGGGTTGAGGTCGCCCGTTCCGGCGTCGATGCATCCGGGATGCCGAGCGACGATGTGAAGATCAATGGCACTGTGGTCGGCGACTCCTCTCGCGATCTGCTGCTGGACGGTGCGTTGGCGCGCTCGGCTCAGTTGGCCGGTGCGATGGAGGCGATCGCGGAGTTGACGCGGGAGTACACCAACGAGCGCATTCAGTTCGGACAGCCGGTGGGCCGGTTCCAGGCCGTCGCGCAGCACATTGTCACCCTGGCGCAGATGGCCACGATGTCCTCGTTGAGCGTGGAGCGAGCAGGGCTTGCCGCGCTCAGCGGCCCGGCTGCGTTCGAGATCAAGGCGCTCAAGCAGGTCAGCGCCCGCAACGCGACCACCGCGGCACGGGCGGCGCACCAGGCGCACGGCGCGATCGGCATGACGCAGGAGTACCGCCTGCAGCAGTTGACCCGTCGGCTGTACGCGTGGCGTGGCGAGTTCGGGCTGGAAAAAGAGTTCGCGGAGGATCTCGGCAAGACCGTCGCTGAGCATGGTTCCATGCACGACGTCGTCGTCGCGGGGTCCGAAGCACTCTCGTAACGTCTGATCTGCGGTGGGCTCGTGCACGGTAATCGCTGGTTATCGTGCGCGAATCCAACCGCAGATCCATATCGAAAGGATCATGTCGCATGGGCGACCTAGAAGTCACCAAAGACGGATACGTAGCGATCTTCCGCGTGCAGCGCGGACCCAACAACTTCTTCGACAATGACATGATCGGCGAGCTGGCCGAGGCCGGGCGTCAGGCGGACGCCGACAAGGACACCCGCGCGATCGTGCTGTGTTCGGAGGGCAAGAACTTCTGCGCCGGTGCGAACTTCGGTGAGGGTGGCCTGGGTGCCGAGCGCGCGAAGACGTCGGGCGAGTTGTACCGCAATGCCGCGAAACTCTTCGACATCAAGACGCCGATCGTCGCAGCCGTGCAGGGCGCCGCGGTCGGCGGCGGACTGGGCTTGGCGTTGGTCGCGGACTTCCGCGTTGCCACGCCGTCCTCGCGGCTGCATGCCAACTTCGCGAAACTCGGCTTTCATCAAGGCTTCGGTCTTAGCGTGACCTTGCCGCGGCTGATCGGTGAGCAGAAGGCCGCCGAGATGCTGCTGACCGCGCGTGCGGTGAAGGGTGAGGAGGCGCTCGCGTTGGGCCTCGTCGATCGCGTGGTGGACGGCGACCCGTTGTCCGGTGCTCTGGAGTTCGCCCGCACGATCGCCGCGAACGCGCCACTGGCCGTCACCTCGATCCGAGAGACGTTGCGCGGTGACCTCGCCGCTGAGGTGAAGTCCGTGCTGGAGCGCGAACTGTCGGAGCAGACCTGGCAGTGGGACACCGCGGACTGCGCCGAAGGTGTGGCCGCAAACCTCGCTCGCCGCGAAGCGAACTTCACCGCTTCGTAGGTCCAACGACTGTACCTGCGGGGCAACAGTTCTGCGGGGCAACGAGTAACGATCCCTACCCGAGAGCGTTACTCGTTGCCCCGCAGAACTGTTCGCAGGTGGTCTCAGCGGCCGCGCTAGTTGGTGAGTTGGTGGCTGAGACGGCTGAGGAATTCATCGGCCATCCCCAATTGGCGTTCGAGTTTCGCCCGCCGCTGCTCGGCATCCGCCAGCACCGCCGTGAGCCGTTCGCGGGCCGGCGCCTGGCCCGCCCGCGGTTCATGCAACGCCTCGATATCGCGCATCGTCACGGTCATCTGCTCGAGCGTGAATCCGAGTGGCTTCATCCGGCGGATCGTCATGATCTTGTCGATATCGGCCTGCGTATAGAGGCGGAACCCGCCATCGGTGCGGCCGGACGGACGAATCAGCCCGACTTCGTCCCAGTGCCGCAGACTACGGATCGACAACTCGGTGCGGGCCGCGACTTCGCCGATATGCATCACTTCCGCGTCGTCGTCAGACCGTCGAACATCCGTCATCAGTGGCCCTTCTCACCGAACTATTCGGTGAACTCTCACGTAACGTCAGGTTAGGCTGGTTTTCCTCAGTCAACAACTCTGTCGGCATTGCGCTCCGAACGAGTGCGGCCCGCCACCGCTGTCACAGAGGCGCCCGAGCGTGACCGCCGGCGTGCTGCACCTGGAACGGAGCAATCCTTGAGCACCGCATTGTCACATTCGCCCGAACCCACGGTACGGGCGGCCTTGCGTTCTCCCCGGTTACTGCGCACTGAGTTGCTCGCCGGACTCGTCGTCGCGCTCGCGTTGATACCGGAGGCGATTTCGTTCTCGATCATCGCGGGTGTTGATCCTCGGCTCGGGCTCTTCGCCTCATTCACGATGGCTGTTTCTATCGCATTCCTCGGTGGGCGCCCAGCGATGATCTCGGCAGCAACCGGGGCTGTCGCCCTGGTTATTGCGCCGGTCGTCAGGGAACATGGCGTGGACTACCTCATCGCGACGGTGATTCTCGGCGGACTGATTCAGGTATTCCTGGGCCTGGCAGGTGTCGCGAAACTGATGCGGTTCATCCCGCGCTCGGTGATGGTCGGTTTCGTGAACGCGCTCGCGATCCTGATCTTCCTTGCGCAAGTCCCGCACTTTCTCGACGTACCGTGGGTGGTCTACCCGATGATCGCCGTCGGGATCGCCATCATCGTCGGCTTCCCCAAGATGACCAAGGTCATCCCCGCGCCGCTGATCGCGATCGTCGCGCTGACCGGGTTCGTCGTCCTCGCGTCGGTGAACGTCCCCAGTGTCGGTGATCAAGGGGAACTGCCTGAGAATCTGCCGTCGTTGCTTGTCCCGGACGTGCCGATGAACTTCGAGACGCTGAAGATCATTGCGCCGTACGCCCTGGCTATGGCGTTGGTGGGGCTGCTGGAATCACTGCTGACCGCCAAGCTCGTGGATGACATCACCGATACCCACTCCAACAAGTCCCGCGAGGCTTGGGGGGCAGGGTGCCTCGAACGTCATCACCGGGTTCTTCGGCGGTATGGGTGGCTGCGCGATGATCGGCCAGACGATGATCAATGTGAAGGCCTCCGGCGCGCGCACTCGGATCTCGACGTTCCTCGCAGGACTGTTCCTGCTGATCCTCGTGGTTGGATTCGGCGATGTCGTCGCGATGATTCCGATGGCTGCGCTCGTCGCCGTGATGATCATGGTGGCAGTGGGAACGTTCGACTGGCACAGCGTTCACCCGAGGACGCTGAAACGGATGCCGAAGTCCGAGACCGTAGTGATGATCGTGACTGTCGCGATCACCGTCGCCACCGACAACCTCGCGATTGGCGTCGTGGTCGGCGTCCTGGTCGCGATGGTGCTGTTCGCCCGACGAGTCGCGCACCTGACCCGTACTAGTCGTAGCATCACCGTCGACGCGAATGGTGAGAAAGCGCTTTATCTTGTCACCGGGGAACTGTTCTTCGCCTCCAGCAACGACCTCTACACACAATTCGAGTACGCCGAGGATCCCGCGCGTATCACCATTGATTTCAGCGAATCGCACATCTGGGATGCGTCGAGCGTGGCTGCACTCGATGCCATCGTGACGAAGTACCACAGCAAAGGAAAGTCGGTAGAAATCGTCGGTCTCAACGACTCTAGTGCGGAGCGCTATCAACGCCTGACCGGCAATCTGTCCGGTCACTGACTCAACCTCCGCGACGCGCTCGACGTACCCCAGACTCAGGGCCAATCGCGAGGCCCCACCCTGTTCGCTGGCGCTCACCGTCACATCGCAACGGCCGCACGTTCCTCCTGCTGCGGGGTTGTGATGTGGGCAATGGTCTGTCAACACATTAATGAAACTCATGAATTTGCACGCGTTGGAAAGGTGATGGTCGCCGTGGCCTTCGATATCCTGCAGTACGCCGATGAATACTGGCTCGGCAAGGCCGGTATGAAGCCGTATGCGTCTGGCGAATTGCGTAAGCAGGGGATGCATGCCGTCGCTGATGGCGTGTGGATGTTTCCGGCGATGGGCAATGTGTATGTCTTCGAGACCGACGACGGATTGTTGATGTTCGACACGGGCTCGGCCGCCACCGCGACGAAGCTACATACCGCAGTGCGGGAGATGTCGGACGCGCCGCTACGCAACGCGGTCTATACCCACGGACATATCGACCACATCTGGGGTACCGCGCGCTTTGATGAGGAGCAGGGCGCCCGCCCGACCGTGATCGCGCATAAGAACGTCGTCGACCGCTTCGATCGTTACACTCGCACCGCCGGATACAACACGGTGATCAACCAACGCCAGTTTCAGGCACCTGGGCTTACCTGGCCGACGGTCTATCGGTACCCCGATGTCACTTATAACTCGGCAATGACGCTTACTCAGGGCGGGCTGCGGGTCGACATGTCGCACGGCCGCGGTGAAACCGACGACTGCACGGTCGGGTGGTTCCCCGATCTCGGCATCGTGTGCACGGGCGACTTCTTCATCTGGACGAGCCCGAACGCCGGCAACCCACAGAAGGTTCAGCGGTACGCGCTGGATTGGGCTCGCAAGTTACGCGAAATGGCGTCCTACGGTGCTGAACTGCTGTTGCCTGGGCACGGATTGCCAATCGCTGGCGTTGAGCGGGTGCGCGAAGCGTTGACCGTATCGGCAGAGTATTTAGAGTTCCTTGACGGTGTCACCGTCGACGGGTTGAACCGTGGCGCGACGCTCGATGAGGTGCTGCACAGTTTTGAGTTGCCCGCGAAGTTCACCGAGAAACGCTACCTGCGCCCGACGTACGACGAGCCCGAGTTTGTCGTTCGCAACGCCTGGCGCCTGTATGGCGGTTGGTACGACGGCGATCCGTCGAATCTCAAACCGGTACGCCGCGACTCGTTCGGTGCGGCGATCGCCGAGCTATCGGGCGGTTTGGCGAATCTCATTGAGCGCGCCAGGCGTGAGCTCAACGATGGTGATGAGCGTCTGGCCGCGCGATTGATCCAGATCGCGGCGGACGCCGATCCGCAGAATCCGGACGTGCTCGATGCTCGAGCCGAGATCTTTACTGAGCTCAGCACCCGCGCGACGTCGACGATGACGAAGGGCGTCTACACCTGGGCTGCGTCCGAATCCGAGGCGGCGCGACAAGGGCGTCCGGTGCTGGAGATGCTTGCTGATCGGTCGAAACAGGCATACCGGGATCTGTTGCCCGGATCCTAGGACTGGGGGAGCGAACGCTCCTCATGAAGTAGTCGTGTGATCGCGTTGCCGTCCGGCTGAAATTGCCATCGGCGGCCGACTGCGACGGTTTACCATGCGGGCATGGTTGCAGCAGGCTGGTATGTCGACCCCGCTGGGCGTTTTCACTATCGCTACTGGGAAGGCGAGTTCTGGACGGACTACGTAACTGGTCCGGCGGGCGAGGGCGTCGACCCGTTGACACCGGCTCCGCCGCCCGAAGCCCCGGTGCAGCAGCCTTCTGCTAGTTCCGCTATGGCACCTCAGAGCGTTCCGCCCGCGGCGCCCGATCATGTCCCTGCTCCCGGGCAGTCGGTTGCTGGGCCAATACAGACCGACCCGGCTGAACTGCACGCGGTGCTCGTCGAACTCGGCATTCGGTCGATGCCGAGTGGGGATGGATCGCCGTTCGGAGAGCCAGTGCTGATCCTGACCCGCTCGGCCGAGCGCGACGATGCCGTGGAAAGGTGGACGCCGTCCGGCCTATTGGTCGCGTCCGGCACGATTGTCGAAAAGGTGCGGCCGGGCGCTCTCGGAGCCCCGAGTACGGACCAGCCCAGCGGCGCGATGATCGGCACCCTGATTCAGATCACCGCGGCCGATGGGACGCCTATCGGCACGACGATTCGCACGCTCAAGCCACTTAAGCCGCCGACGCACCTCGACGCTCCTGGCGGGTACCGGGTTGCCTCCCTCGCGCAGGACAAGGCGTTCAGCAAGATCGGCACCTTCAGCATGACAGGCCCGGACGGTCGTGGACTTGGTCGCATGGTCGCGTCGGATATGCGGGCGCGTTCGATCGCGCTCTCGGATCCCGGCGGCATGCCCCCTGGCGACCATCGTGAAGTACGGCAAGTGGGATTCCGGCAACGTGATCAGGGAGTACTCCCGCAACCGACCGTTTCAGACGCTGAGTGAGTGGATCGCTACCCGCGCGGTGAGTGCGTTGTGGCCGATTCAGCGTGATCGCATTCTGAGTGTGCTGATCCGCGATCGGCCTGGCAGTAACGGACTGGAGAACCTGTTGGTCTTCGCAGCACCGTTGATGATGGAGCACGTCTTAAGCGTCTTCTAAGGCATCGCCACCGGCGGCGTTCATCAGCGCACTCCATAGATCATCGAGGATGACGAGCAATGTCGCCACGGGTAAGCGAACTGAGTCCTGCTGTGCGATACCTTGACGGGGTGCACCTGACAGCCATCCCGGTTCCCCGCGTCTCATGAGCGGTCGCGAGCGGCTGCTCGACGCCGCCCTGCGATTGATGGCGGAGCAGGGGATCGACGCGGTACCGCTGCAAGTAATTGTCGAGACCGCCGAGCAACGCAACGCATCGGCCGTGCACTATCACTTCGGCTCCCGCTTCGGCCTGATCGATGCCGTCGCTCGTCGGCATCAGGCGCGCGTCGACGAACTACGCGAACGCATGCTGGCCAGCGCGTTGTCACGGCCGGAGGTCACGCTCACCGACCTTTCGGCCTGCATGGTGTTACCGATCGCCGCGATGATGGACACCCGTGAGCACCGAGACGGTGTCCGTGTCGTCAGCCAGGTGATCATCAAGTATGGGTTTCACACCATTCTGAGCGCCGACGGCGAGGGCCGGGAGTCGCTGGCCGAGATGTGGCGGGCATTTGAGGGGGAACTGCACGACGTCCCGGTCGCCTTACGACGCCAGCGGATCGCGCGCGTTGTCGCATCCCAGATGGCTGCCTGGGCAGACCGCGCGACCCAAATCGATGCTGGCCGTACGCCGATGCTCAGTCATCAACAGTTTGTCGCTGACTCGATCGCGGTCGCCGCGGGGGCACTGCGTGCCCCCGCGGTAGACATGCGCACTCTGCGGTGGGCCGTGAAGCTGACGTAGTTCGGCTCCGGTCTGTCAGGCTTGTAAACCTGCGCGGTCGGTGACGATGGGGAACCTGTTGTCGAACTCGTCCAGTACATCGAGAATCTCGGCGAGGGCGTCGCGTGCCTGACGATCGGTTGTGTCGTCGAGTTCGTCGTCCGCATCGCTTACGCCGTCGACGATACGCAGCAATCCGAGGCGCGAGACTGCTATCTCCGGCGCGGTCGATGAGCGGTCGGCAACGAAACTCAGCACGCTATTGCGCAGGTAGAGCACGTAAGTCCGGCCGTCGTCGGTGATGTGCACACGGAGCTCGATATTCTTGCCGTCCGCTCGCGGGCCATTGAGCCGAATCCCCAGGTAGTCGAGAATCATTTCCACCGGCATCGCCGCACGCACTTCATCCAGTGCTCGCTTGCGGCCACGCCGCATACCAGGTACACCGGTTCGCAATTCTTGCGCTCCGCTGAGGTAGATGTTGCGCCACGGGCCGGATTCGGCCTGATAACCCAACTGATCGAAGGTCTCGGCCTGCAGCGCTACCCCAGCAGCGTGGGTGGGTTCGGCGGCAATTAGGTGGCGAAGCAGCTCGCAGGCCCACCGGTAGTCGGCGTCGTCAAAAGCCTGCTGCGCCTGTGCGAGCAGTGACTCGGGGCCGCCGATCGCCGCGACATAACGCTTACCGAGTTCGGTGGGGGTATGCCGGTTCAGGCTTGATGGGTGTCCATCGAACCAGCCGAGATAGCGTTGGTAGACCGCCCTGCTGTTGTGGCTGACCGAACCGTACAGTCCCCGATTCGGCCAGAACTGGCTCAGTGAGTCGGGTAGTTCGAGACGCTCGGCGATCTCCTCAGGGCCGTGGCCGTGGTTTGCCAGACGCAAAGTCTGATCATGCAGGTACTTGTACATGTCGCCCTGCTGCTGGATGAACTCGACGACGCGCTGCTGGCCCCATACTGGCCAGTGGTGGCTGATGAACATAACGTCGCTCTCGGCGCTGAAGCGTTCGATCGCCTCGTAGAGGCACTTGCTCCACCCGAGTGCGTCGCGCACCTGAGCCCCACGCAGGGTGTACAGGTTGTGCATGACATGGCTGACGATCTCGGCCATGCACAACGCTCGTCGCGACGGTACGTGAAAAATGAGCTCCGCGGGCGCTTCGGTGTTCGGGGTGTACTGGAACACCAACTCGAGGCCATCGACCGTGATCGTCGTACCACTCTCCGCGACGGTGTGCGTCGGAGTCAGCAGGGAGGTGGTGCCGCCCGCTGACGTGACGCCGAGGCCGGCGCTGACCTGCCCTCGGGTGCCACGCGGCAGGAGCGGACCGAACATATACATGGCCCGCCGCAACATGGCGTTCCCGGCGTAAACATTTTCGCTCACGGTCTCGGCCATGAACTCCGCCGGCGCGATGACGGTGACGGTGGAGGGATCTTCGATCCCGAAGACGTCCAGAACGCCTCGTACGCCGCCGAAATGGTCCACATGGCTGTGCGTGAAGAGGATCCCGCTGAGTGGACGCTCGCCGAGTTCGTCAAGCGCTAACCGGGTAGCAGCAGCGGCGCTCTCTACCGTCGTCAGCGGATCGACTATGAGGTATCCGTTATCAGTGCTGAGGATCGACATGTTCGAGATGTCGTAGCCGCGAACCTGGTAGATACCTTCGCAGACTTCAAACAGCCCAGGGGTTCGGTTGAGCTGAGAGATTCGCCAGAGACTGGGATGGACCTCGTCCGGGCAGTCACCATCGAGGAAGTCGTACGGTTCCAGCGACCAGGTCGTGCCACCTCCCTCGCGTTGTACTCGCACTGTTTCCGGGGCGGTGATGAATCCACGCAGTACGTCTTCCTGGGCGGGATCCGAGTCGAACGGCAACGCGCGCACAGCGTTTCGGTTTATCGCGGCGGTCGCTGTGCTCGCCGGTGTCGGTTGTCGGTGTTCGCTCATGTGGTTCCCTTCGCGTCGATCGGCCGGTTAATACACGTCATTATCAACGGGACTGGCCGCTACGCCTAGTGCCGCGCGGTGGCTAGCAGAGAATCGCAGCGAATACTCATCGCGTCGTCGGCAGGTGGCGTCGTACGGCGGATCCCCGCGCGCTCATGAGCGAGTCTCAAGACGCGGAGCGTGACGATTCGCGGATGAGCCGCGTGGGCGTGTGTGGCGCACGGTGCTCTCGTACCCTGGGTGGGCAAACCCGACAGCACGCAGGAGCCACTATGTACGAAACTCTTTCCCACAGCATCGACGACGGTATCCTCACGATCACGCTGAATCGCCCTGATCAGTTGAACTCGTTCACCGTCACCATGGCCGAGGAACTGGAGCGCTCCTTTCGCGAAGTCAACGATAACGATGACGTCCGCGCCGTGATTGTCACCGGCGCCGGCCGGGCGTTCTGCGCGGGCATGGACCTCAGCAGCGACGGAAACGTGTTCGGCCTGGATGAATCACGCACGCCAGGTCTGTCCGACATGGACGACCTGGACAATCCGGAGATCGAGAAGGTCCGCGACACCGGCGGCGAGGTCACTATGGCGATCCATGACTGCCGCAAACCCGTAATTGCTGCTATCAACGGTGCGGCCGTGGGCATCGGAGCGACGATGACGCTGGCGATGGACCGCCGCGTCGCGTCGAACCGCGCTCGGGTCGGACTCGTCTTCGGGCGCCTCGGCATCGTGCCAGAGGCGACGTCCACCTGGTACCTGGAGCGTCTGGTCGGGCTGCCCAATGCGATCGATCTGGTGCTGCGCGCCGACATCCTGGACGCTGGGAGTGCGGCGGCGATCAATCTGGTGGACGAGGTCGTCGCGGAGGACGAACTGCTCGCTCGTGCCATTGAGATCGCCAACGCCTGGACCCGTGGACGCTCGGCCGTCGGGGTTGCGTTGGCCAAGCAGATGGTGCGCCGTAACGGTGTCTTGCCGCACCCGGCAGATGCGCACCGTGTTGACTCACTGGCCATGTTCTACACCAGCATCGGCGACGGTAAGGAAGGTGTCGCGGCGTTCCTGGAGAAGCGCGATCCGAACTTCACCTCGCGCGCGTCGGCGATGCCGGAGTTCTACACCGAATGGATCGACAAGGCTCTGTAGCGCCCGCTGCTGACGCCACACCGTCGGCGATCACAAGATCGCCGGCGGTGTGGCCGTTTACGTTCGAGTGCGGAAACGGGCTGACCGATCAGAGCGCGTCGTACTGGTAGAGGTCGTACTGCTTCATCAGTTCGATCAGTTTGTCGGCGTACGTCGGGTCCGTGGCGTATCCGGCCTTCGCGACCTCGATGGCGAACTGGTCGGGATTGTCGACGTACTGGAATGCCTCCGCATAACGCGGGTTCACGGTCAGGAAATGGCCGTGATCGCGGAAAGAGTCCTCAGCGCTGTCATAGGTCCGGAACTGCCCCACCACCTCACTGCACAGTCCGGCCGCGTCGCACTCCTGGGTGGGCCTGCCGACACAGCCACTGGCGTACGGCGAATTACCAGCGCATTTGATCCCGAAGTAATTGCGCCCGGTCTGAGTCAACTCCGAGCGGCCCCAATCCGACTCGACAATCGCCTGCGCGAGTGACACCGACGCCGGTACGCCGTGTTCCTGCATACCCTCCTGCGCGGGAACCGCCGCGTACTCCAGAAACTGCTGAGGGACCGTCGGGGGTGAACCGATGTGGGTGTCCGGCTTGTCGTCACCGCCGGAGAAGAACCAGAACATCGCCAGGACCAGTACCGCACCGACAATGGCTAGGGTGCGCTGGCGCCGGCGCATCATCTCCTCGCGCGCACTGAGCCGCCTCGATCCCGGCGGGGTAGGTCTCGACCCCGGTCCGCGCGTCGTCGTACGTCGAGTCGCGGTGCGGTCGGACGCGGGACGCCTGGAGCTTTTAGGTCGTGGTGGCGCGACAGTCGATTCGGCCGCGGCCACGCCGAGCTGAGCCGAGTTGGCCGATCGTGAAGCGCTGGTGGAACGCGACGGGCGACTCGAGCGTGACGAACCCGTCGATCGAGCGCTCGTCGAACGCGGACTCGTCGATCGTGTGCCGGTCGAACGCGTCGATCGTGCGGAACCGGTGGATCGGCCTGCGGACTTGGACCCGGCCTTGTACCCGGGGGCGTCGGTCGATCGGGTGCGGCGTGCTTCGGGCTGGCTCATAGCGGATCAGGCCTTCGCGGCATACGCATCGATTTCTGCCAGCAGGCGCGTCTTCGTGGCCTCCGGCGCGAAGGAGTGCCGAACCGCCGATCGCGCCAACTCGGTGACGCCGGCGCGATCCAGGCCGAGCAGGTCGGCAGCAATCTCGTACTCGCGGTTCAGCGTCGTGCCGAACATCGGCGGGTCGTCGCTGTTTATCGTCACCGGCACGCCCGCGGCCACGAGTGTCGGTAACGGATGCGTCGCTAGCGAGTCGACGCAGCGGGTGGCCACATTTGAGGTGGGGCACACCTCCAGGGGAATCTCCCGTTCGGCGAGCAACTGCATCAGGTCCGGATCTGCGGCGGCAGCGATACCGTGACCGATCCGCTCGGCGCCCAGATGTTCGATCGCATCCAGCATTGTTTGTGGTCCGGTCGACTCACCAGCGTGTGGGACCGAGCGCAGTCCGGCCGCCCGAGCAGCGTCGAAGTGCGGTGTGAACTGCGGCCGCGGTACACCGATCTCGGGACCGCCGAGGCCGAAGCCGACGAGCGAGGATGGACCGTGTTCGAGTGCGACCGCTAGGGTCGTGTCGGCTCCGGGAATCCCGTTCTCACCAGCGATGTCGAAGATCCACTGCAGTTCCAGCCCGAAATCTCGCTGCGCGGCAACCCGAGCGTCCTCGATTGCCTCGACGTACGCCTCAGGCGCGATCCCGCGGATCACCGATGTCTCTGGGGTGCACGTCAACTCCGCGTATCGCACCCGCTGCGCTGCCAACGACTGAGCAACGCCGTAGGTCAGCGAGCGGATGTCCTCGGGAGTGCGGATGAGATCGACCACTGACAGGTACAACTCGATGAAATGGGCGAAGTCGGTGAAGGTGAAGTACTTTGCCAGGGCCTGAGCGTCGGCGGGCACAACTGCGTCCGGATGCCGCGCGGCCAGTTCAGCAACAACCTCCGGGGACGCCGAGCCGACGTGATGCACGTGCAACTCGGCCTTCGGCAAGTCCGCGATGAACTCCGATAGCGGGTGTTCCTGGGGAACCGTCATGCCCTCTAGTCTGTCGCATGAAGACCGCGAGGTGGCGGAGCCGACTCACTGAGAGTCGGAGGGCTGCCGTGCGACTACTCACGATGACGATGAACAGAGGCTGAAACACGATGTCCATGCCCCCGCAAGGTCCCGGCGGCCATCCGAACCACGACCCATACGGCGCGGGCTCCACCCCGCAGGGCTGGAATCAACCTCAGGGCGGATGGGACGGCGCCCAGGCTGGCGGGCATCCGCAGGAGCCTCACCAGACCGGCCCGTACCAAGCTCCGCAGACTGATCCGTACCAGCAGCAGTACGACACGTACGCAGCGCAGAACCAGGACTATCAGCAGTCGGGCTACCAGACCGAACAAATGCCGGCGGCGTACGACGCCTCGCTCTCAGCCGCGACGATGACCGGCGGATCCTCGCCGGCCGGGACCGGATGGGAGGAACCTCCGCGCAATAACAACACCTTGCCGTGGATCGTCGGCATCGCGATCATCGTGGTCGGCGCGGTCGTAGCCGTGCTTCTGCTGGTCAATAGCGGTGGCGACGATGATAAGAGCGCCGGTGGCGGTGGCTCTGAACAGTCTCAACCGGCGCAGTCCGACGGGGACCCGGCAGAAGAAGATGCGCAGGGCGGATCCGGCGATGGCGCGGACACTGGTTCCGACACGGGCACGGACGGCGGCGGTTCGAACGACGCCGGTTCCGATGACGGTGGCGACACCGGTGGCGGCGGCTCCGATGCCGGTGGGATGAATGCGCTACCCGAAGAAGTCCCAGTGCCCGACAGCGTGTCGATCAATAGCGCGACCTACTGCTCCGGTTCGACCTGTTCCGGCCTGTTCGAAGCGGACGATCCAGCTGCGGCGTACGACGAATGGGTGGCCGCGCTCGAAGATGCCGGCTACACGATTTCGTCAAAGGACATCATCGGATCCGGCGACTCCGCGATCTGGACGATCGAAGCCGAAGGCGCCTACTCGCTGAGCCTCGGTTGGGCCGGCACCGGATATCTATTGGTTGAGTAGTAGGTGGTGACCCTCCGGCGCCCGGCGACGACACAGTCACCGGGCGCTCGGGCTATATTGGTGGGCGCATACGACAGGGGAGCGCCGCAGGGCGCTGAGAGTGCGGACGGACCGCAGACCCTCGAACCTGACCCGGTTAGGACCGGTGGAGGAAGTCGGGACTCAGTCGGAATCGATGCCCCCGTGGCTTCAGTCCGGCTCCCTCGCTGTTGACGGAGGGAACATATGTCGAAGCAACGCGCAGCAGTCGCCGGCTTGGTGGTCATTGCTGGCGCCGCCAGCCTTACCGGGTGCGGTGTGGATTCAGGGGCCGGCGATGACGACTCGAAAACCATCACCGTGATGAGTCACGATTCGTGGGGCGCACCGGACGAACTCATCGAGCAGTTCGAGGAAGAATCCGGTTACACCGTGAAGGTGCAGACCGCCGGTGATGCTGGGGAAGTAGCTAACAAACTCGTCCTCACCGCCGATTCGCCCACCGCCGACGTGATCTACGGCATCGACAACACGTATGGGATGAGAGTCGTCAACGCGGGGGTAATCGAGCCATACGTGGCGAGCGCGGCCACCGACCAGGCTAAAGAACTCGCGCTACCCGGAGCCGAGGACCAGCTCACCGCGATCGACTACGGTGACGTCTGCTTGAACGTCGACGATGCCTGGTTTGCCGAGCACGACATCGATCCACCGACCTCACTGGACGACTTGATCGATCCGAAGTACAAGGACTTGCTCGTCACTCCCGCCGCGTCGACATCCTCGCCGGGGTTGGCCTTCCTGCTGGCCACCATCGCGCAGTACGGCGAGGATGGTTGGCAAGACTACTGGACGAAACTGATGGATAACGGCGCGAAACTCACCAGCGGTTGGAGCGACGCATACTCGGTCGACTTCTCCGGCGGCGAAGGAAAAGGTGCGCGCCCGATCGTGCTGTCGTACGCGTCTTCACCACCGTTCACCATCCCCGAGGGGGAGAGTGAGCCGACGACCTCGGCTGTGTTGAATACCTGCTTCCGGCAGATCGAGTACGCCGGTGTGATCGCCGGCACGGATAATGCCGAGGGCGCCGAGGAGTTCATCGATTTCCTGGCCGATACGCCATTCCAGGAGTCGATCCCCGACACCATGTTCATGTATCCCGCGAGCGGTGCGGCGCTGCCCGAGCTGTGGGCGGAGCATGCGCCACTGGCTACCGATCCGCTGAGTGTCGATCCAAAGGAGATCGAGGCGAATCGGGATACCTGGCTCAAGGAGTGGGCCGACGTCACCGCAGGCTAGCGCGAAGCAGCCCGGCGGTACCCGAAGCCGCGCGAGGGTCGGCGTTCCGACGTGGGCGCTGGTGGCGATCGGAGCTATCCCGATCGCCTTCCTCGCGGTCTTCTTCTTGCTGCCGATCGGCGGCATGCTGCAGCGCGGCTTCTTCACCGACGGCGCCCTCGACTTATCCGCGTTCGGTGACACGCTCAGCAGCCCGCGAATACTGCGGCTAATCTGGCTGACCGTCGCGCAGGCGGCGGTGGCCTCAGTATTGTCGGTTCTGCTCGGCGTACCTGTGGCGTATTGCTTGTATCGCCTACGGTTGCCGGGCAGCGGCCTGTTGCGCGCGATTGTCGCGATGCCGTTCGTACTACCCACTGTTGTGGTCGGTGTCGCGTTCCGCAGCCTGCTCAACGAAGCCGGCCCCCTCGGATTCCTCGGACTGGACGGCACCTGGATCGCGATCATCCTCGGGCTGATCTTCTTCAATATCTCCCTTGTGGCGCGCACCGTCGGATCCAGTTGGCAGGGAATGGATTCACGAGCCGAGGAATCAGCGGCCGCGCTCGGCGCCTCACCGATGACCGTGTTCCGCACCATCACACTTCCGGCGCTGCGTCCGGCGATCGTGTCATCGGCGTCGGTGGTGTTCCTGTTCTGCTCGACCGCGTTCGGCGTCGTGCTCACCATGGGTGGGTTGCAGTACGGCACGATCGAAACCGAGATATATCTGCAGACTGCACACTTCCTCGATCTCAAGACCGCCGCAGCGCTGTCCGTGCTGCAATTGGTGGTTGTGCTCGGTCTGCTCGCGCTGGTTGGCCGCTGGCGTCGTGGCGTCGCACCGAACCCGACCGTGCGGGTTGTACGGCGACGCCCAAGAATGAGTGAATGGCCCGTGCTCACGGTGCTGGTCGTTGTCCTGGCATTTCTACTCTCCCCGATCCTGGCGCTGGTGGTGCGCTCGTTGCAGCGCGGCGGACAGTGGACGTTGCAGAACTACATAGCGCTGGCCGACGAGGACTCGAATCCGGCGCTGCTGGCTCCGGTGACGCAGGCGCTGCGCGCCTCGTTGATCATCGCGGCCAACGCGACCGTGATCGCGGTCCTACTGGGGGTGCTGGTCGCGTTCGTGCTGTCGCGCGCCAGCGCAACCCGCGGCGGCCGCCGCGCCACCAAGGTCTTCGACGCGGTGTTCATGTTGCCGTTGGGCGTCTCGTCGGTGACGGTCGGCTACGGCTTTTACATCACCCTGAATAACCCGCCGCTGGACCTTCGTACCTCGTCGGTGCTGATCCCGATTGCGCAGGCAACTGTCGCACTGCCGCTGGTCGTGCGGACGCTCACTCCGGCGTTGCAGCAGATCGACGACCGACTGCGGCAAGCCGCGATGATGCTGGGGGCGCCGTACTATCGGGCGTTGATGACGGTCGACGTCGCGGTCATCTGGCGTCCGCTGCTAGCAGCTGCCGGCTTCGCGATGGCCGTATCGATGGGGGAGTTCGGCGCGACGGCATTCTTGGCGCGCAGTGATAATCCGACGCTCCCGGTGGTGATCTTTCGGCTCATTTCGCGGCCGGACGCCGAGAGTTTCGGGATGGCGATGGCGGCCTCGGTCGTACTTACCGTGGTGACTGTGGCGATCATGGGCCTGGTAGAGCGACTGCGGGTCGCGACGGTGGGGACGTTCTGATGGAGGCCGTGCCAATGGACGAAGAGTCCGTGTCGAGGAAGAACAACGCGACGGCGCTGGAACTTGACGGCGTCCGCGTGCGGTTCGAGCGGACGGTGGCTGTCGACGGGGTGCGCTTGCAGGTCGACGCCGAAGAAATCGTGGCAATCCTCGGTCCCTCGGGCTGCGGGAAGTCGAGCTTACTGCGTGCGATCGTCGGTCTCGAGCCTCTCGATGGCGGCACCGTGACGTACGACGGCGTCGATCAAAGTGCGACCCCGGTGCATCGCCGCGGATTCGGCTTGATGTTTCAGGACGGGCAACTGTTCGAGAACCTCTCGGTGCGGCAGAACGTCGCCTACGGTCCACGGCGGCGTAAGGCGTCTCGCGCCGAGACAACCACCATCGTCGATGAGCTGCTGGAGCTGGTAGGGCTGGCCGGATACGCCTCGCGAGCGCCGTCCACCCTGTCGGGTGGTCAGCGACAACGCGTCGCCCTCGCGCGAGCGCTCGCGGCGAAACCGCGGCTGTTGCTCTTGGACGAACCACTGTCCTCGCTGGACGCATCGCTACGCCGGCGGCTGGCCGATGATTTGCGCCGAGTGCTCACACAGACTGCGACGACCGCGTTGCTGGTGACGCACGATCACGATGAAGCATTCGCGATAGCCGACCGAGTGGTGTTGATGCGCGACGGGAGTTTCGTTCAGCAGGGCACCCCCCGTGAGGTGTGGTCGGCCCCGGTAGATGAAGATGCGGCCTTGTTCCTCGGCTATGCACGGGTCCTTCGATCCGGTGACTGCGCCCCGCTGCGTCGCGCGTTCGGCCTTGGCGAGCAATCGCTGGCGCTGCGGGCAAATGCCCTGCGCATCGCCGTAGACGGTGCCTTGGTGGCGTCGGTGCGCTCGGTTGCCCCTGCGCTTGACGAGTTGCGCCTCATCGTGGCGATCGAGGGTGGCGAGGAACTCGAGGCAGTGGCGCCGATCGACGCGCACGTGGCCACCGGGGACGTCGTGCGGCTCAGCCTGCTTCGCAGCGGAACCGCAGCGATATCGGAGCGCTGATCGAGATCATCGCCGCGTCTGGCGCTCGTTTAGCCTCGGATCATTCCTCGTCGGCGATGATGGTGGAGACTGCGGTGTCGGCTCCCGGGTCCGTCGTGGGCGCGGACTCGTCGGCGGTCAGGATGTCGATGAGGACCACCGTGACATTGTCCGGGGCTCCTGCCTCCAGCACGAGTTCGACAAGTCGGTCAGCCGCTGCATCGACATCATCGATGTCCAAGGACGTAATGATGTCCGCGCGGGCGACGTAATCAGTCAGGCCATCGGTGCACAGCAGGTAGCGATCGCCTGCGATGCGCCGCAGCGTCGTGAACCGGGGCTGTACATCCTGTCCGTTCAGGGACTTCAGCACGACGTTGCGATACGGATGGTGCTGCGCCTGGTCTGGAGTGATGTCTCCGTTGTCGACCATCAGTTGCACGAATGAGTCGTCACTGGTCAACTGCGTCAGTTTGTGTTCGTTGGCCTGGTACAGGTAAGCGCGTGAATCGCCGATGTTCGCCACAGCGATGCGTCGGTCACCGAACATGACCGCGGTCACCGTTGTGCCCATGCCCTCCAGCGCGGGATTGTCGGCGACGTGACGAGCGATTTCCGCCGTAGCTTTGTCGATTCCTTGGGTGAGTGAGGCGATGATGTCCTCGCTCGGGCGCTCGTGGTCGAGCGCGGCGAGCACGTCTTTGGTAATCGTGGAGGCGACTTCTCCGGCGGCGTGCCCGCCCATCCCGTCGGCCACCAGAATCAGGCGGTCACCGACGTAAAAACTGTCTTCGTTGTTCTCTCGCACGAGACCGAGATGCGTGCGAGCTGCTGCGCGCAGCAGGTTTGGCATCGTGACTCCTCGACGCGTACTCGGACCGGTGCTCTGCGAGTTTAGACCCATCGTTGTCGCCAAGTTGTGACCCGCGCAGCTGACGGATCCGGATCAAATATTTGGGCCGTGTTCCTTCGAGGCGTACTTGCCTACCTGCCGGGTCGTCCAGCCATCGGTCGCACCGCCGATGATGCCGGCGAGCCCGGGAATTGAGCGACCGATGAAGCCCGCGGTCGACCTGCCGGCAGCCCGAGCGATGATCTCGCCTATCACCGCAGCGCCGATTTGGTTCGCCGTCTTTTCGTTAATCGGCGGACCTGTTGCGATATCGCGCGGTCGGGAAGGTAGCCGGTCCTCGGCGAGTAGTTGGCGCACCGCCTTCGAACCGAGGATCGTCGCGAATACCGCAGTACGCACCCGGTCATCCCGCAGATCGTAGCCGCGTAGGTGCGCTATCGCGGCCACCATGCGGCATTGCAGGATCGCGATACCGACGACGTTCGCGGGGATCGTCGCCACTTTGCTGGCCAGACCACCGATGTTTGTCGCGAACCCTTCGACAGCGGCCAGTTTGGTGTGATCGGAAATAATGCCGAGGATAGCCTCGCGCACATTGCCGTCGGCTTTTTGTAACCGGGCGTCGGCGTACACCGCGGCTGGGCGCAGCGGACCGATGCCATCCAGGGCCTTACCGAACGCGACGCGCGCGACTTTGCCCGAGGCTTCTGGGGTCGCGCGCCGTACCCGCGGGATAACTGCCCGGTTCAACAACGTGTCGCGAAGCCCCATCGTCGCCTCCTACGGCCGTCGGTCAGGTACCGAAAGTATGCCCCCGATTGTCGTCGGTGGCAGGCGTTGCTGCGGGTGGGCAGCAGACGAATTGGGTCGTAGGCTGGGGGCATGGTCATGTGGGGTCAAGAACCGGTGATGGTCGCCGAGCAGGATGCGCTGCCAGGACGAGACGGGTATCCGTACCGAGTACCCGCGATGAACGAAGTGCTGGGTACGCCGTTGGACGGCCCTTGGCCGGACGGCACCGAGGTCGCCGTGCTCGGTATGGGGTGCTTCTGGGGCGTTGAACGGATCTTCTGGCAGATCGACGGCGTGTACTCGACGTCCGCTGGGTACGCCGGTGGCTTCACCACGTACCCAACGTACGAGGAAACCTGCACCGGGAGCACCGGGCACGCTGAGGTGGTACGGGTGGTGTACGACCCGTCGAAAGTTGGCTACGACGAACTGCTCAAGACGTTCTTCGAAAACCATGACCCCACGACCAAGTGGCGCCAGGGCAACGACGTCGGTACGCAGTACCGCTCGATCATCCTGACCACCTCGTCGCAGCAGGCCGAGACGGCGCAGCGAGTGCGCGCGGCGTACTCGGCGGAGTTGGTGGGTCGCGGGTACGGCGAGGTGACGACCGAGATTAAACCGGCCTGTGAGTATTACCTGGCCGAGGACTATCACCAGCAGTACCTGCACAAGAACCCCGGCGGCTATTGCAATCACGGCTTCAACGGAGTGGCTTGTCCGGTCGGATTGGCCTGAGTGAATCACCGTCCCCGGCGGTGGTAATTAGGTTTACCGCACCTTAGTGAGACTCAGGAAAACCAGCCCCGACCTGGCGTAAGGCGTGCCTTTCCTGGGCGTCATAATGCACAAATTACTTCCGGATGACTGGTGATTCTTCGACCAATGTGGGCTTACGATTGTCCACATGAAGATGGATACCGCACTGGAAAAGGCTTTCTGCCAGCAGATCACGATGGAGTTCGAAGCATCAATGGTCTACCGCCAGTTGGCCATCGAGATGGACGTCCTCTCCCTGCCCGGCATGGCCGCGTGGTTGCGCCATCAGGCCGACGAGGAAATCGCGCACGCTAACAAGTTCATCGATCACCTCCTGGACCGCGATAACCACCCGACCATCGGATCGACCGACGTGAATGTCCAAGAAATGGACAACCCGCTGGCGGCGTTCACCGCGGCGCTGGAGCATGAGCGCAAGGTGTCGGAGGCGATTCGTGACCTCTACCGCAACTCCGAGGAGGTCGGCGACCTCGATTCGCGTCCGCTGCTCAACTGGTTCCTGACGGAGCAAATTGAGGAAGAAGCGACGGTGACCGAGATTGTTGATCGCATCAAGTTGATTCATGACGACGGACCCGGGCTACTTCGGCTCGACGCGGAGCTCGGCTCTCGCCCCACGAGCACGACCGAGGATTAATGCACCCGCGACGACGGCGCGCGGCCCGGTCCGCGCGCCGTCGTCGCGGGTGCAGCGCAGATCACAGAGTCGCCCTCGGTTCATCGGGTATGATCGCTTCATGCTTCCCGTGAGTCAGTATTGGTTTTTTGGGTCGGCTCCGGCCGGCGCAACTCGCATCTGACGCGCGCAACCGGAGCCGACTAAGGCGTGGACCGCAACGGTCCGCGCCTTTCGCCATTCAAGAGGCGGGCGCTCCGGGACGTGGGGTGAACCGCCGTACAGGAGAGGGACACCCCAGATGAACGCCGCACTTCGCCAGAACACTGAGAACCTTCGGGTTCGCCAGATCCAACCGCTGCCGACCCCACGAGAGATCCGCGAAGAACTGCCGCTGCCCGACGACGCCGCCGACCTTGTTGCACGCTCCCGCAAGGAATCCCAAGAAGTGCTGCGCGGTGAAGACGATCGCCTTTTGGTGGTCGTAGGGCCATGTTCCGCGCATGATCCCGAGGCTGTTCTCGATTACGCACGTCGGCTTTCGGCGGTCTCCGACCGCCTAGGGGATGACCTGTTGATCGTGATGCGGGTGTACTTCGAGAAGCCGCGCACCACAACCGGGTGGAAGGGTCTGATCAACGACCCTGCGATCGATGGCAGCTACGACATTCCGCGCGGTCTGCGCCTGGCTCGTCGCGTATTGCTTGACGTACTCGCCGCTGGGGTCCCGGCCGGTTGCGAATACCTCGAGACGACCACGCCGCAGTACATCGCAGACACGGTGACCTACGGCGCTATCGGTGCCCGTACGGTCGAATCGCAGGTGCATCGTCAACTCGCGTCGGGCATCTCGATGCCGATCGGACTGAAGAACGGCTCGGACGGCGACGTCCAGGTCGCCGTCGACGCATGCGTGGCGGCTTCCGCCGCGCAGACTTTCCTCGGCGTCGACGCCGACGGGCGTGGTGCTGTGGTGATGACTGACGGTAACCCAGACGGTCACGTGATCCTCCGGGGCGGCCGCGCCGCGCCGAACTACGACGCTGATTCGGTGGCCGCGACGATGACGCTTCTGAAGAAGGCCAGCTTGCCCGCGCGGGTCGTCATCGACGCCAGCCACGGGAACAGCCGCAAGGATCACGTCCGCCAGGCGGAGGTCGCGCGAGAGGTCGGCGAGCAGATCGCGAGTGGTTCGCGCGACATCGTCGGGGTGATGCTGGAGAGCTTCATCGTCGAAGGGAACCAGAAGCCGGCCCCGTCCGGACTCACCTACGGCCAGTCGGTGACCGACGCGTGCATGTCATGGGAGGCCACCGAGGCGCTTCTTAACGACCTCGCCGGCAGCGTCCGCGCCCGCCGCACCGCCTAACCCCACCGATCGCTCGCACCCTGCTCGGTCGTCGACCGGGCGGGTGCGAGCGTAGCGGCGACGCCTGTTGGCCGCATGTGTGGGCGATGACGGGCGGCGCCCTGCGCAATAGGCTTCGGGCATGACTGAGCTTCCACAGCGCGAACTGGGTAAAGGCGGACCGCGGATCACCGTCGTCGGAATTGGCTGCAATAACTTCGGTCGGCCAGGAACCGCGACGGTGTCCTTTGAAGGAACACGCGCCGTGGTGGACGCCGCGATCAACAACGGTGTGACGTTCTTCGACACTGCGGAGATGTACGGCCAGCCACCCGGGACCAGCGAGCTGCTGCTCGGCGAGGCGCTACGCAAACGTAATCGCGGTGACGTCGTGATCGCGACGAAATGGGGACATCAGGCAGCGATTGCGTCCGGCGCGCAGGACTGGGGCCCGAAGGGCGCCCGTACCTATATCCGCAATGCGCTCGAGTCGTCGTTACGTCGACTGCGCACCGATTATGTTGACCTCTACCAGTTCCACACGCCCGATCCACTCACACCGATCGCTGACACGCTCGGCGCGCTGCAGGAACTGATTGACGAAGGCAAGGTCCGGCACATCGGACATACGAACTTCACCGCCGCCGAAATCGAAGAGTCGAACGCCGTGGCGGCGGCGGACGGATTGACCCCGTTTGTTTCCGGGCAGAACGATTACTCCTTGCTGAATCGTGCCCCGGAACAATCGGTCCTGCCTACGCTGGCGGCAGCGGGTATGGGATTTCTGCCGTACTACCCGCTGGCTAACGGATTACTGACCGGCAAATACACGCAAGGCAAGACCCCGCAGGGCTCGCGGTTGGCCGCTCTCAAACCGGAGATGGTCGCCAGCGTCGACTGGTCACAGTTGCAGAGGTTCCAGGCGACGTGTGATGACGCCGGCGTGACGATGCTGCAGGCGACGTTCGGCTGGCTGCTGTCCCGACAGGGGCTGACCAGCGTGATCGCGGGAGCGACGTCGCCCGACCAGGTTGCTGCTAACGCCGGGGCCGGGCGCACCGAACTTCCCCCCGACGCGCTCGCAGCGATCGAGCGGGTCTTCGCGCGGTGAGGAGTCGGGGTCGCGATGCCGGGTTCCTGGTGGCGTGCGGACTCGGCGCGGTTCTGACACGCTAGGGACACGACGCCGAGGGGGCAACGATGAGTTCAGGACACGCGCACCGCACGCCAGGCCCACCACGCATCGAGGAGGTCTCCGACGGCGTGTTCGCCTATATTCAGCCCGATGGCAGTTGGTGGATCAACAACATGGGCTTCGTGGCCGGGCGCAAGCACACGATGTCGATTGATTCCAGTTCGACCGTGGCGCGGACGACTGCGTACCGCGATGCGATCGCGAGGACGACGTCCGCCCCGGTGACCACCCTCGTCAACACCCATCACCATGGCGACCACACCAACGGGAACTTCTTGTTCGAGGGCGCGACTATCGTCGCGCACGAGCAGGCGCGACGGTTGATCGTCGAAGATGGCAAAGAAGGCATCCAACGGTTGCAGCGCGCCGGGATTTTCGCCGGCCCGGACGGCGGACCAGATTGGGGTGATATCGAGCCTGCACCGCCGTTTCTCACCTATACAACGGGTGTAGACCTGTACGTCGACGATCTGAAACTCGAAGTCCGCCACCTTGGGCATCCCGCGCACACCACGAACGACTCGATCGTGTGGTTGCCCGAACGGCGAGTGCTGTTCGCCGGTGATCTGCTCTTCAACGGCGGCACGCCATTTCTCTTGATGGGGTCGGTGACCGGTGCAATCGAAGTCGTAGACGCGCTGAAGCGATTCCCCGCAGACGTGATCGTGCCCGGGCATGGCGACATCTGCACGCCGGAGACGATCGATGAGGTCTTGGAGTATCTGCGCTTCGTCCGGGAACTTTCGGTGCAGGGACACTCGGCCGGCATCCCGCCGCTCGAACTCGCTCGCGAGGCAGATCTAGGCAAGTTCGCCGACCTCACCGATTCCGAACGTATCGTCGGCAACTTGCATCGCGCATACCTTGAACTGGACGGCGCCCAACGCGGCGCACCGATCGACGCTATAAAAGCGATCGGAGATATGGTCACGTTCAACGACGGCAATCCGCTGACCTGCCTCGCCTAAGAATCACCCTGCTGAATCGGGGCATCGGGCCGCTGCGGTTCCCGGCCATTAGGTGTCAGTGGCCAGTATTGCCATGGCGAGCTCCGTCAACCGCGCGGGCAAGTCGGCTCGACGATACGCGTTCCCCGTGCGTACCAGGTTGTTAATAACAGAGAATACAGCGTTGACCCGCAAGGCCAATTCGCGTGGATCGCTACCGGGGATAGCCTGATCGACGACCCGCACCCACACGCGTAAGTAGTCGTCCTGGGCCCGATAGGTGGCCGCGCGCTCGTGCTCGGGGAGTTGGTCGCGCTCACTGATCAGCAGTCCGATCAGATGGCTGTTGCGCACCGAGAAGTCGATGTGCGAGCGCAGCAGAACGTGCAGTGATTCCTGTGGGTCGATCGTGTCGTGCACCAGTGGGATTCCAGCGTGCAGCCGTTCGTTCCCGCGCACCATCGCCGCGATCAAGAGTTCGGTCTTCGCGGGGAAGTGCTTGTACACGCTCGGCCCGGCGATGCCCACCTCCGCGCCGATGTCATTCATGCTGACCGATCCGTAACCGCGCCGGTCGAACAGTTCGATTGCTGCGTTGAGCAGTTGCTCGCGGCGGGTATCGAGATTCGCTTGGTGACGCGCTCGCTCGGCTGTGGCGCTGGCGGACTCGGTTCGCAGCGCGCAGCGTGCGACAGCGTGTGCGATGCCATAGGCCAGTTGTTGGCGGCGTGGTCGCGGGATATTGGCGCCCCGTGTGGCGGAGCCCGCCAATGCGCCAAGCAGTGACCAGGCGAGTAGCTCTGTATCGGCTGTTGACAGTTCGCGGCGCTCGATGCCGATTATCCTCGCTATCTCGCGCACGATACCGGTCAGGCGTGAGCGCGCCTGAGCGCGCTCCCCGTCCGGCAGATGGCGGGCCTCGCGCTGCCAGAGCGCTGCGAGTCCAGTGTGCTGCACTGAAAACTCGACTGACGCCGTCACGAGTTCGTCGATGTTCGCAGCGGCGCGGGCGGGCTCCTCGAGGGTGGCCAGGCCGTCTTGCACAGCGGCGAGCAACAGTTCCTGCTTGTTGCGCACGTGCCGGTAGATCGCTGGCGCGGAGATCCCCACGGCGTCGGCGATGTCGGTGAGCGTGACGCGGTGAAAGCCCCGCTGCCGGAACAGATCGGCGGCCGCGGCGATGATCTGTGCCTTGCGATCCCGCGAGCGCGGGCGTGACTGGGATATCAGTGTGCGGACGACGGGCGAGTCTGCAGTTTCGTTCATGTCTGTGCCCTTCGGAGGGTGCCCTCCGGGAGACGGTGCGTCATCCTCACGCGCGGCAGCATAGCGTCTCGTGTGCGCGGGGATGGGAGCTCAGAGGTTCATCGACTTTGCGATGATCGTGCGCATGACCTCGCTGGTGCCGCCGTATATCCGCGAGACACGAGTGTCGGCGTACATATTCGCGATGGGGTACTCAAGCACGTAGCCGTATCCGCCGTGTAACTGCAGGCACTTGTCGGCGACCCGTCCGGCCATCTCGGTACAGAACAGTTTCGCTTTGGCAGCGTCAACGGCCGTGAGAGTGCCGGCGTCGTCCGCCTCGATAGCGCGGTCGACCATCGCTTCGGCCGCCTCGACCGTGGCGGCACAGTCGGCTAGTACGAACTTGGTGTTCTGGAACCCGGACAGTGGCTTGTCGAAGACGTGCCGGTTCTTCACATAGTCGACGGTGTGTTCAATCGCCGACCGAGCCAATGCGTAGCTCTGCACTGCGATCGTCAGGCGTTCGCGAGGGAGGTTACTACCCAGGTACGAGAACGCTTTACCCTCCTCGCCGAGGAGGTTCTCGGCGGGCACGTGAACGTCCGTGAACGACAGTTCGCAGGTATCGCTGGACTTCAGACCGATCTTCTCGAGCCGGCGGCCAACTGAGAACCCGGCCGTCTTCGTGTCCATAACCAGCAAGGACAAGCCCTCGCGGCGGTTGTCGCCGGTGGGAGCAGAGGTGCGTGCGACGACGATGATGAGATCGGCTTGCGAGCTGCCGGTAATGAACGTCTTGGCGCCGTTGATGACAAAGTCGCCTCCGTCGAGGCGCGCGGTCGTTTGGATGCCGGCGAGGTCGGAGCCGGTGCCCGGTTCGGTCATCGCGATCGCCAGCAGCAGCTCGCCGCTGGCGATGCCGGGGAACCAGCGCTTCTTTTGTTCTTCGTTGGCAAGATTGAGCAGGTACGGCACGATGATCCCGGTCGAGATGTTGTAGTTGCCGAACGAAACCGCCGCACGCGCGGCCTCCTCGGTCATCACGGCCTGGTACTTGTAACTGATCTTGCCGGCGCCGCCGTACTCCTCGGGGATATCAAACGCTGTCGCGCCCGTGCTTGCCAGCTGCTTATAGAAGTCGTGTGGGACGTAGCCCATTGACTGCCACTGCGGGTAGTTCGGGGTGACCTCCTTGGCTATGAAGCTGCGAATCGTCGAGCGGAAAGCCTCGTGGTCTTCGTTGTAGATGGTGCGGTCCATGAGTCGGTCCGATCTCGTTGGATGGCTAGTACGAATTAACCGATCAAAGTCGAATGCCTCCGGGGCGGCACGATTGCGTGCCTGCGGTGGCTAACTGAAATTAACTTACGTTGGTGTCGCGTGGTATGTCAAAGCGCGCCAGGGCAGGCTCTCAGTGCCAGGACGAGCGCTCGCGCGGCGTGGGAACCACCTCCGGGTTCCACTGCTCGAACGGAGCGTTGAGCTTGTATCGCCCGTCCTGCTGCAGTCCAAGAACGATGAACTCGCCGTTGTCCGGATTCGAGATGGACTCGAAGTACTCCACGCTCCAGTGGAACCACCGCATGCAGAACAGACGCATCGTCAGCCCGTGCGTCACGATGACCACGTTCTCGGACATCTCGGGTTCGGCGAAGTTGCGATGTAACGACTCCAGAAAGGTAGACACCCGGTCGTAGACATCGGAGCCGGACTCCCCATTCGTAAAGCGGTACCAGAAGTGCCCGTACTCGTTGCGGATCCGCTTCTCCATCTTGATCTGCGCCGGATCTTGGAAGTTCGCCCAGTCCTGCTCGCGTAGTCGCGGTTCGAGTCGCAGGTCGTCCTCGGCGATGCCGAGGTCGAGCAGCATCGCGCTCTGGCGAGTGCGGATGTACGGCGAGGCCCAGACCCGCAGCGACTCGCCGTCGATGAGTTCGCGTAGCCGGACCCCTGCCGCACGTACTTGTGCGCGGCCGCGTTCGGTCAGATGTAGCGCGTGGTCGGGAACGGTTTCGTAGATCGTGTCATCGACGTTGCCCTGGCTCTCTCCGTGCCGCACCAGGATGATCCGTTTCGGTCGGTATCGAGCCCCCATACGCCCAGCCTATCCAGGTAGTTCGCCGGTCACCGTGGCTTCCACCGGCGCGCCTGGTTGGCGCCTCTCGGAGGCTAGGCAGCATCCAGGTCCGACGCAGACTACTCGATCCGGGCGCCTTGTGGAACGTCGAACCTGAACCGTCGTCCGGTGACCTTAATCGGCGTCAGGCGGACCAGCACGTCTCTGGACTCGGCGACCCAACGGCTTAGGCCAAGTTTCTCGGCCTCCTCAATCTCGAACTCACGGTCGAGTTGCCGTGCCGAGCACTTGGCAATCACGCTCCACCCCGCCTCGTCGTCCCAATCGTCGATTTCGAACGCGACGGGCCGCCCGAGCGCGATCCCGAACAACTTGGTGCCCTCCGCGGTGCGGATATACATCGAGCCCTCGCGCAACTCGTAGTTGACGGGAAAGACCTCGACCTCGTCGCCGATGATCATGGCGACGCGGCCAATCGGTCGGCTGCTGAGCAGATCCCAGCACTCTTCCTCGGTGATCACGCTGACTCGTGGCTCGCTCATCCCCTAGGTGTACGTCGACCTCGTCAGAAGGTCAATGGATTCGTGCGTCAATATTCGACTGCGTGGAAAGATGTGCACGACAGGTACGGCCGGTGAGCGAAGGGGCGGATATGACCGAACCGATCGATCCGCGGGCGCGAGTGCCGAGGACCGACGCGCTGCTGAGCACGGCAGTGGCGACCGCCGCGATCGAGTCGTACGGGCGACGATTCGTCAAACGCGTAGTGCACGACGTGCAGGACGCCGTACGCGAAGGTGACGTCGAACCTGCGCAGGCCATCGCCGACCTTGAGGTCCGCCTGGCCCGGGGGTTGGTCGGCGTGCGACGAGTGCTCAACGGGACCGGTGTTCTCGTGCACACGAATCTGGGCCGCAGCCCGCTGTCGGCCGCGGCGCTGGGGGCGATCAGCGTGGCGGCGGGTACCTGTGACCTTGAACTGGATCTCGCTACTGGTCGACGCGGCACCCGAGGTGCGTCCCTCAACGACGCGCTGCTCG
>JBKEDB010000157.1:0-3282 GCA_047975195.1 Cumulibacter sp. | reverse complement strand
GTTGGCCAACAGTCCGTAGCGGTAGAACCGCTCGATGACGTTGCCCTTGTAGGTCGAGCCGTCGCCCCAGATGTCGACGCCGTCCTCCTTCATGGCGCGGACGAGCAGCGTGCCGGTGACGGCGCGGCCGATCGGCGTCGTGTTGAAGTAGGTGCGTCCGCCACTTCGGATGTGGAAGGCGCCGCAGGCCAGCGCCCCGAAGCCCTCCTCGACCAGCGCCGGCTTGCAGTCGACCAGGCGCGAGACCTCGGCGCCGTACTGCAGCGCGCGGCCGGGGATCGAGGCGATGTCGTCCTCGTCGTACTGGCCGAGGTCGCCCGTGTACGTGCAGGGGACGGCACCCTTGTCGCGCATCCACGCGACCGCGACGGAGGTGTCCAGGCCCCCCGAGAAGGCGATGCCGACGCGCTCGCCGACGGGCAGGGACTGGAGGACCTTCGACATGCTGTCAATCCTAGGGTGCGGCTCCAGCCGGGGAGAGCCCGGGCAGTTGCTGCATTTGCTAGCATCGGTGGATGTCCAAAGAGCAACGCATTGTTGTGCGCCCCAACCGCATTCCCGGCATCGTGCTGATCGTCATCGGGTTGATCCCGCTGGTCATCGCCATCGGGGCGGTGGGCGGCGGCGCGTCGGTCAACTCGGTCACCGGCTGGTACTTGGCCGGCATGATCGTCTTGATTGGCGGCATCGTCATGATGATGATCCCGCTCGTGACCGTGACGCCGTCGCGGGTGATCTATGCGGCTGCGGGCGGGATGAAGAACCAGACCGTCGCGATCAGCGGCCTCGGGTCGATTCGGGTGAACGACGGTGCGATCGTCGAGGCGGCGAGCGGAAAGTCGATCTACTCGTTCACGTCCTTCGCCGCGAAGGCCGACATCGACAAGCTGCGCCGTCGGCTCGACAGCGCAGCCGGCTGACGGCGACACTTCGTCGCGCGAATGCCGACAGCTCCGGCATCCGCCCCGATTTTCGGGCTCCCCGGACGGATCCACGCCGGTGTCACGGCACGGCATCCGCCCCGCTTTTCGCGCCGACAGACTCCGCGCGCATCCGCGTGACGACCACGACCAGAGCGCCGACCGCGAGGAAGGCCACGGCGACGCCACCGATGTAGGCGAACACCGACGGGTAGCCGCCCGGGCCGTGCGGATCGAGAAACGGGTACGGGTACCACCACGGCGTGCTGCCGTCGGGGGAGGGGACCAGTTCACCACGGATCATCGTGTATGCCGTCCACAGCAGCGGGTAGCCGATGATGACCACGAGCGCGCGCCACGACAGCCGCCGTGTCACGGGTCCGAGAAGCAGATCGGCCGCCATGTACAGCGGCAGCGCGATGTGGAGGGCCTCGATCGCGAACCGGTCGAGCACGACGATCACCGCCGGGTCGCTGGGCACCCCGCGGTAGTCTGCACGCAACAGCACGTTGTACACGATGCCGAGGACGATGATCGACGTGGATGCCGTCGCCATCGCGACCGCCAGACCGCGAGACATCGACGCAGTGGCGCGACGGGTCCGGGCCGCCGCAAGGGTGAGGGCGATCGTCGCCACCACACCCGAGACGATCGTGAAGTAGCTGAAGTAGTTCGCCAGCACCGCCACGACGGATTCGTGCTGGCGACCCGCCCGATCGACCACGACGACGACCCCGGCCATGATCGCGAGCGCGGCAACGGCGGCGGCAACGCTCCGGAAGATCCACCACGGCATGTGGTTGACCCTACGGCACCGATCGTCGTGTCGGCGCCGCTCACATCGCGGGCTCGGGCACGAGTTCGAACTCGACGCCGAGCGCGCTGTAGGTGCCGATCGCGCGGAGGTCGCACGTGAGCAGCGGGATGCCGGCGGCGCGCGCTGCCAGTGCGACCAGGCCGTCGTAGACGGCGCCGCCGGCGATGCCGGTGTTGGCGAAGACGGCGACGGCATTCGTGGCGAGGGCGGCATCGAGGCCGACTGATCGAGGGAACTCGTGGGCGATCACACGGTGCGCCGCGGTACGGCTGAGCCGGCCCCCGCCGGGGAGCCGGGTCAGCACGGAGTAGGTCTCGATGAGGGCGTGACCTGCCAACCCCAGCACGAGGCCGCGACACGCATTGCTGACGGTCTCGTGGGCGACGTGATCTTCGCTCAGCAGCGGGAGTGCCGCGCTCGTGTCGAGCAGCCGATCAGCGCTGGTCGGCAAGCCGCAGCTCCCGGACGTGCTCGCTGGACAGGCGTGCCCCCGTCGCGGGAATGATGAGCCTGCCGTCCTTCTCAATGAGGTCGTCCGACGCCTCCACGTCGATGCGGATGCCCGCTCCCTCGATATGGATGTCGACCGGTCCCGCCGTCATCCCGAGTCGTTCGCGGATCACGGCGGGAATGACGATGCGTCCTGCCTTGTCCATGGTCGTGCGCATACCATGAGACTACCATTCAACAACCAGGGGACAGCGAAGCCGAGACGGCGCTGCGCCGTCCACACCGCAACGATCCACCCGCCCGGCCGGACAACCTCGATAGGATGGGGTGTAACCGTCCGACCAACGGGGGAGTCAGCCCAATGCCAGGCATCGTCATCGTCGGGGTGCAATGGGGAGACGAGGGCAAGGGCAAAGCCACCGATCTCCTGGGCGAGCGCACCGACTGGGTCGTCAAGTTCAACGGTGGTAACAACGCCGGCCACACCGTCGTCGTCGGAGACGAGAAGTACGCCCTGCACCTATTGCCCAGCGGCATCCTCACCCCCGGCGTCACGCCCGTGATCGGCAACGGCGTCGTCGTCGATCTGGAGGTGCTGTTCGACGAGCTGACAGCGCTGAAGGCGCGCGGCATCGACACGTCGCGGCTGCGGATCAGTGCGAACGCGCACGTCATCACGCAGTACCACCGCACGCTCGACAAGGTCACCGAGCGCTTCCTCGGCAAGCGGCAGATCGGCACCACCGGGCGCGGCATCGGCCAGAGCTAGGGCGACAAGATCATGCGAGTCGGCAAGCGCCTCAAGGTTCTGTTCGACGAGAAGATCCTGCGACAGAAGGTCGAGGGAGCACTGGATCACAAGAATCATCTGCTCGTCAAGGTCTTCAACCGCCGCGCCATCACCGTCGATGAGATCGTCGACGATCTGCTCTCGTACGCCGAACGGGTGCGGCCGATGGTGTGCGACACCGGGCTGCTGCTCAACGACGCGCTGGATGCCGGGGACGTCGTCGTGTTCGAGGGCGGTCAGGCCACGATGCTCGACATCGACCACGGCACCTATCCGTTCGTCACGTCGTCGTCAGCGACCGCCGG
>JBKEDB010000115.1:0-10731 GCA_047975195.1 Cumulibacter sp. | reverse complement strand
GATGTCCGAGCGGGTCACCAGCGATGCGCTGCAGATTCATGCCGGGGCGGGATACACCACCGACTTCGCGATCGAGCGGTACTGGCGTGATGCGCGACTGACGAAGATTTTCGAGGGCACCAGCCAGATCCAGCAACGGATCATCTCGGACTCGATCCTCGGTAGATAGTGCCGGGAACGACCTATCTTGACCGCGGGGTCGCGAGCAGTACGCGCGCGACCCCGCGGTCGTCGTTGGTCCATCTGCGATGTTCCACCGATGCACAGCGACCTTCAGCGGGTCGGCGCTGCACTGAACTAATGGGGTAGTGAAATGACGTCTGCACTGCAATTACCGGCGCCGCGCTCGGGCCGTAAGGTCGCGCTGACGCTGGGTATCTCCGTCCAGTATCCGGTGGGAGAGGATCCGGCCGCGCGGTTCGAGGAACAAGTGGAGCAGGCGCGGTTTGCCCGCGACCACCACTTCGACGGTGTGAGTGCGACGCAGCACTACCTCGCGCACCCGTTCCAGTACCTGCATCCGCTCGCGACCTTGGCCCGGCTCATTCCGGAGACCGCCGACATGCAGCTCGCGACCGGGATCAGTCTTGCCGCCCTCGCGCATCCGGTCGATCTCGCCGAACAGCTCGCGAGCACCGACATCATGTCCGGTGGGCGACTATCGGTCGGAGTAGGACTTGGATATCGCGATGTGGAGTTCGAGGCGTTCGGGTTGGGCAAGACCGGCCGGCTGCAGCGATACCTCGACAACCTCGAATTGCTCCGTGCGTTGTGGACGTCGGAACGAGTCACGTTCTCGGCCGAACACGCCCGTCTCGATGACGTCCCGATCGCGCTGCGCCCGCTGCAACGGCCGCACCCGCCGCTGACGATGGCAGCCCATTCGCGCACGGCCATCGAGCGGACCGCCCGCATGGGAATCCCGTGGGCGGCGGCCGCGGCGCACGTCCAGGACGACTACTTCCTTCAGCAGGTAGCGATCTACCGTCAAGCGTGTCGTGATCACGGGCATGAGGGCCTCCCCCATGACTGTGGGCGTCGAGCTGTACGTCGCGAAGACGGAGGCCGCCGCGCTCGATGTGGTGCGACGCTCCCTGCGCGTCAAGTACGAGGCGTACCGGGCCTGGGGCCAGGACTCGGTACTCCCGGAAAGTCAGAGCTTCGACAAGGAATTCGACGACCTGCGCAAGGGACGGTTCATCATCGGTGATCCACAGGCCTGCGCCCGTCGTCTGCAGGAGCTCATCGACACGGTCGGTCCGGCCCAGATCGGACTGCGAATGAACTGGCCCGGCATGCCTAGTGCGGAGATCATGAGCGGGCTCGATCTGCTGGTGCGCGAGGTTCTGCCTCGCGTCCCGGAACTGCGGGCCACGAACTGACGCTCGCACGTCCTGATCCGGCGCTGACCGCGCGCTCTCGCTGGCGATCAGTTTCAGCGAGGCTCGCTGGTCGTCGAGCTAGGCGGGCACCCAGTCCGGCACCAACCACACGCCAAGCGGGCATCATCTCCGGTGGAGATGATGCCCGCCAGTGTCGGTATGCGGCCCAGTTACTATTCGGTGACGGCCACGCCACGCAGGTCGACGTAGTCGCTGGAAGCCCACAGATTGCTGACGCCGTCGGTGTACGCGACAACGCGATACGCCATACAGATCGGCACCAGGTTGGGTACGGCCTCTACGAACGCGTTCATGTACTCGGCGTACGCCTCCTTGCGCTCGTCCGGATCGACTGCGTTCGCACCCTCAGTCGCGGCGGCATCCATCGCAGGATCTACGTCTCCGCCCGGGTTGTACAACGCGGTGGGCGTGAAGTTGCGCTCGACTACGGCGGCGGGATCCGGCGGGCCGGTGTAGCCGGAGACTGCGGTGGGCATGGTCTTTGCGATACCGAAGTTCTCCACGATGCCACCGGATGGAACCGGGTTGACGCTGATCTTCATTCCGACCTCTTCGAGGTTCGACTGGATGATCTCGGCGAGTTTCGTGGACGTCGAGCTATTTGTGAGCACCGCGTCGAAGGTTTGCTGAGGGTCGACGCCGGCTTCAGTCATGAGTTCTTTGGCCTGCTGCGGGTCGTAGGGGAAGTGCTCGAGACCGTCGCCGAAGTCTTCGTCGTACATTTCGCTACTTTCCGGCCAGAGTTGGATCTGTGGCTTGCAGTAGCCTTCGAACAGTCCATCGCCGATACCTTCGCGGTCGATGGCGAGGTTGAGCGCCGTGCGGACATTGATGTCGTCGAAGGGCGCTTCGGCGGTGTTCACCGAGAAGAAATACAGCAGTGGCGTCGGGCCGGACAGGATGCTGAAATCCTTGCCCTGAGCGGGGTCGATCTGCTCGGCGGAGATCTCCGAAGCGGTGAGTTGTCCGCCTACGAGTGCGTTATAGCGTGTTTGGCCCTCAGGCATACCGAACAGGTCCATCGTTGCAACCCGCTGGACTTCGGGATCCCAGTAATCCTCGGTCTTCGTCAGCGCAACGCTCGTGCCAGGAATGGCTTCGGAAGCGGTGTAGGGGCCGATACCGACCGGGTTGTTGGTGACGTTGTCCGCGGCGATGGCGTTCGGCGAGACCATCATGCCCGCGCGTGCGGCAAGGGTCGCCGGTAAGGCGCCCAGGCTATCGGTCACGTTGATACGCACGGTGAGTTCGTCGATCACTTCGACGTCGTCGACCTGGGACAACTCCTGCTTGAGTTTGCTGGTGTCCTCCATGTAGCGCTCGAGGTTGGTCTTGACCGCTTCGGCATCGAACGGGGCGCCGTCAGTGAACGTCAGCCCCTCGCGAAGGGTGACCTCCAAGTACTTCCCGTCCTCGGACGGCGTCCACTCCGTGGCGAGCATGGGTTCGAGCGAACCGTCCGGGGCGCGGTAGATGAGCCGGTCGTACACGGGTGCGAGGTATGTCTGGTCGAGGCCCGATGCGCTGGAGAATGGATCGAAACTTGACGGCGGGTAGGCGCCGGCATAACTGAAGTGCCCGTTCGGGTCGAAGTTCTCGTCCAGCTCGACGTTGGTCGGGAAGGTGTCGTCCGCCGCGTCGGCGGGCTTGTCGTCGGGAGCCGATCCGCACGCGGTCAGTAGGAGGGCTCCGGCGGTGAGCGCCGTGGCGAGCCGAAAACTTTGTCGCATCTCTGTCCAATGTCCGTTCTGTGGGCCCAGCGGCGAGGGGCGCAGGAGCCCGGCTGCTCATGGGTGTGGGAAACAGTGAACGTGACCAAAAGTAGGTTGTCAACCACAAACATTGAATGGAAGCCGGGACGGCGTACGAAAGTAGGTTGTCAACTAACAACATTACCCGCCGGGAGGGGTCGTGGCGAGCGATGGGACAATCAGGCCCACGAATATCGCGCGCGAACGGCGCGCACGGAGCTGTGGAGGGCTGGATGCGGCCGGAAGAAAGCGGATCGTCGCGGGAGGCAAGCGCGCCCGCGTCTGCGCCTGTGGCGGTGCGGGTCACCGACGGGGCTACGCCGCGGACTGATACAGGAGCACAGCCGTCCACGAAGCAAGCGCGGGCGGCGTTGTCCACCCGAAAACTTCTCGATGCCGCCGCCGAGCTGATTGCTGAGGGCGGTGTCAACAACACGACCTTGGCCATGATCGGTGAACGCGCTGGGTACAGCCATGGCCTGGTCACCCGGCGATTCGGGTCCAAGGAAGGTCTGTTGCTGGCGCTGGTGGATCGAATGACACTCGGCTGGTTCGAGACCCACGTCAACCCGGCCTCGCGTGCCGCGGTAGGGCTCGAGGCGCTGCGAATCAGGGTCGATGCGATACGCGGTGGCTGGACGATTTCGGTACGCCGGATGCGTGCGCTCTACTCATTGATGTTCGAGGCGGCTATCCAGCCGATCCCGAGTCTGACCGAGAAGATGCAGGAGCTGAACCAGGTCGCGCTGACCTCCACGAGCGCCGACACTCAGCGTGGGATCGACGACGGGTCGATCCGCCCGGACGTCGACCCGGATGCGGTAGCGCGCCAACTGACGGCGTCCTTCCGTGGCGTCGCGTACTTGGCGATGCTGCTGCCGGACGAGTTCGATGTCTTCGATGCGTTCCGGGACATCGACGCGTACGTCGATAGTCTCGCGAATACCGACGAATCCTGACGGCGCGGTACATCGGGATATCGGCGGGGCAAGTTGACCGGTTGCGATCAGTCGGTTTCGATGTCGAGCGCGCGCATCTTGCGGTACAGAGTCGATCGCGCGATGCCCAGCGAACTGGCGGCAGCGAGCTTGTTGCCTTCGGCGTGCTCGAGTGCCTCTTCGATCGCTTTGCGTTCGGCGCGTTCGATCGCGCTCATCCGCCGTTCCCGATTCGGAGCGCGATAGCGGCCAGGTAAGTGATCGAGTCGAATCCTCGGTTCGTCGCCGCTCGCGCTGAGGGCGGCAGACAGGATCGACTGCAGTTCACGAATGTTGCCTGGCCAGTCATGGTCGGCCAGCGCCGCGAGCGCTTGTGGTGACAAGGTCGGCGCCGCGTGTGGCGAACCGGCCAGTTTGATGAGTAGATCGAGCGATATCGCCTCCAAGTCCGCCAGTCGAGCTCGCAACGGTGGCGCTTGAATGAGTGTCGAGAAGAGGCTGGCGACGCTGAGATCCTGGATGCTGCTGGCATCCGATGCGGTCGCCACCACGCGGGCGCCGCGATCGATTGCGTCGCTGAGCAGTACGTCGATAGGCGCCAGGCTCTTTGGGGCCCGATCGACGTTCCTCAGTAATAAGCGCTGATTGGGCCCTGCGCGCAGGGCCGCCACGTTCGACCGAACTCCGTCGGGTGTGTCATTCGATAGGTTCAGTGACACGATGGGCGCCGTATTGCCGAGGCTGTGAAGCAATACGTGCGCGATATGTCCGCGGCCGGATCCGTCCTCGCCGATCACCAGGGTCGGCTTATCGGCCCGAGCGCTGAGGTGGACGGCGTGACGCAGTCGATGGGCGGCCGGGGAGTCGCCAGGAATGAATCGTCGTACCGGTTGGGGCATCGCCGGGATCGCGTGCACGCTCCGCATCGAGCGGGTAGCCACCGACAAGCGCAATAGGGCGCCGACGGTCTGCTCGGCCCGGGTGATCGCCGTCGCGTGGGCGGTGACCGTCGCGCCGGTGGAGGTGGCCAGCAGGATGGTGGCCGGACGGCGTTTATCGAGCCGAGGTGCGACCTGTTCCCACAGTCGCCGGCGCGAGGATCGCTGTAATAGGTGTAATCCAGATTCATTGCCGATGAACATAGAAGATCCGATGGCGATCAGCGGCTCGTGCGAGCGATTAGTTTCAGCCAGGAAGGCGTTCAGTAGCACTTGCTCCGAGTCCGGGGTGCGTTCGAGGAGCGCCCGACTGATGTCGCGGGCCGCGCCCAGGACGACGGGACGTACGAAACGCATCGCGCCCTCGCCGGTGCAGACGACGCAGATCGTGCCGGCGGTCGTGGCGGTAACTGGGTCGTGAATTGGTGCTGCAGCACACCACCAATCCTGAAGTGCATCGGTGAAGTGTTCGGGTCCGCGCACCTCCAGGTACTCCCCGAGCACCAGGGAGGTGCCGATGGCGTTGGTGCCCACGACGTCCTCGGCAAACACGTGGCCGGGTACGGCGCTGGCCTCGTCGAGTCGGCGGAGGAACTCGCGACCGCCCCCGCGCCGCTCTAGGATCCGCGCGTCTGCGGTGGTCAGTAGCAGACATGCCCGCTGGTCATCGAGACTGTCGGTGAGCCAGTCGAGTGGTTCGCGGGCCGCTGGAAGCAAGGGTTCCGGTGGAGCAGCGAGATCGCGATATGGGGCGCCGAAGCTGTCGGGGCTGACACCGGCAGCTCGCGATCGTTCCCAAGACGACACGATCTGGGAGCGCACCAGGGTGCCGCTGGCTACCCGCCACGACAGTGGCCGCGTGTGGTCGGCGGCAAGGAAATCTGCCCGTGCCCGACTCACCAGCGCCACGAAATCGTCCTGTTCCGGCAATGGATGCCTCCCGATCTCATGTCGCGGTGTGCTCTGTTTCATTATCGGACAGCCAAGCCGTCGATTTGCTACGGATCTGGGAAGTATCGTCCAGTGACCCACCCGACAGGCGGCCTTGTCTGCGGCCGTCATTTCTCTGGAGGACTGGCATGAATCGTCTTAAGTTTGGTGCCTTCATGGCGCCGTACCACAAGGCAGGTACCAACCCGACCGCTGCGCTGCGTCGAGACCTTCGCACGATCGATTACATGGACGAGTACGGCTTTGACGAGGTGTTCATCGGGGAGCATCACTCCTCGGGCGGCGAGTGGGTCGCATCCCCGGAGATCTTCATCGCCGCCGCAGCGGAGCGTACGAAGCGCATCAAACTTGGCACTGGCGTCACTTCGATCAGCTACCACAATCCCCTGTGGGTGGCTGATCGGATGATTCAGCTCGACCACATGACGCAGGGCCGCGCAATCCTGGGCATGGGGCCGGGATCATTGCCGTCCGACTCGCAGATGATCGGCTTGAACCCGACCGACACCCGCGAACTGCTCGAGCAGAACATTGACATCATCACGCGGCTGGTTCGCGGTGAAGTCGTGAACGCCGAGACCCGCACGCACAAGTTGATTGACGCTCAGTTGCAGTTCGCGCCGTACACCCCGGGTGGTTTCGAAATGGCCGTCGCGGGCGTCGCCTCCCCGACTGGTCCGAGGCTGGCCGGAAAGTACGGACTGGGCCTGATGTCGATCGGTGCCACGCTCACTCCGGAGGGTTTCGACGCCCTGGCGCACCACTGGAACGTCGTCGAGGAGCGCGCGGCCGAGTTCGGCCAGACGGCGGATCGCGCGGCATGGCGCCTCGTCGGGCCGTTCCATATCGCGGAAACGGAGGAGCAGGCGCGTAAGGACGTCGAGTTCGGCATCGAGCACTGGTTCGAGTACTTCCAGCATGTCGCCGCGTTCCCGCAGATGGCGGTCGACGGCAGCAACCTGAAGGAAATGATCGAGTTCATCAAGAACGCCGGCATCGGCGTGATCGGTACGCCGGAGCAGGCTCGTGAGCAGATCCAGCGGCTCATCGACCAGTCCAATGGTGGGTTCGGTTCGATCCTGAACATGCACACCGACTGGGCGAACCCGGAGGCCACGCAACGTTCGTACGAGCTCATCTCGCAGGAGGTCATGCCGCACTTCCAGGGTCAGGTTGAGCCGTTGAAGGCTTCCGAGGCACGTGCTCGCGCCGGCCGCGACGCGCTGGCGCAGCAGCAGCTGGACGCCGTCGAGCACATGACGAAGAAGTACGAAGCCGAGCTGGCGGCCAAGAGTGGCTAGTAACGCCACGCTGAAAACGCAGTGTGAGCGGGCACTTGTCGTTGTATGAGCGATATGTGCCCGCTCACGCTGCGAGATGAGCGACGTTCGCCTGCGCGATGGGCAGCCGGGTGCGTTGCGGTGGCAAGATGAACTCACCGCGTCAACGGGTGAGGGGAAGTGGCCGCTATGGGGTTCTTCGAAGGGGCGAAGCACAAGATTGAAGAAGTCGCCGGCAAGGTCGAGGAGTTCATCGGCAATGCCCGCGGAGACAGCGCCATGTCGGCCGCTGGAAACGCGCATGCCGAGCACGGCGAAGCGCTGATCGAGCAAGACGAGCAGCGCGCCGGTGACCATAAGGATCATCCGGACGCCGACGGTGAACGAGAGCGCGCCGAGTCTTAGGGCCCCACAGCCGACGAAGCGCGACTCACACTCCGACCGCGGCGGCGGTAGGGCGATAATGGAGTGGCATTTCGTCGATCCCTCGGAGCTGCTGTGAACCCCTCGCACCCTCATGTGCTCACCGTCATCGAAGGCGGCCGGGCGCTGTCCGACTTCCGGATCGCGGGTTTGCGCTCCCGGCTCGAAGGCGTGTTAGTCGGGATCACCGGAATCCGGGCTCGACACATCCACCTCGTGATCAGCGACGCCGAGTTCGAGGATGCGACGCGGCAGAAGGTCGTCGAACTGTTGACGTACGGCGAACCGGCGCACACCGGTGATGCGCCCGCGTCGAGCACGTTCGTCGTCGCGCCGCGCCTCGGTACGATCTCGCCGTGGTCCTCTAAGGCCACCGATATCATCCGCAATTGCGGTGTCGGTATCCATCGGGTCGAGCGGGTCGTCGAATTCGAGATCGTGCATGGCGACGGTGCGTTGACGGCTGAGCGGTGGGCCGGGGTGGCAGCGCTGCTGCATGACCGAATGACCGAAACCGTACTGACCTCGACCGAGGACCTCGACCATCTTTTCGTGCCCCGCACCGCGGGACCAATGGAGCACGTCGACGTACTCGGCGGGGGCCGGGCGGCCATCGAACGGGCGGACGCCGAGTACGGTCTCGCGCTCGCCGACGATGAGGTCGATTACCTCGTCGATGCGTTCGTCGACCTCGAGCGAAACCCGACCGACGTCGAGCTGATGATGTTCGCGCAGGCGAACTCCGAACATTGCCGGCACAAGATCTTCAATGCAGATTTCGTCATCGACGGCCAGGCGCAGCAGACCTCGCTGTTCGGGATGATCCGCAATACCGAGAAACTGAATCCGACCGGCACGATCGTCGCCTACAAGGACAACGCCTCGATCATGGTTGGCTCAGCCCGTAGTCGCTGGCTGCCCGAACGCGCCGACGCGCCGAGCCGGTACGTGGCGCGCGATGGCGACGTACACGTACTAATGAAGGTCGAGACCCACAACCACCCGACCGCAATCTCGCCGTTCCCCGGTGCGGCGACCGGGGCCGGTGGCGAGATCCGCGACGAAGGCGCTACCGGACGCGGCTCGCAGCCGAAAGCCGGCCTGACCGGTTTCGCGGTATCTAACTTGAACCTGCCCGATCGCCTCGAGCCTTGGGAAGCCGGCAGTGTCGCCGCACCCGAACACATAGCGAGCGCGCTGGAGATCATGATCGACGGCCCGATCGGCGCGGCGGCGTTCAACAACGAGTTCGGCCGGCCCGGCCTTGGTGGCTTCTTCCGGGTGTACGAGCAGGACGTGGACGGCGTACGTCGCGGTTACCACAAGCCGATCATGAGCGCGGGTGGTCTCGGCACGATCGGCGCCGAACAGACCGAGAAGATCGTGTTCGGCGACGGTTCGCTCCTGGTGCAACTTGGCGGCGCTGGGATGCGGATCGGGATGGGTGGGGGCGCGGCCTCCTCGATGGCGTCCGGTGCTAACGCCGCGGAGCTCGACTTCGATTCGGTGCAGCGCGGCAATCCGGAGATGGAGCGCCGCGCACAGGAAGTGATCAACCACTGTTGGGCGCTGGGCAGCAACAACCCGATCCTCGCGATTCATGACGTCGGTGCCGGCGGTCTGTCGAACGCGTTTCCCGAACTCGTCGATGACGCCGGACTGGGCGCGAAGTTCGACCTTTCTGCTGTACCGCTGGAAGAATCCGGGCTGGCGCCGAAGGAAATCTGGTGCAACGAGTCGCAGGAACGATACGTCCTGGCGATCGCCCCCGAATCGTTGCCACTGCTGACGGAGTTGGCGCGACGCGAGCGCTGTCCGGTGGCCGTTGTCGGTCGCGCGAGCGCCGATAGGCAGTTGGTGCTCGCCGATGAGCCCATTGAGGTGAGCGAGTCGACGGCCGATGTCGACAAGCCGATCGATATGCCGATCCAGGTGCTATTGGGTAAACCGCCGCGGATGACCCGCGACGTGAGCCGGATCAGCCGTGCCGGCGATGACACCGACCCCGCGACGCTCAGCGGCGCCGAACTGCGTGACACGGCATTCGCCGTACTTCGACACCCGACGGTGGCTAGCAAACGTTTCCTGATCACCATTGCCGACCGGACCGTCGGCGGACTGACACATCGCGACCAGATGGTCGGGCCGTGGCAGGTGCCGGTCGCCGATGTCGCGGTCACCCTCGCCGACCTCACGGGGTTCGCCGGCGAGGCAATGGCGAGTGGTGAGCGGATGCCGCTGGCCGCCGTCGACGCCCCGGCGTCCGGGCGAATGGCCGTGGGAGAGGCGATCACGAACCTGCTCGCGGCACCCATGGAATTGTCCGGCGTGAAATTGTCGGCAAACTGGATGGCTGCCTGTGGCGAGGAAGGCGAGGACGCCGCGCTGTACGACACGGTGCACGCGGTCGGGATGGAGCTGTGCCCGGCGCTGGGTATCAGCATCCCCGTAGGCAAGGACTCGTTGTCTATGCGCACTCGCTGGAATTCCGACGGTATCGAGCACCAGGTGATCTCGCCGGTCTCGCTGGTGGTCACTGCGTTCGCATCGCTCGCGGATGTGCGCGGCACCCTCAACCCGCTGCTGGCGGGCGGCGATACGTCATTAGTGCTCGTCGATCTGGGCGCCGGACGCAACCGCCTCGGCGGCTCCGTGGCCTCGCTAACCCGAGGTGGATTCGGGCGGGACGTACCGGACCTGGACGACCCATCGCGGTTGGTCGGCCTCGTCGATGCCGTCAACGAGTTGCGCGCAGCCGGTTTGGTGTCGGCGTACCACGATCGCTCTGACGGTGGACTGTGGGCAACGCTGGTGGAGATGGCCTTCGCCGCCGGTCTGGGTATGGATATCAGCGTGCCGGACGTCGCAACGCTGTTCGCCGAGGAACTCGGCGCCGTCCTGGAGATACCGAACGAATCGTTGCCGCGGGCCCGCGAGGTGTTCGCTGCGCACGGACTCGGCGATCTCACCTCGGTGGTCGCTACGCCGTCGGGTGACCGGCGAGTGAGCGTCGTCGTCGACGGTGCGCGCGTGCTGGATGAGGCCGT
>JBKEDB010000015.1:0-1715 GCA_047975195.1 Cumulibacter sp. | reverse complement strand
CGTGGTCTGGCTCTGACCCGAGTCCGCGGCGATTGCGGCGACCAAATCCGCCTTGTTGATGTCAGCCATGTGTGTCCTCCTCGGACTGGTATTGGTTCTCCGACGGACCCCCGTCGATCGGGACGAAAGTAACAGGAATCCCAGGAATACCGGGGATTTCGACGGGGTGTGGCGACGAAACGGTAAAGCCCCGGCCCAGGCAGGGTCGGGGCTTTCACGGTGGCGGGGAATCCCACCTCGGGGCAGGGGTTTGCTACCAGCTCGACTTGGTGATGCCGGGCAGTTCGCCGCGGTGCGCCATGTCGCGGAAGCGCACACGGGAGATGCCGTACCGCGCCAGGACGCCGCGCGGGCGGCCGTCGATGGCGTCGCGGTTGCGCACCCGCACCGGGGACGCATCCCGCGGCAGCTTCTGCAGCCCGAGGCGAGCGGCCTCGCGGGACTCGTCGGTGCCCTTCGGGTCAACGAGCGCCTTCTTCAGTTCGGCGCGCTTCTCGGCGTAGCGCTCCACGATCTCGCGGCGCTGGTTGTTCTTGGCGATCTTGCTTTTCTTGGCCATGTCTACCGCTCCTCGCGGAATTCGACGTGCTTGCGCACGATGGGGTCGTACTTTTTCAGCACGATACGGTCGGGGTCGTTGCGGCGGTTCTTGCGGGTCACGTAGGTGTACCCGGTTCCCGCGGTGGAGCGCAGTTTGATGATGGGGCGCACATCCTGGTGTTTAGCCATCAGATTTTCTCCCCACGAGCGAGGATCGACTGCACGACGGCTTCGATACCGCGCGCGTCGATCACCTTCATCCCCTTGGCCGAGACGTTGAGCGTAACGTTGCGCTTCAGCGACGGCACGTAGTAGGTCTTGCGCTGCACGTTCGGGTCGAAGCGCCGCTTCGTCCGGCGATGCGAGTGCGAAATGTTGTGGCCAAAGCCGGGGGTGGCTCCGGTCACCTGGCAGACGGCTGCCATGTTTCCTCCATTCGGGGCGGTTTCGCCCGGCTACCGTGGGGCGAGCGCCCCACCCAAGATCACTTGTCGGCGGGCCAGGCACATCCCGACTTCGGATGTGCGACCCACAAGGTGAAATCCCGCGAACGGGATAACCTCTCGATCATAGACGACGGATGCTGTGTCGGCAATCGCCGCCATCCCGCAAACGTGGCGGTTGGCGGTCAGCTACCTCGAGCGGCGCGCGTGCACTCCGGGCAGAGGCCGAACACGTCGACGATGTGCTGCGGCTGGGTGAAGCCATTCTCGGTCGCCACGCGCTGCGCCCAGGTCTCCACCGCATCCCCCGCAATCTCCTCCGTCTTGCCGCACGACCTGCAGATCAGGTGGTGGTGGTGGGAGTCGGTCGTGCACGCACGGTAGAGGGCCTCTCCGTCTTGCTGCAGCGAGTCGGCCTCACCCTCGGTCGCCAGATCGGCGAGCGCGCGGTACACCGTCGCCAGACCGACCGTGGAGCCGGTGCCCTTCAGGCTGGCGTGCAGCGTCTGCGCGCTGACGAACCCGGGCGCCGCGTCGAGCGCCTCGCGCACCGCGTCCCGCTGCCAGGTATGCCGCTTCATGTCCTCTCCAGGGTAACCCGCACCGGTGCCTGCCGTCGGGTGGCGCGTCCGACCAGGCGGCAGGCCAGGTAGATCAGGAACGACAGCGTCGTGATGAAGGGACTGATCGGCAGCGACCCGGCGATGCCCAACAGGATGCCGCCGAGTGCCG
>JBKEDB010000167.1:0-10743 GCA_047975195.1 Cumulibacter sp. | reverse complement strand
GCCACCTGGTGCGCCCGGCACTGGTCGTGCCGTTCTTGACGAGCTTACGGGCACATACCGCACACGAGGGCGCATTCGTTGGAGCTGACACCGAACATGCTTCCAGAGCATGTTCGAGGGATCGTTACCGCAGGTCACGAACCAGAAATCAGCGATCCCATACACACAATCTGGCCATTAACCCGGGTCTGGTTCTCAGCAACCTGCGGGTCTCGTTTTCACCAACCTGGTTACGCGCCTTGCACATGGCCCGGATCCCAACGACCAGGCCGCCCAACGCGCCGATAGCCCGGCGTTAGCATCGACGCATGGACATCACGCCATTCGTGCCCACTATCGATCCCGCGGCCATCGACGATCTTCGACGCCGGCTGAGTGCAACTCGGTGGGCGACCCAGGAGACGGTCGACGACTGGTCGCAAGGCGTGCCGTTGGCCTACGTGCAAGATCTGTGCACGTACTGGGCCGACGGGTACGACTTCGGACTCGCCGAACGAGTGGGCCGATTTCCCAACTTCCGCACGACGCTGGCCGGCGGCGGAGACGAACCACTCGAGATCCATTTTCTGCACGTGCGATCGCCGAAGCCGGATGCGTTTCCGCTGGTGCTAACGCACGGCTGGCCAGGTTCAGTGGTCGAGTTTCTCGACGTCCTCGGCCCGCTGACCGATCCCGCGGCGCACGGCGGAGATCCTTCGGACGCGTTCCATGTAGTGGCTCCGTCGCTGCCGGGTTATGGCTGGAGCGCTAAACCGACGCGTCCGGGATGGGGCGTATCGCGGATCGCCGACGCATGGGACGAACTCATGCTCGGCTTGGGATACGACCGGTACGGCGCGCAGGGCGGCGACTGGGGCTCCATGATCACCACCACGCTTGCCCAGGCGCATCCCGAGCATGTCGCCGGCATCCACGTCAACATGGTGAACGTCGGTCCCGACCGCACGACGCTCGACGACCTCACCGACGACGAACAGCGCGCCCTAGCGGCGATGGAAGAGCACCGGCGTACCGGCGTGGGGTATTCCACCCAGCAGTCCTCCCGGCCGCAGACGCTCGGGTACGGGCTAAATGACTCGCCGGTCGGGCAGGCGGCGTGGATCACGGAGAAGTTCTGGGCGTGGTGCGATCACAGCGGCACGCCAGACTCGGCATTGAGCCGCGAGCAGATGCTCGATGACATCTCCCTGTACTGGTTCACCCAGACCGCGACGTCATCGGCGCGACTGTATTGGGAGAGCTTCGGTGGTTCTCCGAAAGGGAACATAACTGTGCCGAGCGGAATCTCCAACTTCCCCGGCGAAATCTGGCGTCCGTCGCGTCGCTGGGCCGAACGCCGCTTCACCGACCTGCGCTGGTTTGAGGATCTACCTCACGGTGGTCACTTCGCGGCCTGGGAACAACCGGAGCTCTTCGTCGACCAGGTACGCGGGTTCTTCCGCCTCGTGCGCTGAGCCCGGCGCGACGCCTGCTCAGGGCTGGCCGGTGAGTTGGCGAGCGTGTGAACATCCGGGAGGATACCCAGCTACACATCGAGCCGTCGGATGACCAAGACCCCGACGGGCAGGCACACCATCGCCCGTGAGCTATCTATCATCGTCGCTACCGCAAAAGCTCACGTATCGAGCTGGCCGCAAAAGCCCAGCGCGCGACCGCGTCCAACTCGTGATGACCGCATACGAGACTGGACTGGTCACGCCCGATTCTTCGCGATCACATCGGACTCAAGAAGTTAGCTTTCCACCAACCTGCGGGGTAGTGAGCAACGCTCTTGGGCGATTAGCGTGACCCACTCCCCCGCAGATCCTGCTAATGCGCCTTGCGCATAGCCCGAACCCCGACGGCCAGGCCGACCACTGCGACGGCGCTCGCCGCGACCAGTCCGGCCAGGAGTTCGCCGCCCGGCCACTGGCCGGCGAATAGCGCCCGCTCGGCCTCGACGACGTACGTCAATGGGTTAATGCTCGAAAGCACCTGCAACCAGCCAGGTGCGCCCTCGATCGGCAAGAGCATCCCGGCCAGCAGCAGCACCGGAAACAGGAATGTCTGCTGGACGGCCCAGAACATCCAGTCGCGACCGGTCGAAGCCAGCGCCAACGAATACGACAGCGCCGAAACACCAACCGCGAAGAGGGCCATCAGCAGCACACCGACCACTACGCCCGTCAGATGCAGTTCAAACGAGAACGGGGTGGCGACAGCGACAATGATCGCCGACTGGGCGATCATCGGAACGATTTCTTTCAACGCACGCCCGGTCAGTAGTGCCGACCGGCGAAGTGGCGTCACGGTCATCCGCTCGTGTGATCCGGTCTGCATCTCCAACAATAGGTTCGATCCGACCATCGACGATCCCATCAGGCAGGACATCGCGACGATTCCGGGCACGAACCATTGCAGCGCCGAGCCGCCCTCGCCCACGATGGCATCGGGCAAGAGGGGCGCAAATAGCGCCAGGAAGAACAGCGGTTGCACCATGGAGAACACGACCTGGAACGGGTCATTGAGCAGCGGCCTGATCTCCCGCGAAAACACGGTCCAGACGTCCGCCGGCCAGGGGTTGGGCGTTAATTCGACCCGCTCACGCACCGTCGAACTGTCATGGGTGGGGGCTGAAATGGCAGTCATATCTAGAATCTCCAAACTGATTGGTCAGGCGGCGTCTTCGCGTAGGCTTCGGCCTGTCAGGTCGAGAAATACATCGTCTAAGGAGGCAGGAACGACTTTCACCGAAACCGCAGGGTTGCTCGTGTGTACTGCTTCGGCCACAGTCTTCGCGGCGTACTCTCCCCCATTCGGGCGGCGCTCGGTCAGCGTGCGTCCGTCGGCGAAACGCAACACGACCGAATCGCCGATGCGGCGTTTGAGCACCTCCGGCTTGTCGTCAGCGATGACGACGCCGTGATCGATAACCACAACCCGCTGTGCGAGAGCGTCCGCTTCATCGAGGTAGTGGGTGGTCAACACGATCGTGGTCTGATGCGCCTCATGCAACAGCGCGACCTGTTCTTGCAGGTTCGCGCGGTTCTGCGGGTCAAGCCCGGTCGACGGTTCGTCCAGAAATAGCAGGCGCGGGGCATGAATCATGCCGAGCGCAATGTCAAGTCTGCGTCGCTGTCCGCCGGACATCTCTTGCGCTTTGCGATCGACGAACGAGGACAGGTCGAGCCCGTCGATCAACAGGTCAGCCCGGCGCCTGGTATCTGCTCGCGACATTCCGTAAGCGCGGCCCTGGCCCAGCAATTCATCGCGTCCACGCTGGATATGAGCCGCGCCGTTTCCCTGACCCACGTAGCCGATGTTGCGGCGTACCTCCGATGGATCGCGGCGTACGTCGTGGCCCGCGACGTACGCCGTTCCGCTGGTCGGCGGCAGCAGTGTGGTCAGCATGCGTAGCGTGGTCGACTTCCCCGCGCCGTTGGGGCCCAGCAGCGCGACGAGCTCGCCGTCGGCAATATCCAGGCCGAGGTCGCGTACGGCGCACACATCGCCGCTGCGACTTGAGTAGGTCTTGGTGAGGTCACTGGTGCGGATCATCGATTCGGTCATGACTCAACAGTCCCCGAGTTCCGGTCACTTTTTGACCGGAAATGAAACTAGATTAAGAAGCAAGGCTAGTACCAGCTCACGCATGCTCAGATTGCTCTCACTGCTGCAGACGCATCGCTATTGGCCCGGCATGGAGCTTGCCGGGCGGCTTGAGGTCTCCGAACGTACGCTGCGCCGCGACGTCGAACGCCTACGCGAACTCGGATATCCGGTCGACGCAACCCGTGGTCACCGCGGCGGATACCAACTGCTGGCCGGCGCCGCATTACCGCCCCTACTGCTGGAGGACGATGAAGCTGTGGCGATTGCACTCGGTCTTAGGGCGGCGGCCGACGGATCGGTCCGCGGTATCGAGGACGGCGCGCTGCGCGCCTTGACCAAGGTGATGTCAGTGATGCCGCCGGGCCTACGCCGCCGCGCCGAAGCCGTGGCGTCGATGACGGTGCAGCCTGGGCGCGGACCCGCCCTGGACGCCGTCGTACTCACCCGCCTGGCTCAGGTGTGCCGCGATCACGAGCGCGTGCGGTTCACGTATTCGGCGCAATCCGAGTCCGACCTGGCCCATCGTCACGTTGAGCCACACTCGGTGCTGTCGCTGAACACTCGCTGGTACTTCCTCGCCTTCGATCTCGATCGCCACGACTGGCGAACCTTTCGCGTCGATCGCATCAGCGACATGGAATCGGCCCGCACGCGGGTGCCACCGCGAGCGCTACCCGATGGGCTCGATCCCGTCGAATTCGTACGTCGAAATGCGGCGCGGCGCCCTCGCCGCCACGAGGTGCGCATCGTGGTTCGCGAGCGTGCGGTGGATGTCGCGCACGCCGTCCTGGGTTGGGGACGCGTGGATCCCACGACGTTCCCCGGTTCTGAAGGCAAGCCGGCGTGCCGGATCACGATGGCTACAGATGATCTGAGCGCTGTCGCGTGGCTACTGACTGACCTCGACACCGACTTCATTGTCGAGGAGCCGTGCGAACTTGCCGATCTGCTGCACCGGGTCGGCGAGCGGTTCACAGCGACCCGTTAGCGCAATCACGTCATATCACCCGATTCCGCGGGGGAGTTACCTACCGTCGTCGGTCAGCATCGTTGGCGACTCCACCGCAGGTTCGTCGCGCCGCGTGTGACGCGGCAACAAGAACGCCAGCAGCGTGACAACCAGCCCCGTGCAGATTGCGAATGTCCACGCATGATGGAATCCGGCGATACCAGCGGTCGCGGCGACCATGGCGATCGCGACGGATACCCCAATCGTGGTGCCGATATTGCGTGCGGCCTGGCTAGCCGCGGCGCCCTGCCCGAGTTGGTCCTGCGGTAGGTCACGCACCGCGGCCGAGTTCAATTGCGGCATCACCATCGCTACGCCGATCGCGCCGAGCACCTGCGCAGGAAGGTAGTGCGCGAGATATTGCGGATGTTCGGTCGCCATTAGAATGAAGTACGCCGGCGCGCTCGCCCACACCAGCCCACCGGGGATCAATATGGAGCGTTGACCGACCCGACCCGCAAGCTTGCCGACTCTCGGCGCGAGCACCGCCACGATCGCGGGGCCGATAGCGATCGCGAATCCTGCTTGGATAACGGAGTAATCCCAGATCTCGGTAGTGAACAAGACATTGCACAGGAACACCACTCCGAATCCCGCCGAGTACACACACGTGGCCAGATTCGCCCACCGGAACCCGGCGGAGGAGAACAGCTTCAGATCGAGTACCGCGTTGTCGATCCGGCTCGATCGCCAGACGAAGATGGCGCTCAGCACGACGGCGACGCCGACCGACAACCCAAGCACTCCACTGAGCCAGCCGACTCGTTCAGTCTGCACGACGCCGTACGACAGCGCCGAGACCGCCGCGATCACCAACGCGATGCTCCACGGGTCTGGGATTCGCCCGCGGACAGATTCACGCCCCTCGGGCAACACCCGCCGGCCAAGGAAGTAGCTCGCGATCCCGACCGGCACGTTGATGAAGAACACCCAGCGCCAGTCAAGCGTCTGAATCACGATCGAGCCCAGCGTTGGGCCTGCGGCGCCCGCCACCCCGCCAATGGCACCCCAAATCGCGATCGCGCGTGGCTGCTCGGGAGCGGGGAACGTCTGCAGGACAAGCGCCAGCGACGAGGGAACCATGGCGGCGGCACCAAGAGCTTGCAACACTCGGCCGACAACAAGCAGTTCCACCGATGGCGCGACTCCGCAGAGCATCGAGGCCGTGGTAAACGCGACGACGGCACCGAGGAACATCCGCCGCCGCCCGATCCGATCGGCAATCCGGCCAGCCGGTATGAGCACGGCCGCGAAAACGACGGTGTAGGCGTTCAGCACCCAGGCCAGCCCTGACGCGGTGGAATCGGGGAACGCCTCAGTGATCGATGGAAAAGCCACGTACAGGATCGAGGTATCCAGGAATACGGCGAACACCGACATACCGGTCGAGAGCAGAACGAGACCCGGCTTGGACGACGGCACATGCACCTCCGAGTGAGATCACGAGCGACTTCCCACTCGGTAGTTTAATTCTTACACTATTCGTCGGCAGGTGTGAGCAGCAGTGCGGCCAATACCGCAGCGGCCGCCGCGTCGGGACCCTCGATGTGGCCAGCGAACGTCGATTCCCCTCGGCGTACGGAGACGAGGTTGCCCGCGTCAACGTGCAGGTGTACGACGTCCGAACGTGAGTCATCCGCGTGTTCACGCACACCGGCTACGCCGTTCTCAACGACCAGGTCAGCTGTCGAACCGTCGGCGGCATGTACGACCACTAGGGGCGGCAACTTGTCACTCGATGCCCATGGCAACAGGAATCCGCGCGTGGACCGATACGCGTTGACGGGCTCCGCGGGCTCGCTCGACAGGCCCCGCACGCCAAACCGAGCGATCGCCCGCAAGACCGGGATGACCGCTCGACCTTCCTGAGTGAGCCGGTAACCGCCTTCGCCTCGAGCGACCAATCCGTCGGCAACCATCGTGCGCAGTCGGGTAGACAGCAGATTCGACGCCAATCCCGGCAGGGCGCGCAAAAGTGCATTAAAGCCGCGCGGCCCCCCGGCCAGCTCCCGACAGATCAACAGCACCCACCGGTCACCGATCAGATCGAGGCCGACCGCGACCGGACAATATTGCCCATAGCTGCGTGTGGCATCCGCGCGTTCAAGCATCTGTCCTCCACTGCCTTCTCGCTGGAGGCCCACACTACGACGCGGCGCGCTACTTCGACGATCGCTTGCGACGATCGAACGTCCCGAACGTTGCGATACCCTCGGCGATCTCGGTGCCGTCGCTAGGCCGCAAGACCGTCGCGCGCACGATCACGATGCGCTTACCACGTTTCTGCACGCGCGCGTTCGCAATCAGTTCGTCCCCGAGTTCGGCGCGGTTCAAGAAGGTCAGGTTCAGGGTCGCGGTGGCGGCACCCTGGCCTTCTGCAGCCACGACCGATCCGACGGCGTGACCCATGGCGCTATCGCACATCGTCGCAATCGCACCGCCGTGCAGGATGCCACCACCATTGAGGTGATCCTCCGTCACCGTCATCCGCGAGGTGGCGAAGCCCGGCTGCTCATCGTCAACCGTGAGTCCGATCAATCGGCGCAGTCCGCGTCGAATCGTGGTGGACATCCTCTTCCCTTCATCGCAACAGGTGGGCGAGCCAGCGACCCGCGCTCGGTCACCCTACCGAGCACTTCATTGCGCGCTAGGGCACGGGTCCGCGCCGGACGACCACAGCATCACTCTTCGCAACTGGCCGGCGGCGAGGATTAACCTCGCACGAATGCTGCAAGACTCGCAGCGAAATCGGGCCTGCATCGCTGAGGGTGCGATGCATACCCGATTTCGCTGCGTTTTTGGCGCATCATGGATACACAGCGCGTATCCATGCACGTCCCCGTCCCCGTCAACGGACGCGAGCACGACGTGCGCATCGGGATCGGCGATCCACAACGCGAACCGGGCCGCCGACAACTCGTTATCGATGAACTCCTGCACATACTGACGCGACAGCCACGGTGGGCAGGCATCGCCGAACGTACGTGCGGCGAGCGCCGCGACGATCTCCGCGTCCGCTGGCGAGGTGGCGTCGGTGAGTTCGATCGACGTCGCATCCATGGCGTTCATTTTAGTAACCGACCCACAAGGCGCCCGCCCAGCGAATCTGCAGTCTTGTTTCCGTCGGCCCCAGCGGGCAATACTGGAGCGACCCGAGCACGCCGGCGCCCTCGCGAGAGGCGGTGCTGTGAACGCCACGGCCTCTTGCGCCGGTGATGCGGACGCGCCTCGGGCTGCGCGGCCGCGTCCACGACTCGGAGATCGCTTTCGCCACGCGACTCGGACGAGGGGAGACAGATGAGCGACGATCCAGGGGTGTTGGCATAAGCCAGCTATCTGCCACACCACCGACTCAGCCAGGCATCTATTGCCAGCGTGCTGGGCGGAAAGCCGGGCAAGCGGGCGCGCACGGTCGCGTCGTACGACGAGGACACCACGACAATGGCCGTCGAGGCGGCTCGCGCGGCACTGCGGTCCCATCAAGGTGACCCGGCCTCATTGCTGTTCGCCAGCAGTTTCCCGGCGTACGCCGACAAGACCAACGCGACGACAGTGCACGCGGCGCTGAATCTGCCTCGGCAGGTGCGCGCGAGTGATCAGTGCGGGTCGGTGCGCAGCGCGATCGGCGCGCTGCTGGGCGGGTTCCATCAACCGGGCGGCTCGCTCGTCGCGATGTCTGACACGCGCGTCGGACCAGCCGGTTCGCCTGACGAGATCGGAAGCGGCGACGCGGCCGCGGCATTCGTTGTCGGGTACGGCGATCCCGTGGCAACGCTGGTGGGCACCGCGAGCGCAACCGCCGAATTCCTCGATCGCTGGCGTGCGCCAGGCGAAGCCTGGTCGGCGTCCTGGGAAGAGCGATTCGGTGAGGACGTCTACCTGGAGTTAGCAACGCAGGCGTTCGAAGACGCCTGCGAGCGCGCGGGCATCGGTGTCGAGGAGGTCGATTCGCTCGCCATCAGCGGGCTCTCCCCGCGGGCCGCGAAGCGGTTCGCCGCTTCGCTGGACCTCACCGACGGCGCGCTCGCCGATGACCTCAGCACCGCGATCGGGTACACCGGCGCAGCGCACACCGGAGTTCAGTTGGCGGATGCGCTAGATCGCGCCGATCCCGGCGATGTCATTGCGCTGTTGGTGCTCGCCGACGGCGTTGATGTCCTCCTATTGCGCGCCACTGCGGCACTCCCTGACCGACGGCAGCGCGACTCTGTCGCGGCACAGATCTCGCATACTGATGGCGCGCTGGACTACGCGAGTTTCCTCACCTGGAAGGGATTGCTCCAGCGACCGCAACCACGTCGGCCCAATCCTGAGCGGGCGGTTGCACCGGCGTCCTACCGCGGTGTCGGATGGAAGTTCGGATTCATCGGCAGCGCCTGCGAAAAGTGCGGGACCCGACATCTGCCACCGCAACGAGTCTGCTTGTCATGTCACGCGGTCAATGCGATGCGCGATGAGCCGATGGCGGATGAACCGGCCCGGATCGCCACGTACACGATCGATCATTTGGCCTTCTCACCCGCACCACCGACCGTCGGCGTCGTCCTGGACTTCGACAGCGGCGGACGGTTCTCCTGCGAGCTGACCGACTGCGACCCGGAGACCGTACACGTGGGACAACGCGTCGAGCTCACCTTCCGCAAGATCTCTGAGGCGAGCGGCATACACAATTATTTCTGGAAAGCACGCCCGATCCACGCGGATACCGGCGGAAAGGAAGCGCAGCGATGAGCTCACACGGCATCAAGGATCGCGTCGCGATCATCGGAATGGGATGTACTCGATTCGCCGAGCACTGGGACAAGTCCGCCGAAGACCTCATGGTCGACGCGGTAACCCAGGCGCTGGACTCGGCCGGCGTAGACCGCGATGCAATCGACGCATACTGGCTTGGCACGCTGAGTTCGGGCAACTCCGGAATGCTGCTATCGAAGGCACTGAAGATCGATTACAAGCCGATCACTCGCGTGGAGAATTTCTGCGCGAGTGGATCGGAGTCCTTCCGCAACGCGTGCTACGCCGTAGCATCCGGCGCATACGACATGGTGATGGCGGTCGGCGTCGAGAAGCTCAAGGATTCGGGCTATTCGGGACTCACCACCGGCGGCGCTCCGGACGACGGCACCTCCCTGAGCCTCACCGCACCAGCGAGCTTCTCCATGCTGGTTCCGGCGTACGCCGAGAAATACGGCATCCCGCGCGACGAGATTAAGCGAGCCATGACGCGGGTGGCCTACAAGAATCACTACAACGGCGCGCGTAACAGCCTCGCGCAGTTCCAACAGGAGGTACCGGAGAAAAAGATCGCGAGCGCCACCACCGTGGCCGGTGACCTCGGTGTCTTCGATTGCTCCGGGGTCAGTGACAGATCGGCAGCCGCGATTATCGTGCGGGCCGAAGATGCACACAAGTACACGGACAAGCCGATGTACGTGAAAGCGTTGTCGTTCGCGGCCGGTCCGGGGACGGGCTCTTACGACCCCAACTACGACTACACGACATTTGAGGAGGTCGTGCAGTCGAGCAAGGATGCCTACCAGCAAGCCGGCGTAGACGATCCGGGCAACGACCTGATGATGGCCGAAGTGCACGATTGCTTCACCCCGACCGAACTTGTGCTGATGGAGGACCTCGGGTTCTCTGCCCGCGGAGAGGTTGTCGCGGACACGCTAGCGAACAAGTACGCACTTGACGGCGAACTCCCGGTCAACCCGGACGGCGGGCTGAAGAGTTTCGGGCATCCGATCGGCGCTTCCGGACTGCGGATGCTGTACGAGTGCTGGTTGCAGTTGCGTGGTGAGGCACCGCCGGAGCGCCAAATCAAACAACGCGGTAAGCAGTACGGCCTCACGCATAACCTCGGCGGCAGACCGGGCGAGTGCGTCTCCTTCGTTTCGATAGTTGGGGCACAGAAGGGCTAGCGGCCAACGCCGCTCCCGGATCTTGGTCCTGTCTTCCACCGTATGAGATCGCGGGCGTAGCGTCGGGGATCATGCCCGCCGAACCCGCCGCCCCCGCCCGTCGCTGGCTCATCCTGGCGATCGGGGTGCTGGCACAGATGTCGGCCTGCGCCTTCGTGTACGGCATTCCACTGCTGGTGCCGGTGCTACGCGATTCGCTGCACCTCGACCTCGCGACCGCTG
>JBKEDB010000155.1:0-26515 GCA_047975195.1 Cumulibacter sp. | reverse complement strand
GATGCGAAGTTTGACGAGGCGATGGCGACCACCGACACCGACGAACGGTACGCACTGCTTGGCGAGATGCAGACCGAGATGGCAACCGAGGGGGGCATCGTCGCGTGGGGCCATGGCGACGGCATCACCATTGCATCGAGCGATGTGTCCGGACTGGCTGAGAACGGCGGACTGGATCGGATGAACCTCACTGAGCTCGCAATATCATGACCACCTCACCGCGCTGCGCTTCGTCGCCGGCCGCGAGTGACGTGAGAGGCGACGCGGTCGCGGCTCGGACATGTCGGTAGCTCCCGCCGCGACACCTCACGGGGTGTCGCGGCGGGGCTGCGTCCGGGCAGCCTTCGGACCCTTACACGTCGCCGGGTGGGTAGCGGGAGTGGTGCTTGGCTCCGCGCTACTGGTGCATATTCTGATCGCTCTACTACCGGCCGACGCCGCGACGGTCATCGCCGGTCCGGGCGCCGATCCGGATCGTGTCGCACGGCTTCGCGCCGAACTCGGGCTGGACGACGGTGTTTTCACGCAGACCGGGCATTGGCTCGCGGCAGCGGTTCGCGGCGACTTCGGCACCTCGTTGATGAGCGGCGAGTCCGTCAGCGAAGTGCTAGGTGAACGGATCGCGGTATCTGCGGCCGTGGTTATCCCGGCGTGGTTGTTGACCGTATCCGTCGGTACCGCGCTGGCGCTCATCGTGGCTGTTGACGGCTCACGACGTACTCGATGGGTGCAGGTGGTAGCTGGCGGCTTGAGTGGCGTGCCGGAGGCGATCGTTGCCACCGGTTTGGTGCTTTTACTGGCGACGTGGCTCGACTGGCTGCCACCGGTATCGCTGATCCGTCCAGGCGACTCGGTTCTGGACGATCCTAGCCTGTTGATCCTGCCGATTGCCGCGCTCACCTTGCCGGCGACCGCATGGCTGCTACGAGCTCTGCGTGGACCCGCCGGGGACGTCGCGGGCCGCCGATATGTCACCGAATCGCGGCTACGCGGGCGATCGGCATCCTCGGTCGCGGCTCGGCACGTTCTGCCCGTACTCCTACCGCTGATCGTGCAGAACGCGGCTGTGCTGGCAGGGGCGATCCTCGCCGGTTCGGTTGTGGTTGAGCAGATCGTCGCGCTGCCGGGCGTTGGCGACCTGCTTTCACAGGCCGTTGCCACCCGAGACGTTCCGGTCATTCAAGCAGTCACGGTTCTGATCTCTACGGCCGTCGCCGCCGGCTTGGCGTGTGCGGACGCATTACGCCGCCGCCTTGAGGTGCGCCGATGAGGATGATGCGCCGGTATGTCCTGTTGGCGATGGTCGGGCTCTTCTTACTCGCGGTCGCGATTGGACCGTTAGTAGCGAGCGCGCGGGCGTCAAGTGTCACCGAGACCGCTGGTCGTCCGTGGTCTGCGCCCGACGATGGAAGCCCGTTGGGGTTTGACTCGCTCGGGCGCGACGTGCTGAATCGACTACTCGCCGGCGGCGCGGAACTACTGGCGGGATCCTCGATCATTGGAGTGCTTGCCGGGGTCCTAGGTGCCGTAGCCGCTCTGCTGACCTGGCGCCACCGGTTGGGCGCTGCGGTCCTGCGAAACGCTACCGGATTGGTGCTTGCGATTCCGGGTGTCGTGATCGTCTTGCTGCTGTCGGTGTTCGTCGACGTATGGATAGCTGTCGGCGTCGCCATGCTCCTGCTTGGCGTTCCCGCATCTGCCCGAACGGTAGCGATGACGCTGGCGTCGCTGTCGCGCGCTGGACACGTCGAAGCGGCCATCACGCGCGGGGAACGAGAGCGGTCGGTGCTGGTGCGCGAAGTCCTGCCGGCGATCGGGGCAACCGTGATTACGGATCTTGGAAACCGGGTAATTGCCGCGATGCAGCTCGTCGTTGCGATCCAGGTCGTTCGCGGCGGCGATGCGCTTACCTGGAGTTCAATGGTGATGACAAATCTGAAGGGACTCGCGCTCAACCCGTGGTCTGTAGCAGGACCTGCCTGCGCGTTAGCTCTGCTCGGGATCGCCGTGGCGATTGGTGTCGACCGGATCTCGGAACTTCTGGCTCCGCCGATCACACGCGGTGCGATGCGGCGTCGTGCTGCGACCAATGCCTCCAGTGCGGGACTGACTGTGCGAGATCGCTATGGTCAAATTCTGCTGAACGTCGTCGATCTGGAGATCGAGCCGGGTGAGCTGGTGGTGGTGCGCGGGCCGTCCGGGAGCGGAAAGACGACTCTCCTAGAGGTGCTTGCCGGCCGTCCGGCGCCCGGGCTCGCCACGGTGGGTGGACTGAAGCCGCTAGACGGGCCGATTGCTTTTGTGCCGCAGGATCCGGCGTCCACTCTTGATCCGCGCCAGCGGGTCGACGCTGTGCTGCGTGACGGGCTTTCGCGACGTCGCGTGCGGCGCCACAGCCTCGTCGAGGCCGTCGCGGCACTCGGATTGTCAGATCGGGTGCTTGGCCAGCGAGCTGGAGAACTGTCCGGCGGAGAGGCGGCGCGGATTGCCATAGCTCGCGCGCTGATGGGCGCGCCGCACGTGCTGCTGCTCGATGAGCCCACCGCTGGGCTTGATGCAACCAATCGGACACGAGTTGCAGAACTCCTACGCGCGCGTTGCGACCACGGTCATATCTCGATTGTGGTGACCCACGACGACGCGCTGCTGGTAGGACTGCCGGCCCGTCGAGTGGACCTTGCGGCCCCGGAAGGTCCACTCGAAATGGCGCCGTACGACGGTAAAGGTGATGAGGTACTGCACGCGCGCAGTATCCAGTTATGCACGCCGCAGAAACGCGCCCTCCTGAACGAGGTGCAGCTGTCCTTATATGCCGGACAGATCGTCGCAATAGTCGGGCCCAGTGGCTGTGGCAAGAGCACATTGCTGCGGGCACTCGCCGGGCTGCATCCACTGGCCAAAGGCACCGTGGAACTCGTCACCGGCGATCGTGTCGCAGAGCTGCCGAGTGCTACCTCGTTCGATGATGCTGCGGAGCGCGACCGGGAGCAGTGGCGTGCAGTGCAGCGGGCAGGGCAGGACGGCCGACTGGAATTGAACCCCTCGATCCGGCTGCGGAATCAGGTCGCCAGGCCGTTACGGACGCTGCGTGACCAAACGATGAGCGAATCGCTGAGCGCGGCCGACTCGCTGCTACGAGAACTCGGCGTCGATGAGAGGACGGGTCGGCGCCGTCCCGGCGAGTGTTCGGGCGGGCAGCGACAGCGCGCTGTGCTGGCCCGCGCCCTGAGTGCGAGACCGCGAGTGTTGCTGCTCGATGAGCCGACCTCCGCGCTGGACCGCGAGAGTGTCGGAAAGGTGCTGACATTACTCGGCAAGTTTCGGGCCGCTGGAGGCGCGGTGCTGCTGGTGACCCACGACGAGGAGCTCGCCGCATTGGCGGACCGAACGCTGCTCGTCAACGGGCGCGGAGTACTGGAATATACAAAGGAAGCGACATCGCTGCGCGACCCCGCGAACGTGGCGATCACAGAACCACCAGCTCCTAGGGAAAGGGGACCGATTCCGCGCCGATGACCTGTGGGTGACCTTGAGCGCGAGGGCGCTGGGGACGACTGACACAGCACAAGAAACTGCTCACCAGATGAGTGCGGAGGCGCGGTACAAGCAGCGGCTACACACGGTCTCAATCGCCGGCGTGCCTGGTGTCGTTCTCGCGCGCCGCGCTGCGCGGTTGGCCTGGGCGCGCCATAGCGGGAGACGCAGCGATCGACGAGTCGGCCACGTCTTCGCATCATTCTCGCCGACCGGTCCGCCGGTCTGGTCGCCCCGCGGCATGGATTGCCGGTGAGATCACTGGGTCGCGAGCGGGTCGCATTTGTCGAGCACCTGTCGGCGATGTGTGCCGGTGGGGCCGCGGCAGTAGGGGTGGCCGCTCGGTGGCTCGCGAGCGAACCTGAGTTCGACAGTGTGCTGGTGGCTGCAGGCGATGCCGTGGACGATGCTGTTGTCGATCGGTGGGCGTTCGACTCAGGTGTCACGGTCGGCGATGACGCCGGCGCCGTGGTGCTCTCGCGTCAAGGCCCCGGCCATCGGCTTCTGTGCGTACGATCGGGCGCCGACGTCAGTCTGAAGGCCGTACAGCGCGGCGTAGCAGAGATCGATTTTCCGCGGCCCGCCCCGCCGTACCCGCGCGAATACAGGATCGGCTACACGAAGCGATCCGCCGCTCCGCACGAGCGCTGAGTGTCTCGACAATCATCGAGCACCATTCGCGACTATTGACCGACACCACCGATGCCGCGCTAGCCGAAGTAAACCTGGATCGAGCGGATGTCGACTTCTGGGCTTTACCTATCGTCGGCGCAAACGCGTTGCAGTACGGCTATCTCGCACCGCTGGGAATCGAGGCGGACCGCACGACTTGCGCGCTCGGACTGACGACTGGACATCTGGGCGGTGCCGATCAACTGGCCGCGCTGGACTGGCTAGAGGCCGGTGGACGGATGCGACCTGGCCAGATCATCGCTCTGATCGGGCTTGGAGCTGGGCTGACCGTGTCCTGTGCTGTAGTTCGGCGGTAGTTGCGCTTAGGCCCGGGCGGTCCACAGCAGGGTGGGCTGCATCACGAACATCGAGGGGTCCCTGCCGACGTACTCGTCGCTGTCCGGGTCCAGCAGGGCCTCGGCCCTCGCGACGTCAACGTCGGACATTCCCGCAGCATGTCCACGCGCTGAGACGGCGTGCCGCATTTCCGGCCATACGATCTGTGAGAGGTACGGCGCGGCACCGCTTTCCGAGGCGAATGCTGTGATCGGCACCGATGTCACCGCGACGTCGTGTAGACCGCTTGCACGCATCCAGGATCCCAATAGTTCATAGTGATGAGGACCGTCGTTCGGTAAACCCCAGGTCAGTTCGGAAGCTGTCCGGATCAGCCGCTCGAGCCGAGAGTGTCCGGGCAAAAACATCGACTGGTAATAGTTAGTCGTGAACAGCGCGAGGGTGCCCCCTGGCTTCAACGATCGGCTAAGCCTCTGTACGACCTGCGCAGGTTCGGCAAACGATGCTGGCCACACCACATCGGAGGCCCAGATCAGGTCGTAGTCATCCGCTATATCCCAGAGATCCCCAATCCGTACATCCGCCTCCACGCCGTCCGGTAGGTCAATGATCTGAGTCTTCGCTTCGGCAATCGACCTCGCGTCCTTATCGATCGCTAACACGCCGCCTCCACAGTTGGCCGAAAGCTGGTCGAGCAGTGGCCCGAGCGCACCGCCTGCCCCGGTGCCGACGTCCACGATGTCCGCTGCACGTGAATCGGGCCATGGCAGCGAATCGATGGCGGTGCGGACCGCCTCCGCGGTGAACTCCCGGTTGGTGCGCAGGTAGGTCAGGTAACTGCGGGTATCGGGACCTTCGCCCGAATCGCCGTTATTGTTCGGGTCAGCGGTCATTGCTGTGCACCTCTCCGGTTATGCGGGCAGCGTGATGTCGAGGGAACTGCGGAACAACTCTTGCTCCAGCCACATGGCAGTGGATGCCCCGGCGCCGGCCGAAGCGATTACGGATGACGGTGGACCGGGTAGCACCTCTGCCTGGGCAGCGTCGCCGGCGGCGCTCAGTCCGGGAACGGTACTGCGGCCGTACGGATCGACGATGACACTTCCACCGGGCGTCAGCCGTGCGCCGAGTTGGTCGCCGATAGCGCTTTGCGGCGTCGTCGCTGGAAATGCGAACATCGCGGCGCGCTTGAGCACGTCACCGTCTGTGTAGACAATCCGTAAGTCGCCGTCACCGTCCAAGCGTGCAATCGGCCGCTCGTCGACCTGGATGCCATGTATCGCGAGGGAAGAGAGTACGTTCGTGTCGGCGTCCACCGGGCCGTTCGTTGTGAGCACCACATCTGTGGAAAACCGATCGGCGATATAGCGGGCCTGCATCGCCGCAGTGGTAGAACCGCCGAGCACGGCCAGCGGCTGATCGCGGCTCTCCCAGCCGTGACAGAACGGGCAGTGCCGGACGGTGCCGCCGAACCGCTCGCGCAACCCAGGTATATCAGGGAAATGGTCGGTCAGTCCGGAGGTCAGCAGGATGCGCTTCGCGTGTACCTCGGAACCGTCGGCGAGGCTCGCACGAAAGTCATCCGCTGCTCCGGTCGCGGTGTGCACGAATCCTTCCTGGATACGCACGCTTGGGTACGCCGCAAGTTCGGCTCGGCCGTCCGCGCGCAGATCGGCAGGGTTGGTTCCGTCGCGTCCCAGAAACATGTGCATCTCTTTTGCAGGCGCGTTGCGCGGTGTACCGCTGTCGACGACGAGTACGTCGCGACGCTGTCGGCCGAGGACCATCGCGGCGTTGAGCCCGGCGGGTCCGGCGCCGACGATGAGGACGTCATACATATGTGCTCCTTAGTGGTGTGTGGAGAGTTGGCGTGTGGCGTTATCGGGACTTGTGATGGTGATGGCGGAGTCGGCGGCGGCGATCACCGCGGGGCTATGGGTGACGATCACAACGGTTGATCCGTCGACGGCTGCCGCGAGCGACGCTATGACTTCGGCTTCGGTCCGCGCATCCAGTACGGAGGTGAATTCGTCGAGTACCAGCAGCGGGGCGCGTTTGAGCACGGCTCTCGCGATCGCGACCCGCTGCCGCTCGCCAGAGGACAGCAACATGCCGCCTTCACCGACCGTGGCGTCCCAGCCGCTGGGCAGGCGCGCAACGACCTCGTCGAGTCCGGCGACTTGGCCGGCAGCCTGGATCTCAGCGGCGGTTGCTCCTGGCCGGCCGAGAGCAACATTCGCGCGGAGGGAGTCGTCGAACAGGTAGGTCTGTTGAAACACCGGAGCCACCAGTTGCGCGACGCCGGCGCTACCCCAGTCGCGCAGATCGACGCCGTCGAGTCGTACGGCCCCGGAGGTGGGATCCAGCATTCGGGTTAGCAACTGCACGATCGTGCTCTTGCCAGCACCGGAAGCCCCGACCAACGCAACGGTCGCCCCGGCCGGGATGTAGATGCTGAGATCACGCAATGCCTCGGTGCCGTCGGTGTACACCACGGACACGTCCTCCAACGACACCGCGACGCCGTTCGTCCGTAGCGGCCAGTGGGCTGCTGGCGGTGGGCCGGAGGCCATCGGTGAGTCAGAGGGTCGGTTGCTGACATGAGTGTCCTGCGGCATCTCCGCTGCGCACGTCTCGTTCCTCGTCGCGCCTCGGGCGATCGCCGGTGGTCGGGCGGGCTCGGGGAGTTTCGGTGTTGCGAGGAAGTCGTCGATGCGGCGCTGTGCGGCAGCAGCTAAGCGGCTGGCGCCCGCGTGTTCGCCAGCGTGTAGTAACTGTTCGCCGGTCCGTACCACCAACACCGCGAGTACCAGGATGCTGGCGGCGTCTATCCAGCCGTTCAGCGCGGCCACGCCAATGAGTGTGACGAGCAGCGCGGTCATGATCTGTACGACGACGGTGTAACCGGCCAGGCCGGGGATGGCACTGCGCAGCATGCGGCGAGTCCGTCGGTCGACCTCATCCAAGGCCCGGCCGACCCGACCTTGTGGATCGTCCGCACGCCCGGCCGAGCGCAGTACGGGTTGCTGTTCGGCCAGCTCGATGAGGTGGGCGGTGGCCTCTGCTGCGGCCTCATGTAGTTCGTTATCGCTGCGTTCGACCCGCGCGCCACACCAACGATGTGCCGCCATAACCAGCGGCAGCAAGACCAGGCCGCAGAGGCCGAGTACAGGTTCGACGAACGCAGCCGCGGTCAGCGCGGTCACTGGAATGACGACCGAGCAGGTCAGCGGATCCAGAAGGTGCGCGGGCCGAGTAATCAGGTTCATCACATCTCCGACGGCGAGTCTGCTGACCGTGCCGACGGCGGGGCCGCTCAGCGACCCAGGCGGGACCAGCGAGACGTGTGCGCCGATCCGTTGCAGCAGTGGTCCGGCAAGCGCGTAACCGTGTGATCGCGCGAGAGCGATTCCGACCGCTTGCAGAACACCCCAGGCAAGCCATAACCCGAGCAGTGCCGCGAGCGCTGGTAAAACGGATCGCTCATCGGCGATTGCGCGGAAGAACGGCAGTATGGCGGCGATCCCGACACCCTGCGCCACGGCCGCGGCGAGCAGAACCAGGAAGGCGCGCCGTATCCCCGGCGCGCGGCGTAGGTCAGTCAGGTCGTGAGTCCCGCCGGCAGATTGCGAGGTTCGGATCGATCGGACGGCCGCGGTCATCACGAGAGCACCGCCTGCTGCTCATTCCACAGACGCCAGTAGTGCCCCGACGCCGCGAGCAAACCGTCATGCGTTCCACGCTCGAGGATCTGTCCGTGCTCAAGTACGACGATCTCGTCTGCGTCGCGCACGGTGCGTAGGCGATGGGCAACGATCAGCACCGTGCGCCCGGACTGAGCATCAGCCAGGGAGGCAAGCACGTCGTTTTGGGTATCCCCGTCGAGCGCCGACGTCGCCTCGTCCAGCACGAGGACAGGCCGCTGCGCCAGGAGCGCGCGAGCCAGGCACACTCGTTGCGCCTGCCCTCCCGACAGCTCTGTTCCGTCGCCGAGCATGGTGTCGTAACCGGCGGGCAACTCGAGGATCCGATCGTGGATGTACGCCGAGCGCGCTGCCCGCTCGATCTGATCTGTCGAAGCACTCGGTGTGGCCAGCGCGATGTTCTCGCCGACGGAAGCTCGCAGCAACCGCGGATCGGGTGGAACCCAGGCCACGCGCGCGACGATGTCCGACTCGTCGAGATCGACATAGTCGGTCCGATCGAGCATCACTCGCCCCGAGGATGCCGGTCGTAGGCCGGCGACGACCTGCGCGATGGTCGACTTGCCCGACCCTGAGCGCCCCACGAGCGCGGTGACTGTTCCTGGCCGAAGGGTCATGCTGATTCCGGCGACGGCCTGGTGGTCGCCGTACGCGACGCCGACATCCTCGATATGTATCGTGACTTGCTCGCTGGCTGTGGGCGCCCGCAGCACCGCAGAGTTGCGGGTCGTAGGCAGATTCAGGAAGGCGGCAATCCTCGTCAACGCCGCGCGGCCCCGCATCACGTCCTGGATCGCGAATCCGAGCGGTAAAAACGGAGCGCCGAGGGCCGGGGAGAGTAGGACGGCCGCCGCGACGGAGACCCAGTCGGTGATGCCCCACGCCCACAATGCGGCGCCGAGTGAAGCGACCACGGCCATCGACGTCAACGGGCTGAACGCAAGGTGGTTGCGGGTAAGTGCGCCGGTCAGATCTCGTGCCCATCGGTGAATGAATCCCGCATAACCGATGCGCGCCTCATCGAATCGGGAGTGCACACGGTTTTCGCCCCCGTACAGGCGGACGGAGGCGATCGCGCGGACCAGTTCGGTTGACGCGGCGTCCAACTCACCGACCGCCCGCTGGTACGTCGGCATAGTGGCCCCAATGCGTGCCAAGGACCGTCGGTTTAGCCAGATGCCCGCTAAGACGGGAATCAACGCCACCGGAGCGAGTACGGGTGCGGTGATCAGCAGGATGACGATGACCGCGGTGGGCGCAACCGCGAGCGCGGTGATGTCCAACAAGGCGTGCCCGATGAGGTGATGTAACGCACCGACGTCGTCCGAGGCGACCCGTTTGATGCTGGCTGAGGACGCGTCGTCGAAGTATCGCAACGGGAGAGTGCTGAGGTGATTGGTGATCCGACGACGTAATGACTGCTGTAGATCGGCGTCGGCGCGGTGACTGAGGGTGAACGCCACGGGTAATAAGAGTGCGCGTAACACCGCAGCGCCGATCCCGAGCGCAATCCACGCGGTCAGGTCCTCGGTGCGTCCCGAGTCGACCACGCGCGCGAGCTCGATCAACGCCAGAAGCGGAAGTACGCCGGCGACGGTCGCGATCGCGTGAACCCCGATCGCGCAGAGCAGTCGGCATCGCACGCCGGTGAGCAGTTGCGAGCGTGTCGTGCCGGGGCGCGGCGAGGGAGCGGACGACGTCATGCGCATAATGATAATCAGTTGCAATTGGAGGTTTCGATGACCCTGTCCGCTGAAAACGTTCGCGCACCCGACGTACTCGCCTTGCTCGCAGAGGTGCTCGGCTCTAGGGAGGTAGTCGACGCTGCCGCACCGACGGACTCGATCACCCTGGCCGACCTGGGACTGCAATCGCGCGAAGCGCTGCGTCTGCGGCACCTCATAGGGCAGCGGCTGGGCAGGAGGGTCGCGCTGATTGACCTCACGGGCGAGCGCACCGTCGCCGACCTGCTGCGCGTGGTGGTCGAAGCCGAAACTGTCCACGAGGTGCTGACCAATCCGACGCGCTCGCAGCCCGTGGGCGCTCTCACCGAGGTGCAGGCCGCCTATTGGACGGGCCGTGACGAGGATATGGACCTTGGCGGCGTCGCCACCTACTGGTACAACGAATACGAAAGTTCGCCCGACGATGTCGACCGCTTTTGCCGAGCGCTCGAGCGCTCCTGGACCCGGCTGGTCGCCCATCACGAAGCGCTGCGGATCGAGATCACCCGCGACGGTCGACAAAGAGTGCGTCGAGATTTGAACTGGAACCTCGACCTGGTTGATCTACGTTACGCCGAGGACGCCGAGCAACGCGCTCAGTCCGTGCGTGCTGCCCGCAGCCATCAAGTGCTGACCGTGACCGATGGGCCGCTGTTCTATATCGGCGTCGTGCTACTCCCGGATGGGCGCGTGCGGGTGATGGTTGGCCTCGATGCTCTCGTCGTTGACCTGACGAGTTGGCGGCTTCTGATGCGCCAATGGGGCGAGGTATTCGACGACCCGCACGCAGCGCTCCCAACCCCGGGCGTGCGGTTCGTGGAACACGCCGCGGGCTTGCTCCCGCTCGAGGAGGACCGCGACTGGTGGGCTTCGCGGGCAGCGAAACTGCCGGACGCGCCGCAACTCGTGGGGCAACAGGCGGTGGCCGGCGGGCACCGATTCCGGCGGCACCGCCGCCAGTTAGATTCCGCGATGTGGGACCGCGCCCAGCGCGTCGCGGCCGCGCACGGCATCACCCCGACTGCGGCCGTCCTGTCCTGTTACGCGCTTGCCGTCAACCGGTTCGGGTCCGGTGGCGCCCGCACGATCGCGCTCACCCTGGCCGGTCGACCCGACGGTGCAGATGACTGCGTCGGCCAGTTCGCGCAGACGGGATTGCTGGACTACCCAGAACCCGACGACCACATGCCGTTCGCAGAATTCGCCCGGCTCGTTGGACGGCGGCTGTTTGAGGTCCTCGATCACGCTTCGATCAGCAGCATCGCCGTGCGGCGCCTGGCGGGCCACGATCCGGCCGCGGCGGGATACCCGATCGTGTTCACATCCGGTATCGGGCTCGGGGGGCAGCGCGAGGATAGCTGGCTCGGTGACCGGGTATACGGGGTCTCGCAAACCCCGCAGGTGCTGCTGGACCACCTCGCCTGGGAGGAGGACGGCGACCTGGTTCTGACGATGGACGCCGTCGTGGGTGCGTTCGGTGACGGCGTCGTCGACGGGCTGCTCGCAATGACCGTCACCCTTCTGCGAACCCTTGCCGATGAGGATGCCTGGTCGGCCGCTGGCCTCGGATGGGATCCGGCTGGGATGCTTCCGTCGCCGCGTACGCCCTCGCCGTTCGAGTCAGGGTCACTGCTGGCAGATCCCGCCCGCGTCCATTCGGACGACCCGGCCTATGCCGTCCACTTCGATGGTCGGGCGATCACCCACGCCGACCTACACCGCCGCGCCAAGGCGATCGGCGCGCAGTTGCGTGCGGGTGGAGCCGGCCCGGGCGACTTGGTGATCGTGGCGCTGCCGAAGGGCTTCGCTCAAATCGCCGCAGTACTCGGAGTCGGCGCGGCGGGAGCCGCGTACGTTCCGGTCGACCCGGCGTGGCCGCAAGACCGGCTCGCATCGGTGCTGCGGCGGTGCGGCTCGCGATGGTCGGTCGTCGCCGACAACGCCGAGCCGGGGGTCCTGACCGAGCTGGACACCGCAGTGTGGCTGGACCAAGATGCGGTGCTGGCGCGGACTGGTCAAGTGGCGACGGATCATGCGCGGCGCGCGCCGGACGACCTGGCCTACGCGATCTTCACCTCAGGTTCGACCGGCGAACCCAAGGGTGTTGCGGTGACCCACGACCAGGCGCGGTGCACGATCGACGACATCGTGACCCGCTACGCCATATCGCCTGATGACCGAGTGCTCGCGCTATCCGCATTGACCTTCGACCTATCGGTTTTCGATGTGTTCGGGATGCTCGGCGCCGGTGGCGCGATGGTGCTTCCGGCGGAGTCGGAGCTGCGAGATCCGGCAGCGTGGGCGCGCCTGATCAGCGACCATCAGGTGACGATCTGGAACACCGCCCCGGCGCTGCTGGAAATGCTCGTAGAGTACGCGGAGCACGACCCGCGAGCAGCGGCGCAACTGGCGAGTCTGCGCATCGTGATGTTGTCCGGCGACTGGATCCCGGTCACCTTGCCGGATAGGTTGCGGGCGCTCGCTCCTGACGTCGAGTTCCACTCCCTGGGAGGCGCGACCGAGGCCGCGATCTGGTCGATCACGTTCCCGGTTGATCGGGTGGACCCGGGCTGGGCGAGTATCCCGTACGGACGCTCATTGCCAGGGCAGTCCTTCCACGTTCTGTGCGATCACCGTCCCGCGCGCGTTGGTGAGACCGGCGAACTATTCATCGGGGGCGCCGGCGTTGCGACCGGGTACGTCGGTGATCCGGAACAAACGGCCGAGCGATTCGTCATGCACCCCGCATTGGGGGAGCGGCTGTACCGCACGGGTGATGTGGGGCGTTGGCGTCCGGACGGGCACATCGAGTTTCTCGGACGTATCGACCGCCAAGTAAAGATTCAAGGCTTTCGAATTGAACTCGGCGAGGTGGAGGCAGCGCTCGCGCGCTGTGCAGCCGTCCGACAGGCTGTTGCCGCCTCGGTGCCGGGCCCGGACGGTCGACCGCGGCTGGTCGCGTGGGTTGCGACGCCTGATGACCCGATCGAAGGCGCCCGCCGATTGCGTGCCGAAGTCCAGTCGTCGCTGCCCGGATACATGGTGCCGAGCCGCCTGCTGGTGCTTCCGAAGTTGCCAGTGACCGCGAATGGCAAGGTGGATTATCAGCGGCTGCCAGCGCCGTTCGCCGCTGCGCAGGGTACGCCCGCCGGCTCAGTTGCCCACTGCCTGCCCGGCGGGTCAACCGCCACGACGAGCGCAGACCATTCGGTGACCGCTACCGCCTCGGGCGATCGGGCCGGGTTGCGGGCGGACTCGGTCCTGCCAGCCAGCCGCGATCGGGACACTCACGCCCAACTTCAGCAGGTGGTCGCAGAGGTACTGGGCGACGACGCGATGCGTCAGCCCATGATCGACAGTGGATCGACATCGCTCGATGCAGTACGCCTCGCGAACGCAATAGAGGACGCCCTGGGGTGGCGTCCTGCGGTTCGGGCGCTCCTGGGTAAGCGACCGCTCGGCGACGTCCTCGCCGAATCGGCTGCCGATCCTGAATCGGTTCGGGAACTCGACTCGGCTCTGGCGCCCGAGGAGGCGCGATCGGATACCGCAGTGGCCGCGGCGCGGACCGCCCATTCGGTCGATGCCGAGGTGGAATCGGAAACTGGTACTCATGCCACGAGCGACGACGCATCGCGTGGGCGTGCGGCGCGTACCGCGCCCGCGATGTTAGACAGTCGGGTCGCTCTGGGGCCGATGCCCGACGGGCCGGTGACGCTGCGTGTTCCGCTGCCCGTGCCTGATCCGGCGGCACTCGCCGACGTCGCCGGATGGTTGCAGCGACTGTCGAAGTGGGTCGACGTCGAGGGTCGTGACCTGGCCACGCGCTGGATTGTTGACGGTGCTGAGGTCGCCGTCGAAGCGCACATGGGCATCGGACGTTCCGGCGCGAGTGCGATGGCGCTGGCCTCGCCCCCGGCGGTGGCTTGGCCCCCGGAGGCCGCCGCGCGCGGTGAGGTTCCTCGTGCCACGGTGCCCGATGAGGTTCCGGGTGCCCCGGCGCGTGGCGGGGGCCCGGATCTTGCGGTGCCCGGTGAGTTCCGGAACGTCGCGCTGCCTAGCGAGCCCACACCTGGCGTCGCTGTTCAACCAGCTGCGCGTCCGGGAGCCTCGACTGATCCCCGATCCGACGTGCCATTTCGGCGCTCGCCTACAGATAACGAGCCCGCTGGTCAGCAGCCGTTCGCGCTGACCGAGATGCAACTGTCGTACCTGCTTGGCCGCGCAGATGACTGGCTGGGTGCGCCGGTCGCCCCGCACTACTACACCGAGGTCGACATGGTCGATGTCACGGCCGACCAGCTGCAGCGGGCGATTGATGAACTGGTCGCCGTCCATCCAATGCTGCGCGCTCGCGCAACGGCAGATGCCCGACAGCGGGTGCTTGCCCTCGACGATCCACGCGCCCGGGTGGTGGTGCGGCGACTCGATACCGAGGGCGCCGTACGGCGGCGGATCCGAGATGATGCTTCCCACCGAGTGATCGACCCGCTGAACGAACCGTGGCTGCACTTGGCCATGACGCCGCTGGACGAGCGGACGAGCCGCGTCCACCTCGACCTCGATCTACTGTTCTGCGATGCAGCCAGCGCCGTCGTGCTGGTGGACGCCTTGTACGCGGCCGTACGCGGCGGCACGATCGACGTTCCGCGGGCACAGTTCTACGACTATGTCGCCGACATCCAGGCCGCCAAGGGAGGACGGCGCCACCGAGCCGCTATGCAGCATTTCGTTCATCGCGCAGTTACGTTGCCGCCACCGCCGGCGCTGCCGCTGGTGCTCCCAGCCGCCAACACCCGTTTCGTACGTCGGGAGCAGCGGTTCGACGCGCAGTGGTGGTCGGGCGTGCGAACCCGATTCACGGAGCTATCGGTGACGCCGACCGCCGTGCTGCTCACGGCCCTCGGCCATACGATCGGAGCAGTGACGGACGGTGCCGATCACGCCGTTGTCGTCACGGTCTTCGATAGGCCGCTCGCGCACACCGGAGTCATTGGTGACTACACCTCAACGGTGCTCGCCGCTCTGCCTGGTAATGGATCGTTCGTTGAGGCGGCCCGCGTGGTGCAGGAACAGCTCTGGGACGACCTGGAACACGCGGTCGGCGCGCATGGTGTGCACGGCAACCACGTTCTGCGCGAGCTCGCGGGTTCAGGCAGGCAAGTCCGCTTTCCGGTGTCGTTCTCCAGCGGGATCGGCAGTAGCCGGGGAGCCGACGGGGTCGGCCGGGACGCTGGTCGGCTGCTACAACGGTGGGGCGCCGAACAGTATTCGATCAGCCAGACCCCGAACGTCGCGTTGGACGTGCAGGCGTTCGAGGACGGCGACGATCTCGTGCTCCGGTGGGACGCCGTGGACGCGGCGTTTCCCGCGGGATTCCTGGATGCGATGTTCGCCGACTTCATTACCAGGGTCGACCTCGCTGTCGAGACCGACTGCGCGTCACCCATCGCGGCGAGAGCAGTAAAGGTCGACGACGCAGTCGACGACGAGGGACAACCAGCGACGCCGGTGCGCAGGCGTCACGACGCCGCCGACGTACGCGCGCTGATTCGGGACAGTGTCGCGGCCGAACTCGGCTGCAGCACGTCAGATGTGGATCCGGCGGCGAGGTTCTTCGATGTCGGTGTCACGTCGTTGACCGTTGTTCCGCTGCAACGCCGCCTGAGCGCCGCGGGGTACGAGGTGACCGTGCTGGACTTCTTCGCGCATCCCAGCGTGAACCAACTCGCTGACGCGCTCGCCGGATCCGCTCAGCCTGCGAGTTCGCCAGCGCGCCTACGCGGAGCGCGCCGACGGAGGGTCGAGCGCGAGCGGCGGACCGGGTAGATCGAGCGCAAGCAGCGCACCCATAGGTCGAGCACCGCACCGCGTAGATCGGCGGAGCGATGCGGAGACAATGCTGGCGCCGCGATGCCCGATCGCGGCGCCAGCATCCAGCGGACCGTAGGAGGCTAGCGGCTAGCGGCGGCGCATTCGGCGCAGACGCCGAAGATCTCGAGCACGTGCCGGGTGAGCGTGAACCCGTGGCGGCCGGCGACGTCGGCGAACCATGCCTCCTCAGGCGGTGGTAGGTCGACAGCTTTGCCGCATCGTTCGCAGACCAGATGGTGGTGGTGGTCCGCAGAGGCGCATGCGCGGAACAACCGCTCGTTATCGACCGCGATCACGTCGATTTCCTCACGCTCGGCCATCGCGTTGAGGTGTCGGTACACGGTCGCCAGGCCGATGGATTCGCCCTTGGCGAAGATGCGCCGATGCAGGTCGCCGGCCGATACGAAACCGTCGGCCTCATCCAGGCTCTGCTTGACGCGCTCCTGCTGCGCCGTACGGCGCCGGTCCTCGGCCACGATTACTCCTTCATCGTTCGGATGCGGTGATTGCACCCGGACAATCCGACACAGGGGCGACAACCCGCCATATCGGTTGACGCCCACTCGATTAGCCCTCGATCGGCATGGAGCGCGGGTCGAACGGCGTCTCCTGATAGACGCAGTAGTTCAGCCAATTGCCGTACAACAGGTAACCATGCCCGCGCCAACGGATGATCGGTTCCTTATCGGGGTCGTTATTGGGGAAGTAATGCTGCGGCATGGTGATCTGATCGCCAGCCTCGACATCCCGTCGGTACTCCAACTCAAGCGTGTCTCGGTCGTACTCGGGGTGGCCCATTACGAACACTTGCCGCGCGTCCGGCGTGGCCGCTAGGAAGACCCCCGCCTCGTCGCTGAGCGCGAGCACGTTGATCTTTCCGGTCGCCTCGATATCGCCGGCATCGACGTCGGTATGCCGTGAATGCGGAGCCGCGAACTCCTCATCGAATCCGCGCACCAATTTCGCCGACGGGTCGATCACACGATGGTTGAACACGCCGAAGTTCTTGCCCGGTAGTTCGAACTTGTCCACGCCGTACTGGTGATAGAGCGCCGCCTGCGCCCCCCAACAGATGTGCAGCGTCGAGTACACATGCTGGCGGCTCCAGTCGAGGATCTTCGTCATCTCGGGCCAGTAGTCGACGTCCTCGAACGGCAGTTTCTCAATCGGCGCACCGGTGATGACGAGTCCGTCGAAGTACTCGTCCTCAATGTCCTCGAACGTCCGGTAGAAGGCCTCGAGGTGTTCGCTGGGGGTATTGCGTGACTGATGACTGGAAGTCCGCAGCAGCGTCACCTCGACCTGCAGCGATGTGCTGCCCAGCATCCGCATCAACTGGGTCTCGGTCGTCACCTTCAGCGGCATCAGATTCAGGATCGCGATCTTCAGCGGTCGGATGTCCTGATGGCTGGCCTGGTCATCGGACATCACGAAGATGTTCTCCGCCTCGAGCGTGGCGCGAGCGGGGAGGTCATGCGGGATGTTGACAGGCATGCCATCTATCGTGCCACCCTTAGGCGACCAGGGTCGCGCGCGGCTGCCGATACCGTGAATGCGAAGGTGGAGGCACGACCGGTGAGGAGAAGCGACGTGGCCGAACGAGGCGGATCCAAGGTTCGGATGTGGTCTGTGCCGCTGATCGTGTTGGCGATCGCCGTGGCGTTGATCGTCGTGATCGTGCAGAACATGCGGAACGGAGCCTCCACCGACGCGTCGCCGAGTACGAGCGCCGCTGCGGGTGCCGGAACGTCCTCGAGTGCGACAACTGCATCTAGCTCCAGTGCTGCCTCGAGTTCGGTGGGCACCTCGAGTACGGCGACGTCGAGTGCCAACCCGCCGCAGCAACAAGGCCTCTCGTACGTCGAACGCCGTGACCCCGACGATCTACTGGGTTTCGGTGACGTCAGCGCTCCGATCGGCCTCGTTGTGTACTCCGATTACCAGTGTGGCTACTGCGCCACATGGAGCACCGATACGCTTCCGCAAGTCATGCCGTACGTCGAAGCCGGTGACCTTCGGCTCGAGTGGCGTGATGTCAATGTGTTCGGCGAGGACTCCGAGCGCGCGGCGCGGGCGTCGTACGCCGCCGCGATTCAGGATGAGTACTGGGAGTATCACGACGCGTTGTATTCCGGTGGCGCACCACGCTCAGATCTGTCCGAGGAGTCGTTGATCGCGCTCGCGGACGAGATCGGACTGGATCAGCAGCAGTTCGTTGCTGACCTCAATGCCGACGACACCGTCAAGCAGGTCGCGCAGAACATGCAGGAAGGGTTGAGCCTCGGCGTGACGGGGACGCCGACGTTCATCCTCGGCGGCGAACCGATCGTTGGCAACCAGTCACCGGACGTGTTCATTACGGCGATTGACCAGATGCTCGCCGCACAGGACTAACCATGCAGATTGGATTCCTCGCGGCTTTCTTCGGCGGCGTGCTCGCGCTGTTGAGCCCGTGTAGCGCGCTGCTGCTGCCGGCCTTCTTTGCCTCAACGATCGGCGGCCGGCTCAGTCTGCTGGCGCATGGCGCGGTGTTCTACCTCGGGCTAGCCCTCACCCTGGTGCCGCTCGGTCTGGGTCTCGGCGCGCTCGGCACGCTATTGGTGACCGAACGCGGGCTGATCATCGCTGTCGCATCGGCGGTACTGGTGACTCTTGGGCTGATGCAGGTATTCGGACTCGGTTTTGACCTCGCTCGGTTCATGCCTGCAGCGTCGCGGTTACAGCACACCGGTACGGGATACGTGCGGACGTTCCTGCTGGGCGCGGTCGGCGGTGTTGCCGGGTTCTGTGCTGGACCGATTCTTGGCTCGATCCTGACGATCGCACTCGCGCAAGGCGACATGCTGCTGGCCGGCGGGCTGCTGGCCGTGTACGGCGCCGGGATGGTCGTGCCGCTCATGGCTATCGCTGGCTTGTGGCAGCGCCTCGGGGAACGAGGACGTCGTGCGCTGCGCGGCCGGTCGTTCGCCCTCGGTGGCCGGGAGTTTCACACGACGTCAGTGATCGGCGGTGGGCTGATGATCGTGGTCGGCGTGCTGTTCTGGATGACGAATGGATTCGTCGGCGTTCCGGAACTCGTGCCGACCGACGTCGCGATGTGGTTGCAGGAGCGCGGCGGTCTGTTGTCGAACCCGGTGTTCGACATTCTGGCGGTGTTGGTCGTCGCCGCTCTGGTGATCTGGTGGTGGTTGGCGCGCGCGCAGCGCCGCGAACGCGCCGATGTCGGCTCGTGAGGCTGCTGAAGACGCAGCGTCTGCGATGGCTCGTCGCCGTATGGCGGCTATCTCGTCGCTGAGACTGCGTTTTCGGCGACCGGTCCGATCTTGGCGGGAGCCGTCAGCGGCGATATCTAGCGACCTGCCGCACCGATCCACGACCGGTTGACACCAACTACATCTTGTATCCAAGATGTATGCCAGTGTGCGACGCAGGGTGGGAGGCTTCATGGCGGGTGTTTCGGCGAACCAGGTCAGGCTGGTCACGGCGCAGCTGTTCTCCGGCGCGGGAATCGCTTCCGGATTCGCGGTAGGTGGCCTGCTCGCCGAGGAGATCACCGGCAAGACGGCCATGGCCGGATTCGCGCAGATGAGCGTGATTCTCGGTGCTGGCCTGATCGCCTATCCACTGGCCGCGCTCGCGGGACGTAAAGGTCGGCGTACGGCGCTCACCCTAGGATTCGGCACTGGACTGTGCGGGGCGGCCATTGTGCTCCTGGCCGTGGCGCTGGCGTTCCTACCGTTGCTGATGCTCGGCATGATGATGTGCGGGGCCTGTACTGCCGCCGGGCTCCAAGCGCGGTACGCCGCGGTCGATACCGTGCGGCCGGAGGCCGCCGGACGCGCGATGTCGATCGTCGTATGGGCCACCACGATCGGCTCTGTGCTCGGCCCGAACTTCACCGAACCTGGCGCCAAACTGGGCGAGACCTTCGGGATGAACCCGCTTGCCGGGCCATATCTGATCTCGATGGGTGCGTTCGCGCTGGCGACCCTTGCGGCGTCCAACCTGACGAAAGGGATGGCGGCCGCGCCGTCGGGTATGCGGGCGGTCGAACGGCTGGGGCTTCGTGAGGCGTTGCGGTACGCCGGCGGGAACCCGGTGCCGCTGTTTGCGATGGTCACCATCATCACCGGCCAAATGATGATGACCAACGTGATGGTGATGACGCCGGTGCACATGGATCACCAAGCGTTCAGTTTGGCGCTGATCGGCATCGTGATCAGCGTGCATATCGCGGGTATGTACGGGCTCTCGCCGCTGTTCGGGTGGGTCGCCGACCGGTGGGGTCCGGGAGTGGTGATCGTGTGCGGCGGACTCGCCTTCGTCATGTCGATCCTGCTGGGCATCCTGGACGCGCTGGCCGCAGCGTCGTCGATGACGCTGCTGACGATCGCGCTGATGCTCCTCGGCGTGGGCTGGTCGATGTTCCTGATCGGTGGCTCGGCGCTGTTGACCGTATCGGCGCCGCCGAATGCAAAACTCACGTTGCAGGGCGCGTCCGACTCCGCGATGAACCTAGGCGGCGCCTTGATGGCGGCGCTCGCCGGACCGGTCCTGGAAAGCGGCGGATTCCTCTGGATCAACTTGATGGCGGGCGTCGTCCTCGCCATCACCCTGGCCTTCGCCGTACGCGCGGTGCCGCTGATGCGATGGCCAGGTCGAGAGCCGGTGCCGGCCGCGGTGGAGTAACTCCGACTAGGGTGGTTCACGATTAACCGTGAGGCGGATGTGGATGGCAGACGCGAGCGCGGCGGAACGCGCGTATCGCGTGATCCGCAATCGGATTATCGAGCACGCCTACGAGCCGGGAACCATGCTCGGCGAGTCGACGCTCGCGGGTGAACTCGGCATGAGTCGTACGCCGGTGCGTACGGCGCTGGCCAGGCTGCAAGACGAAGGCTGGATTGCCGTCTATCCCAAGCGCGGGGCGCAGGTGCGCGGGGTGTCGCAGCGTGCGGCCGCCGAATTGGCCGACGCTCGAATCGTGCTGGAATCGACCTCGATCGATCGGGCGAGTTCGCCGCGTCGGGCAGAACTGGCGGACCGTTTAGAGGAATCGATTGACGCACAGCGCGCCGCCTTCGCCGACGGCGACGTCGCCCGGTTCCTCGACCTGACGTTGTCCTTCCACCGCAGCTTTGTGGAGGTTGGCGAGAACCGGGTACTGCTGGAACTCTATGACAGGCTCGTCGACCGCCATCGATTCTTGCTGTTCGGGTCAGGGGAGCGACTGTTGTCACGCTGCGCGGACATCATCGATGAGCATCATCAGTTACTTGACGAGGTGCGCCACGGTGACGGGCCCGGGTTCGCGAAGGCCCTGCGCAACCACATCGCCGAAACCAGCGCGACCGATGTCGACGGCTTCGGAGACGTTATCGGTCGGTGAGCGGCGCGATCGCCCGGATAGCGTGCGCGTCCTACGGCAGGCGCTCGCCTTTCATCAGCCGCGACTTATACACGTTGGCGATTGTCACGCCGTCCAGGAATTCAGTGAGTCGGTTTGCCTCGACCCGCAACCGATCAGCGTCTCGTTTGGTCAGCTCTCGCGCGGGGACAACCTGCACCCGCGACTCGTCGTCCTGCACCCAGCAGCCGACGATCCGGCCATCGAGCCAGGCCGTCGTCCCACCGTTGCCGTTGCTGTCGAACAGGTACGGCACCAAGGCGGGATCGAGGTAAAAGTCGCGCTCCTTCCAGCCCATCACGCTGGGGTCGAGCGTCGGCAGCAGTGCCGCCCATTCGCCAACTGGCTCGTCAGGTTCGTCGTCCGGCAGGAGATAGCCGACAGCCCCTGAATCGAGCGAGACTTCGACGGCGTTGATGTCGGCTAGTGCTCGGCGTACGGCGGCCTTCGTGGCGCCTAACCACCACACGATGTCGGCCTCGGTGCCCGGCCCGAATGTCGCCAGCCACCGCGCGACGAGGATCGCGTAGCCAGCGGATGCCGTGAGCGGGACGGGTCGATCACCGAGCCAGTGCTCGGTAGCGATCCAGGTCGTGCGCGAGGTGCGCCAATGCCCGGTATTCGCCGCGCGCATGATGTGCCCCTCGGCGCCCAGCAGGGTGAGGAGGCGCGGGGCGAACGGCGTCGATTTGTCCCATTTCTTCGCATCAGGTCCGACCTTGCTGCGACCGTGGAGTTCGGGCAGTTCCGCACGAAACTGCGCCGCGCTCAGCGCGTCTCCGTGCGCCAGCCGTTCGCGGACTGCCGCGCTGGCCCGCGCGATCCACGACGCGCCGTCGCTCGTGACGTCGTGACGTTCCAAGTCCTTCGCGAGCGTCGAATGTTGTTGCGTGGCGACTCGCGCGGCTGCGCTGCCGAGCACCGCGGGCAGCAAGTCACGGGTGAAGCCGAACAGCGTGCGACGCATCGCGAGTTGTTTGATGATGCTGCGGTCGTCGTACAGTGCAGCCTCGACCGCCTTCACCGTAGGGTCCTGCATCCTGGCGGCTATGGCGAGGTGGACGGTCGCGGGTTCGGTAGCGTGCAACGCGACGAGCACATCGTTCACGGCGAGCGGGTCGGCGAGGCGATGTTCGGGATGAATCGCGTGGCGTACGGCAAGTCGGGCGCGGCGTGCGTCGTCGCTGAATCTCATGAGCCGATCCTGCCGCACGCGAGCGACAGTCGTGAATCGGCTCGAACCGTGCAGACACGCTTCGCACTCGACGCGAAATGGGAGCGCTGATCCCTGACCACCTATCCGGTCGGGGGTTCATGCTCACTGGGCAAGTCAAGCGGTTCGGTTACGGCGCTCCGTGCCGGCACCCCGTCGGGTCGAGTCTGGGCGGTGGACTCGTCGACGGCCGCCTCACTCGCAGGACGATTCTCGTTCGAGGGCCGACGGAGCAGTTCAAGTAAGACCGCCACTGCGGCCACCACGATTAGGGCCGTGACCACCGAACTGGTGGACACTGGTCGGTTCACGAAGACGACGAAGACTGCGATAGCGACTGTGGCGATGAGGATGGTGTGATGCCACGAGTCGAGAATCCGCCCGAACCCCTTGGTGCTGAACCCGTGCCGTTCGGAGGCAGCGCGTGCCGCGCCGAACAGTTGATCGCCGGTACGGCGAGCCGTGCGTGCGCTGCTGGTTCCTCCGGCGAGCCATGCTCCGACCACGAGGCAGATCGCGAGCACGATCAGTGCCGCGGTCACCGAGTAGAGGTCGGTGGTGACCTGGCTGAAGGCTACGTCGGCGGTGGCCCTCGGCGTGATGGACGGCGCTACGGAGCCGAGGAATATCTGTCTTCCGATGGCGAGCGCTGCCGCGAGCGCAAGTAACGCGATGACGTAACCGCAGGCGGTGCGCAATAGTGCCGCCATGTGTCCCCGCGCGATCGCGACTCCGGCTGCAGCGAGTCCGAGCACGACCCACGGCAACCAGTAGCCGACCGAATCTGCCGCCTGGTACGCCGCCCGGACTGTGGTGAGGGAATCAGCTTGGGTCAGCGGGATGGTGCGGTGGATATCCGGAATTGCCGAGGCGAATCCGAACCCGCGGTCGATGAGTTCCTGGCGGACCTGACCGATGACGACATCGAGCTCGATAGCCAGCGCGCCGTCGTCGGACAAACTGACTGCGGTGCCAGGTTCCTCCTGGATGATCGCGATAGCTCGCGAGTGTGATTCACGTAGCGCTGTGTTCCAGACGCTCGCGAAGGCCTCCGACGTCACGACACGTTCGACGGCCGCGTCGATCAGCGAGCGAATGCCCTGTGCCGCCGGACCTTCGAGTGTCTCCAATGCCTTCTGTGCGGCAGGGGGAAGCCCGAGTTCATTGATGGCATCGACCACCGAGGTCACCATTTCGTCGATCTCAAGATTGTCCTCGATCGCTGCGGTGACCTGTTCGGTGATGAGCTCTTGAACCTCGGTCTCGTCGATCAGCGGACCGAAGGTCGACACAAACCGATCGGTGTCCACGAGTTGCACTCGGGCCCAGGTGCCGAGGACCGCGACGGGTACGAGGATGACGCTCAACGTCAGCCGGATTGCGGAGACGATGCTGCGCCCACGCGAGCGGCTGCGCCGATCGGCGCGCAGAGCGGATTCGCGAAGTTGCGCGTTCTGATCCTCGAGTTCTGCGACGCGAGCGCGCAGCGATTCGTGATCCTCGGTACTCATCAGTGCTGCCGATCGGTGATAGCGGGGTGGCCTGTTGGAGAAACTAGCCGGATCGGGCCGAATGGGGCCTCACCCTATCTGTGCGGTTACCTCGCTACATATATCCACATCGATATCCACAGGCCGCACATTGACCGATATCGGTACAAAAAGCGAGCGCGCCGGCGCGGGTGCGCCGATGCGCTCGCCATCGGTTGTGTATCGAATGCCCGGTTTTCCCTGTGGTCGCGGGGAATGCTAGGGCGCTGGCGCGATTGGCGCCGTGTCGCGGTCGTCGTACGCCATGATGTGGGCCGGCGGCCGCGCCGGCACCGCGACGAGCGATGATCGCGACTTATCCCCAGGCCGCGTGGTGCAGTCCGTCAGTCGTCGACGTTGAGGATTTCGCCGTCGATCGAGACTTTCACCTCGACATCGCCCTGATCGGTTGCGTCGACGCTGACCTCCCAGTGCGGCCCTTCGCCGTCATCGCCGCCGTCGAGTTCGGCGTCGTCGAGGTCGCCACCGACGTGCTCGATTGCCAACGTGATCGCGTCGCTGAGCGTGATCGAGGCTGCGTCGAGTGCGGCCTTGTCCTCGGCGTCCAAATCGTCGTCCTCGGTGTTGAGCACCTGGGTCCCGTCGGCACTGAGACTTACCTCGACGGCGGTGTCTCCGGTTCGTACGTCGACCTCCCAGGTCCCGTCATCATCCTGGTCGTCGATCTCGAATGCCGTGCCACCGGTATCGGCCTCGGCCTTATCGATCGCGGTGAGGCCCGCCTTCGTTATGCCGCTCGCGGGTGCGGGAGTGCCGGAATCCGAAGACGACCCTTGATCGGCAGCGGTCGAGTTCGCGCTACCGGAATCCTCGCCCGCGGATGCACCGCCGTCGGCGCTTGGCTGCTCGTCGGTGGCGGCCTCGGTCGCGGAGTTCTGCTGGCTGCCGGTGGTTCCGTCGTCGGAGGGGTCAACCTCGGAGGAGCACGCTGACAACGCGATCAGCAACGAGGCAGCGATGGGGACGACGATGGCGCTGCGTGAAGTAGTCATGACAACCACTGTGACAGTCCCGAATGATGAGGTTCTCATCTGGATGAATGCGTTCTCATCTGCGTTGCCCGAATACACGCGTAAGCGTGGGGCCGAGCGCGAAAATGTGTCGCGAAAGACGCAGTCCAGGAGCGGTGGCATCGCTGTATAGCGGCTACCTCGTAGCAGAGACTGCGTTTTTCGCCGCCGTTCCGCCGCGCATCCAGCCTGCTAGCTCAGCCGTCGAATTTTGCCGGAGTGCGGGTGAGGGCTTTCTGCAGAGTCGGAACGGCGGCGACCAAGGTGCGCGCGTAGTCGGTCCGCGGGTGCTGGTACACCTGCTGGGTCGTGCCAAGTTCGACGACTGCGCCATCTTTGAGTACGGCGACGTGCTCGCACAGGTGCTGGACCACCGACAGGTCGTGCGAGACGAAGACCAGAGTCAGGGCGCGCTCGCGGACGAGTCGGCTGATCACGTTAAGCACCTGAGCACGCACCGACACGTCCAGCGCGGAGACGGGTTCGTCCGCCAGCAGGATCCGTGGGCTTGGTGCGAGCGCGCGGGCGATCGAAATCCGCTGTCGCTGTCCTCCGGAGAACTGGTGTGGGTAGCGATCGGCCGCGTCAGTAGTGAGTCCGACGTCCCTAAGGAGTGCATCGATGTCATCTCCAGTGTGCGCGATGCGCTGAGCGACGAGCGGTTCGGCGACGATATCGCGCACCCGCATCCGCGGATCGAGCGAACTCATCGGGTCCTGAAACACCATCTGGGCGGTACGTCGCAGGTCCTTGTTGCGCGAGACTTCCACGCCATCGATGCGCACCGAACCCGACGTCGCATCGTCCAGGCCGGCGATGATGCGCAACAGAGTGGATTTCCCCGAGCCGGACTCGCCGACGATCGCGAATCGATCACCGACCGAAACATCGAAGGATACCGAATTAAGGGCGGTGAAGGAGCGGCGTCCGCCGAACAGCCGCTCGCGTGGCAGTGGGTAGGCGCGGGTGAGGTCGCGGACGCTGATGATCGAGTCGCTCAATGCGCTATCTCCTCGGCGCCCAGCGGATGGAAGCAGGCGACCCCAGCCGCGGACGAATCAATGGCACCAGCCGAATCAGGCCGGTCCGACGAATCAGGCCGCTCCGACGAATCAGGCCGGTCCGACGAATCGGGCCGCTCCGACCGTCTGGGCGACCACGCCGGCACGTCGGTGCATGCCTCGGTGGCTCGTGCACATCGGTTCCGAAACACGCACCCGGAGGGGAAGCGGCCCGCGGCCGGAACCGACCCGGCGATGGTGAGCAGGTCTCCGTTCTGGTCGACCTGTGTCAAGTCGGAGGACGCGAGGAGTCCCGCAGTGTAGGGGTGCTGCGGGCTGGTGAACACGTCGTGCACGTCGCCGGCCTCGACGACCCGGCCGCCGTACATCACCAGCACCCGCTGGCACATCGACGCCAGCACCGCCAGATCGTGCGTGATGAACAACAACGCGGCCTGGTGCGCGGTGACTTCAGCGCGTATCAGTCGCAACACCTGCTCCTGCACCGTGACGTCCAGTGCCGTTGTTG
>JBKEDB010000096.1:0-1703 GCA_047975195.1 Cumulibacter sp. | reverse complement strand
GTGCACCAACAGCAGCGGCGGACCCTCCCCTGTCACATTGACACGTACGTGTACGTCGCCAACGCGGATCAGCTCGCCGGGTACGCGCTGACTGCGCGGCGTCGTGCTCGTCAAGGAGGTCATACCGGGTCTCGAATCTGTCGATGTAGGCATCACAAGCCGGTGGCTTAATGTAGGCCCCGTTCACCTAGATGGGGGCGCGAACCGGTAAACAGCTACCTTGTCGTCACCGAAATGCAACCTACGCCATAGCCCGGTGGCGCTCCGCGGCGAGGTCGACGTACTTGGCACCTAGATTCGACCCTCGAACACGACGTGAGGGCCTCGCATCAGCGAGGCCCTCACGTGGTTTGACTCCTCGCCGTTAGTCGGCCTTCTCCTCCATGCGCTGCAGGCGACGTGCGGCGGCGTCGCGGCCACCGGTCCCGAATGCGAGCGCGGCGGCGAGGCCGGCGCTCACCACCAGCGCGCCGAACGCCAGGTTCACGATCGAGTCTGCCAGGCCCATGTAGCGCAGCCCGATCGCGGCGAACAGCACCAGAATGCCGTACTTCGCGATCTGCCGAGCCGTGCCATCGAACATCCGGCTAATCACCTGAGCGATGAGATAGCCAGCGGCGATAATCGCCACGCCAAACAGAACTCGGCCACCGATACGCAGCACCTCATCGAGAATCGCTGTTATCTCGGGGAAACCAAGCATCCGAGTTGCCGCGACCGCGAAGAACATCATGATCGCAATCTTCGCCACGATGGTCAGCAGCGACGAAGCACTGCGTCCCTCAGGAAGCAACTCAAGGTTGTTTGCGGCGCGATCCGTTCCCGCAGCGCGCAAGGCCGGCTCCAGAAGCCCACCCACGAAGCGAGCAATCACGTATTCCACTCCGAGGATGATTCCTGCAGCGAGAATGAGTGGAATCGCGTTCAGAATGATGTTGAGCATCTCTTCTGCCGGATCAGAGATCGCTGATATACTGAGAATCTGCAACGCAACGATACCGACAACAATCAGAATGATCCCGAATAGCACGGATCCCACGATGGAGGAGATCCGCACGGGTTCCTTACCGCCATCACGCCGCGGCCCGGCGACCGGAGCCTGGGCAGGGGTCCATTGGGGCTGCGTCGGGGCGGGCTGGTCAAACTGAGCGGGCGCTGCGCCCGCATTCTGCGACGCCTGACCGGCAGTCGGTCCGCCCGCCGCGAACTGACCAGTGGGCTGCGCACCGGGCATATCGCCACCGGACGGCGGAGCGGTCGGGTGCGCCGGCGCCGAATGCGCACCAGCAGCGGAGTCACCCGATTCGCCAGCGCTGAGTTTCCCTAGGTAGCGGTCGACGTTCGCCGCACGCAAGGCTGTCTCGACCAGTTGCCGCACAACCTTGGCCACCATGAAGCCAACGAAGAATACGAACCCGGCGCCGATCACGTTCGGCAAGTACTGCATGACCGTGAACCGCCCCGGCGAGTCCGGAGACTCTGTTCCTTGGGAAGGATGGAGTCATGTCAGGGAGTACGTCCAGGAGGTATCCGGCCGAGTTGCGTGAGCGGGCGGTCCGGATGGTTACCGAGGTCCGTGCTGATCACGATTCGGAGTGGGCGGCGATGGGCAAGGTCGCCGAGTTGCTCGGCGTCGGAACGGTCGAGACAGTGCGTAAGTGGTGCCGGCAAGCCGAGGTCGACGCTGGCCAGCGACCCGGGGT
>JBKEDB010000113.1:0-2559 GCA_047975195.1 Cumulibacter sp. | reverse complement strand
GTCGAGCCACGGCGTGAGCGGGCTCTCATCGGACAGCGCGGTCACTGTCACCGGCAGCAAGACGTATGTCATGCCCGATGGGGCTTCGTCGTTGAATCGGTTCTCAGCAGCAACGAGCTCGTTGGCGTCCCACATTGCTTTGCCGAGGCTCACTTCTGCGATGTCGTTAGACACGGCGGAGTCCCACGGAAGTGGGTCTGACCGTGTTCCTTCGGGTGGGAGGTCCTCGAGTGTCAGGCTCACGGTTGAGCCCGCCGTGACGCTCGCGCCAGCTCTCGGCGTCTGCTCAAGCACGGCAACGGGGCTGGAGCGTGATCCGGTCTCGAACGTCACCGTGAGCCCGGCATCGGTGGCCGTCGAGTAGGCCGTCGCTGCCTCGAGCCCCACGAGGTCAGGGATGGTTACGGTGTCCTCGACAGCACTCGCTGACGGAGAGACCGCTGTGGACGTTGGCGAGGTTACGATGCTCGGTTCGTTGGAGGCGCTGCAGCCTGCAATCAGTGTGGCGCTCAGGACGCAGACAGTCACAGATCGGGCGGTGCGTGAACCGGTAAACATACAAGCCCCTCAGCTCGGTGTTATTCACACAGGGTACCTATGCGCCGGAGATAGGCGGCGGCCCCAGACGCACGGAAAACGAGTGGCCCCGGACCTGATTGCTCAGGTCCGGGGCCGGATGGTTTGGGTTACTGCCTGGTGGTGGTGAATGGGCTAGTCCACAGGTGCCCGTAGACGTCGAGGCTGGTGGAGGCCTTGGCGTGGCCGAGTTGCCGCTGGACAGCGAGGATGTCGGTGCCTTTGGCGATCAGGCGCGACGCGAACCAGTGGCGCAGGTCGTGGACGTGGAAGTCCTCTGGGAGGCCGCACAAGCGCCTGTGGGTGCTCCAAACGCGCTGGATGCTGCCTGGGTGCACGGGGCCGCCTCCTCTGCCCTCTACGACGAGCCGTGTCTCCTCGCGCTCCGCCTCGAGCAGCGGCCCGACAAGGTCGGGGGCGATGGGGACGGTGCGGTATGAGCCGTACTTGGGTGGCACCAGATCCCAGCCACCTCCAGGTGTCTGCTGTAGTTGGTGGCGCACGTGGAGTTGACGTGCGTTGATGTCGACATCTGCCCATGTCAGGGCGCGGGCTTCGCCGAGTCGTAGGCCTGCGTAGGCGGCGAGGGCGAACAGCAGGCTGTAGGGCTGCGGCGCGTCCTGTACGAGCCGTCGCACGTCGTCTTCGCTTGGGAGCGTGACGCGTGTAGCGCGCCTGGTGATCCGGGGGAGCCGCACGCCGCTGCAGGGGTTGTCGGTGAGGTGGCCGTCGCGGACGGCGGCGGCGAAAATCGGGCGGATGTTGGCGACCCGGGTACGGATCGTTGAGCCCGCGAGGCCGTCATCGTGCATGGACTTGATCCAGGTCTCGATGTCGGCGGGAGTGATGGACTTCAGCGGTGCCTTCTTGAGGGGGAAGGTGCGGGCGGCGAGGTCGACGGCGCGTGCCGTGTGTGGTGCCCACACTTGGCGGGCGGCGTATGCCGTGTAGTAGTCCCAGAACGAGACCGTGCCGGGACGTGATGGCCGGTTGAACATGGGTGAGTCCTTTCAGCGCATGGTCCAGCCCGGTCGGGGCTGGATGGTGATGGTGGCGGCGATGAGGTGTCCCAGGCTGTAGCCGGGATCGGCGTTAAACGCGCACTGGAGGTGGCTGACGGCAGACTCAAGGTCGTCTTGCCACCACGCGATCATCGCCAGCAACGTCGCCGCGTGAGCGTGACCTGGTACGTGAGAGTCGATGAGGGCCAAGAGTGCTCGATGTTGGTCGACCGATGTGCCCGGCCTGACCGCTGTATGCGGGGAGACGATGCGTGACATTGCCGCGTCCGCGTGGGCTTCGGTGGGACCGTCGCGCAGATCGTCGAGGCTGATGGTGGCCGGGGCGTAGCCCATGATCACGACGACGGAGTCGCGGATCTTCACGTCGGTGAGTGCCTTGGCGGCCTTTCCGATGAGGTCGGCGCACGGCTCGCTGACACGCTTGATGTGGTCCAAGGCGCGCAGGTAGTCGGACAGGTCAGGAAGGGCGTGCTCGTATGCCTGTGATGCCCGCTGCCGGGCATCGGGTGACGAGGTGTGGATGGTGGTCATGGTGGTTCCTTTCAGTGGCATGACAAAGCCCCGCCGCAACAGCCGGTGGCCGATGCGACGGGGCAGTCTTGGGGTGGGTTTAGGCGAGGACTCGGTTGAGGAGTTCGCGCGCCTTGTGGTCGGCGGTGGCGAAGTCGCCGGTGACGGTTCGCAGCATGTTGCGTTCAGTGCGAGAGGCTCCGCGCACGGGACGGGCGTGGTGCTCGTAGGTGTTGGCCGCTTGAAGGACGCCGTGGGCGGTGCCACGCCAGGGGGCCACGCGCGGGTCTGACGACCACATCGTGGTCATCGCGTCGCGCTTGCGCTCAGCTAGCGTGAGTGATTTGCCTGCGAGTCGCTCGCCTGAGGCGTTGGTCACCGGAGCCCACAGGTCGAGGAAGTCCACCCACTGCCGGTCCGACACTCGCGTGGAGCACAGGGTGCGAATGTC
>JBKEDB010000010.1:0-2659 GCA_047975195.1 Cumulibacter sp. | reverse complement strand
TCGCCCTCGACGGCGGCGACGTGGTCAGCGGATTCCTCTGCGAGCCCTACGCGACCGACGGTGCGCTCGACATCACGAGCAGCGGCGATTGGGTCTCATGGCTCACCTCGCGGGCACACGAAACGTGCCCGTAACGCACCCCGCGACTCTGTGTAACTATTGACCGATAGGTTCGCTCTACCGTTCCCCCGACGGTCCTCATTTCCCCCACTGAAGGAGCCAGCAGTGAACCGCCGCACCACCTTCGCCCTCGCGTCAGCAGCCGCTCTCGCGCTCGGCCTCACCGCATGCTCGAGCGCGGACGAGTCACTCCCCGGCCAGTCGGCTGGGGCGTCGGGCTCGTCGGACGCCTCGGCCCTGGACACCACGCTCGACATGGGCCTTTCCGCGGACATCTCCGCGCCCGACCCGAGCACCGCGTATTCCGGCTCCGAGATGAACCTCGTGCTCGCCGCCTATGAAGGTCTCGTCAAGTACGCGACCGGCACGGAGGCCGCCGAGATCGTTCCCTCGCTCGCGACTGAGTGGGCCGTTTCCGAAGACGGACTGACCTACACGTTCACCCTGCGCGATGGCGTCACCTTCGCGGACGGTACCCCGTTCACGTCGGCGGCGGTTCAGCCTTCGGTCGACCGTCTGATCGCGGAGGGCGCCTCCGGTCCGGGGTACCTGGTGGGCGGCATCGCCTCCATCGACACCCCCTCGGAGACCGAGGTCGTCTTCACCCTTGAGGCGCCTAACGACGCGTTCCTCGATTACCTTGCCTCGCCCTTCGGTCTCAAGATGATCTCGCCCGACGCCCTCGAGGCTCACGGCGACGACGCCGAGTGGTTCGCCGCCAACTCTGCGGGCACGGGCCCGTTCCAGTACGGCAGCTTCGATGAGGGTGTCCAGTACGAGCTCGTCGCCAACGACTCCTACTGGGGGGAGACCGGCGGCTACGAGAGCATCGAGTTCCACATCCTCGACTCGACGAACACCATCCAGCTACAGCTGGAGAGCGGCGAGCTGGACGGTTACATCGGTTCCGCGAACAAGCCCCTGTTCGACGCCCTGAGTGCCAACGAGGACCTGCAGGCAGCGACGTACCCGTCGATGATGGCGCCCGTCGTCTACCTCAACCCCAACCGCGAGGCGCTGGCCTCGACCCAGACCCGCCAGGAACTCCTCGCCGGCATCGACTGGGATGGCATCGTCCAGTCGGTCTATGGCGACCTGGGCGTCACTTCGACGGGCGTCTTCCCCTCGACCATGGTCGACTCCTCGCTCAACCAGACGGGCATCGAGTACGACGCCGAGGCGCTTGCGGCCCTCGCCGAGGGAGACCTCGCGGGTCAGGCCATCACGATCAACTACCCGTCGTACGTGCCCGGTGGTCAGGAGATTGCTGACACTCTCGCCGCCCAGCTCAACACCGTGGGCATCACCGCCGAGTCGATCGGCCTCGAGTCCAGCGCCTACTGGTCGACCGTTTTCGACCCGGAGAAGGCCCCCGACATCTCGCTCATGAGCGTGTTCCCCGACGCGGCGCACCCCGACGCGTGGGCACGACTCCTGTACTCCTCCAACGGTGGCCTCAACCTCTTCTTCCCCGAGGTCGACGGTCTCGACGAGGTGCTCGACGAGGCGATCCAGACCGGCGACGAGTCGCTGTACGGCGAGGTGACGGAGCTCGTGACCGCGTCCGCCTCCTGGTACACGATGGCTGACCTCAAGGTTTCGGCAGCGTTCCAGTCGTCCATCGAGGGTGCCGCATCGGCCAGCTACCCGTTGCTCGGCATCACGTTCGACTTCACGCAGCTCTCGCCCACCGAGTAAGAGCAACCCCCTCCGATCTCGCGGCGCCGGTCCCGTGCCGGCGCCGCGAGACCATCGACAAGCGAAGGAGAAGGCCCATGGCCGATTCGCCCGTCCTTACGGTGAGCGACCTCACCGTCACGTATCGGGGCCGCGGTCGCGTCGTCACCGCGGTGTCCGACGTCTCTCTCGCCATCGATGCGGGCCGCTGCCTTGGTCTGGTGGGTGAGTCGGGCTCTGGCAAGTCGACCATCGGCGCGGCGGTCCAGGGCATCATCCCTGCCGATGGCAAGGCCGAGGCGACGGGTCGTATCTCCATCGCCGGGCGTGACCTCACTCCGATCACCGACCCCGCGTGGGCGAAGGTGAGGGGAGCCGACGTCACGTCGGTGTTCCAGGACCCGATGCGATCGCTGGACCCCACCATGACCATCGGTCGGATGCTCAACCGCTATACGGGGTCCGCCGAGGCCTCGGTCGCTGCGCTGGAGCGGGTGCAGATCCGCCGTGCGGGCGAGGTGCTGAAGAAGTACCCCCACCAGCTGTCGGGCGGCATGCGCCAGCGCGTGATGATCGCGCTCGCGCTTGCTCCTGGGCCGCGCCTGCTCATCGCCGACGAGCCGACGACCGCGCTCGATGTCTCCGTGCAGGCGGAGGTGCTCAGTGTGCTGCGCGAGTCGATCGAGGACGCCGGCTGCGCGGTCCTGTTCGTCACCCACGACCTCGGCGTGGCACGCCACATGTGCGACGACATCGCCGTCATGAAGGACGGCCGCGTGGTCGAGTCCGGGCCCGCCGACGACGTCATCGCTCGCCCGTCCGACGCGTGCCCTCACAGGCGCGCGCGTCATCCGCGTCACCG
>JBKEDB010000042.1:0-126342 GCA_047975195.1 Cumulibacter sp. | reverse complement strand
GAGCGGTGGCGCGCCGTTATCGCGCGCATGATCGCGGCGCGCCTGAAGTGCCCCGCCGATGACCCGCGCCCTACGGTGCTAGCCCACCTCACGCTCGGCGCGGCGATCTCGACGTACGAGCAGTGGCTGCGCGATCCGCACGCGGATCTCATCGACCTGATGCATCGCAGTTTTGACATCCTCGCTGATCCCGCCAGCATCGCAGCCTCGGCCACCACCCAATCGGATGACGTGCGTTGATGCGGGATATCACGCTGATCCTCAGCGGAATCGTCGCGCTTTTCTTGGCCGGGTACGCCGTCACGGCATACCTACGTCGAGCAACGCGGATCGACGACCTCGGCGACGAAGCACGACGCGCCCGGACGGCCATCGAAGTGGCCGAAGCGGCCCGCGATGCCGCCGAGGACCCGGATCCGCAGGCCGAGGCAGCCCTGGCGCGCGCCCGAGGGTTGATGTCGGGAACACCGAACGCGACGTCTGCCCGCCGCGCCGCGGGACTTGCTCGCCGAGCGGACGAATTGTGGCGCAAGCGCGCACGAGGCACGTCGAGGGGATCAACGCCATCGACGAAGAACCTTGTCGATCCGTACGCGACCGCCGCCGCCAACGACCCACTGATCGCCGCAGGACGCGATAACGTCAATATCGCGAAGATTGCCGCGATACTGGTGCTGGCCGTCGTTGGCATCGTCTTCATCGGAATTCAGACTCAGCAGTCGGACACGCAGTACAAACCGCGCGAGAGCGCCCAGGCGGAGGACGGATCTGACGACCCGGCACCTGCGCCGCAACCGTCGTACAACGACATCGTCGCCGAGTACGGCGACGATCCGATCATCACCGTCGACGGCTCCCAGGCGAGCGTGCAGGAGGACGTCGTCCTGCAGTGGATGGAGCAGGCTGACGTCACGCAGGTCGTGCTCGCACCACCACTTGACCCGTCGGCCGAACTCGATGCGTCCATCGATGTGCCGGACGACGTTTTGCTCGTCACCGGCCTTCAACCATCGCTGTCGCCGTACGCGTCGCAACCATCAACTCCGCAGGGCATGGCGCGGGTCTACGGCACCGGCGACGTGACCGAGGGCGTCACTCATCTCCTTGCTTTGCGCGCCGAAGCCGGGGATGACGAGGAGGAATTGGGGGTCGAAACCCGCGAGCCAACCGCCGAGGAATTGGCGCCTGTCCTGAGCGGTCTCGCCGCTGACGACATCGCGTTTACCGCTGAGGCGCCCACTTTCGAGTATCCGTCGGTCGCGACCGAGGCATACCCCGAGGGCGATAGGCCGCTGATTGTCGTTTCGCCGCAGGAACCCGCTGGCGGTCCCATCATCGATTACGCGAGCGCCGTCGCCGAGGCGTTTCCGGACCGCTCAGTAGTCGCGATGACTGGCACGTGGGTCGATTACGCGGGCACATACGCCGACGAGTTCGAACGGCCGCTCACCGCAAGCCTGTACGGACGCTTCGGCGAACGGATCGGGAACTTCAACTACTCGCAAGAAGCGGTCCTGCGGCTTGCGCTCAACGAAGTCGCGAGCTATCGCCACAGCGGCATCTTCGGCAAGCCCTTGCCCTACGAGCCAGTGGATCCGGTTGATGTCGCCATGCCGTTCCTGCCCTGGCTCATCGCCGGCCTCGGCGTCGTGGGGATCGCGGCGGCGATCGTGCAAGTTCGCCGATCCAAGCCGAAGGATGTCGAACACGTCACCGATCACGAACTCTCTCGGCTGGCCGGTCTGAGCGAGCTCGCGGTCGAAGTCAGCGCGCTCACCAACGGCCGGTCGGCAGCGGCGCTGGTGCGCGCAACGCGGGCGCTGAGTGAGGCTAAGGACGTGTGCGATGGCGAAGAGGACGACCTCGGATTGGTCACCGAGCTTCTCGATCGCGCCGAACGCGAGCTGAGTTCGGTGGCCGATCTTCTCGACCGAGCGGACTACCAGCCAAGGAACTTCCTGCAAGGACGATGGGTATGAGTGCGCGCTCGAGTGGCGGCAGCCGCAAGGTCGACCTCGCGTTGCTGGTCGTGCTCCTGGGCGTCGCGGCGCTGTGTCTGTGGGGCGCCGGCACCTTCGACTCAAAGATCAACGCGGAGCTTCGAGTCAGCAATCTGTATGCGGCCGACGGGGTCGACATCGACGAGGCAGAGGCCGAACGCGACATCGGCAATCGCCAACTCGTCGTCGCGATGCTGGATTCACCGCTCGACGAGCAAGGCGGTGACATCTGCGACGACGCGAAGTCGGTCGCTGACGGCGCGGTCGTGGTGATTATCGGTAGCGACATGTCGACCTACGGTTGCGCGCTCATCGCGGGGTACGACGACGAGGAACTCGGCAAGGCATTCGTCATCGAATCGCGCATCGGCCTGGGGCTCGACGGGCTTGCGGACAGCCCGCAGGACGCGGTGAAAGCGGTCGTGGTGAATTTCGACCAACTCGTAGATGCCGGCCTCGCACCACAAGATGCCCGATCGATCGATCCGCCGTTCGCCCGCTACATCCTTGCCACGATCGCGTTGTCGGTGATTCTGCTCGGTGCCACCGTTATCTTCTGGCGTGGTCGACTGCTCGCGAAGTGGCAGGCCGACGCCATTGAGCGTCGCGCGAGGGCACGCGGGAAACTTGCAGAACGCGATAGTGCGCTGGCAGCTGCAGGCGTACAAATCCTGGCACTGGACGAGCGGTATCAACGAGTTGTGGCCACGGCGGAGAACAAACGCAGCGCGGCTGACCGGACGTTCATGCGACGCTACGCCGACCAGCTGCGCACCTACACCCGGCTGAACGCCGAAGCCACCGATCATGAACCGGACCCCGAGGAGCTGCCCGATCAGATCGCCGCAGCCGAGGCGCTGACACAGAAACTCGCGCGGCTATGACCCATCGCGACTGGGCATTGGCGCCCGGGACGTTCTGGGCGGACACGCGGACACTCGTCGGTGGCGACCCGTTTCGGTCCCTGCGGCTCACCGAGCGCGGTGCTGCCTTCGTGCGAACCGCCGTACGCCAGGGCGTCAGGACACCGTCCGGCCCTGTTGAGGACGCATTGTTGCGACGCTTGGCGCGCTCCAACCTCCTGCGTGCGCCACTCAGCCCGGCCGGCACCACGGAGCACGTCACACTCGTGATTCCCGCGAAAACGACGGCTGCCGCGGTGCAGTGCGTGCTCGATCTCGCCCCGGGCATGCCAGCGATCGTCGTCGACGACGCGTCCGGTGTACCGCTAGCGGGGCAGCTGGTACACGACGCTGACCTGACGGTGCTACGTAACGGCACGTCGCTGGGTCCTGCGGCCGCCAGGAACCTCGGCGCACGGAGCGCCACCACGCGGTACGTCGCGTTCTGCGACGCCGACATCGACGGAGTCGCGACACAAACACCCGCCGGCGACTCGCCCGCGGGAGGCTCGCGGAACGATTGGATCGGCGCGCTGGTAGCGAATATCGGGGATGCTGTCGCCATCGGGCCACGGGTGGTCGCCTCACCTGGGACCGGCGCTGCGGCCGCGTTCGAGCGAGCCGTGTGCGCGCTGGACATGGGTTCCCGCCCCGGCTACGTCTCACCTACCGGCGTCCTGTCGTACCTGCCCAGCGCTGCTCTCCTGGTGCATCGCGACCGCTTCCTTTCCCTAGGTGGATTCGACGAATCACTGCACACCGGCGAGGACGTGGACTTTTGTTGGCGTGCGGCCGAGGATGGGGTCTATTACGAGCCGCGGGTAGTCCTGCAACACCGGCCACGCGCCCGGTTGGGTGACGCACTGGCACGGCGCGCGACCTATGGAGAAAGTTCGGCCGCGCTCGCCTCGGTGCATCCGCATTTCATGCGGCATGGGTCGTTCCCGCTGGCGACCGTGTTGCCGTGGCTACTTGCGATAGCGGGGCATCCACGCCTTGCTGCCACGTTCTCGCTGGCGCATATCGCGGTGGCGCCGCGCGGCATGAAGCAACTACCGGCGTCGGCAGCGCGGCGAGCCGCATTACGCGGGCAGTGGCATTCCTCTCGAGCGTTGAGTCGAATGCTGGTGCGTCCACTGCTCCCGGTGACCGGCCTCATTTCACTCACACATACCGGATTTCGGCGGCGCGCCGCGCTCGCGTGCTTGTTGGCGAACACTATCGACGCGTCGATACGCCAACACGCCGCGAGCCACGCCGCCGATCGCAGCGGCTCAGTCCTCGCCGGACTCACGAGGACGACGCAACGCTCCGGCGTCATGCCGACCAGCGTTCCGGCACGCGTGGGCTGGCAACTCCTCGACGACGCGGCATACACGGTCGGTGCGTGGCGTGGATCGCTACGCTCAGGGCGATTCGGACTCTTGTTCCCGCACGTGCGACTGGGAAAGCCGCGCAGCTCGACCAAGTTCGCGCGTCCCTTCCCGCCCCGTCGGTCCGGGAGGTGGCATGGAACTGCGTAACGCGACCTCGCCTCGAATACGCGGCTTTGCGGCGGGCGGCCTCGTCGTACCTCTCGGCGCAATTGAACAGCATGGCCCACATTTGCCGTTGGGAACCGACACCATCATCGCCGAGTATGTCGCACGGCGACTCGTTGAAAGTCGGACTGGACTAGTTCTTGCACCGGCAATCGCGATCGGCGCGAGCGGTGAGCATGCCGGGTTCGCGGGGACGTTGTCTATCGGTAGCGAGGCGTTGACTGCCGTACTCGTGGAGATCGTCCGCGACGCCTCGCGCGACTACCCACATGTCATCCTGGTGAACGCTCACGGCGGCAATGCGACAGCAATCGCCGCCGCGCAACGGATCTGCGCCTACGAGAAGCGGCAAGTCACTGCGCTGTACTGCGCGTTCCCGGGCGCCGACGCGCACGCGGGACGGACCGAGACCTCAGTAATGTTGGCGATCGATCCTGAGTCGGTTGACCTTTCCGTTGCGGAGCAGGGAAACACGACTCCAGTGCGGGATCTCCTGCCTGCGATGCGGTCCGGCGGCGTACGCGCAGTCAGCCCGAACGGAATTCTTGGCGATCCGACCGGAGCCAGCGCCGAGGAAGGGACACAACTGCTCGACGGGTTGCTCGACAGGCTCAACCGCGAACTCCCCCGCTAGCGGCAACGCCACCGTCCCTGGGCGCCAGCGTCTGCATCTGCGCCACCCACGACGGGCGACGGCCAGCCTACGACATCCGCGACCCATGGCGACGCACAGGGCGCTTAGCCAAGCAGGTCGTTGATGAGCTGAGGTGCCGCGGTGGGGCCTGGTAAATACCGCCACTTACCATTAGCCTTCGCCACCAACTCCTCAGCCGCGTCCGTATCGTCGTCCGGTGTGAGGATCAGCAACTCATCGATCCGTTTGGCAAAGGGGATCGGGTCTTCGTCGTCGGTCGCGCGGCAATCAGACAGCAGCAGTACGACGCGGCGGCTGGCCCGTGCTCGACCCAATTCATCGGCTGCCGCCTTCAGCGCACCCGCCAGTCCGGTGACCCCGTGCCCGCGTAGCCCCAGCACCTCACCGACCAGCGCGCCGGAGGATTTGCCGCCCTCGATCGGCCTGATAACGGTGACTTCCTTCGCGAACTGCAACACGGACAACTCCCCTGGCGCCCGCCACGCACACGCTGCAGCGCTGAGCGCCGACGCCGTCAACCGATCGCCGCTCATCGAGCCTGACGTGTCGAGCACGACGCAGATCGCCAGGTCCGTTCGCGCCCAGTCCCGCGCCCAGATCTCCTCCAGCGATGCCGCTCGTCCACCAGAGCGGGCCTCGATGATCGCATCCATCGACGCGTCGAGATCAATGTCGCCGCCGTAGTCGGCTGGGACGCGCCGCATACGAGCGGTCCCGCGTCCGCCGGGTTGGCCGATCCGCGCTCGGTCGAGCACCAGGCGCGCGGCGAGTTCCTTGGCCTTGCGACGCAGTTCCTCGTCGGTGGCCTGCAGCATGTCGCCCAGCAGTGCCATGAGATCGTCTGGGCTGGAGGACATGGCCTCGTCGACAGCCGCCTCATCTATCTCACCGACCTCCGGCGAGATGTCTTCGAACATGGGGTTCGCACTTAGTTCGTTGCGCCCCTTGGTGCGTTGCTTTGGACCCGACTGACCTCGTCCCGGCGGCGGTGGTGCCCCCTGAGAGCCTTGGTCAGGCGGGTCTACGCTTCCCCCGACGAATCGCCGTCGTCTTCCTGGGGTTCGCGGCCGAAGATCCCTTCATACAGTTCACGCACAACCTCTTCCGGTGTCCGGGAGCATGATTCGTGCAGTCGGATCCGGCCCGACAGTGCGACCGTCGCAGCATCGAGCCCCAGGTGCCAGTCGGTGATGTCCACCGACCGCGCCGCTGCCAACTGTGACGCGACGCCGAGGAGGTCAATCACACCACGCACCGAGGACCCGACGCGTACGTCGGAATGTTCCCGGGTGCTGCGGATCAGCGCCACCACCTGGGCGCGCCACTGCTCGGGCACCGCCGGCCCACGCAGGGCACTGATTCGGTCTTCGGCTTCGGGCGTCTGGTACCCCATCGCGATCCGGCAGGTACGGTCGTAAATCGCGCCGGAGATGCGCGCCGTACCGACCGAGTCATAGGGATTCATCGCCGCCACAAAGGAGAACCCCGGCGCGGCCTTTACCGCGCCGAGCCGAGGTACATGCACCTCACCCTCGGACATCGAGGTGAGCAGCACGTTCAGCGTCTCCTCGGGCACACGGTTAAGTTCCTCGATATACAGCATCCCGCCGGTACGCATCGCCTGAATCAGCGGTCCGTCTACGAATATCTCCGGCTTGTAGCCCTGAGAGAGAACCTGCGCCGGGTCGAAATGTCCCACCAGCCGACCGGGCGTCAGTTCCGCATTACCTTCTACGAATAGGAAAGGCACGTGTTGACGGCCCGCGACCGCACGCAACAACGTCGATTTCCCGGTCCCCGGCGGTCCTTCGAGCACCACATGGGCACCGGCACCGAGCGCGGCGAGCAGCAACTCGATCTCGCGTTCACGCCCGACGACCTCCTCACCCAGGTCTGCATAGGTCGTGGCCAAGTCAGCTCTCCTCAGTAAGTCGGAATCGACGCGCGCGCGAACCGGCTCACCACGCCGGCAACCGATCCGCATGTGACTGCGACCACCTGTCTACCGGAGCGACCGCGGGCACGCAAACCGAATCCGACAACCGGTGCGGATTTGCCCAGCGCCCACCGGCAGAGTCGCGCGGGAGAGTGCGCCCGAGGACGGATGTCTGCACGGCACCTAGGAGCAGTTCAGCGCCTTCTGCAGCGCCGCGAGATTGTCTTGCATCGCACTGATGTAGTCACCACTCTCCGGCGCTGTCTCCAATGGAAGAAGTACGGCCGTCTCGGCGCCGGTAGCATCGGCGACCGTCTGCGCGTAGTCATCGCTGACGCCTGACTCGAAGAAGATCGTAGTGACATCGTGATCGTTGACATAATGCTGTACCTCGTCAAGCTTCTGCGGTGACGGTTCTTCGGCTGCGAGCCCCAGGATGCCCACCTGCTCCAGCCCGTACGCCTGCGCGAGGTACCCGAACGCGGTGTGCGTGGTCACAAACTCTTTGCTCTCGCACTGCGCAAGCCCCACGGTGAACTGCTCATCGAGGCCGGTCAGTTCGTCAGCCAGTTTTTCGTAGTTGCCTTCGAAAACCTCGGCGTTGTCCGGATCGAGGTCGACCAGTTCGTCCTTTATCGCCTCGCCCATCTGTAGCATGTGCGTCGGATCGAGCCAGATGTGCGGGTCGAGTCCGCCGTGGTCATGATCGTGGCCTTCTTCGCCTTCATCCGCGTGATCTTCGCCTTCATCCGCGTGATCATCGCCTTCGTGCGCGTGATCATCGCCGTCCGCTGCGGCATCCTCACCCTCGTGATCGTGATCATCCCCGGCCTCGTGATCGTGATCATCCCCGGCCTCGTGATCGTGATCCTCACCAGCCTCACCGTCGGCGCCATGGTCGTGACCGTCGTTCTCGGTGGATTCCATCAGATCGACCACGGACGTCACATCAAGGGTGCGCTGGGGTTCCTGGGTGTCGACCGCGTCGTCCACGGCCGGCTGCATTTCGCGCTGGTACACCACGAGGGAGGCGCTCGACAGCGCACCGACCTGCTTGGTGGTCAACTCCATGTCATGCGGCTCCGCGCCAGGCTGCGCGAGGCTCTGCACCTCGATCGCGTCACCCCCAATCGTCTCGGCCAGGAACTCCAACGGATAGAAGCCGACAACCACGTCGCCGTCGGCGGAATCCGAGGTGCAAGCAGAAAGAGACAGGGCAGCAGCGGCGACGGCACTCGCGATGGCCGAGCCACGAAACACAGGGGTGCGACGGTTGATCATGAGACGAGAAAACGCCTCAGTGCTACTGATTGTCAAAGTCGCATAAGTGAATGGCTCGCCACCAACCACGGCGTATTTTTTCGATATATATAGGAAGCCGCCCAGTGGTAGCACTGGGCGGCTTGTGACGATTGTCCCAGCGATTGACGGCCGACCGCGGCGTCAAGCGCCGCAGCGGGCGAGCGCATCGCCGGCGTGATAACTAGCGAACGCCGACCAAGTCGACGACGAAGACCAGCGTTTCGTTCGGAGCGATCGCTCCGGGGGCGCCGTACTCGCCATAGCCGAGGTGCGGCGGAATCGTGATCTTGCGGCGTCCGCCGACCTTCATCCCGAGTAGGCCTTTGTCCCAACCTTCGATGACACGTCCTGCACCGACCGGGAACGACAGCGGCTGGCCTCGGTCCCAGGACGCATCGAACTGCTGGCCGTTCGACCACGACTTGCCGACGTAGTGGGCGTCAATGGTGGCACCGGCCGTCGCCTCGGCGCCGGTACCGATAACGATGTCTTCCAGGATCAGCTCGGCCGGCGGGTTCTCGCTCGGAATCTCGAACTCGGGCTTCTTGCTCGTATCGTTGCTCATCCGCACAACCGTACCGGCCCTCACGCACCGGCATGCGCCCTCCCGAAAACTCGGCAGGTGCCCCTCCAACGACTCGGCGCTCAGGCTGCCAAGAGCTCTGCCGCACGTGCCCGCCGGGAGTTACGGAACTAGGCTGTAGGTCGTGCCTTCTGCCACCGCTGACCCGCTCCTGCCGTTGATCGACCTGCCTGGTGTCACCGACGCCTGCGCCAAGGCTCGAGAGGACGTCGACCGGCTACTGCGACACCGCGTGCTACGCAAGCAATCCGCCGCGGTCAGCGGCGAATCCCTGCTGCGCGCCGCGCGCGCGTCAGCCGAACTCGAGGACCACGGCTATCAGTTGGAGGCGATCCGCGGCGGGCAGATCGACGATCCGGTCGTGACCGGTTGCCTGCGAGTTTCCGGTGAGTTGGGGCGGATCACCGAGGTCTGGGAGAAAGCACCGCTACAAGCGATCGCCGCACTACATCTGCAGGCCGCCAGCGGCTCATTGCACCGAGACGATCTGGGCCGTCCCGTCGGCGGTCCGGAGGTGTCCGTCAGACTGCAGCAACTCACTGACACGTTGCGCGCACCCCGGTCCCGCGACGTACCGGGCATCATCGTCGCCGCGATCGTGCACGGCGAACTGCTCGCACTCAAACCCTTCGCTGGCCTCAACGGCGTAGTCGCCCGCGGCGCCTCGCGCGTCGCCTTAATCTCTACCGGCGTTGACCCCAAGGCGCTCGCCGTACCGGAAGTCGGTCACGTCGCCGAGCAACGTGATTACGAACAGGCCATATCGGCGTACCGAACGGGCTCCTCCGACGGCGTCGCGCAGTGGATCGTGCATTGCGCAGGAGCTCTGTCCGCCGGGGCCCTCGAGGGACTAGCCATATGCGAGGCCGTGCTGCGCGGTTAGTTTCCCGGAGGGACCTCCTGCCATGTCATCACGGTCCGTCGCCGATGAACCCGCCACACGTCACCGCGGCGTAGTCGGCCGAAGACTAATCGGGAAAACTTGTTCGCGGGTGTCGAATCCCGTGGCGCCCGTTCGTCATCATGCCGAAGCCGCCACCACGGCGGCCCGCAACCCGAAGGGGACGACATGAAGTACTTAGTGCTGTTGATGGGGTACGGCGAGGGCAAGAGTTGGGAAGCTCAGTCCGAACAGGAGCAGGCCGACGAGATGCGACGACTCGCGGAATTCGATGAGGCCTGTGCCGCGCAAGATGGTGTACAGATCCTCGCTGGTGAGGCTCTGGCTCCCGACATGGTTACCACGGTTCGCACCCGCTCCGGCGATCGCACGATCACCGACGGGCCGTACGCCGAAGCCGTCGAACAACTCGGTGGGTTCTACCTGCTTGAGGCTCCAGACTTGGACGTCGTCCTCGACCTGCTGTCCGTGATGCCGCCCTACGACATCCAGATCACTCCCGCCGTAGACATACCGTAGTCCAGTGAGCGAGGTGCTCGAGCGCGTGGTGCGCGAGGACTGGGGCCGACTCGTCGCCCTGCTCCTCGCTCGCTACGGCCGCCTCGATCTCGTCGAAGATGCGATTGCCGACGCGGTGGAGTCCGCTGCCCGGCGATGGCCGATCATCGGCGTGCCGGCGAACCCGCCGGCCTGGCTGCACACCGCCGCCCGCCGTCGGCTCTTGGATCGGTTGGGCGCCGAGGCCATCGCCAACCGTAAGGCGCCGCAACTCGTCGCGAGCCAAGATCGCGACGGACCGCGCGTGATGGCAGATCCGGGCGGACTGATCGCCGACGACGTGCTGCGATTGGTGCTGATGTGCGCACATCCCGCGCTCGCACCTGAGGCTGCGAGCGCTCTCGCCCTGCGGCTGGTGCTGGGGGTAACTACCCCCGAAATCGCCCGGCTGTTTCTCGTCTCAGAGTCAACGATGGCGGCTCGACTGACCCGCGCCAAGAAGAAGATCGTGACAGCCGGAATTCCGTTCGCCGTACCTGATGCTGACGTACTTCCGCAGCGTTTGGAGATCGTTGCGCAGACTGCCTACCTCGCGTTCACGGCCGGGTATGCGCCAGGAAGCGGGCCTGATCCGGTGCGGGTAGACCTCGCCGGAGAGTCGATTCGGCTCGTGCGCGTGGTGCGATCGTGCGTACCGCACGAACCATCATTGACCGCACTGCTGACGTTGCAATTGCTCCAGCATTCTCGTCGGGATGCACGCGTCAGCGATGACGGCATGCCGGTGTTACTGCCCGAGCAGAACCGAGCCCAATGGCACCACGACGAGATCGACGAGGCCCTTGAGTTATTGCGCTCGGCAGAACTCGCCGTGCCTGTATCGGCAGGCACGGCATCCCGCCTACTGCAGGCGCACATCGCCGCGGAGCACGCGATCGCCCCGAGTCCGAAGCACACGCGGTGGGACAGGATCGTGGCACGGTACGACGAGCTCCTGCGGCTGGATCCCAGCCCGAGCGCCGCACTTGCACGTGCGGTTGCCGTCGCCGAACACCGCGGCCCTACGGCTGGCCTGCGCTCCCTGGACAGAGTGCATCTGCCCGGAAGTCACCGGCCACCTGCTGTGCGGGCCGAACTGCTCGCCCGCTCAGGTGATGCGCTCGCGGCGCGGACGGCGTACGCCGAGGCCATCCGGTTATGCGGCAACGACGCCGAGCGCGCCCATCTCCGGCGGAGACTAGCCGAACTGGGCTGAGCGCTACCTACCTGGTTCCGGCCCAGAACGCCGTGCGAGTCGATCCCGGACACCCGCGCGGCGTTCTATAGCGGAGTCAGCGACATCTACCGCGCCGCACGGAAACCTACTGCTCATAGGGGGAGCCTGGCGCCGCTGTAGCGGTCACCGATTCCGCCTCGATGCTGGCGATCTCATAACTGTCGGTCTCGTCCATGACGGACTCACCCGGCGTACCGGTGACCGTCACCCAGTTGCCTTCGGCCGGGGCCTGCCCGTCCGTATCGACCCACACCTTGATCGGCAAGGCATCGGCGGCGCAGCAGGCAATCGCCAACCGTGTCACGTAAAACCCGTCAGGCGCCGGCGTCACAAAGCCGACTAACTCAAGCGTCCGACCATCCATCGTGTCGCCGGTGAGCGCTCGTCCGGTGTACTCCCGCATCGACAAGGGGACGACGTCACCGTCCGGCAAAGCATCGTAGTTAGCAGCCACTGGAGGCGGTGGACCGGCCGCGCGCGCAGCCGAATAAGCACCAAGCGGCTTTGGCACGATCAGCACGAAGGCGAACAGCGGCAACAGAAGCAACCATCCGACGTACGACCGATGGGCGTGCCCCGCATCGGCGTCGCCGGATTCCGCGCTCCCACCAGGTCCGTCGGTCGCATCAGATCCCTCGGGACCGTGGTCATGGTCAACCGAACGCCCACGCAGCGTGAACAGCAGACCGCTCAATGCGGCGATCACCAACAATGCGCCTGCGACTGCCAGCCAAGGACCGAACGAATCCTTGACATAGACCTTGTATTCACCGGTCAGCGCCAGCCGGATGATCCATGCGCCAACTAGTAGCAGCGCCAGACTGGGCGTCTCTCGACGCATCAATAATGCCGTCATCGCCGGCTCCAATCCAAGCGGATCACAATAGCCACGACCCCACCAGTACGGCGCACGCGATCGCCAGCACGAACGTCGTCGAGGCGAACCGCAATGCAAATCCCCGCCCGAACGCCGAGGACTGCAACGCGATGAGTTTCAGGTCGACCGCCGGACCAACGACCAGGAACACCAGCCGCGCGGTCAACGGGAACTGCACCAACGCGGCCGCCACGAAGGCATCAGCTTCCGAACAAATGGACAACACGACCGCAAGCACCGCGAGCACCAGCACCGAGAGCCAGAAACTCGACGCGACACTGTTCATGATCGAAGCCGGAACGACCACCTGCAAGGTCGCGGCCGCAGCCGCCCCAAGCACGAGATATCCACCGGTGTGCAAGAAATCGTGCGTGGCCGTGCCGACGAACGTCTGCCACTTATTTCCGTGCACGGCGACGGTCCGGCTCGGACGACGCACCCAGTCCGCGCGACCCAGCCACGCCCACAGGTACCCCATCACTACCGCCAGCATCAGGCTCGCGGTGAACCGTCCGAGCACCATCTCCGGTGTACCCGGGAACGCAACGGCAGTAGCCACCAGCACCACCGGGTTGATCGCGGGCGCTGACAACATGAAGGCGAGGGCCGCCGAGAGCGGCACACCCTTGTTGAACAGGCCCTTGGCGATCGGTACCGAACCGCACTCACACCCAGGCAGCGCCACGCCCGCTGCTCCGGCCACCGGGACCGCCAGCGCAGGACGCTTCGGCAGCGCCTTCTGAAAGAAAGACTCAGGGACGAACGCGGCCACCGCCGCGCTGATCGCGACGCCGAGCACCAAGACCGGCGTGGCCTGTACGAACATCGCGGTGAAGATGGTCGACCACGCCGAGATCCCCTCTCCGAGCAGCGAGGAGCCGAGCACCGGCCGCAGTAGCGCAATCACTACGAGAGCGGCGATCAACAGCAACGTCGACGGACTCAACGGTCGCTGAGCGGTACGCGTCCTGGACGCGACACCCCGATCCGTTACGGTGCTTTGCTCGGTAGCCATCCCGGCCGATTATTCCCGGCATACCAGCAGGCGCGGTGCGGCACGCCCGCACTCCGGCCGAACAATGACCCACACCACCGATGCGGCCACCGATCGGCGGCGATAGATTGGGATGCGAGTCACGTTCCGCTATCTGGAGGCATGCATGTCTGACGAGACGCCGACCATCGACAACCTGCTACATGAGACGCGGACCTTCCCGCCGACTGCTGAGTTCGCCGCGCAGGCCAACCTCAAGGCCGAGGCGTACGACGAGGCCGCGGCCGACTACGAGGCCTACTGGGCCAAACTGGCCGACCAACTGCTGACGTGGGACACCAAACCCACCCAGACTCTGGACTGGAGCAACCCACCGTTCGCCAAGTGGTTCGTGGGAGGCAAACTCAACGCCGCATACAACTGCGTCGACCGACACGTCGAGGCCGGCAACGGCGACCGCGTCGCCTACCACTTCGAAGGTGAGCCCGGGGATACCCGCACCATCACCTACGCCAACCTCAAGGACGAGATCAGCCGCGGCGCCAACGCACTGCTCCAACTCGGCGTGAGCGACGGCGACACCGTCGCGATCTACATGCCGATGATCCCCGAAACAATCTTCGCGATGCTCTCCTGCGCACGGATCGGCGCGGCACATACCGTCGTATTCGGCGGGTTCGCTGCCGATTCACTGGCCTCACGCATTCAGGATTGCGGTGCGAAGGTCGTCATCACCGCCGACGGCGGCTACCGCCGCGGCAAACCGGCCGGACTGAAAGACACCGTCGACCGAGCGGTAGAGAAATGCCCCGACGTCCACAGCGTGATCGTGGCAAAACGCACCGGCCAAGACACCCCGATGACCGAGGGCCGCGATCACTGGTGGGCCGACCTGGTCGATACCCAATCGGCCGAGCACACACCAGAAGCCTTCGACGCCGAGCATCCGCTGTACGTGATGTACACCTCGGGAACCACCGGTAAGCCCAAGGGAATCCTGCACACCACGGGTGGTTACCTGACCGGCTGCGCCTACACGCATTCGACGCTGTTCGACCTCAAACCCGAAACCGACGTGTTCTGGACCGCGGCGGACGTCGGCTGGGTGACGGGCCATTCCTACATCGTGTACGGCCCGTTGGCCAATGGGGCGACGTCCGTGCTGTACGAAGGCACCCCCGATACCCCGCATCAGGGCCGCTGGTGGGAAATCATCGACAAGTACAAGGTGTCGATCCTGTACTGCGCGCCCACCGTGATCCGGATGTTCATGAAATGGGGCGAGGAGATCCCGGGCAAGTACGACCTGAGCACGCTGCGGCTGATGGGGTCGGTCGGCGAGCCGATCAACCCCGAGGCGTATGTCTGGTACCGCCGCGTGATCGGCCATGACAACGTGCCCGTCGTCGACACCTGGTGGCAGACCGAAACCGGTTCGGTGATGATTTCACCGCTCCCGGGCGTCACCGCCGCGAAGCCCGGTTCGGCAATGCGGCCGATTCCCGGCATCTTCGCGGACGTCGTGGACAACCATGGCACGCCCGTGGCAAACGGCCAAGGCGGCTACCTCGTGATCACGAAGCCCTGGCCGTCGATGCTGCGCACGGTGTGGGGCGATGACGATCGGTATGTCGATACCTACTGGTCCCGGTTCGAAGGCGTGTACTTCGCTGGGGACGGCGCGAAGAAGGACGAGGACGGCGATATTTGGGTGCTCGGCCGAGTGGACGACGTGATGAACGTGTCCGGTCACCGGATGTCAACGACGGAGATCGAGTCCGCGCTCGTCTCGCATCCCAAGGTCGCCGAGGCTGCGGTTGTCGGCGCAGCCGACGAAACGACCGGACAAGCCGTGGTCGCGTTCGTGATCCTGCGCGGTGGAGTCGAAGACTCCGGCGACGCCGTTGTCCAGGAACTTCGCAATCACGTGTCCTCGGAGATCTCGCCGATCGCGAAGCCTCGCCAGATCATGGTGGTGCCGGAACTGCCCAAGACTCGCTCCGGCAAGATCATGCGTCGCCTGCTGCGCGATGTGGCCGAGAAGCGGGAAGTCGGCGATGTCACCACGCTCGCCGACAGCACGGTGATGGATCAGATCCAGGCCAAGCTCACCGGCCACACCGCCGAGGAGTAGGCGCACGCCGGTCATTGACCGGCGTGGAACACCGGCTGCCCCGGCCGATGGCCACAACTACACGCCAACGGCCAGTTGAGTTCGGTCGGGGTAATTGCCCCATGAGTCCCGCGAGTTCCCTAAACTCACGTTCACGGACCATTCAGTGCAAGCCTGACGGCCTACCAACCGGGAACCAGGAGATAAAGCATGGCTGTACCGCAGCGCGAACCCGTCAACGTCGATCTCGACGTCGCGCAACCGAGCGTGGGCACGCTCGTCAAGGAAGCCTCGACGCATTTCTCCACCCTGCTGCGTTCGGAGATCGAACTCGCTAAGTCCGAGGTCAAGAGCGAGGTCAAGAAGGGAGTGGCCGGCTCAGGCATGCTCGCTGCCGCAGGCGTCATCGTGGCACTGGCATTGCCGTTCTTGTTCGTCGCTATCGCCGAACTGCTCGCCGGTCCGGTCGGGCTACCGCGGTGGCTGAGTTTCCTGATCATCTTCGTGGTGTTCCTGCTGGTGGCCGGCGCCCTGGCGCTCCTGGGAATCCGCAAGTTCAAGAAGTTGCGCGCCCCAGAGCGGACCATCGGCTCGCTGAAGGCCAACAAAGCCCTCGTGGACGCGGTGAAGGGTGGCGATGCGGCGGCGCCGTCCGCTACCCCGAGTCGCTAAGTTAGTGGGGCTCACCGAACAAAACGATCTGCTGCTGCCCGGTCCGTGGACGCACCGCGATATCACCGCGAACGGCGTACGGCTACATATCGCCGAAGCCGGCAGCGGTCCCCTCGTCGTCCTGCTGCCCGGATTTCCGGAGATCTGGTGGGCGTGGCGGCATCAAATTCCCGCGCTCGCGGACGCCGGCTATCGCGTTGTCGCTGTCGATCTGCGCGGCACCGGCTCCAGCGATAAGCCACCGCGACCCTATGACCCGGTCACGACCGCCGGCGATATCGCGGGTTTAGTGCGTGCTCTGGGTCAGTCTCACGCGTTCCTCGTCGGGCAAGATCTCGGCGGCATGATCGCTTGGACGACTGCAGCGTTACACCCGGGCATCGTCGATGGCCTCACGGTGCTCGGCGCGGCGCATCCACGACGCTGGCGCCGGGAAATCGTTCGTTCACAGGCTCAGCGGCACGGTTCTGCGCACGTATTCAACAGCCAATTACCGCGACTGCCCGAAGCACGGCTGACCCGCGATGACGCCGCCGAAGTGCGGCGCCTGATGCGCTCATGGAGTGGGCCTTGGCGCGACACCGACGACTTTCGAGCCGCGACTGCGATCTACCGCAGCGCTATGCAGGTGCCGCAGGCGGCGTACGGCTGCGCGGAGTATTCGCGATGGCAGGTACGTTCGCTGTTACGCCCGGATGGCTATGCGTTTCAGCAGTCGATGGCGCGGCAGTTGCAGTGTCCGGTGTTGCAGATTCACGGCGACGCGGACACCTGCGTACTGCCCCAGACGGCGCACGGTTCTGAGGCGTACGTCGCCGGCAGGTACGAATGGCTGTTGGTGGAGGGGTGCGGGCACTTTCCCGCCGAGGAGCACCCCGAATTGGTAACCGCCGCGCTGCTGAACTTCCTCGCCAGCTAACCGCCCCATCCCCACGCGGCCCCCGCACGCCGGTCCCACCGATGACCAAGGCCCGGACGCCCTTTGGCTACCTATCGGGCAGTAACCGTCGATGACCATAGGGCCGGCGCTTGGCCGGTTACTCGTAGCAGTCGCCGGTGACGACGTTCGTGTCCTTGTTCTCGCCGGCGGCGAGCGCCTCGTCGATCTGATCGACGCTCAGCGCGTAGCCGACATCGGCCTCGTCCACGGCCGCGGCGAACACCAACCCGATAACTTCCCCGTCGAGATCCAGCAGCGGACCACCCGAGTTCCCGCCGACGACTGTGCCGCGCAACGCAACCACTTCCCGAGTGACCGTCGAGGTGTGCCGGAAGTTCGGGCCCGAGATATCCCCGGTCGTACGTACCTTCGCGGCGCCGAGTGTCATCGGGCCGCCTCCCGGGTATCCGGCGACAATGGCGTCGGATCCAGCATCCGGCGCTACCGCGTCCACCGGCAGCGCCGGCAATCCCAGCCCGTCGACCTTCAAGATCGCCACGTCGATCCCTTCATCGGCGTACACGACGCTCGCGTCGTACGTCTGCGAAGCAGTCTGAATTGACATGGACGACGTACCGGCCACGACGTGCGCGTTCGTCACCACGCGATCGTCGGCATACACGAAGCCCGACCCATTGATCTGTCGACTGCATTGCGGCGCATCCCCGACCACCTTGACCACCGAGCCGCTCGCGGCCAGCACCTCCGGATCCTGAATGACTCCGGTGTTCGGCGCACCGACGTCGGCGACCTCGGTCTGCTGCAGCGGCGCGAGTACGTCGGGCAGTCCCTGGTCGGCGAGCGCGGCCTCGATCGCGTCGTACGCCGTGCGCGCCCCATCGGGCATGATCGAGTCGATGACCGGCAGGATCGATGATCCGCGGACGATCTTCGCAACGCCGGGCAGCGCTGACGCGGCCAACGGCAGCGCGAGGGTCCACACGGAGAGGACGGCGACGAGAGCGGACACGACACCGCCAGCAGCGCGGTCGACGCCGATCGCAGCCCGCTTTCGGACCCGGTTACGCAGCCGCTCCCCGATCAGCATGCCGCTGACATAGCCCACGTTCGCCAACAGCACGACCAACCCCACCACCACCGCGATACGTGGACCCGATTCTGCAATCTGCTTGCCCACGTACGAGACGACCGGGATGGAGATGGCGACGCCGAGCACCAGGCCTACGAGCGAGGACCCCGCCTTCACCAGCCCACTGCGAAAGCCCACGGCAGTCATCGCAACGATGATCACGACGATCGCGATATCGACGAGCAGGCTGACGTTCACGGCGCCTCGACCGTCAACGTCCCTCGCTGGCCAAGCTGTTCGTGGAACGTGCAGAAGAACTTGTATTCGCCCGGATTCGCTATCGAGAAGGCAATTGACTTGGTCTCCCCCGGGTTGATGAACGGGATTTCCTCGTCTGGGCCGCCGGGCTTGAATGCGAGGCTGTGCGTGACTGCCTGCGACGTGTTCATCATGTCGATCCGGACCTTGCCAATGAGCACATGCGGGGATTCCGGGTTGAAGCGGTAGTCCTCGGTTTCGCGTAGATCCACGACCTGAGTGCCGTCGTCCTCGACGGTGACTGCGCCGGACGGCGCGGACTTCTCGGGTTCCTCCGCGCTGTCGCTGCACGCCGCCACCATCATGAGCACGGCACACCCGGTCGCCACCGTCCGCGTGGCCCGCCGTGCCAGAACGACACGGCTATCGGCAGTGCGGAGAGCAACCGCGCGTCGGGCCCTCATCGCCGGAACCGATCTGGCAATGGAATGGTGCGGCGTTTGTCCCATTCACGGGAGAAACCACCGAGTCGCAGCACGCTGTCGATCACGTTGGCGGTGAACCCCCACACGAACAGCCCATCGACGGTGAACGCCGGCCCTCGGTATCCATTCGGCGCGGTCACAGTGTACCGCAGGTCGGGATCGGCGAGGATCGGCAGTGGAACCCTAGTGGCTCGTTCAACTTCGGCGACGCTGAGCTGCCCTAGTTGGTAATCGTCGGCGGCCGTGCCGATGATCGGCGCAACCGCAAACTGCCGCGCCGGGATATACAGGTCAGGCATCCGGCCGTGAATAGAAATGGTCGCGGGATCGATACCCACCTCTTCGTGCGTCTCGCGCAGCGCGGCGGCGTACTCGTTCGCGTCGTCCGGATCGATCGACCCGCCGGGGAACGACACCTGGCCAGGTTGGCTACGCATCGTGGCGGATCGCTCGGTCAGCAGCACGTCCGGCCCGTCGGCCCCGCGAGCCATCAGGATCAGGACGGCGGAGCGGCGAACTTCAGTGCCTGGCGGCGGCTGAAAGCGGTGAATGTCGTCGGCAGTGGCACGGTCGATCCGCAGGAGCAATTCGCGCAGATAATCCGGCGGCGGATCGAAACCGACGGCTTCGGGAATCACCATATGTTCGCGCGCGTGGCTGCTCACAGCGACACCCCCAGGTACTTCTCGACGTCCGCTGCGAGATCTTCGATGCTCTTGTACGGCCCGATATGCCGATACGCGATAGTCCCCTCATCGTCGATCAGGATCGTCGCAGGTAACGCCACGAATCCCTCCGCAGTAAGCACTTGACCCTCGAAATCGACCACGCTGGGGAACGTCACATCCATCTCGGCGGCGTACGCCGTAGCCTGGCTCCGGGCGTTCTGCGTGACGACACCGAGCACATCTACCTCCCCGTCCCCCAGCGCCGCGAACTCATCCAGTATCGGCATCTCTTCAAGGCACGGCCCGCACCAGGACGCCCACAAGTTGATCACTGTCGGACGCGGCGGGACGCCGGCGATCGCGACGGGCTCGCCCTCGGATCCAAGGCATTCGAGCGTGACATCCGGCAGCCGGTCGTCGGTTGCCTCGCCCGCCGGCGCTTCGAAAGTGGGGCAGTCAACGGTGAAGTCGGACTGTGGTGCCGTGCCGGCGGTCTCCTTGGGCTCATCGGCGTCAGGACTCGTTGATCCGCAGGCGGTCAACAGAACGAGCCCTACGCTGGCGCCCACCCGTCGAATCCACACCCGATCAAGGTTACCCGCGCCGCGGGTTCTCGCCGGAGCGCGCATCTCAGGCCGCATATTGACGCCGTAGCTGAGGCAGAGCGTCCGCTTGGAGCAGCACGCACCAGGCGGACGAAGGGTGCGCGCCCGGCAGACGATGGGTACGCGCCTGCACAACACGCAGCCTGAGCGGGCACATATCCACGTATAGACGACAACACGTCTCTGGCGCTGCGTTATCAGCGCAACTTCAGCGGAAGTCGGCCGCCGTTTTCACCAACTTCTCCGCCTCGTCAAACCCGGTCGGACCAGCGCCGTACGCCGGACATAACGCGGCGATCTGGCAGGCGCCACAGGCTGGCTTACGTGCATGGCAGACGCGCCGACCATGGAAGATCACCCGGTGGCTATACATGGTCCATTCTTTCTTGGGGATCAGTTCGCCGATCGCGTTCTCGACCTTCACCGGGTCTTCCAGATCCGTCAGGCCCCAACGCCGCACCAGCCGCCCGAAATGTGTATCAACCGTCAGGCCGGGAATCCCGAACGCATTGCCGAGGACGACGTTCGCGGTCTTGCGGCCCATGCCGGGCAGTTTCACCAGGTCCTCCAGTCGCCGCGGCACCTCTCCGTCGTGCCGTTCCAGTAGCGCCTGACCGAGGCCGATCAGCGAGTTGGCCTTGTTGCGGAAGAATCCGGTGCTGCGAATCATCTCCTGCAGTTCAGTGGGATCAGCGCCGGCGTACGCCGCGGCGTCGGGGTACTTCGCAAACAGCGCCGGCGTCACCTGATTAACCCGCTTGTCGGTGCACTGCGCCGACAAGATCGTGGCGACCGACAGCTCCAACGGCGTACGGAAGTCGAGTTCGCAGTGCGCGTCAGGATAGATCTCGGCGAGTTCGCGGTTGATCGCGCGGGCGCGCCGGGTGCGTCCACGTGGTGTTTCGGCGGCCCATTGCTTCGCGCTTTTGCGGCGCGGAGCAGCGGGTCGGGCGATGGGCTGATCGACGGGCTGGGTGTCCTCGGGCGCAGTCACACCGCCCAGCCTAGAACCTGGCGCTGACGCCTACCCGCCGTTGACATCAGGTACTCACAGAGTAAAATTCAACGGTTGATCGGCGAACCTTGGCGCACTAGCGTACGCGCAGCGCACGAATCGCTAGGTCCGCCTGCTGTGTGAACGACTGCACATGCGGCAAAATGATGGATACAGTTGATGAGGTATCACTGTTCGGCCGACCGCTCGAGGCTGAACAGCCAGGTTGAGGAGGTCCAGGTGGCGGCGCTGCTCGTCGTACTGTTCCCGTTCGGCCTGCTTGTGTTCTTGCTTTTCATGGAGAAGGTCGAAGCACCGTTGCGGCGTTCGAATGATCCGGACGAGGTCGAGAGGTTCCTCGACCATGCAAAGCAAGAGGATGTAGACAACATCATCGCGGGCGGACTGCGAAAGGCGATGGACCGTTGGCGCGGCCGCGTCGCACGACGCAAGTCCCAACCGGACAACGAATAGTCGATATGGCATACGCGGGCACGGAGCCCGCAGCGAATCAGGAGGACACGTGGACGAGGTACTGGCCCGCGCAGGCTTGTTCCAGGGCGTTGACGAAGAGGCCCAGGAAGCACTTGCGCGATCATTCGAGTTCCTCGATATGGCCCGCGGATCGGTCATCTTCAAAGAGGGCGAGCAGGGTGACAGCCTGTACATCGTGCTCGCTGGCAAGGTGAAGATCGGGCGCAAGTCGGCGGACGGTCGCGAGAACTTGCTGGCAGTCATGGGACCGTCCGACCAGTTCGGCGAACTGTCGCTGTTCGATCCAGGTCCGCGCACCTCCACGGCGTCCGCGCTGACCGACGTTCGCGTCGCGCGGCTGCCCAAGGCCGCGCTGCGGCCGTGGCTGACCGATCGCCCCGACCTTGCAGAGCGCCTGCTGCGCGTTATCGCGCGTCGCCTGCGCCGCACGAACAACATCGTCGCCGACCTCATCTTCACCGATGTCCCGGGCCGCGTCGCGAAGGCTCTGCTGAACCTGTCGAAGCAGTTCGGGCAGGCCGAAGGCGACAATCTGCGCGTGACTCACGACCTCACCCAGGAGGAGCTCGCTCAACTTGTCGGCGCTTCCCGCGAGACCGTGAACAAGGCGCTCGCCGACTTCGCTCAGCGTTCCTGGCTGCGTCTGGAAGGCAAGAGCGTGATCATCCTCGATCGCGAACGCCTGGCCCGTCGCGCCCGCTAATCACTCGAAAGACCGGCGGCGTACTCCAATTCAGGAGTACGCCGCCGGTCTTCTTTTCGCTGAAATGAGGAATTAGGCCCGCGCGAATGTCACTTCGGGCGCGGCGGCGAGCGTCTGCGCGATCACGCAGTATCGCTCGGTGAGTTCCAGCAGCTTCGTCACTGTCGCATCGTCGGCGTCCGTAACGAGATCGAATGCCAACGCGATGTCGGTGAGGCCGACCGGCGCGTCCTTGGCGACGCCGAGGGTACCGCGGGCGTCCCAGGTCCCGGTGACCCTCACCTCTGCCTTATCGAAGGTGACGCCGAGTGCCGTGGCGACCGACCGTAACGTGACGCCTGCGCAGGCGGCGAGCGCGTTCAGGAGTAGGTCCGCTGAGCACGCTTCGCTGCCATCGCCGCCGGTAGCGGGGTGCAATCCCGCCTGGACGTCGCCTGCCCACGTCGGCACGACAGCTGAAATGGAGTCCTCCAGCAGTGTCGCGGTCACGGAGTTAGTCACCACCGCGGCGGCGGGATCCTCCTTGTAACGCTCCTTCAGCGGACGTTGCACAGCCCGTAGCGCGGCCGCATCAAGGGGTTCGCTCATCCGGTTACCTCCACCAGGTCGTCGTCACGGCCGGCCTCGGTAGCCAGGTCCGCCTCTAGTTCGCGCACCAGCGGAATGACCTGCCGCCCAAACCGCTCGACCTCCTCGCGGATATGCAGGAACCCGAGCAGCAACAGGTTAACGCCTGCCTTCTTGTACTCGACAATCCGGCGAGCGACCTGCTCGGGAGTCCCGATCAGGCCGGTGCGGAACCCGTCGTTGTACTGCACCAGATCGCGGAACTCCGAGTTCGCCCACATCCCCTTCTTGTCGTACGTAGCTTGGCCAGCCTGTTTGACGGACTCGCCGAACCCGTGAACCTTCTCGACGTCTGCCTTGGCGATGATCTCCTCGACGACGGCTTGCGCTTCGGCCTCACTGTCGCGGACGACGGCGAAGCCGTTCAACGCAAACCGGACGTCGTGTGCGTGCGCGATCGCCTGGTCCGCGACGTCGGCGATCTGTTCGTTCACTCCGTCTAGAGTGTTGCCGTTCATGAAGTACCAGTCGCTCAATCGCGCAGCCATCGCCCGCGCAGACGTCGAGTTCCCGCCCTGGAAGATCTCCGGTTGCAACGTCGGCTGCGGGCGGAAGGTGACATCGCGGGTTCGATAGAAGTCGCCGCGGTAGGTGAACCCCTCCTCAGCCCACAGACCGCGCAGCACCTCGATGAACTCCTCGCTGCGGCGGTAGCGCTCCTCGTGCTCGAGCCAGTCGAGACCGAGGTTGGTGTATTCCTGCTTGAACCAGCCAGAGACGACGTTCAACGCGAGCCGGTTACCGGTCGTCGCCTGTGCGGTCGCGGCGAGTTTGGCGAGGATGTGCGGCGGCCACTGTCCGGGGTGTACTGCGGCGATTACCTTCAGCCGTTCGGTCGCCGCCAGCAGCGCGAGCGAAAAACTGACCGATTCGTGCTGGGCGTCGGCGCCGTACGAGGCGAGGTAGCGCACTTGAGTCAGCGCATAGTCGAACCCGACACGCTCAGCGACCTGCGCGAGGTCAATGTTGTACTCAGGACTGTGGTTGGTGCGTTGCTCAATCGTGGAGACAACAAGCCCACCCGAAACATTAGGTACCCAGTAGGCGAACTTCAGTGGCTCAGTGGTCATACTCGATTTCCTTTGCTGATATGTGTGGTTTGTAGGATTGAGCGGCGGGCGAACAGACGGCTTCCACAACCGCCGTGGCTTCAGGCGAGAGCGGCGACGAATCCGCCGCGGTGATGTAACAGCGGCCGCGAGGAGCCGATCGCGCCGTCGCGCACGTCCGCGAGCGCGACGACGGATTCGCCGGCATCAAAGAAATCCCGGATCGACAGCACCAGACGGGCGCACGCACCGTTGAGGTTCGGCAGGCCACGATCGTCGTACCGCCAGTCGTCGTTGCGGTCGATCGCCGAGGACCCAGACCGCCGGAACTCGGCGGCAATAGCGCCTTGACTCGCATCGAGCAGGTGCGCGGCCGCCCAACGATGCTCCCGCAGCACGGCGAGCGCTGCTGAGTCGGCCGGCATGTTGAAGCTCACGATTGCCGGGGTGGTCGACACCGATACCAGCGAGGTGAGGGTGAGCCCGATCGGGCCGCGCTCACCGAGCCCGGCAACGACCCACGTCGATGCGGCGGCGCGACGGAAGATGGATTGGACGTGCGCGGCTTTCACGTCGCCCGAGCGGGCGTCGGAGAAGGAACTGCAGGAGAAGCACATGGTACGAAAGCCTTGTCTTGGTCACAGGCGGTTCGCCAAACGCTGAACCGTCGTACGACGGCCCGGTGAATCTTGGCGTGAGTGATGGCCCTCGGCCGGGACGGGGATGCGGTCCAGCGGGCCGGCGAAGCCGCAACGGGTGCGGCAAAAACATGCGCTGTTGCCGAACTAGCCGTATCGGCTGACAACTCGGCTTACGGGAACGGTGTCAGCAACAACAGGCGCCGACACCGCGGCGCATGAGGTCGACACACCGCCGCGCGTGCAGGCGGTACGACCGGTTCGTGTTGCTGTGCATGGACTCCTCCATCGGTCCTGGCGTGAGCACCTACCCGCGAGGCGGGCGGCTGCTGCGGCGTCGTCGAGCCAGGTCTCTGAAGCCGCTCTGGATGGTGCAGAGATTTCAGCACACATCGCCGTACGCCGTCAAGGAATGCGACGTACGGCGCACTCCCCTGGCATGCAAGACCCCTGGCATGCCAGACACGGCAGGGCCAGGCGCGCCGCAACGGCCGCTTCCGAAAATCGATGCGCACCAGGTTCAGTGGGTACGCAGGTACTCCAGTTGCGACTTCACCGACTGCTCCGCGGCCGGCCAGTTCGATTCCGGAACGTCGGTGTAGACGTGCTCGACGACTTGCCGCGCACTCGCGTCGGCCCCGAGTACGCCGAGCGCGTCACGAACCTGCTGTAGTCGTTGCGCGCGGTGCTGCTGATAGAACTCCGCTGCGCGGCCGGCCGACTCCAGTTCCGGGCCGTGCCCGGGCAGCACGGTCGCGTCGCCGAACGCCCTGAGCCGTTCCAGCGAGGACAGGTAGTCAGCGAGGTTGCCGTCCGGGTAGGCGATCACCGTGGTGCCCCGGCCGAGGATCGTGTCCCCGGTCATCACTGCGGCGGGGTTGACACCATCGTCCACGATGAACGACAGCGAGTCGCTGGTGTGGCCCGGTGTCGCTATCACCTTGACTTCGACGCCGGCGGCCGAGATCACGTCGCCCTCGCCGAGGCCTTCGCCGCCGTACTGGTGTGTGGGATCGAGGGCGCGCACGCGCGCGCCGGTCATCTCATGAAAAGTCTTCGCGGACTCGGAATGGTCCCAATGTCCGTGGGTCAACAGCACCTCGACGACGGTGCCTGCCTCGGCCGCGACGACCTTGAGGTGCTCGAGGTCTTCTGGGCCCGGGTCGACGACGATCGCTTCGCGGCGGCCATCGGCTCGCAACAGCCAGGTGTTGGTGCCGTCCAGGGTCATCACGTTCGGATTGTTGGCGAGTACGACGGATGCGTACGGCGTGACGTCACGGCGAACTTCATACAGCGGGTGCGTCATCTGCAGACCTCCCTACACGGGATCTGCGGTTGTTTCACGCACGCTATCGGGCCGATACCGTGCGCGAAGCCACCGAAGATCAGCAAAACCTAGTCAGCCACGGACCGGCCAGGACCGATCTTGATCGACGGTTTGATCATGGTGCCGTCCGGCAACTTCACATAGTTCACGCCGTCCTGCTGCACGAGTTCGGGCATGATCGGCACGATCCTCGTCGGCGGCGCGGCGACCATCGCCTCCTCCGCCGTCTGGAATGCAGCCAACGCCGTCAGCGTCGCGGTGGTTTGCGGCAGCATCGGGCGCGTGCCGTTGTCGGACTCTGCCACCGCGCGGGCCGCAGGCACCCACTCGGCATGGTCGTGCTCAGTGGAAATCTCCCGTGGCTCCACACCGTCGGGCAGCTTCATCAGGAAGAAGCGGGTGTCGTACCGCTTGGACTCCGCCTTCGGAGTGATCCAGTGCGCCCACGGGCGGATCAGGTCCGCCCGCACCGACATCCCGCGACGGTTCAGCATCTCCGAAAGGGACTGTTCGCGATTCAGCAGCGCGAGACGCTCGGTCTCCCACTCCTCGTTATCGGTGTCGCTCACGCGGGATTCGCCCACCGTGGCCAACAGGATCCCGGCCTCCTCGAAGGTCTCGCGTACGGCCGCAGCCACCAGCGCCTTGGCCCGGCGCTCATCACACGAAAACGCGTCGGCCCAATACCCAGGATCAGGTCCGATCCAGCCGAACTCGGCGTCCGAGTCACGCGGGTCCACCCCACCACCGGGGTACGCCGTCATCCCACCGGCGAAAGCCATCTGACGGGCGCGGCGAATCAGGTAGACCTCGACGCCTTCAGCGCCGTCCCTGATGAATAGGACCGTCGACGCGTCCTTCGGCTCTGGCACACTCACTCGCTTACCTCCACAATGACCTCCACCTCGACGGGGGTGTCGAGGGGCAACACGGCGACGCCGACCGCGGACCGAGCATGTTTACCCGCATCGCCGAAGACCTCACCCAACAGCTCGGACGCGCCGTTGATGACCAGCGGCTGTTTGGTAAAGGCCGGGTCGCTAGCAACAAACCCGACGACCTTCACGATCCGAGTTACCTGATCTAGACCTACCAGATCATCGACTGCGGCCAGCGCGTTGAGTGCCGCTTGGCGCGCATCGTCGTACGCCTCTTCCAGCGACACGCCCGCGCCGACCTTGCCGGTTCGACGGAGTTTTCCGGCGACCAGCGGCAGTTGTCCGGAGGTGTAGACGAGATTTCCGCTGCGCAGCGCGGGCACGTAGGCGCCCGCCGGTGTGGCCACCGGCGGCAGCTCAATACCGAGCTCGGTCAGTCGGGCGGCGATGTCTGCCATGGGGTACCTCTCGAGGGTCTAGCCGCGCGGGCGTTTCATGAAGGCAACCAGTTGCTCGCCGGTCGGGCCGGGCGTGACGGATACGAGTTCCCAGCCGTCTTCGCCCCAGGTGTCGAGGATCTGCTTGGTGTTGTGGGTCAGCAGCGGAACGGTCACGTACTCCCACGATGTCTTCTCAGCCATGAGCAACACTCTAGGCTGCGGTATTCGGCGCGCTCACCCATGTCTCATAGGCCGGGCACGACGCCACGCGGCGGTACCTCCTCTACGCTGAGAGGGTGGACGCACCAGAGACCCCCAGCTGGTGGAGTGACGCGCGGTTGCACGTCGTATCCGGCAAGGGCGGCACCGGCAAGACGACCGTAGCGGCCGCGCTCGCAATCGCGCTCGCCGCGGGCGGGCGCCGGACGCTGCTGGTCGAGGTCGAAGACCGCCAGGGCATCGCTCAGCTCTTCGGAATTCCGCCGTTGCCGTACGGCGAACGTCCCATCGCTGCCGCGCCCGGCGGCGGAGTAGTCGAAGCGCTCGCGGTCGAGGCGGACGCCGCACTCGTGGACTACCTCGACATGTTCTACGGCCTCAAACGCGCCGGCGGACTGTTGCGCAAGGTCGGCGCGATCGATTTTGCGACTGCGGTGGCGCCAGGACTCCGCGACGTCCTACTGACCGGCAAGGTCAAAGAGGCGACAACCCGGGTGAAAGACGGGCAGCGGGTGTACGACGCCGTCGTGCTGGATGCTCCCCCGACCGGACGAATCGGCCGCTTCTTGAATGTCACCGGTGAGGTCGCGCAGTTAACGAAGGTGGGGCCGATCAAGAAACAGTCCGACGGCGTCATGGCGCTGCTGCGCTCCTCGACCACGGCGATCCACCTGGTCACCCTGCTGGAGGAGATGCCGGTCCAGGAGACGATCGATGCCGCCGCCGAACTGGCATCCAGCGGGTTGGACGTGTCCTCGGTAATCATCAACATGGCGACCGAGCCACACCTATCAGCGGGCGAACTAGACGAACTCGCGAGCGGAGTCGACGTCCACGCCCGTCTCGCTGCGGGCCTGGCGCAGTCCGACGCCGACCCGGCGTACGCCGACGCGTTGGCCAGCGAATTGCAGCAGTACGCCCAACGGTTCACCCAGGAACAGCGCGCCCGCGCGGTGCTGCCCACCTTGGGGGTTGACCTGACGGAGTTGCCTCGATTGCACGGGCAGATCACCAAAGAGGGGTTGTACGATTTGGCCGAGTTATTGCGCGAGCAGGCTGGCGCCGAGGTGATCGCGTGAGCGAGCCCGCCGCCGCGCATCGGGCGCGGCTACGTCCCGAGGACGCGTCGCACCTGGATATCGACAAGCTGATCGAATCCGCGCAAACCCGGGTGATCGTGTGCTGCGGCGCGGGCGGGGTCGGCAAGACAACGACGTCCGCCTCGATCGCACTGCGCGCCGCAGAGGCCGGACGCCGCGTAGTCGTCCTGACAATCGATCCGGCAAAGCGGCTCGCCCAATCGCTGGGAATCGAGGAACTCGACAACACCCCGCGCGAAGTCACCGGAGTCGCGGGCGACGCCGGCGGCGAGTTGTTCGCAATGATGCTCGACATGAAGAGCACCTTCGATGAGATCGTGCTCGAACACACGACGCCGGAAAAAGCTCAGCAGATCTTCGACAATCCCTTTTATCAAACATTGTCGAGTTCGTTTGCCGGTACGCAGGAGTACATGGCGATGGAGAAGTTAGGCCAACTCGTCGCCAAAGACGAATGGGATCTGGTCGTCGTCGATACCCCACCGAGTCGATCGGCGCTGGACTTCTTGGACGCTCCCGAGCGGATGGCCCGGTTCCTGGACGGCAAGGTTCTCAAGGTGCTGCTAGCCCCCGCTCGATCCGGGGGCCGCGGCGCGTTGAAGTTGGTCAGCGCCGGGATGGGCATGTTCTCCCGGGTGCTGACGAAGATCATCGGCGGCGAAGTGCTGCGCGACATATCCGCGTTCGTGGGCGCGTTGGACACGATGTTTGGCGGGTTTCGGGCGCGGGCTGAAGCGACGTACAACCTACTGCGCCAACCCGGCACCTCCTTCGTCGTGGTCGCGACGGCGGAGCCGGACGCGTTGCGCGAGGCGTCGTACTTCGTCGAGCGACTCGTCGGCGAGCACATGCCGTTGTCGGGAGTGGTGATGAACCGAGCGCACTATTCGCACGCCCCCGAGTTGAGCGCGCGCCGGGCGCGCAAGTACGCCGATCAATTGTGGCCCGAAGACGTTGAACCGACCGAGGACGGCGCGCTGGCTGCCGCCGCGCTGCGGGTACACGCCGAACGGGTTGAGTTGACGATGCGCGAGCAGAAACTCACCGACCGTTTCGTGAAGGCGCACCCGGAGGTCGCGCTCGGCGAGGTCGAAGCACTGCCACGCGACGCCTATGACTTAGCGGACCTCCGCGACATCGGCGACCGTCTCGCCACCCCCTAGATGTGCCCAGGTCGGCGGCAGCGTGCACCTGGACAGTGCCGCACTCGGCGCCCACGCGGTGCACTCAAAACGAGGTGCCCGCAAAAAAGCAGGCCAGGAGCCAGGGCGACGCGCTATCGACGATGCCCTCCCGATTCTGCTGCGTAATTTGCGAACCACACCCCAACACAAGCCCCAGCGCGACCTCAATCGACCCACCGGCGCGCTCGTGGGCTCGGGTTCAATCAGCCGTACCGGCGGGCACGCCCGATGCCGGAAGGCGCTCGGTGCAACCGGTCACCAGATCCACTGTGAGCCAGTGCGCCGAGGCGCTGGCGCCAGTTCGTGACGTCCGGATGACGACGTAGTAACGCGCGGCGTTCACGCTCGGTCATGCCGCCCCACACTCCAAAGTCCGTGCGGTTGTCGAGAGCGTCGGCGAGGCATTCGGTCTGTACCGGGCAGCCGCTGCAAATCTTCTTCGCCTGGTGCTGCGCCGCTCCCTGCACGAACAGTGCCTCCGGATCGGAGCCAATGCAGCGGGCCTCGGCAGTCCAGTCGGCCATGGGAGTACGCGCAGATTCAGTGAAGACGATTGTGCTCGACATTGTGTTCACTCCTGTTGGTCACGGGTGCCATTTCTGGCCTTGCGTGGAGTGAGACCTACTCGCCGGTAGGCAATGACGCGATTTCGGCAAATTGTTTCCTACGACACACAGAAATCTTGTTTGAGGCTGACGGGGTGGGCAAATTGGGCTGGGTGATCGTTCACGATTTACCCGACAGTGACCTAGTCCTGCGTACGCTATCGGGGTGTCTAGCACCGTTTTCAGCAAACTGACGGCCGTCGTCAAGCTCGTCGCAGCGATCTGCGCGGGCGGTCTCGTGCTTGCCGCGATGCTCTTTCCCGTCCTCGGTGGAGCCGGCGCGGCGACGAAAACCGCATCGCAGCTGGTCCAGGACGTCGATACCGAGTTCAATGCTGCCGAGCCAGCGCTGATCTCGCGAGTACGGGCCGCAGATGATTCGCCGCTGGTCTACTACTACAACTACTACCGGCTGCCGACCACGCTGGACAAGATGGGCGAATGGGCCCCGAAAGCGATCGTGGCGATCGAGGACCGGCGGTTCTACCAGCACAACGGTGTTGACCTCGAGGGCATGTTCCGCGCCTTGGTAAAGAACACGATCAGCGGCGATACCGACGAGGGCGCCTCGACGCTGACCCAGCAGCTGGTGAAGAACGTGCTCTTCTACCAGGCCACGACGCAGAAAGAGCGCGACGAAGCCACCGAAAGCAGCTACGCACGCAAACTGCGCGAGGCGAAGATCGCCGTCAACCTGGAGAAGACCATCTCCAAGGACGAGATTCTTGAGCGCTACTTGAACCTGATGAACATGGGCGGCGGCGCATACGGCATTCGCGCGGCATCGAAGATGTACTTCGGTATCGAACCCGCCGACCTGAGTATCGCGCAGGCGGCGATGATCGCCGGCATCGTGCAGTCGCCGACTCAGTGGGACCCGCTGAACAATCCCCAGGCCACCAAGGAGCGCCGCGACCTGGTGATTGATGCGATGGCAGACACGAACGCCATCACCGCAGACCAGGCCACCGAGGCCAAGAAGAAGCCATTGGGCTTGAAGGACGGCGGCGGCGCGAAGCCGAACCGCGCTTGCGCGGAGGCACCCAAGAACGGCGGCTTCTACTGCGATTACGTGACGACGTACCTGACGAAGAACCTCGGTATTCCGGAAAAGGTTCTTAAAGAGGGCGGGCTGACGATCAAGACGTCGTTGCAGCCGAGTTACCAGAACGCCGCGACGAACGCGATCTTGAGCGCAGCTCCCGTGCTGTATCAGGACCCGTCAACGTTCGGCCTGTCCGATACTCGCCTGGCGACGATGCCGATCATGGATCCGAAAACCGGTCAGGTGCAGGCGCTCGCGGTCAACAAGAAGTACGGCAACGATCCGAACGACCCAACTCAGACCGTGAACAACTACCCGATCTTGCCGAACGGTGACGGCGCCGGATCGACGTACAAGTTGTTCACGTCGATTGCGGCGCTGCGCGAGGGCACCGGCATCAACTTCCAGTTGAACGCGCCGCCGCCGTACACCTCGAAGATCATGGCGGCGATGGGCATCGACTACTCGGTGGAGAACGCCACGTCGGGCTATCCGAGCCGGATGCCGCTATGGCAGGCGCTGTACATGTCCTCCAACACCTACTTCGTGGCCCTTGAGGATTACCTGGGCTCGATTACCCCGGTCGTAGAGGCCGCGCAAGACACCGGCCTGTGGGCGCCCGGTGACACCGAGATCGCCGACACGATCAAGGCTGAACAGCGCGCCTCCTTCACCCTTGGCCCGGAGTCGACCAGCCCGCTGCGGCTGGCAACCGCCTACGCCACCATCGCGAACAGCGGTACCCGCTGCGAGCCGACGCCGATCGTGAGCATCACCGGCCCGGATGGCAAGCCGGCGATCAACCCGGAGACGAAGAAGCCGTGGTACACGCCGGATACGAACTGCACGAAGGACGCAGTGTCCCCGGGCATCGCCAACACGATCAACCAGATCCTGCTCAAGGACGTCATGCCGGGCAACAGTGGCCAGACCGGAGCGAACGCCTACGTTCCCGGTTACCAGATCGCCGGTAAGACCGGTACGGCGGAAACCAACCGTGCGTATTCCTTCGTCGGCTACACGCCGGACATCGTGGCCGCGGTGCTCGCCTTCGATCCGACCAACAACAACCCGCTACCCGGTAGCGGCGGCGAGCAGGGCTTCGGTGGCGGCTTCCCTGCGACGATCTGGCGCCTCGCGATGGAACAGATCCTGCCAAGCGTCGGCGTGAGCGACTTCCCGCCGGGCGATCCCGAGGTTGAGGCCGTCAAGTCGACCACGATGAGCGTCAACTGTGTCGGTCAGTCACCGTCCAACTGCCAGGCCATGGCGCAGAATGCGGGCTTCTTCGCCGTCGACAGCGGCAGCCCCGTCGACTCCACGCTGCCCGCTGGTGTGGTGGCCAGCCAGTCTCCTGCACCCGGCTCCACGGTGCCGCTGTCGGCCACGATCACTTACTCGGTCTCCAGCGGTAACGCCCCGGCCGGCCAGCCGTGCCAGCCTGGACAGGACCCGAAGACGGGCTGCAAGTCCGACAAGGAAGACGAAGAAAAGCAGGACGAAGAAAAACAAGACGAGGAGAAGGACGAAGACAAGCCGTCGGACGCAAAACCGTCCGACGACAAGCCGCCAAGCAACTCATCGTCGAACAACAACAACGATAATGAGGACGACAACTGACCGGTCTCCGGCTGACCACTGAGCAGCCGCGCATCGCCTCGACGCGCGCCAATGCCCCCACGACGCCATGGCGGCGACGAGCTGGCGTCATAGCCACTACGCTCACAGCAGCGGGTGCTTTGACCGCGGCCTACGGCACGCTTGTCGAGCGCAACAATTTCGCGTTGCGGCGGTTCACGGTTCCGGTGTTGCCGCCGGGATCGCCGGACATACGCGTACTGCAGTTGTCCGACCTACACGTGAGGGCGCAGCAGCGATGGAAGGTCGCGTGGGTCCGACGGCTGGCTCGATTCAACCCGGACCTGGTGATCTCTACGGGCGATCACGTCGGGGGCGATGAGCACGCGTTCGAGAACTCGCTGCGCGCGCACGAGCCTTTTGTGGGTCTGCCGGGCGCGTTCATCTGGGGCAACAACGACCACTTCGCGTCCGTGCCGAAAAGTCCGATTCACTACTTCACCGGCGGCGGGCCGCATCGACGCGGTGCACGCATCGATCTAGGGGCGCTTCGCGAACAGTTAACCTCCGGCGGCTGGCTCGACTTGAACAACTCCGTGGGCACGCTGGACGTTGCCGGGGTACGGATCGGATTCGGCGGCACCGACGATCCGCACACCCACCGCGACAGGTACGCCGAGATCGCCGGGCGCATCGCCGCAGATGCCGATGTGCGCATCGGGCTCACTCATTCCCCCGAACCGCGCGTGTTGGACTGGTTCGCCGACGACGGGTACGACTTGGTGTTGGCCGGACACACCCACGGCGGACAGGTGCGAATTCCGATCTACGGCGCACCAACCACGAACTGCGGAATTGACCGCTCCCGCGTTCGGTGGCTGTCCTCGTGGACGTCGCCGGCCGGTAACGACACCACGCTGCACGTCAGCGCCGGCCTGGGAACGTCGCCGTACGCTCCGATTCGGTTCTGCTGCCGTCCCGAAGCCACCCTGCTCACCCTCACCGCGCGCCGCTAACCCCGGATCCAACCCCACAGACCTCGCGCGAGACGCGACACGACGCGTTGCGGGCGAGTCGCAAGCGCGTAGGCGGTACGCGGTCGCCCTCCTCACACCCGCTCGCATTTGTACAGGAGCATCGAGTAAAGTATCCCTTCGGTGCTTTCACCGGGGTGTGGCGCAGCTTGGTAGCGCGCTTCGTTCGGGACGAAGAGGTCGTGAGTTCGAATCTCGCCACCCCGACCAAGAAACACCGACTGAGGCCCTGCTCGAGATTCTCGAGCAGGGCCTCAGCGCGTTACCGACGACTCGCGACTGTCGGTTCAGCAATCACCGGACTCGATACGCGCAAAAAATTACGCTGGACCATTCTCGTTCCGCGCTCAATTGGTTCCGCTCGTATGCCGCCTCGATCAGCAGGATCTCGAGCGCCTCGGCTGCCGATCCAACTCCGAGGTGGCCGGGCGCGGCCACCTCGGGTGCCGTCGCGCGTGCGAGGCGCCAGGCGCGTCTCATCGCAGGTCAGTACGCCGACGAAGGATCAATCGGCTGCGACGTGCGGTCGGGCTGCGGAGTCGACTGCAAGACCGATACCCGGCGACGCACCTCGGAACGTCCGGCATCGGTGAGACCCCACTGCAGGTGACCGTTAGGAGATGTAGTGGTCGTGGCCGCGAGTGAACACGTCCAATACGAACTCCTCGTCGAAGTGCGCCACCTGGTGCCGAAAGCGGCGCGCCGCGAAGATGCCGCGCAACTCCTCGTGGACATCCTCCCCCGTCGCCACCGCGCCGTCGGCACGTTCACGCCAATGGACCGCGACGATCTCAACTCGGTCGGCAGCGCGATCGATCAACTCGGTAACGGCCGCTGCTCGCTCATCGCCCGGCAGGTAGTAAAGGAACTCGGACAGCACGATCAGGTCAAAAGGGCCGCGCGGCGCGGCTGACCGCTGACTGATCCGCAGAACATCGCCCGACGGCGTAAATGCCTGATATGCCGGTTCCTGCTGCGACGACATCTCTGTTTCGCTGGCTGCCGACCTGAGCGACGACGAACCGTCGTACGGTAGGCGACGGGCGTCGAGCGTCATATTCGACGCGTCTGCGCACACGTCCCGCGCAACCGCCACGGCGGCCTCGGATGCATCACACGCCACGACATCATCACACCTGTCAGCGAGCGCTCGCGCTAGATGCCCGGTGCCGCAGGCCGGGTCTATAGCCCTTGTATATCGGCGTTCTGCGAGCGCCGCGAGCACGACGGCTACCTTTCGCTGCTCGTACCAACTCGACCCCACCGACCACGGGTCGGTTTCCTCGACGTACAGCCGGTCAAAGTCCGGAGACACAGTCACCCGAACATTCTCCCACTAACCGCGCACAAGCGCGATTCCACCCGGTCCGTCACGGCGCTGCCCCCCCTCGATGCGGATCGCAGCTCAGGACGAAATCTCCTTGTCGAAGACAAACACCGGGTTGCTACGTTCCCCGGCGGTACGGCCGGCATCAACGGGCACGGTCACGCCTGTCGTCCACTTCGCAGCCGGACTCAGCAGGAATACGACGGTCTCAGCTACGTCCCACGGCGTCCCTTCCGTCTGAAGCATCGAGCGCTGGCGTCGCGCCTCACGCATTTCCGCGGTCATGTTCTGGGAGGCCACCATCGCTGTGTACGCCATTCCGGGAGCTACGCAGTTGACCCGGATTCCGTCCGCGCCATGCTGCGCCGCCATCGCGCGCGTCATGTTCACGATCGCGCCCTTGGTTACCGCATAGGCGATGTGCGCGTGTCCGCCCACCAGACCGGCTGCCGAACTCATGTTCACGATCGCGCCGCCACCTGCAGAGACCATCTTCGGGATGGCGTATCGCGAGGTGAGCAGCATCGAGGTGACATTCACATCGAGAGTACGGCGCCACTTCTCGAGATCAACGTTGACGACTGTTCCCTGCGGACCGCCGACGCCAACGTTGTTGAACAACATGTTCACCGCGCCGTATTCAGCAACGGCGCGTTCGCTTATCTCCCGGCAAAAGGCGTCATCGGTGACGTCGCCAACCAGCGGCAGGCATGACGCACCGGACTCGTTGAGGTACGACGCCGTGTCTTCGACGCGAGACTCGTCGCGGTCGACGGCGACCACGTTCGCGCCGCGGCGCGCGAGCAACGTCGCGACCGCGCGCCCATTGCCTACGACCTCCGCCGGGGCAGACCCGGCGCCCGTCACGATCGCAGTCAGCCCGCTCAGGTCAGTGCTCAGGGGAGGTTCAGTCATGCACCGACGCTACAACGCCGGCGCGACCATCCCTATCAGGTGATGCGCCTTCTCCCGATGGCACTCACCGATATCCGCAGCCAGCAACGTCTGCGCACGGGCGGCATACCTCGGCCCCGTGCCGGCACACATCGATCGACGCCTGATCAACGGCGGCACCCGCCGCCCGCGCGGGTTAGACGACGAGCGGACGGTCGCCTGGGTTGATCGGTCGCGGCAACTGCGACGGCACGCCGGTCAAGAACTCGTCCACGCCCTTCGCAGCAGCCCGCCCTTCGGCAATGGCCCACACGATTAGCGACTGGCCACGACCGGCGTCACCGGCGACGAAGACACCCGGCACCGACGTCTGATAGTCGTTCGCGCGTACGACGTTGGTGCGTTCGTCCAACGGCACACCGAGCTGGTCCACGAGCCCTTCGCCCTCCGGACCGAGGAACCCCATCGCCAGCAGCACCATCTGCGCCGGGATCTCGCGCGCCGTACCAGGCACCTCTTCGAAGCGACCGTCAACCATCGCCACCTCGGCAACCTCGAGCGCCCGCACATTGCCATCGTCATCGCTGAGGATCCGCTTCGTCGACACGGCGTACAACCGCTCGCCGCCTTCCTCGTGCGCCGAGGCGATCCGGAAGATCGTCGGGTACGTCGGCCACGGCTGCGAAGCCGGACGATCATCACCCGGCTGCGGCATGATTTCCAGCGTCGTCACCGAGGCCGCACCTTGACGTAGCGCCGTGCCGATGCAGTCCGCGCCGGTATCGCCGCCGCCGATCACGATCACGTCCTTGCCGGTGGCCACCACCTGATCGGCGACCTCCTCGCCCAACGCGACTCGGTTGGCCTGCGGCAGGTAGTCCATCGCCTGGTACGTGCCGACGAATTCGCGCCCGTCGACCGGCAGATCGCGACGCACCGTCGCTCCGGTGGCGAGTACGACGGCGTCGTACCGCGCGCGCAGTTCGGCGCCGGTGATGTCCTTACCGACCGTGACGCCACAGCGGAAACGGGTGCCTTCAGCCTTCATCTGGTCGATGCGGCGATCCAGCACGGCCTTTTCCATCTTGAACTCTGGAATGCCGTAGCGCAGCAGGCCGCCGGGCTTGTCATCGCGCTCGTACACCGCGACAGTGTGCCCGGCACGCGTTAGCTGCTGCGCGACGGCGAGCCCGGCAGGACCTGATCCGACGACCGCGACGGTCTTACCGGTGAGCCGCTCCGGCGGCATCGGCGTGACCAGACCCTCAGCGAACGCGTTCTCGATGGTCTGCACTTCGATCTGCTTGATCGTCACCGCTGGCTGGTTGATGCCCAGCACGCAAGCGGTTTCGCACGGTGCCGGGCACAACCGTCCGGTGAACTCCGGGAAGTTGTTCGTCGCGTGCAGCCGCTCGATACCGTCGGCGGTGTCACCCTTCCAGGCGAACGTGTTCCACTCCGGGATCAGGTTGCCCAGCGGACATCCGGAGTGGCAAAACGGAATGCCGCAGTCCATACACCGCGAGGCCTGCCGCTTGAGCTGGTCGCCGTCCTGCGCCTCGTAGACCTCTTTCCAGTCCATGATGCGCACGTCTACAGGACGCCGCTGCGGCAACTCCCGCTCGCGGTGCTTCAGGAAGCCCTGTGGGTCAGCCATTGAAAACCTCCATGATGCGGCTCCACACCTCGGCGCCGTCGAGATCGAGTCCCTGCTCCGCGGCGTCGGCGCGCACGTCGAGCACACGCTGGTAGCCGCGCGGTAGCACGACCTTCATCCGCTTGATTCCATTCGACCAGTCGTCCAGCAGCCCCTGGGCAACCGTCGATCCGGTCCATTTCACGTGATCGGTCAACAGCCGATGCACGACCTCGATATCCGACTCACGCAAGGAAAGTACGTCGACCAGTTCGGGATTGACGACCTGTTCGTCGAGGTCCAGGACGTAGGCGACGCCGCCGGACATGCCGGCACCTAAGTTGCGTCCGGTTTCGCCGAGGACCATAGCGATACCGCCGGTCATGTACTCGCACGCGTGATCGCCGACGCCTTCTACAACCGCAGTCGCGCCCGAATTGCGTACGCAGAAGCGCTCGCCGACCTTGCCACGCAGGAACAACTCTCCCGTCGTCGCGCCGTACCCGATCACGTTGCCGGCGATGACATTCTTTTCAGCAACAAGAGGCGCGCGCTCGTCCGGGCGGACGACGACCCGCCCGCCGGACAGTCCCTTACCGACATAGTCGTTCGCGTCACCGCTCATCAGCAAAGTGACGCCGGCCGGTAGGAACGCGCCCAACGACTGCCCCGCGGACCCCGCCAGGGTGAACTGGATCGAGTTGTCCGGCAGCCCGGCTGGGTGCGCCTTGGTGACCTCGTGGCCCAGCATGGTGCCGACGGTGCGGTTCACATTGCGGATCTCGACCGTTTCGCGGACCTGCTCACCGTTATCGATCGCGGGGCGCGCCAGCGCGATCAACTGCTGGTCGAGGGCCTTATCCAAGCCGTGGTCCTGCCCTGCCGAGTTGTACGGCGTACCGCCGGTCGGGTCCTCAACGGTGGCCAGGATCGGCGACAGGTCCATGCCCGAGGCCTTCCAGTGCTCGATCGCACGATCGACCTTCAGCGACTCCGCGTGGCCGACCGCTTCCTGGATCGAACGGAAGCCAAGCGCCGCCAAGTGCTCGCGGACTTCCTCGGCGACGTACTCGAAGAACGTCTCAACAAACTCGGGTTTGCCGCTATAGCGGGAACGTAGCTCCGGATTCTGAGTTGCGATGCCGACCGGGCAGGTGTCCTGGTGGCACACGCGCATCATCACACAGCCGGACACGATCAGCGGGGCGGTCGCGAACCCGAACTCCTCAGCGCCGAGCAGTGCGGCGATCACGACGTCACGACCGGTCTTCATTTGCCCGTCGGCTTGAACCACAATGCGGTCCCGCAAACCGTTCAGCCGCAGGGTCTGCTGGGTCTCGGCGAGGCCGAGTTCCCACGGCGCACCTGCGTGCTTGAGCGAGGTCAGCGGCGAAGCGCCGGTGCCGCCGTCGTGACCGGAGATCAGCACCACGTCCGCATGTGCCTTCGAGACACCGGCGGCGACCGTGCCGACACCGATCTCGGCGACCAACTTCACGTGGATGCGCGCCTGAGGGTTGGCGTTCTTCAGATCGTGGATCAGCTGAGCGAGATCCTCGATCGAGTAGATGTCATGGTGCGGGGGTGGCGAAATAAGCCCGACACCCGGGGTGGAGTGCCGCGTCTTGGCGACCCACGGGTACACCTTCTGGCCCGGCAACTGCCCGCCCTCGCCCGGCTTCGCGCCCTGCGCCATCTTGATCTGGATGTCGTCGGACTCAGTCAGGTAGTGGCTGGTGACACCGAAGCGTCCCGACGCGACCTGCTTGATCGACGAACGGCGGGTGGGGTCCAGCAGGCGCTCGACGTCCTCGCCGCCCTCTCCGGTGTTGGATTTACCACCGAGACGATTCATCGCGATCGCCAGCGTCTCGTGCGCCTCCTGCGAGATGGACCCGTAGGACATGGCTCCGGTGGAGAACCGCTTCACGATCTCGCTGACCGGCTCCACCTCCTCGATCGGGACCGGCCGGCGGCCCGTCGAGGAAACGTCGGAGAACTCGAACAGACCACGTAGGGTCATCAACTGCTCGGACTGGTCGTCGACCAGTTTCGTGTACTGCTTGAAGATGTCGTAACGCTTCTGCCGGGTGGCGTGCTGCAACCGGAAGACCGTGTCCGGGTTGAACAGGTGCGGCGCGCCGTCGCGACGCCATTGGTACTCGCCGCCGGTCCACAGCGGACGGTGCGGGATCTCCACGCCCTCCGGCGGATACGCCGTCGCATGCCGCTGCGCGACCTCGGCCGCGATCACATCGAGGCCGATTCCGCCGAGTTGACTGGTCGTTCCGGTGAAGTACTTGTCGACAAGAGCCTGGGCCAACCCCACGGCCTCGAAGACCTGCGCGCCGCAGTACGACGGCACGGTCGAGATGCCCATCTTGGACATCACCTTCAGCACGCCCTTGCCGAGAGCCTTGATCAGGTTCTTCACGGCGGTCTCGGGCGAGATGCCCTCGATCAAGCCGCGACGGACCATGTCCTCGACAGTCTCCATTGCCAGATACGGGTTGACGCCCGCAGCGCCGTAGCCGATCAGCAAGGCGACGTGGTGCACTTCGCGGACGTCACCGGCCTCGACGATCAGGCCGACCTTCGTGCGGGTCTTTTCCCGAACGAGGTAGTGGTGCACCGCGGCAGTCAGCAGCAGCGACGGGATCGGTGCGTAGTCGCGTCCGGCGTCGCGATCGGAGAGCACGATGAACCGGGCGCCGTGCTCGATGGCCTCCGAGATCTCACCGAAAATGACCTCGAGCCGGTCCGCAATTCCCTGCCCGCCCTGCAGGTGGTCGTACAACCCGCGGACGACGTGCGTGGCGTAGCCGGGCTGATCGCCCTCGGCGTTGATGTGCACGATCTTCGCGAGTTGATCGTTGTCGATCACCGGGAAGTCCACCGCGAGCTGGCGCGCATGCGTCGCCGAGACCGACAGCAGGTTGCGCTCTGGACCGATCGAATTGCCCAGGGAGGTGACGAGTTCTTCACGCAGCGCGTCCAACGGCGGGTTGGTGACCTGGGCGAACAGCTGATTGAAGTAATCGAACAGCAGGCGCGGACGCTCCGACAAGACGGCGATCGGCGTGTCGGTACCCATCGAACCGAGCGCCTCACCGCCGGTCTTCGCCATCGGCGTCAGCAGGATTCGAGTCTCCTCATGGGTGTACCCGAAGGTCTGCTGACGGCGCGCGACCGACGACGGCGTGTGCACGATGTGCTCGCGCTCAGGCAAGTCGTCGATACGGACGATGCCGTCATTCAGCCAGTCCTGGTACGGCTGCTGCGCGGCCAGATTCGCCTTGATCTCGTCGTCTTCGATGATCCGGCCATGCTCGGTGTCGACCAGGAACATTCTGCCCGGCTGCAGGCGGCCGGCGCGCACGACCGTTGACGGGTCAAGGTCGAGGACGCCGGACTCGGAGGCGAGGACGACGAGGCCGTCCTCGGTGACCGAGTAGCGGCCTGGACGCAGGCCGTTGCGATCGAGAACGGCGCCAACCAGCGTGCCGTCAGTGAACGTGACACAGGCTGGTCCGTCCCACGGTTCCATCAGCATCGAGTGAAACTCGTAGAACGCACGGCGCGCGGGATCCATCGTTTCGTGGTTCTCCCACGCCTCCGGGATCATCATCAGTACCGAGTGCGGAAGGGAACGTCCGCCGAGGTGCAATAACTCGAGAACCTCGTCGAAGCTGGCCGAGTCCGAGGCGTCGTCCGAGCAAATCGGGAACAACCGCTTCATATCGCCAGGGATGACATCGGAGGTCAGCGCGGACTCACGAGCGCGCATCCAGTTGCGGTTGCCCTTAACCGTGTTGATTTCACCGTTGTGCGCGATCATCCGGAATGGATGCGCCAGCGGCCACGACGGGAACGTGTTAGTGGAGAACCTGGAGTGCACCAGGGCCAACTTCGTCGCCATCCGCGCGTCCGAGAGGTCGCTGAAGAACGGCTCGAGCTGGCTGGTAGTGAGCATGCCCTTGTACACGATCGTGCGCGAGGACAGTGACGCGAAGTACGCGCCAGTCTCGTGCTCGGCGCGCTTACGAACGCAGAACGCAAGCCGGTCCAGGTTCACACCGGTCTGCTTGCCGTAGTTCGAGGAGACAAATAGCAGCGCGAAATGCGGCATGCAGTCGCGGGCGACCTGCCCGATGATGTCAGCGGCGACCGGAACGTCACGCCAGCCGAGCACCTTCAAGTGCTCCTCGGCCGCGATCTCTTCGATCTTCGCGATCGCTGCGGCGTGCTCGGTTTCGTCCTGCGGGAGGTAGGCCATACCGGCGGCGTACGAGTCGAGCGCGGGTAGTTCGAAATCGACGACGCCACGCAAGAACTCGTCGGGCATCTGCATCAGGATTCCGGCGCCGTCACCGACCAACGGATCGGCGCCGGTGGCGCCGCGGTGGTCAAGGTTGCGCAACGCCGTCAGGGCATGCTCGACGATGTCGTGCCCGGCGTGTCCGCGCATGGTTGCGACCATCGCGACACCGCAGGCATCATGCTCATGAGCAGGGTTGTACAACCCTTGAGCTGCGGGGCGTGCGGAGAAACCGGCAAGCGACATGACGGGTCACCGTCCTGTTCTGCGATAGGAGTCATCGGAGTACAGCCTGGACGGCATCGGCCAGAGCAAGGTCTAACTTTACCCGTTCCACGCACCGGGTTTCAAACCAGTAGCGCGATCCCGGCATAGATCACGCCGCCTATAACTCTTCCGCAACACAACCGCTCGATCGTTACACCGACAACCAATCGGATAGCTGCCGAACACGTCACACCCGCCGGTCATCAGTAGTACGCGCGGCACCCGCCGGTCCTCGACGGAGAGGGACGACGAAGGGGCCGACCGAGTCGAGACGACCCTGGTTGGTACGCCGCCCGGGGCAGGTGACCCACCTGCCCGCGCCCACCACAGGCAGACGCGTCCCACGCCGTGCCCACTCTGCGGCTTCGTACATCTCGCCACCGCCGACCGATGTGGTCGGCGGTGGCGAGCCGATCAAGACCTACGCACGCTCGAAGACGGCCGCCATGCCCTGGCCCGAACCGACACACATCGTCTCGAGGCCGTACTTTGCATCGCGACGCTTCATCTCGTGCACCAGCGAGGTCATGATCCGTACACCGGTAGCAGCGATCGGATGCCCGAGCGAGATGCCGCCGCCGTTCACGTTGAGCTTGTCTGCCTCGTTCCAGCCCCAGCCCTTGGTCACCGCGAGGACCTGTGCTGCGAAGGCCTCATTGAGCTCGACCAGGTCGATGTCGTCCCAGTTCAGACCGGTCTTTTCGAACAACTTCGCGACCGCTGGAACCGGTCCCCAACCCATCGTGCCGGGCTCACAACCGACGGCAGTCCATCCGCGCAGGAACGCGATCGGCTCGAGACCGAGTTCGTCCAACTTGTCCTCGGCGACGATCAGACACGCCGCGGCGGCGTCGTTCTGCTGCGACGCGTTGCCAGCGGTCACCACGCCGTCCTTGCGCAGCACACGCAGCTTGCCGAGGGTCTCCATCGACGTCCCAGGGCGCATACCCTCGTCCTTCGCGAACGGAATCGGATCGCCTTTTCGCTGCGGCACCTCGACCGGCACCACTTCAGCGTCGAACAGACCCTTGTCCCACGCATCGATCGCGCGCTGGTGCGAGCGCACGGAATACTCGTCGGCTTCTTCTCGGGTGACGCCCTGCTGCGCAGCGAGCACGTCGGCGGTCTCGATCATTCCGCTGATTTCGCCGTACCGCCACGTCGGCTGTGAGCGCTCTCGGCCGCGGTCGAGACGATCATGCAGCATCATCCCGCCCGCGCGAGTGCCCCAGCGCGCGCCCGTGGTGTAGTGCTCGATGCGGCTCATCGACTCGGCGCCGCCGGCGATCACCACGTCCGCAGCACCCGACTGAACCATCATCGATGCCGTAGCGATCGACATCAACCCGCCCGCGCAACGGCGATCGAGTTGCATACCGGGGGTCTCGGTAGGCAGGCCGGCATGCATCGCAACCCAGCGGCCCAGGCACGGCGTCTCACCGTTCGGGTAGGACTGCGCGAAGACGACGTCCTCAATCAGCTTCGGGTCGACGTCCGAACGCTTCATGACCTCCTTGACGACGGTCGCGGCCAGGTCTTCGACGGGCACGTCCTTCATCGAGCCACCGAAGGTACCTACGGCGGTGCGGACAGGGTTCACTATGGCGGCTCTGCGCATGGGTATCTCCTTGTTCATTGAGTCTGCGCTTGAGGGTACTTACCGACCGAACCGTCAATTAGGGACGGCTTCGGCCACAGGAGCAGGGACGATCTCGCGCGGCTCCTTCGGGATCAACGCACCGAGCGCGTACGCGACGGCGCAGGCGATGACCGCGAGCAGGAAACACAGCTGGAAGGGGTTGAGCGGGCCGTACGACGTACCACCCACCACGAACGCCGACGCCAGGATGCTGCCATGTATAGCGGCCGCGAGCGACGTACCCATCGACCGCGCGAGCGTGTTCACGCTGTTAGCAGCGGCGGTTTGTGTGTGCGGCACCGCGCTCATGATCAGCGTAGGCGCGGCGGCGTACGACAAGGCGACGCCTGCCCCGACGAACATCGCGACGATGATGAGCTCCCACGCGGCGTTGACCTTAAACACGCCAATCGCGAATCCGACACCTATCACCGCGATTCCCGACCTGAATGCGAACCTTGCTCCGCGAACCTTGATGAGTTTCGCCCCAACTGGCGACAGCACCATCATCAGGAAGCCCATGGGCGCGGCGCACAGGCCAGCAACCACCATCGAGGTCCCAAACCCGTAACCGGTGTCTTTCGGCGCCTGCAGTAGTTCGGTGACCGCCATATTGCACGTATACATGGCGAATCCGACGAGAACCGACGCGAGATTGGTGTAGCGGACGGTCGGCTGCAGGGTGACCGGAATGTCGACCATGGGGTGCGACGCGCGACGTTCGACCTTCAAGAACAGCAGGCCAAACCCCATCGCCACCACGAAGCACGCGTACACGCGCCAGTTTCCCCAGCCCCAATCTGCGGTTTTCGTCAACCCGACCAGCAGTGATATCAGCATTCCGGAGAACGTGATCGCACCAAGGACGTCGAAGGACCCACCGGATCGCACCGAAGACTCCGGGATGAAGAGGACGACGGCGAGGCACGCGATTGCTCCGAACGCGGCGGAACCCGCGAACAGTACGTGCCACGACAGATGTTGCGCGACGACGGCGGAGAGCGGGAGCCCGATCGCACCCCCGATGCCGAGGGTCGCGCTCATCAACGCGACGGCGGAACCGAGCCGTTCCTTGGGCATGATGTCGCGCATCAGGCTGATCCCAAGCGATATCGAACCGAGCGACATTCCCTGCAGAGCTCGCCCGACGAGCATCGGAACAAGACTGCTAGACAGCACACATACCAGCGATCCGATCACCATCATCGCCGTGGTGATCATCAACATTCGGCGCTTGCCGATCATATCGCCCAGCCGTCCGGCGATCGGGGTGAAAACCGCGCCAACCATCAGCGTCACCGTCAGCACCCACGTCGCGCTCTCCCTGGATGCGTTCAAGATGCCCGGCAGATGCGGAAGTAGCGGTACGACGATCGTCTGCATGATCGAGACGGTCATACCGGTAAAGGCCAGTATGGCGATTGCCAGCGAAGGGTTCGCGGCCGGTTCTTGTTCGTTCGTTGAGTTCATCGGGTCCTGAGTCGCGGTGTCGTCGGGGTATCTGCCGACATTCGTTTCGTAGTGCTAACGATCGTACGCCTGCGCTTCACCTAGACAGAACCACCGGGTTCGCCGATGGCGGGTACGGTTCGATAGACGACCCCAAGGAGGCCCGATATGCCCGTCGATCCCGAGGTCCAAACTGTGCTCGACGCCATCGAAGCAGCCGGCAATCCGCGGCTCTATGTTCCGGGGGAAGAGGCGGCGGCGCGCACCTCCTATCGGGCCGCCGGCCTGGCCGCACCCAACGACCTCGGGGGGCTGACTGTCCACAACATCAAGTTGCCGCTCACCGGCCGCACGCTATCGGCCCGGACCTACCAGCTGGGCGAACCGGGGGCGACAGTGGTCTTCTTCCATGGCGGCGGCTGGGTGGTCGGCGACCTCGATACACACGACCGGCTATGCGCGCGAATCGTGCGCGACACCGGCGCGATGGTCGTCTCCGTGGACTACCGACTCGCGCCCGAGGACCCGTTCCCCACGCCGTACGAGGATTGTTGGGACTCATTTGCCTATATCGAAGGGCGCCGCGGAGAGTTCGGTGGCGGCAAGATCGCCGTCGCCGGCGATTCGGCGGGCGGCAACCTCGCCGCGGCTGTCGCACACCAAGCGCGAGACGAAGGCGTCGCGTTGGACGCCGCGCTGCTGCTGTATCCCGCGCTGGACTGCGAGGGGCAATATCTTTCCGCACAACAAAACGCAAGCGGGTACCGATTGACGGCGGACGATATGAACACCTTTATCGCCGCGTACGCCGATGGCGCCGATCGCACCGATCCGCGGATGTCACCGATATACGGCCAACGTGAAGGCCTTTGCCCGACGGTTATCGGAGCCGCAGGCTATGACCCACTCCGAGACGAGTCCACGGCGTACGCCGAGGTGCTGGCGAAATCGGGGGTCGACGTCACGCTGCGGCTCTACCCCACACTCATCCATGGGTTCTTCGGCATGGCTGCGGCTTCGAAAGCGTGCGACGAGGCGGCCGGCGAACTCACTGCCGACCTCGCTCGCTACCTCTAAGCCCACCCTTCGGGGTTCCTACCAACTGTTGATCTCAAGTGTGATTCTTTGTTCTGTACGAGACCAAAATTCCCTGTCAAGTTTGCTCTAGCAACCACACCTGTCCTGCACCCGTTCAGCTCCCCCGCCCGCGACTCCGAGACGATTACCCAATCCATTGGGCTGACTCTCAGGCGACGCTTGGGACAGGTTTGTATGCGTGCCGAATCGCCGCCAACCTCGCCACTGGGCGGAGCTTGCAGACGAGTTCGGCGCGCGTGTCAGCGAAGCTCGACGCAAGCGCGGCTTGACCCAGGAGCGTCTCGGTCAACTTGCGGGCATAAGCCGCAATCAAGTGCAGAACATCGAGCATTCGCGCAACAACACAAAGGACCTACGCGGCCGCCCCGGCGCCGGAAACCCAACGATGGACACGGTGTTCCAGTTGGCGAATGCACTGCAAGTCGACGTATCGTTTCTCATCTTCGGCGACGGCGAGGAATAATCCTCGCCTTGCCCGGCCGTCATCGGGATCGCCGCAATCGCGGTCGACGGCGACTGAATGAACGCGACCGACCCACCAGACGTCAGACTCGAACAGGCTCGGGACCAGAGTCACAGAACGGTTTCGGACGTGCGCGACCGGCGACATTTTCGCTCCGCTCGCACCTCGCTCTGGTCGACGACCGGGGAGGTCCTCGCTTCGGTCGATGACCGAGAGGGGAGCACTCCAGGTAGATGCCGCAGGCGCGAGCGGAACAGGGGTGGCGCGGCTACTCGGGCGCGGTGAAGACCTGGCGCATCTCACCTATGCCTTCGATGTGCGATTCGAGCACATCTCCTGCGCGCAGGAACTGCATCGGCTTGCGGCCCTGGCCGACGCCGGCAGGAGTGCCGGTAAAGATCACATCGCCCGGGTATAACTCGACGATCTTCGACAGGTCCGCGATCGCCCGCGAAACGGGGAAGATCATGTCCGCAGTCCGGCCGTCCTGCATCACCTCGCCGTTGACCTTCGAACCAAGCTTGATGTCGTCCTTGTTCGCGAACTCGTCGACGCTGACCACGACCGGGCCCATCGGGGCATAGTTGCGATACGACTTCGCGAGCGAGAACTGCCGGGTGCCGCGGCCCTGGTGACGGCGCGCCGAGATGTCCTGCCCCATCGTCAATCCGGCAACATGCCCCCACGCTTCGGCCTCGGCGATATCGCGCCCACCGTTACCGATGACCGCAACAAGTTCGACCTCCCAGTCGATAAGGTCACCTTCGACCAACGCTACTTCGGCGATCGGGCCACAGAACGACGACGACCATTTCGTGAAGACCTGGATCTCGTCGGGAATCGCCAAGCCCGTCTCTTCGGCGTGATCACGGAAATTCAGCCCGAGCGCGAACGTCTGCTTCGGGAACGGGATGGGAGCCTGAAAGTCCTCCGGTGTGAACTCAACGGCGTCTGCCGCCTCGGCCCCTGCTGCCCACGCGGTGAACTCGTCCCAGCGGTCATAGATCGCGCTCGGGTCAGCGCCGAACTTGCCCTCGCTCACCTTCGCGACGTCCACCCCGGCCGTCGCGGTCGTCATCAACTGCAGTCGACCGCCCACGTTCGCAATCCGCATCTCGTCCCCGTCCCATTCATCCGTATTGAGTCCTGCCTACACCCCGCATCGTCCTATCCGGCGTCCCTGTGTGAGCGCGTGGTAGACAGATCAGGTGACTGGACACACAGTCTAGAGACCACCACGCGAGTTCAGTGACACCGCTAGCCGGCCCAACTCGCCGCATGGTCAAGGTGAGCACTCGATGAGAACCACATGAATGGGAGACGTGCAGCGTGAAGTATGACGAGGTAGTGCACGGACGACGCAGCATCCGCGGCTACAAACCCATCCCGGTTCCGCAGGATGTGATTCGCGAGGTCGTGGAGATGGCGATGCGCGCGCCGTCCTCGATGAACACCCAGCCCTGGCACCTGTACGTCATTACCGGAGAACCGCTGGATCGAATCCGCAAGGGCAATACCGAGCGAAATCTGGCAGGTGTACCGCACTCACGGGAGTTCCGCACCCACGACGGGTACGAGGGTGAGCACCGCGACCGCCAGGTCGGGATCGCCAAGCAATTGTTCGCCGCTATGGGGATCGCCCGAGAAGACAAAGCCGGGCGGCAGGATTGGGTTCTGCGCGGGTTCCGTCAGTTCGACGCTCCGCTGTCGATCATCGTCACGTATGACCGCGAACTCGCCGGTAACGACATCGCACCATTCGACTGTGGCGCGATCGCGAACGCACTGGTCAACGCTGCCTGGTCGCGTGGATTGGGGTGCGTGATCAACAGTCAGGGCATCATGCAGTCCCCGGTGGTGCGCGAGCACGCCGGCATCGCCGACGACGAAGTCATTCAGATCTCGATCGCGATGGGCTACCCGGACGACGACTTCCCCGCTAACGCGGTCGTCTCCGAACGCAAATCTATTGAAGACGCGGTCGTCTGGGTCGGATTCGACGAGTAGCACCACATGTCTGCTAGCACCACATGTCTGCCAATAACGCAGCCTGAGAGGTCGTTCATCGCGCTATGGAGGATGAACGACCTCCTGCGCTGCGTTTTTGGGTGAACTCGTCGCGGCCGCGTTGCCAGGGCCAGCGCACCCGCGACGAACACCGGCATTAATCGCGCCGCGGTTAAGATTTCAGGGTTCCCAACCGTTCCATGAGGGAGGCGACCCATGCACTTCGACTTCAGCACGCTTCAGCACCCGATTGTTGGCGCACCGATGGCTGGAGCCTCCACTCCGGAACTCGCCGCGGCCATCAGCGAGGCCGGCGGGCTGGGCTTCATCGCAGCCGGCTACAAGTCCACCGACGCCATGCGCCGCGAAATTGAGCGGACCCGTTCGCTGACCACCAAACCGTTTGGCATCAACCTCTTCACCCCGCAACGCCAGCGCTCAGTAGAGCTCGCCGACGAGTTACTGCAGTACGCCGAGGTGCTCGCGCCGTTCGCCGCGCGGGTCGGCGCCGAGGTCGGCGAACCGCGCTACAACGACGATGAGTTCGAGCAGAAGATCGAGGCCCTGATCGCCGATCCAATCGCGATCGTCACCTTCACCTTTGGCGCCGTCGCAGCCGACAGCATCGCGCGACTGCGTCGAGCCGGCTCAGCCGTCGGATTCACCGTGACCGATGCCAGCGAGGCCCGCAACGCAGAGCGTCTCGGCGCGGACTTCTTGATCGCACAGGGCGCCAACGCCGGCGGACATCGTGGGGTGTGGTCGGTCAGCGCGGAGCCCAACTCAAAGAACGCCGTCGACGTCGTACGACGGATCCGGCCGGTCACCGAATTGCCGATCGTCGCCGCCGGTGGCGTCGGGAACGGATCCGACGCGCGCGCATTGCTGGACGCCGGAGCCCAGGCCGTCGCTATCGGGACTTTGCTGGTCGCCGCGGACGAAAGCGCCTCGCCGGAGGCGCACAAGGACGCGCTGACCGACGAACGGTACCCGGACACCGCGGTGACCCGGACATTCTCCGGGCGCTATGCCCGCGGCCTCGCGAACGAACTTATGCTGGCCGGTGAATCCGAGGCACCCGGCGCCTATCCCGATGTGCATTTCATGACCTCACCTATCCGCAAGGCCGCCGCATTGCGTGGCGATGCGTCACTACTGGCGTTGTGGGCGGGCGCGGGTCACCGCAGCGCCGCCCGGAACCCTGCCGCGCAGATCTACGCGAAGCTCGCCGGCGAACTCGCCCAGACATGAATGGGGCGGATCGAGATTCTGACGATGTCCCTGATGAGGACGGCGTCACACCTGGCCCAGCAGCGGTGCCCCGCTCCGACCGAGTCGCCGACCCGCCAGTCACCGACGCTCAAGTAACCGATCCCCCAGTCACTGGCTCCCCAGTCGCCCCGGCCCCTGCGCAGACCGTATCTCCCCACGCCCCGGCGAGCGAATCCGCCACCATTGAGGGCAGCCCCGCCCGGCGGCGTGACACCTGGACCGATGCGGTACTCCCCAAGGTCAGTTCCGCCGATGACGGCCGGACCCGCTGGCACGATCCGGACCGCGGACCGGATCCCACCGCGAGCGGACCCGTTACCCGCCGCTGGCGCAAGATCATCGGGCGCACGATCTCCAAGGCGTGGGGCGACTCACTGTTCGGTATGAGCGCACAGGCAGCGTTCTGGTCGGCGCTGTCGACCGCACCGATGCTACTTGCCTTGCTGGGGCTGCTCATCCCATTGATCCGCGCGATCGACCCATCCTGGATACCAGCCGTTCGCGAGGAAATCTTCGCGCTCCTCAACAGCATCTTCACCGAGGAGGTCGCCGAAGGGCTCATCGGCAATGCGGTCGACACGATCCTTGACAGTCAAACGAGCGCGATCTCGATCGGACTTATATTGACGTTCTGGGCTGGCTCCTCGGCGATGGCAGCTTTCGTTGAATCGATCACGATCGCCTACAACCAGCACGAGGTAAGACATCCGGTCAAAGAGCGCATTTTCGCTCTCGGCCTGTACCTCATCGCGCTCGTATTCGGCATCGTCCTATTACCGCTCCTGGCGATCGGACCCGACTACTTGATCGGCTTTTTTCCTCAAGATGTCCAGGATGACATCGATGTGGCGATCCAGGTGAGTTACTTCCCGGCCGTGGGTATCCTGCTGATTCTGCTCCTCACGACGCTGTACAAGGTCGCGCCGAAATATCGGCATCCCTGGAAGCGCGGTCTGGGAGGCGCCGTGCTAGCCGCGATCGTGTTCATCGTCGCGTCAATCGGCCTACGCATCTACCTGCAGTACGTCTACTCGAACGGTCTGACCTACGGTGCGCTCGCGACACCCATCGCCTACCTGTTGTTCTACTATTTCGCGGCGATCGCCATCATCATCGGCGCGCAGTTCAACAACGCGTTGCTCGAGTACCACCCGCCGCGAAAGGTCTACGGCCGCACGTAAAGTCTGCCCCAGAATTCCTCGATCGGCGCCGCTGCACCGACGCTCCTGACCCAGATGCGCCGGTGGCCATCGAAAGAATCGTTTACGGAACGGGCGGTTCGTTCAACCCGGTCGCCCCGGACGGTGCGTGTGGACCAAGCATGAACTGCTCAAATGCACCAATGCCCACCTTGTCGCCCCAGGTGGCACGCACGATCTGTTGCACATGCAGGTTGGGAACGTCGAGGTTGTCGAGCTGCTCGACGGCGTGCACCTCGCCACCTACCACAAGTTCGTCATGCCAAGCGCCGTGCTTGAATCGCGGGTGGCCATAGCCGGCGCCGCGCATCCGGAAGGTGAACAGCGGTTCCAGGTCGACCGTCTGCGGAGCCCCAGTTTCCGGATGCGAGAAACGCAAGGTAGCGCGCTGCGAGCGCCGTAATCCGGGCGCCCAGTCAATCTCGTGCTGCATATCGCCGATGTGAATGGCTTCTGTCCCGGGGCCGGTCACCGGGTCATCGGCACCGATGACGGGCAGAACGGCCGCGGTCTTCGCCCACGGCTTGCCGTGGGCGTCCTCGTGCAGCATGTAGTGCAGACATACGTCATCAAAGTTCAGCGGAGCCCACAGGAAGAACAATTGGTGTGTGCTCGGCTCAGGAGCGCGGGGCGCCGGTTCGCCGACAGCGCGAATCCCCCAGGACCGATCTTTGACGCCCCGTACGGTGTCGGCACAGACCGCTATCTCGCGACCGTTGACCTCGATGGTGCCCTGCCACGATCCGAGCGACGTCGCACGGGTAACGTCCATCGCGAGCCGTACGCCGTTGTAGCGCGTGTGACGGGGCTCTTCGCATGCGGCGGTGCGCGCGGTGAAGGTGAGGTCGGCCTTCAGACCCTGCTCCGGCGCATCAACGATGATGCGGTTGCGACGCAGCGGCTCAAGTATCTGCACGCGGATCGGTCCGACCTCGGTGTGACTGCGATCCAGCGGCGCACGACCGGACGCGTACACGCTGCGCTGCTCACCATCGAGCACGGTTGAGAACGCGGCATCGATGACACCGCGATTGGGGTAGAGACCCATCGCTACGGCGAAGAACATCTCCTCGTTGTAGCCGTTGAACCAGAACCGGTCATAGAAGTCTGGATGTCCATCGCCGACCTGCGCCAGCGGCAAGGCAGTCTGATGTAACGGGAAATCGTCGTACGGCGTGAGCACGTGTCAAGCACCTTCGCTTCGTCGTCTGGATGAACGTTCGTTACATCATGGCCGACGCACGACTAACGCGCTCACCCGGCACGCGCAGGAATCTGGCTAGCCGCCGGCGAGCTCGACGGACCCGAGTTCTCGCGCGTGGGCGGCGTGCCGCTCGATCATCAGAGTGAACAGCGCGTCACCGCGCTCAGTACGAATGGCCCGGATCGTCGCGGTCACCGCGACCAGGAGGCCACTCAGCGCGCCGAGCGCATAGTCCTGACGCAACTGCGATTCGGTGTAATCGGTTACTGCGTAGCGATCTCGCAGGTAACCGAGGTACTCGCGCAGGAGCTCGTCTTCGCTGCGTCGACGTTGTTCGGCGTCGGTTGCCCCGCCGATCAGATAGGCGATGTCGTTGGGGCCCGCGCCCAGGCCCAAGGTCTGCCAGTCCACCACGATCATCGGCCGATCGGGAGTCTCCGGCGACAGCAGAAGATTGTCGGGGCGGAAGTCGCCATGGGTGATCGTTGCCGGCGCCTCGGGCGTGCGGTGCACCCAGTCGCCGATGACCGCGCCAAACCGTTCCACAGTGTCGATCGCGGCTGCGCTGAGCCCATCTCCAAGACGCGAGAATACCTCGGGAAGGTAGTCGCGATAACTCTTGGCGGTGAAATCAGCGCCATCTGGATTCCGGCCGGCGTAGAACGGGATCTTCGCCAACTCCGGATCGCCCCAGCGCGGACCGTGGAACGCGGCAGCCTGCTCGATCGCACGATGGATGTCGTCCATTGCGATGCCTTTGAGTTGGTCGCCGGCGCGGTAGGCCGCGAGGTCCTCCATCAAGATGACGAAGTTCAACGATTCACGGTCGCTGGAGGCGTGAAAGCAGGTCGGTCGCGCGACGTCGACGTACGGCGCGACGTCGTTGTAGAAAGCGATCTCCGCGTCGTACATGCCGGTGTCGAACAACACCGCAGTGAGCTCCGGGTGCACACCCGGAATCTTGGCTACCACCGAAGTGGGTTCTCCGTTCGGCCGAGCCCAATCCAGCGTGAACCGCGCGCTACGGCCAAGCTGTCCGGTACCGATGAACTCCTCGAATCGGACCTCATCCAACTGCGCGTCGGCCGTGGCGACACCGGCCTGGACGAGCGCAGCGCGCATCCAGGAGGGGTCCACTTCCGGTGTCTGTAGCGATACTCCCGGAGGGGGCATCGAGATCGTCATGTCGTCTCCCGCCAAGCTGACATTCGTATCAACTTATGTGACGGACGACCCTACGTAGCTCAGGTCACACCTGTCAACGTGTCCGGCATCCGTTGCGCAACCGAACCCAGCCAAACACCGCGGCATGACTGGACGAAAGTTTCTGGACGTGCTGGCTACGGAGGGATTCCCCGGCCCCTGGGTTGCGATTACTCAAGGACTCACCTTACAGTCGAGTAAGGGCGGAGACTAACCTTCTTTGACGACCCACTCACCGATCCTCGCCAGGGTCGTGGCGCTCACACCCCGGCCATCTGGGCGATCATGGTTCCGATGACCGGGCTTCCCGCGTTCGAGAATCGAACGCTGAGTTTCGCCTTCGAGCGGGTGCTACATGAACGACCCCACGCGATCGCATTCATCGATGGCGACCCACAGTTCACGTTCGAACAGACCCACCGCAAGAGTCAGCAGATCAGCGGCGGGCTGTCCAGCTTGGGCGTCGATCGTGGGCTACGGGATGAGCGAGATCGGCGGCGCCATGTCCAACACCTGGGCCACTCTGGTGCCGGGGGAAGCCGGACTCGCCCGCGACGGCTATGACCTGAAGGTCATGCGCCAGGATCACACCGAGGCAGATTTCAACGAAGTCGGCGAACTATGGGTTCGACCCCAGGACCCGCGAATGGTGCTCCGTGGCTACCATGGCCTGCCCGAAAAGACCGCCGAAACCGTGATCGACGGATGGGTACATACCGGGGACGCGTTCAAGGTCGATGCCGATGGTCACTATTTCTTCGTCGATCGCATGAAGGACGCCCTTCGTCGCCGCGGCGAGAACATTTCAAGTTTTGAAGTGGAGAAGGCGATCAACGAGCATCCGAATGTGTATGAAAGTGCGGTCGTAGCGGTGCCTTCAGAGCTTTCCGAGGACGACATCAAGGCGGTCATCATCCCGCGCGAGGGCAGACAGATTGACTTCCTCGAACTCACGGAATTCCTCGCGGTGCGCATGCCGTATTTCATGGTCCCCGGTACTTCGAGGTAGCCACAGACCTACCCCGCACACCTACTCAAAAGGTTCAGAAGCACGTGCTCCGAGGCGCCGGGATCTCCGAAGACGTATGGGATCGCGAGGCTGCGGGTGTACGTGTCACTAAGGACGGACAAATTGCCTAAGTTACTCATTGCCAACCGCGGCGAGATTGCAATTCGGATCATCGACGCTGCACAAGGACTCGGCTATCAGACCGTGGCCATCGCGCCGGAGGATGATCAGTCCTCGCCACACGTCACCCGCGCGGACGAGAACGTGTTGCTGCCGGGCGCGGGACCGGCGGCATACCTGGACGTCGAGGCAGTGTGCTCCGCCGCGCGCACCATCGGCGCAGACGCCGTGCACCCCGGGTACGGCTTCTTGTCCGAGAACGCTGATTTTGCTCAGCGCCTCGCTGCCGACGGTGTCACGTTCGTCGGTCCATCCGTAGCAGCATTGACGGTGTTTGGCGATAAGGCGAAGGCGCGGGAACTGGCGGTGCAGTGCAATGTGCCCACGCTACCTGCGACCGACGGGCCGGTCAGCGCAGCTGAAGCTGCGCAGTTCCTCACCGAGCTTGGCGACGGGGCCGCGATCATGCTCAAGGCAGTCTCGGGCGGTGGCGGACGCGGTATGGCACCGGTCTTCGACACCGCTGAGGTTTCGGCCGCGTTTGAGCGATGCTCTGGCGAGGCTGCGGCCTCTTTCGGTCATGGCGCGGTGTACGCCGAGCAGTTGCTCACCGACGCCCGGCACATCGAGATCCAGGTGCTCGGTGACGCCACCGGCGCCACATGCGCCGTCGGCACCCGTGGCTGCTCCATCCAGCGGCGCCGGCAGAAAGTCATCGAGATCGCCCCCGCGATATGGACCGACGACGATCTATTGTCCCAGATGCGCACGGATGCCTGTCGCCTCATCGCCGCAGTCCCCTACGCGGGTCTGGCCACCGTCGAGTTCCTCGTCAGTGGCGAGGGCTACTACTTCCTTGAGGTGAATCCTCGCCTACAGGTCGAACACACCGTGACCGAGGCGGTCACCGGCGTCGATCTGGTCGATGCCAGTGTGCGGATCGCCTCCGGGGACACACTGGCCACGCTCGGCTTGAGCACCGCACCGGCCGAGACTGGTGTGGCGGTTCAGGCGCGGGTCAACGCCGAGACGCTCAGCGTCGACGGAACGCTGCTGCCCAGCGGCGGCGTGCTGAAGCAGTTTGGTCCGCTGACGGGCCCGCACGTGCGCGTAGACACGTATGCGCGAGTGGGTGCCGCGGTCAACCCTCGCTACGACACGTTGTTGGCCAAGGTGATCGTGACGGGCGCCGACTTTGCCGTGGCCACCACGCGGCTCCACCGGGCATTGCGCGATCTCGTGGTCGATGGCCCCCGCACCAATCGGCAACTGCTGCGCGCGATCACCGCCACAGATGAGTTCCGCGACGGCGCCATGCACACCGCGTATCTGGACGGCAACCTCACCGAACTGCACGTCGACGACGAGGCCCCCGCGCCGACCCCGCCGCCGGACGCCGCCACCACCAGCGACCGAGGCGCTCCTGACCTACCGGACGACGCATTCAGCGTTCCCCTCCACTTGAGCGGGACCGTCGTGTCGATCGCTATCAACGAGGGCGACGTCGTCCACCCCGGTCAAGAACTACTCATCGTTGAAGCGATGAAGATGCAGCATGCGGTCATCGCCGCGGCTGGCGGGCTGGTGCACCGAATCACCGCGGCTGCTGGGGAGTTCCTGGAAGAAGGCAGCGTCGTCGCGTGGCTGCGACCGGCCGAACTCGGTGAGACAACCAGCCAGCTAGCCGTTGAACAGGACCTCGACGAGATCCGCGCCGACCTCGCCGAATCCATCGAGTTACATCGCTACGGCCTTGACGAGGCTCGAACCGACGCCGTCGCACGTCGGCACGCGAAGGGACGACGCACTGCCCGGGAGAACATCGACGCACTCGTCGATGCCGGCACGTTCGTGGAGTACGGAGCGTTGGCAATCGCCGCGCAACGCGCCCGCCGCGATGAACAGGATCTGCGCGAGAACACCACGGGCGATGGCATTGTGCTCGGCACCGCCCAAGTCAACGGCACGCCCATCGCAGTGTTTGCCTACGACTACACCGTGCTCGCGGGCACCAAGGGCTACGCAAACCATCGCAAGATGGATCGCCTGTTCCGGGTCGCCGAGAAGCTGCAATTGCCGATGGTGGTGTTCGCCGAAGGCGGCGGCGGGCGACCCGGTGATACCGATAAGCCCGCTGGCCCCGGACTGATCAGCGACACGTTCCTACTTATCTCTGCGATGGCGGGTCGCGTGCCCATCGTCGGGGTGGTCGGCGGCTACAGCTTCGCGGGCAACGCCGCGCTTCTTGGCGCTTGCGATGTCATCATCGCCACCAAGGACAGCAGTATCGGAATGGGCGGGCCGGCGATGATCGAGGGCGGCGGGCTCGGGGTGCATCGCCCCGCAGACGTCGGGCCAATGGACGTTCTCTACCCCAACGGTGTCGTTGACATCCTCGCTGAGGATGAGCACGAGGCCGTCGAACGTTGCAAATCGGTCCTCGGGTTACTCGCCAACCAATCCAGTGAGGTCACGGGCGTCGCCGACCAGCGCACCCTGCGACACATGGTTCCCGAGAACCGGCTGCGCGCGTATGACATCCGGCCAATCATCGACACACTCGCCGATGCGGGTAGCCAGGTCGAACTACGCGCAGGGTTCGGCCACGGCATTATCACCAGCATCGCTCGGATCGGTGGGCAGGCCGTCGGCATCATGGCAAACAATCCGCTGCACCTCGGCGGGGCGATCGACGCACCGGGCTCGGATAAGGCCGAGCGGTTCCTCACGATGTGCCAGGCTCGCGGGCTGCCGCTGATCAGCTTGTGCGATACGCTGGGGATCATGGTCGGGCCTGAATCCGAACGGGACGCCGCCGTACGCCGGTTCGGTTCGATGTTCGTTGCCGGGGCGCGGTTGAGCACGCCGCTGATCATGGTCGTGACTCGTAAGGGATACGGCCTCGGCGCGATGGCGATGGGCGGCGGCAACCTGCACAACCCGTTGCTGAACGTTTCCTGGCCCACCGGGGAGTTCGGCGGGATGGGCCTGGAGGGAGCTGTCCGGCTCGGCTACCGCAAGGAACTCGAGGCGATCGGCGACCCGCAGGCCCGCCAGCAACGCTACGAGGAATTGCTACAAGCCATGTACGATGCGGGAAAGGCCGTACGAATGGCGGCGGCGTACGAAATTGACGATGTCATCGACCCGGCCGACACACGCTCACTGATCCTGCAGACGCTGAAGGTGGCCAGCCATTGTTAGACCGGCGTCAGTCGATAGCCGAGGCAGCGAGCCGAGTGTTCGCCGACCTCGGTTACGCCCAGGCGAGCATCACCGCCATCGCCAAGGCATCGGGGGTCACGCGGCCAACGGTCTACACGTACTTTGATTCCAAGTACGAGATCCTGCGGACCGTCGCCGAGCAAATGCGCGATGAACTTCTGCAGGCCCAGGAAAACGTCACCGACGATCCCGAGGAAATCCTTCGGACGACGACCTACGCCAATCTCTCACAGTGGTCACGCAACTTCGGCGTTCTCACGGTGATCCAGCACGAAGCGCTGCACGATCCGGCCTTCGTGCGTCTGCTTGACAACATCAACTCCCGCGCCACGCGGCGGCATCGTCGGTTCATCGAGAGGTTGACCGCTGACGGGCGCGCAGAACCCATGTTGGCGCCGCAGGAGATCGTGCAATTGCATCTGGGGGCCACACAGCGGATGGCGATGCTGGTGTGGCGTGACCCCAAGAAACTCGACGTACATGCCGACGCGCTGTACCGATCGTTGAAGGTCCTCATCAATCTGAGGTAACGCTGCTACCCCGGGGTTGTCGCTGGAAGCGCGAAACGATCGCACTCTCGGCAGGCAGTCCCGCTTTCGGCCAGTCGGGGTGAGCGGTCGACAATCGCAAGATTTACGAGCGCAAGGCCGCGAGGGTCATGTGCACCAACACCGGCTTGACGGCTACCGGATCTCCGTGGCGGACGCTGTGCGGGGTGGAGTTCAGCAATCCGATAGCGGCTTGCGCCTTCAATCGCGCGACCGACCGGTCGGGTGTGCCCGCAGTCGCCTCGTCCAGCAACACGAGTTGATCGACCCAGAGTTCCACGTAATCGCGCTGCGCACGACGGACGGGGCCCGCGAATTCCTCCGGAAGCGTGGCGAGGTCGCGATTGTGCACCCGGATCCGGTCGGTTTCCTCAAGCGCGAAGTCCGCGTGGAAATCGACCAGCGCCGCCAAGGCCGCGCCCGGTGATGCGGACGCTGCGACTCGAACGCGTCCGCCGTCGAGCAACCGTACGGAGACGTCCTCGAGTACGGCGGTCAGGATCGCAACCTTGTTGGAGAAGTGCCGATATAGCGCCGGACCGCTGATCCCGACCTCGGATGCGATCTCCTCCAGCGACACGCCTCGGAATCCCTTTCGAGCGAACAACCGAGCCGCCTGACGCAGCAATAGATCGGTACGTTCGGCCTTCTGACGCGAGCGAGGACCAGAAAGGTCGGTGGCGTTGGATATGGACACACCACCAACAGTACGTTAGATTTTTGGGTTAGTGAATATTAACTAACCCAACTGACGGGAGTCGGCATGCGCTCCAGACTGTCGAGCAAGCTCGATGTGAGCAGTGCGCAATTCCAGGCCAACACCGCACACCAGCGCGGCCTCAGTGCGCAACTACGCGCCAAGATCGCCGCCGCGGACGGCGGATCTCAGTCCAGTAAAGACCGACATGTCGCTCGCGGCAAACTACTCCCGCGCGACCGCGTCAATCATCTGCTCGATCCCGGCTCTCCACTGTTGGAATTTTCACCGCTTGCGGCCCATGGCATGTACGACGGTGACGCCCCCGGCGCTGGAATCATCACCGGAGTGGGTCGCGTCGAAGGGCGCGAGTGTGTGATCGTCGCCAACGACGCCACAGTCAAGGGTGGCACGTACTACCCCATCACCGTCAAGAAACACCTGCGGGCACAAGAGGTAGCGCTCGAGAACAAGCTCCCCTGTATTTATCTGGTCGACTCCGGCGGCGCATTCCTTCCTAAGCAGGACGAGGTGTTCCCCGATCGCGAGCACTTCGGCCGGATCTTCTACAACCAGGCAACCATGTCGGCCCAAGGCATCCCACAGCTCGCCGCCGTCATGGGGTCATGCACCGCCGGTGGCGCGTACGTGCCGGCGATGGCCGACGAGGCCGTAATCGTGCGCAACCAAGGGACCATCTTCCTCGGCGGTCCGCCGCTGGTGAAGGCCGCGACCGGCGAAATCGTCAGCGCCGAAGACCTCGGCGGCGGCGACTTGCACTCCAAGCGCTCCGGGGTCACCGATCACCTCGCCAATAACGACGAGCACGCACTACAGATTCTCCGCTCGATCGTCGCCAACCTCGGACCGCGCTCCGCGCGGCAGTGGGACCTGACCGAACCCGAACCACCGGCCGTCGACCCGAACACGCTGTACGGTGTGATTCCGAACGATTCGCGCACGCCGTACGACGTCCGCGAGATCATTGCCCGCCTCGTCGACGGGTCTTACTTCGATGAGTTCAAGAAGGACTACGGCACGACCCTCGTCACCGGAACCGCACACATCCATGGCCATCCCGTCGGCATCATTGGCAACAACGGAATCCTCTTCAGCGAGTCCGCACTGAAGGCCGCTCACTTCATTCAGTTGTGCGATCGACGCCGAATTCCACTGCTATTCCTGCAGAACATCACCGGATTCATGGTCGGGCGCGAGTACGAGGCCGGTGGCATCGCCAAGAACGGCGCGAAGATGGTCAACGCCGTGGCCACGGCGCGAGTCCCGAAACTCACCCTCATCGTCGGTGGCTCATTCGGCGCCGGAAACTACGGAATGTGCGGGCGCGCGTACTCCCCACGGTTCCTGTGGATGTGGCCCGGCGCCCAGATCTCCGTAATGGGCGGCGAACAGGCCGCATCAGTCCTCTCGACCGTACGCCGGGACGGCATCGAAGCAAAGGGCGGCGAATGGTCCACCGATGATGAAGAGGCATTCAAGGCACCCATTCGTCAGCAGTACGACGATCAAGGCAGCGCGTACTACTCGACCGCGCGACTGTGGGACGACGGAATCATCGACCCCCATGACACCCGGATGACGCTCGGTCTCGCTCTCGGCGCGATCTCACGCAGCCCACTAACCGACCCCTCTTACGGCATCTTCCGGATGTAACGGAAAGCGAGACGATATGTTCAGCAAGGTTCTGATCGCCAACCGTGGTGAGATCGCCAGCCGCATCATCCGAACAGTGCGCGACATGGGGATCGGCAGTGTCGCGGTGTATTCCGACGCTGACGCCGATGCCAAGCATGTCAGCGATGCCGATGAGGCCGTCCATCTCGGGCCGACGAATGCCCGCGAGTCTTACCTCGCCATCGACAAGGTGCTCAAGGCTGCGAAGGACACCGGCGCGGACGCGGTCCACCCCGGTTATGGATTCCTCGCCGAGAACGCCGCCTTCGCCCAGGCGTGCATTGACGCGGGCATCACCTTCATCGGCCCCTCGCCCGCCGCGATCGAAACGATGGGCGACAAGATCTCCGCCAAGAAGACAGTCGCCGCTGCCGGCGTACCCGTCGTACCTGGCCGCAGTGAGCCGGACATGAGTGACGACGACCTCTATGCGGCAGCGCTCGAGGTTGGCTTTCCGGTGCTCATCAAGCCATCCGCCGGCGGCGGCGGTAAAGGTATGTACCTGGTCGAGGCCGAATCCGACCTGCGATCCTCCATCGAGTCGGCCCGTCGCGAAGCAGAGAACTCGTTCGGTAATGACACACTCTTCCTCGAGCGCTACGTCAAGAACCCCCGTCACCTCGAGGTCCAGGTTCTAGCCGATTCACACGGCGCCACGATCCACCTCGGCGAGCGGGAATGTTCGCTGCAGCGACGCCACCAAAAGATCATCGAGGAGGCACCATCCGCGCTTCTCGACGAGCAAACCCGCGCCAGAATCGGGAAATCCGCCGTCGACACCGCCGCCTCGGTGGGATACAGCGGAGCCGGGACGGTGGAGTTCATCGTGTCCGGCGACCGTCCCGATGAGTACTTCTTCATGGAGATGAATACGCGCCTGCAGGTCGAGCACCCGGTCACCGAGATGGTTACCGGCATCGACCTTGTCGAACAGCAGATTCTCGTCGCAGCAGGCGATACGCTACACCTGACGCAGGACGACATCGAACTCACCGGGCACGCAATCGAAGCGCGGGTCTACGCCGAGAATCCCGATCGCGACTTCTTGCCCACTGGCGGAACAGTGCTCGAACTCAACGAATGCGACTGGTTCGAAGACCCCGACGCGGAAACCACAAGCAGCGTAAGGATCGATTCGGCACTCATCGACGGACTACAGGTGGCAACGACGTACGACCCCATGATCGCCAAGGTGATCGCCCACGGCGCCGATCGCGCCGAAGCGCTCGAACGACTCGATGACGCGCTCACCGACTACCAACTGTTCGGGGTCGTCTCGAATGTGCAGTTTCTGCGTGCATTGATCACCCACCCCCGGGTGCTGTCCGGCGATCTGGACACTGGCCTGGTCGGCGAGCAGATCGAGTCGCTCGTGCGACGCCAACCCCCGATCGAGGTGTACGCCGCCCTCGCCGCGGACTTCATCACGAGAAATCTTCCCAGCGACACGTCCGATCCGTTCTGCGACATACGAGGCTGGCGCGCCGGCCGGGACCCTGTCCCGATGCGGTTCGCCATCCGCGGATCTACCGGCGAACCTGTCACGATCGAGGCCCTCGTGACGCAGGATTGGCCGCTGCGCGCCCAGGTCACCGTGGAACATGACAGCGCGGAAGTCGACATCGACCTCGGCGGTGCTGGCGAGTTCCTGATTCGCTTGGACGATGGGATCGAATCGCGGGCACGCGTGCTCCAGACCGACTCCGAAACGTGGGTGTGGATCGAAGACCACGGCACTTACGTCGCCACCCGACTCGCCCCCGAGAACGAACTCGGCATTCATGGCGCCGCGGCCGACGGCGAAGTCCGCTCCCCCATGCCGGGAACCGTACTTGCGATACACACCAGCGAAGGAGCCGAGGTCGCCGAGGGCGAACCGCTCGCTGTCGTCGAGGCGATGAAGATGGAGCATGTCCTCACCGCGCCGATCGCCGGCACAGTCACCGAGTTGGGCGTCGTTGAAGGCGGCTCAGTCCTCGTCGACGAACTCATCCTCCACGTCGTACCCACCACCTGAGCCACGTCGTACGCACTACCTGAGCACCTGGAGCGACACCCATGGATATGAGCCTCACCCCCGAGCAGGAAGAGCTGCGCGCGACCGTCGCCCGGTTCACCCGCGAAGTGGTCGCGCCTGTCTCCGCCTATCACGACGAGACGAAAACGTTCCCGTACGAGGTCGTTCGGCAGATGGGTGAACTCGGCCTGTTCGGCCTGCCCTTCGATGAGAAGTACGGCGGGATGGGCGGCGATTACTTCACCCTCTGCCTGGCTCTGGAAGAACTCGCGAAGGTCGATCAATCGGTCGCGATCACCCTCGAGGCGGGGTGCTCGCTTGGCGCCATGCCTGTCTATCTATTCGGCACCGAGGAGCAGAAGCAGGAATGGCTTCCGCGGTTGACCAGCGGGGAAATTCTCGGTGGCTTCGGACTGACCGAGCCCGAGGCCGGGTCGGACGCCGGAGGCACGAAGACCACCGCGGTACTCGAGGACGGGCACTGGCGGATCAACGGCAGTAAACAGTTCATCACCAATTCCGGCACGGATATCACCGGGCTTGTGACGGTAACTGCCGTAACAGGCGTCCACGAAGGCGGCACCAAGGAGATCTCGGCGCTCATGATCCCGACACCGACCGCGGGATTCACGGCCGAACCGGCGTACAACAAGGTCGGCTGGAACGCGTCTGACACCCATCCGCTGAGCTTCGACGACGTGACTGTTCCCGAGGCGAACCTGCTCGGCGAACGCGGACGAGGGTATGCCCAGTTCCTGCGGATCCTCGACGAGGGCAGGATCGCGATCGCCGCACTAGCCGTCGGCGCGGCCCAAGGTTGCCTCGACGAGAGCGTCAAGTACGCCAAGGAGCGCAAGTCGATGGGACAGCCGATCGGCAAGTACCAGGCGATCGAGTTCAAACTCGCCCGGATGGAAGCTCGTGCCTGGACAGCCCGGCAGGCCTACTACGCAGCCGCGGCAAAGATGCTCAGCGGCCAGCCGTTCAAGAAGGAGGCCTCGATCGCCAAGATGGTGGCCTCGGAGGCGGCGATGGACAACGCTCGGGACGCGACCCAGATTCATGGTGGGTATGGCTTCATGAATGATTACGTGGTCTCTCGGCACTACCGCGACAGCAAGATCTTGGAAGTCGGCGAGGGCACCACCGAGGTGCAGCTGATGCTGATCGCTCGCCAACTGGGAATATAGCCACGAACCCCGGAACACCGGCGAGCCAACACCGTGAAAATGCTGCTTACGCCGACGCCAGCGATCGGGCAGAATCAGGATTCATGAAAAGTACCCCGCCATGAGCTACGCCAGGCCCACGGCCATCCTCGTCGATGATTCGTCGCTCACTCGAGCGTCGCTGCCGGCCTTGATGCCGGAGTTGGAATTCGTCGGATCCTTTTCGACGGCCGACGAATGCGTCGGCCACGGCTCGCGCGCTGACGTGACCGTCCTTGAACTCGAGCGCGCCGATAAATGCGTCAACGAGGTGAGACACGGTCTCGATGGCCTGCGCCGCGCAATCAGGGCCGGCCACCGAGCGTGCGTATACACCCAGGAGCCTAGACCGTTCATTCACGCAGCGTGTCTGGCCGCGGGCGCGAAGGGCGTGGTATCCCGCGCGAAGCCGCTGGACGTCGCCGAGAAGGCGTTCCTGGAAGTAGCGCACGGCCACGCGATAATCTCTCAGGGCCTTGTGATTGCTTTCGATCAATTACCGCGACGGCACCAGCTGGCGATGTTGACACCGCAACAGAGAAGCGTGCTGAGCGCACGCGCTCGAGCCCTACCGTCCCCGGCGATCGCGGGGATGCTGCATCTACCGGCGCACCAGGTGCAACTCGAGTGGCGCCGGATCTGCTCCGCCATAAGTCGCTTCCTGCAACGAGGTGATCTCAGCGTCGCCACCGGCGTTCTCGGGTTACCCACCGATGACCTCGCAGATCTCTGGCCCCGTCGCCAATCCGTCGCCTCTGAGAGCGCGCGCATCGGTCAGCCCGCGTAGTGCTCAGGTCGTACGCGGCGCTGTTTCGCACTCCCGGTTCGATCAGGTTCAGTTCCGCCGGCTTCGTAGCCCGGCTGCCCATCGCGCAGATGAGCATCGCCGTCGTGCTATTAATCTCCACCGAAACCGGGAGCTACGCGCTCGCCGGGCAGGTAGCGGCGACGGCCGCGCTGGCCGGCGCTGTTGTCATGCCACAGACAGCACGGTTGGTCGACCGCTACGGGCAGGCGCGGATTGTCCGCCCGATCATCACCATCGGAGCCACCGCGTGGCTCCTGCTCGCGAGCGCCGTTACGTTCGAGTGGCCGATGTGGACGTGGTTCGCTTTCGCCGCTCTGGGCGGCGCGATGGGGCCATCGGTCGGCGCGATGGTCCGCGCACGCTGGGTCCATGCGCTGGACAACAGCACGCTGCAGCATCGCGCGTTCAGTTGGGAGTCGTCCCTCGACGAGGTCATCTTCATCATCGGACCACCGCTGGCAACATTTCTGGCGACCGGTATCTCGCCGTACGCCGCGATCGTGGCACCCGTCGCGTTATTACTGGTCGGCGGCTGGCTGTTCACCGCCCAGCGCGCAACCGAACCGCCGCCGTCCGGGCGCGATGCGGCGCGTTTCCCGTCGCGTCGCTTTCTCACCGGGACCTTCGTCTCGGTCGCGCTGGTGTACGTGTGCTGCGGTGTCGCTTTCGGTGCGATCGACGTGGTCACCGTCGCGTTCGCCGAGGAGGCCGGTCATAAATCGGCCGCCGGGATTATCCTTGCCGCCTTCGCCGCCGGTAGCCTGCTCGCCGGTCTGACGTTCGGTGTTGTGACGTTCAAACGCTCGGTCGGCGCACAATTCGTCACCTTCGCGTGCCTGTTCGCGGTGCTCGGCCCGCTGATGCTGCTGTCGGTGAATCTTCCGCTGGCGGGCATCCTGTTGTTCGTCGGCGGCGCCGCCATCGCGCCGCTGCTGATCTCAGGCATCACGCTTATCCAACGACTAGTTCCTCCGGCCGCGTTGACCGAGGCATTGACCTGGTCGACTACGTCCCTGGTTGTCGGCATCACGATTGGCGCGAGCGCGGCGGGGTCGATAGTCGACGCGCACGGCGCTCGGATGGGGTTCTGGCTGCCTGCCTCGGTAGCCGTCCTCGCCGGGCTTCTGGCCGTGATCTCGATTCCGCGGCTGCGTTTCACCGCGGTCACCCGAGCCGCGGACGCCCTCGCCGTCGGACTCGTCGACGCCCCCGTTCCCGCGGCCTCGCACACCGAATAACTGGCGTGCTTAGACTGGGCGAGTTCGCCGAAATGCGCCGACGAGAAGGTAGTTGTGCATGGGAATGAAGCAGTACGACGCCCCGGCCGACCTAGCTGCGGCTCTGGATAAGACCGATTACATCGCCGATGACGGGCTCGCCACGGCCGCGTTTCTCGCGTTGCGGATGGGCCGCCCGCTCTTCCTCGAGGGCGATGCCGGCGTCGGCAAGACCGCGCTCGCCCAGGCGTTGGCTACGGTGCTGGACGCCACCCTGATCCGGCTGCAGTGCTACGAGGGTATCGACGCCTCCCAGGCGCTCTACGACTGGGATTTCGCACGCCAGATGCTGCACCTGCGCGCGGCCGAAGCCGACGAGAACGCCCAGCGTGAGGAGGTCGAGCAGGAACTGTACGGACGCCGATTCCTGATCGCCCGCCCACTGCTTCAGGCGCTGGAGACAACGCCGAGCGTGTTGCTGATCGACGAATTGGATCGGGCAGACGATGAGTTCGAGGCTTTCCTCCTTGAGGTGCTCGCCGAGTCGTCGGTCACCATCCCCGAACTCGGCACGATCAAGGCAACGACTCCGCCGTTGACCGTCATCACCTCCAATCGCACCCGCGAGGTACACGATGCACTCAAACGCCGCTGCCTCTACCACTGGGTCTCACATCCCTCGTTCGATCGCGAGGTCGAGATCATCCGGCGGCGCCTGCCCGAGGTGAGTGAATTGCTCAGCCGCCAGGTCGCTCGCGCCGTGGGCACGCTGCGACAAGCCGACCTGCTCAAGCCACCAGGCGTCGCCGAAGCGATCGACTGGGCGCAAGCCCTGCACTTACTCGGCGTACGCGAACTTTCCCCGGAGAACGCCGCGCGCTCGCTCGGCACCGTGCTGAAGTACCGCGAGGACGCCGAGCGGGTGCTCGCCGGCGACCTCGACACATTGCTGGGCGGCTAACTCATGACCGCGGGCTGGATGCTGCACTACACCGAGAAGGAGTCGAGTGTCGCCGCGCGCGGTATCGACGAGATCCTGCTCGGTTTCGCCCGCATGCTGCAGATCGCCGGCATCGACGTCACCCCCGACCGGACCCAGTCGATGATCGCTGCGGTCGGCGAACTCGACGTCTTGAATCAGGACGACGTCTATTGGGCAGGCCGGCTCACCCTTTGCAACAACCCCGACGACCTCGGCAAGTACGACGCCGGGTTCGCGGCGTACTTCGAGGGCAAGGAAGCGATTCCGCGCAATTCCACGGACGCGCCGAGCCCTCGCCCGATGATGATGCCGGTCGGACTGAACCAACCGCAGGATGAGCAGGTCGAAGAACCTTCGGACGACGAGGATCCACTGCCCGGGCAGGCATCCGCACAGGAGGTGCTGCGGCACAAGGACCTCGCCGAGTTGACCGAGTCTGACCGGCAGGCGCTGCGGCGCATGTTCGAACTACTCGCTCCGGCCGCGGCAACCCGGCGCTCACGCCGTTACCGCGACTCGCACACCGGCATCACGGATGCGCACAAATCGATCCGCGCCGCGATGCGTACCGGCGGCGAGTTCACCCGCCTGGAACATCGCGACCGACGGGTGCGCCCGCGCAAGCTGGTGATCATCGGCGACATCAGCGGATCGATGGCCCCGTACACCGATCCCATCCTGCGGTTCGCCCATGCCGCCGTACGCCGCAACCCGACCTCGACGGAGGTGTTCACCCTCGGCACTCGGCTCACTCGAGTCACCCGTGAGCTGCGACTGCGCGATCCGGACAAGGCTCTGCAGGCAGCCGGCGCGGCGATCCCCGATTGGAGCGGCGGTACTCAACTCGGCGAGATGCTGCGCGCATTCCTGGACCGCTGGGGGCAACGCGGCGCAGCGCGACGCGCGACCGTGGTGATCTTCTCCGATGGCTGGGAGCGCGGTGACCCGGATCTACTCGGCGAGCAGATGCAACGGCTACATCGCCTGGCGCATACCGTTATTTGGGCGAACCCGCACAAGGGTCACGACGGCTACGAACCATTGACCGGCGGAATAATCGCAGCGCTGCCGAGCATTGACCATTTTGTAGCGGGTCATAGTTTCGACTCGTATGCAGAACTAGCGAAGGTGATTGCCGATGCGTGAAATCCTGGACGACTTACTCCCCTGGTGGCAGGACGGCAAGACGGTCGGTATGGGGACGGTCGTGGCGACCTGGCGCTCGGCTCCGCGACCGGCGGGCGCATCGATGATCGTCGGTCCGGACGGCGAAGCGTTCGGCAGCGTGTCCGGCGGCTGCGTCGAGGGCGCGGTGTACGAAGAAGCGCAATTGGTCGTAGCCGGGGGCTCGACACCGTCGATGCATCGCTACGGGATCAGCGACGACGATGCGTTCACGGTCGGACTGACGTGCGGCGGAATACTCGACGTTTTCGTGGAGCCCGTCAGCAAACAGACGTTCCCGGAGCTTGCGGACGTTGCGCACTCGATCAACGAGCACGAACCCGTCGTGGTGGTGACCTGCGTCGACGGTCCAGACGATCGCCGCGGGAAGCGCCTGGTCATCTGGAACGACCGTACGTCGGGAACCTTGGGATTACAGCGTCTGGATGACGCCGTCACCGACGACGCTCGCGGCATGCTGGCCGCCGGGCGCACCGGCACCATTCACTACGGGCATGACGGCGAGCGCCGCGGCGACGAACTGACGCTCTTCGTAGCCTCGTATGCCCCGCCCCGGCGGATGCTGGTGTTTGGCGCGATCGACTTCGCGGCGGCGGTAGCGAAGATCGGCGCATTCCTCGGCCACAAGGTCACGGTGTGCGATGCGCGCGAAGTTTTCGCGACCAAGAAGCGCTTCCCGGACGCGCACGAGGTCGTCGTCAACTGGCCGCACCGGTATCTCGCCAACGAAGTCGAAGCCGGACGCGTAGACGAGCGCACGATCATCTGCGTGCTGACGCACGACCCGAAGTTCGACGTACCGCTGCTGGAGGTCGCGTTGCCGCTGGATGTCGCGTATATCGGCGCGATGGGCTCGCGTCGCACGCACGATGACCGCATGGACCGGCTACGCGAGGCGGGCGTCAGCGACGCGCTGATCGCGAAGTTGTCCTCGCCGATTGGGCTGGACCTCGGGGCTCGTACGCCGGAGGAGACAGCAGTTTCCATCGCCGCGGAGATCATTGGGTTGCAGTGGGGCGGAGACGGCGGGCGCCTGGTGGGGAAAGAAGGGCGCATCCACGCCGATGTGGCGCGGTAACTCGTAGCGCTTGGCCGACCCGTGGCGCGGGCCTGGCCCCACCAGGCACCACCGCGCATCGCCGACGATAATGGACCGATGGCTGATACCCAGGACTCCACTACCCGCCCTTGGATCGCATTGACCATCGCGGGGTCTGAGGCGACCGGTGGCGCGGGCGCACAGGCCGATCTCAAGACGTTCCAAGCCCACGACGTGTTCGGCATGGCGGCCTTGACCTGCATCGTGAGTTTCGATCCGAGGAACGAGTGGGCGCACCGATTCGTACCGGTCGATCCGCAGGTGATCGCCGACCAACTCGAAGCTCAGTTCACGGCGTACGCCCCGGACGCCGTCAAGATCGGGATGCTCGGCACACCAACCACGATCGACACTGTGGCGAACGCGCTCGCCGGTGCGTCGCTGCCGAACTTTGTGCTCGACCCGGTACTCATCTGTAAGGGACAAGAGCCGGGCGCCGCGCTGGATACCGATAACGCGTTGAAGGCGCGGATCTTGCCGCTAGCCACCTTTGTCACCCCGAACCACTTCGAAGCGATGGCGCTGTCTGGGTGCGACTCGATCGAGTCCGTCGATGATTTGGTCGCCGCCGCGAAGTTGATCCATGAGAAGTCGGGTGCCGCCGTACTTGCCAAGGGCGGGGTGCGGCTCGCCGGACCGGACGCCATCGACGTGTTCTACGACGGCGTAAACCTCGAGATTCTCAGCGCGCCGAAGGTCGGTGAACACGCAGTTTCGGGCGCGGGATGCACCCTCGCTGCGGCCGTCACCGCGGAACTCGCAAAAGGCGCTACGGCGATTGAGGCCGCCAAGACCGCTAAGGACGCCGTCACTGCCGGCATCCACGCACGGATCAACTCTGCCGCACCATTCGACGCCGTCCGCCAACTCAATCAATAGCCACAACCTGGGCCACGACGATCATGGCGGTAAGGCCTCGGACTCATCGGTGGCGGTGATCTGGATCTGACGCTTCTGCGCCTCGGCGGCTCAAAGCCGATAGCCTGGACACATGCCGAATCTCCCCGAGAACGCCGCGATCCGGGATTTCGGCGCGTTACAGGCCAAGGACGGCCAGGAGGAACATCCCCGGCGTACGCCACGGGTGATGATTGATGCGCTCTCCTCGGTACGCCGCCCCGGGGACCCCTTCGTGGATGTGTTTTGCGCGGGCGAGGTGTTCTTCGATCTGGTCTTCACCGGTCTCGATGAGATGCCGCCGCCGGGCACGGAAGGCTGGGCGCCGGGGATGGGTTCGAGCCCCGGTGGACTGGCGAATATGGCCGTCGCGATGCGTCGCCTTGGCCTGCGTACCTGGCTCGCTGCGGCGTTCGGCGACGATCTGTACGGCGACTATTGCTGGGACACGCTCGCCGCTCAGGAGGACATCGACCTTTCGGCCTCACGACGATTCGACGGCTGGCATTCCCCGGTCACGGTCTCCTTGGCGGTCGGCCGCGACCGCGCCATGGTCACCCATGGCCACCCCTCCCCACAGACCCTCGATCAGATCATCGGCTCGCCGCCACAGGCCCGGGCGTGCTTTGCCGGCCTCACCCTCAACGAGCAGAAGTGGGTGACGCACGCGCGCGACTCGGGCGCGATGGTCTTCGCCGATCTCGGCTGGGACCTCAGCCAACAGTGGTCGGCACAGATGGTCGAGCGGCTCAGCGCCTGCGATGCGTTCCTACCGAACGCCGACGAGGCGATGGCGCTCAGCCGCACCGACGACCCAGTGACCGCCGCAGGGCGCTTGGCCGAACACGTCCCGGTCGTGGTGGTCACCCGCGGGCAGAACGGCGCCTACGCGATCGATCAGCGCACCGGCGAGAGTGCCGACGTCCCCGGTCTCAAGGTCGACGCAATCGATCCCACGGGAGCCGGCGACGTATTCGGCGCGGCATTCGTCGTCGGCACGCTCGCCGATTGGGCGCTTCAGGACCGGTTGCGCTTCGCCAATCTGTGCGCGGCTCTGTCGGTGCAGCACTTCGGCGGATCGTTAGCCGCGCCCGGGTGGGGCGAGATCACGGCGTGGGTGCACGAGAACTTGGATCGTAATGATAGTGGCGATCTCGCCGGCTACCGCTTCCTGGCGGACCTGGTGCCAGATGTCGCCCTCACCCCGGTCCGCCGCGCGGGGGCCACGCTCGGCCTGCGCCACCGATGAGCACACCTGGCCAACATCAACGCTCTCATCAGAGATGAGCAGCAACGCAAAGCGGCACATTCTGCGCCGAAAGCAAGGACCCGCTATCCCCTGTCGCACGAAGACCTGAATGGGACTAGCCTGGGCGTGGACTAAGCCTCTCGACTAGAAGGAGCATGTCAGAACCATGGCAAAGTACACCCTCCCAGACCTTTCGTACGACTACGGCGCCCTCGAGCCGCACATCAGCGGCGAGATCATGCAGCTGCACCACAGCAAGCACCACCAGAAGTACGTCGATGACGCGAACACGGCACTGGAGAAGCTTGCCGCCGCCCGCGACTCCGGCGATCTGGGCGCGATTCCGATGCTCGAGAAGAACCTCGCCTTCAACCTCGGTGGCCACACCAACCACTCGGTGTTCTGGCAGAACATGTCGCCCGAGGGCGGCGGCCGTCCCGAGGGTGAGGTCGCTGCGGCGATCGATCAGGACTTCGGCTCCTTCGAGAAGTTCCAGGCTCACTTCGAGGCTGTCGCGACCACCATCCAGGGCTCCGGCTGGGCGATCCTCGCCTGGGATTCGATTTGCGAGCAGTTGGTCATCGTGCAGCTGTTCGACCAGCAGGCCAACGCCCCGATCGGTCTGACTCCGATCCTGATGCTGGACATGTGGGAGCACGCTTTCTACCTGCAGTACAAGAACGTCAAGGCCGACTACGCCAAGGCATGGTGGAACGTCGTCAACTGGAGCGATGTCACCGCTCGCTTTGAGCGCGCGCGCACCGCGACCAAGGGTCTGATCGTCGGCTAGTAGCCACACTCCAACGCGGCGTACTCCCACCGGGTACGCCGCGTTGTTATTTCGTCGCTAAGAATCGTGCTGCCTTAAGCACAGTGACGTGCCCGATTGCACCGTATTTGCCCGGTACTGGACGAAAATCTCTCATATCCTGGTCGTATGAACCTGACCTTTCGACGTACGTTTGCTGCCTCAGCCGCTTCCTTAATCGTCCTCGCTGCCGCCGCTTGCTCAGACGAAACCGACGGCGAAGGCTCGCCGGGAGGCTCCTCGACCACATCCGAGTCGACCGACTCCGGCGGCTCCTCGCCTGAGTCGGAGTCGAGCGAGTCCGAGTCGACCGACTCCGGCGGCTCCACGCCCGCCGGCTCGCAGACCTCCTCCGATGGCGCCTTCACGTTCGAGGTCCCCGAGGGGTACGAGGACGGCACGGGCCAGGTCTCCGTTCCGTCCGCCGTCGCCTCGGCGTACGACACGAGCGGCTCGGAGTTCCCCACGACGATCGTGGTCACCAAGGAATCGCTGAAGGGCCACAGCCTCGAGGAGATGGCGGACGCCGTCGTCGGACAACTCGAGACCCAGTTCGACACCACCGCGACCGAGGCGAAGGACTTCCCGCTGTCGGACATCGACGGTGAGGACGCGATCGCCTACACCACCGATGCGTACGATCAGGGCGGACAGACGCTCGCCTCGGCCATCGTCCTCACCCAGCATGATGGCAACGCGTACGGGTTCATCTTGAACACGCTCGACGGCCAGCAGGGTCCCGCGAGTGAGAAGTTCGTCGAATTGGTCGAAACTGTCGCCTGGGCCTAACCACATCGCATCACTGAATCGCACAGTAGCGACGCTCGTCTGCAGTATCGACGAGCGTCGCTACCTTTTTCACGCACCCCGACGCCATGCGGTGCAGCGAACCCCGCCGGCAAGAAATTGCTCGAACTCGGCACATCCGTCGCCTAGCCGTAACCGGGCTATGAAACCCTCGCACGGTATGCAGCGTCCATAACGACGAGCACGCAACCATCTGACCAAGGGGATCCTCGATGTCTTCTCATGCCCAGCGACCACGGATCCTGACCGGACCGATCATTGCGGCGCTCGTGGCATTGCTCGCCCTCGCCGTCGCCACCATCATCGTGGTCCTCACCAATGACTCGGACGCCAAGGACGCCGGTAACGACGGCACCGGCAACGAAGTCACCAATCCCTCCGGCGAGAACGACCCACCCCCATCGGAAGATCCGCAACCCGATGCGGATTTGGTCTCAGCGACCGACGACTCATTTACCTACACCATGCCCGAGGGCTGGGCGGACGGCGCAGAGGTCGTGAACGACGATGTGAGCGGCGTCGTGAAGTTGTACGACACGGATACCGCCAGCGCGAGCATGCCCTCACACATCATCGTCGCCTCAGCCGACGACGATGGCACCCCGTTGGAGAGCGTGGTCGAGCAGATCAAGTCCCAGTTCGCCAGCAACTTCGGCACCACGACCGAGGACTCGGTCATCCACCTCGCCGAGATCGATGGCGAGCAGACGATCGGCTGGCAGAGCGGCACGTATCAGGACGGCGGCGACGTCACCTCGACCCAATTCGCGGTCATCCACGACGGCACCTATTACTTCTTCACGGTGAACGCTTTACCGGAGAACGTGGACACCTCCCGAGAAGCTCTCAAGCACGTCATGGAGACGACAGTCTGGGCCTGACAAGGCGCATCGCGGCGTCCCGGCACCTTGCCGGGGCGCCGCTTCTTTAGGTGGGTCGCCGAGTCGGCCAGCATCCGAGCCGTACCAATAAGTAGACTGCGGTTTCCCGTGTGGCTCCGACCACATATGCTCAGCACAGACCGTTGTTGGGTCGCAGTACCCACACAAGTAAATCCTCGACACTAGGAGCGCAGATGGCCAGGATCAGCGTCACCGTAGACGGCGTAAAAAATGAGGACGACGTGGAGCCTCGAATGCTTCTCGTCCACTACATCCGCGAAGTACTCGGCAAGACCGGAACGGTTGTCGGCTGCGATACGAGCAACTGCGGCGCCTGCACTGTCCACCTCGACGGTATGGCGATCAAGAGTTGCACGATGCTCGCCGTCCAGGCCGATGGTCACGAGATCACCACGATCGAGGGCATCGCGGACGGCGATAACCTGCACCCGATGCAGCAGGCCTTCCACGAGAACCACGCATTGCAGTGCGGGTACTGCACGCCGGGGATGATCATGTCCGCGATCGACTTCCTGAAGTCGAACCCGAACCCGAGCGATGCGGAAATCCGTGAGGGCATCGAGGGCAACCTCTGCCGATGCACGGGCTACCAGAACATCGTTGCCGCCATTTCGGCTGCGTCGAAGCAGTCCTCGAGCGCAGGCGCGGCGCAATGACCGCCGTGGACGACCGCCCCGCCGAGATCGGCAATGCGCGGACCCGTCGCGAAGACAAGCACCTCGTCACCGGCCGTACCACCTGGGCTGACAATAAGAGCGCCACCGGCATGCTGCACCTGTCATTCGTGCGCAGCCCCATCGCGCACGCGAGGATCAACAGCATCGAGGTCGCTGCCGCCAAGCAGAAGCCCGGCATCGTCGATGTGATCACCGGGCAGGACGTCGCCGAAATTCAGGGTGACCTGCCGTGCGCGTGGCCGGTCACGCCCGACATGGTCAACCCTGGAGCGCCTTCCTTGGCGGTCACCCAGGTCAATCACGTCGGTGAGGCCGTCGCGGTCGTCGTGGCCCGCACCAAGGCGCAGGCGATGGACGCGGCCGAGTTGGTCGAGGTCGACTACGAAGCGCTGCCGCCCGTGCTCGACATGGAGGAGGCGCTGAAGGACGGCGCGACCCTCGTGCATTCGAACACCGACTCGAACAAGTCCTACACGTGGGCGTTCGACTCGGCTACCGCCGGCACCGGCGGCAACGTCGATCAAGCGATCACGGACGGCGAGGTCGTGCTCAAGCGGCGGTTCATTCAACAGCGGCTCGCACCGGCATTCATGGAGCCGCGCTCCGTGGTCGCCGAACCGACTGACGGCGGGGTGACGCTGACCTCTTCCACTCAGGTGCCACACATTCTGCGCCTGATGCTCGCGATGACTCTCGGCATTCCGGAGCACAAGGTTCGAGTGATCGCGCCGGACGTCGGTGGTGGTTTCGGCGGAAAGATCCCGGTTACGCCTGAGGAACTGATCACCGCCCTGGTGGCGATGCGTCTCGGCCGTGCGGTCAAGCACACCGAGAGCCGCTCGGAGTCATTGCTGGTCGCTCACCATGGGCGAGACCAAATCCAGGACGTCACCATTTCGGCGACGAAGGACGGGCAGATCACCGGCCTCGACATCGAGCTGCACGCCGACATGGGCGCCTACCTACGACTGGTCGGTCCTGGCGTGCCGATCCTCGGCGCGTTCATGTTCCCGGCGATCTACAAGATCCCGGCGTACCGTTTCACCTGTCACGGCGTGTTCACCACGAAGACCCCTACCGATGCGTATCGCGGCGCCGGTCGCCCGGAGGCGACGTACGCAATCGAGCGGATCGTCGACGAATTGGCCGTTGAACTTGATCTGGATCCGATGAAGGTGCGCCGCAAGAACTGGATCAAGCACGAGGAGTTCCCGTTCACCACGGTGTGTGGGCTCACCTACGACTCGGGTAACTACGAGGCTGCAACCGACCGCGCACTCGAACTCTTCGGGTGGGACGAGGTGAAGGCCGAGCGCGACAAGCGCCGCGCTGAGGGTGCAACCAAGCAGATCGGCCTGGGCATCTCGACGTTCACCGAGATGTGTGGCCTGGCACCGTCGCGAGTGCTCGGCTCGTTGGACTACGGCGCTGGCGGTTGGGAGTACAGTTCCATCCGGATGCTGCCCACCGGCAAGGTCGAAGTCATCACCGGCGCCTCGGCACATGGTCAGGGACACGAGACCGCGTTCGCGCAGATCGTCTCCGACCAGTTGGGCGTGCCGTACGACGACATCGAGATCATCCACGGCGACACCGCGACCTCACACAAGGGCCTGGACACCTACGGCTCGCGCTCACTGGTCGTGGGTGGTATCGCGATCGTGAAGGCCGCTGACAAGGTCAAGGACAAGGCCAAGAAGTTGGCCGCGCACCTCCTTGAGGCGGCCGAAGATGACCTTGAGTTCGATGCCGGGCAGTTCAAGGTGAAGGGCACTGATAAGGGCGTATCGATTCAGGAGATCGCCCTCGCCAACTTCGCCGGGCACGACTATCCGGAAGGCTTGGAACTCGGCCTGGACAGCGATGCGACGTACGACCCGGAGAACTTCTCCTTCCCGCACGGCACGCATCTCGCTGCGATCGAGGTCGACACCGATACCGGCGACGCACGCCTGATCAAGTACGCGTGCGTTGACGACGTCGGCAACATCGTCAACCCGCTGATCGTCGACGGTCAGGTACACGGCGGTCTCGCCCAGGGCATCGCTCAGGCCCTGTATGAGGAGGTCATCTACGACGCCGATGGCAACCTCACCACTGGTACCTTCGTCGACTACACGCTGCCTTCTGCCGCCGACCTACCGGCGTTCTTGACCGACCAGACCGTCACTGTGGCAACCAGTAACCCGTTGGGGGTCAAGGGCGTCGGTGAGGCCGGCTGTATCGCGTCGACTCCCGCTGTGATGAACGCGGTCGTCGATGCGCTACGGCAGTACGGCATCAACGACCTCCGCATGCCGGCCACTCCGGAACGGGTATGGCGGGCGATCCACAACGGCTCTGCCGCGTAGCTCCCCAATCGAGAAAGAGAGAACCTTTCGATGATTCCCGCACAGTTCGAATACACGCGGCCGTCGACCATCGACCAAGCCGTCCAGGCGCTCGCCAACGGCGGCGACGATCCCAAGGTCATCGCCGGTGGCCAGTCCTTCATCCCGGTTCTGCGGCTGCGCCTGGCAGCGCCGTCCACCGTGGTTGACATCGGCGCGATTGACGAATTGCGTCAGGTTTCGGCCGAGGGAGACAAGGTCCGCATCGGATCGATGGTCACCCACGCCGAAGTCTTGGACAATCCGATCGTCGCCGAGCATCTGCCGCTGCTGCACCAGGTGACCGAGACCGTCGCAGACCGCCAGGTGCGTCATCGCGGGACGCTCGGTGGAGCGCTCGCGCACGCAGATCCCGCCGGTGACCTCGGCGCTGCGGCGGTCGCGCTGAACGCCGAGTTCGAGATCGCCGGCCCGAACGGGCGTCGCACGGTCGCTGCCTCGGAATTCTTCGTCGACTATCTGACGACGACGATCGAGGAGAACGAGGTGCTCACCGCGATCATCCTGCCGCGCTCGGGTGATCTGAAGAGCAACTACCAGAAGTTCAACCGGATGGCGCAGGGGTGGGCAACGGTCGGTTCGGCTGCTGCGGTGAAGGTCGAGGGAGGCAACATCACTGACGCCCGCGTCGGATTGACCAACATGGGTTCGGTACCGATTCGTGCTGCCGGTGTCGAGGCTGCCCTCGTCGGTAAGCCGGCCAACGCGGAGACCATCGCGGCCGCTGCCGAGCATGCCGCGGAAGGCACGAGCCCGACCGACGACCTGTCGGCCAAGGCCGACTATCGAGAGCACCTGGCGCGGGTGCTGACCCGTCGCGCGTTGTCTGCAGCGCTCGGCCTGTAAGAAGCAGGCAACTGACGTCCGCCGTGCTCCACCGGGAGCACGGCGGAGGTCGTTCGAGACCCGCTCCTCGCACAACGAGGCGTAGGGTTTCCGCACGAGAGTTTTCGCCGTCAGCGGCAGTTCTGTCGCGCTCGACCCGTAGGGTCGGATGACGTAGCGTTCACCGCAATCGGCGCACCAACCGGTCGCCATAAGTTAGCCGCCCGCAACCTATGAGGAGTGACATGGAGCTCGAGCACTCATTCACCATTCCCGTCCCGGTCGAGAAGGCTTGGCCTGTTCTGCTGGACGTAGAACAGATCGCGCCCTGCATGCCCGGCGCGTCCGTCGATAACGTGGACGGCGACGACTTCACCGGCTCGGTGAAGGTCAAACTCGGCCCCATCAATCTGACATACAAGGGTCAAGCCTCCTTCGTCGAGAAGGACGAAGCCAACCACCGCGCCGTCATCGACGCTCGTGGGCGTGACGCTCGCGGAAACGGCACCGCGGCGGCGAAGGTCACCGCGACCCTGAACGGTCAGGGCGATTCAACCGAGGTCAAGGTTGTCACCGACCTGAACATCACCGGGAAGCCGGCGCAGTTCGGCCGAGGCGTCATGGTGGACGTCGGCAACAAGTTGATCGGGCAGTTCGCCGACTGCCTCGCCAGCAAGCTCGCCGGCGAGAGCGATTCGGAGCCCGCTGTGGACGCTGCTGCTAGCGCATCTGCGGACAAGGCCAGCGGCGAAGGCGCCGCGACCACAACTTCGGGCGACGAGGACAAGACCCCCACCGGCTCGGTGCCGACGGTCTCCGCCGCGACCGCTGACGCCGACAAGGCGAAGGCTGCTCAGGCGTCCGCGCCAAAGTCGGCCCCAGCCACCGAAGCCGAGCCGATCGACCTGATCGAACTCGCGGGCGGGTCCGTGGCCAAGAAGGCCGCGCCGATCGCGATCGGCGGAATCGTCCTCTTCCTGCTGCTGTTCCTGCTGCGCGGTCGCGGCAAGAAGTCCAACTCGTAGGGCTCAACAGCACGGAGCGTTCGCGACATCCCACGGACGCACCAGCGCGCTACTCAGTGGCGTTCGGATCCCCATCCGGACGCCACTGCTGTTTATGTGCGGGTGCGGCTGTTTTATGCGCGGGTGCGGTGCCATCCGTCGGTGGTGGGCCGCCGTGTACGCCCCGCAACCATCGTCGCGAACCGGTAGCCGTTAAGGTGCGCGATCGCGGTCACCACCGGGCCGGCGATATTCGGCCACGACGCGGTGACCGCGGCACCGTTGTGCGCGATAGCCGACGAGAAAATCCGTAGTTCTACGGAGTTTTCTCATCGGAGGCATTGACGCGCGGGAGCATCGATCAGCAGACTTAACCAGCACGGACGTACTCGCGCTGCAACCCAACATCGTCGGACACGACCCTTCTGGAACGGTGGACACGTGGTTCGTCGCGTGCCTGCACACCGCCCCGAAGGACCCCATGACCGAGCGAGAACCCGCCCCGCCCGGGGCTCTGGCCGACGAGTTGCATGTCAGCCTGCCGCCTACTCGCCTGGCCGCGCATCACGACGCATTCAGTTATCGCATCATCGACAGTCCGCTGGGCGACCTCCTGGTCGCGCGGACCCCGAGCGGTATCGCACGTGTCGCTTTCGCCCGTGAGGGATTCTCGCGAGTGCTCGAATCGCTGTCTGAACAGTTACATCCGAGGCCAGTTCCAGCACGTAGCAGCCTGGACCACGCGGCCCGCGCCATCGATGCGTACTTCGCTGGAACGGCGTCCACCATCTCACTGCCGATTGACCTGCAGCTCGTCACTGGGTTTCAGCGCACGGTAATCGACCACCTCCCGTCGATCGGCTACGGCGCGACCGCGTCGTACGCGGCGGTTGCTGCCGGGGTGGGCAGACCCGGAGCGTCGAACGCGGTTGGGGTGGCATGCCGAAGCAATCCGCTGCCAATCGTGATGCCATGCCACCGTGCGGTGCGTAGCGACGGCAGTCTCGGTGCGTACGTCGGCGGCACGGAGGCCAAGCGCGTCCTGCTCGCGCTGGAAGCCTCGTAGCGTACGGCGATTCAAGGACGCCGACGGGTGTCCGTGCTGAAAACGCAGCCCCACCGGCTGTTCGTCGCGCATACATCGACGAGTCGCCGCTCAGGCTGCGGTATCAGCACGAACTGCCCGCAGTCACCTGCGGACCTGCGGGGCGCAGAACCTATGCCGAGGCGCGGATCTTGGCGACCTCGGCGACGACGACGTCGAGCAAGTCACGTACTTCGACACCGGGTGTGTACGGCCCAACCCACGCCGCCAACCCGTCGTAATCGTCCAGTAGCCGCTGCGCGACTTCGCGCGAGGACCCGATGATCGCCATCGCCTCGAGCTGCTCGTCCCCGATCAATTCGCCCATCGCATCCCACTCGCCCTGCAGCGACAATCGATGTAACTCGGTCTGCAGGTCACCCCAACCGTGCAGTTCCAGCACCGGACGGTACGCAGGTGTCGAGCCATAGAACGCCAACTTCTTGCGAATGGCGCTGATGATCTCCGGCGCCCGCTCGTCGTCGTCGAGTACGCCGACCATCGGCACTGCCGAGATTTCGACGTCCTTCAATTCTCGGCCACCCTTCTGTGCACCAGCTGCGACGCTCGGCACGGTGACCTGGCGGATGTACTCGGGTGTGGTGAACGAGTGCAGCAGGATGCCGTCGGAGACCTCCCCGGCAACCTCGGTCATCAATGGGCCGACTGCGGCGATCTTGATCTTCGGTGGCCCGTATTCGTGCGCGGCCGGCGTGAAGTTGGGCGTCATCAGTGTGTGGCGATAGAACTCGCCGCGGTAATCAAGGCGGCCGCCGTCCTGCCAGCACGACCAGATCGCCCGCAGCGCGAGCAAGTACTCCCGCATCCGCGCGGCCGGCTTTGACCACGGCATCCCGAACCGCTTCTGGATGTGCGGTTTGATCTGCGAGCCGAGACCGAGGGTGAACCGTCCCTTCGAGACCTCAGCCAGGTCGTACGCCGTATTCGCAACCGTCATGGGCGACCGCGCGAACGCGACTGCGATGTTCGTCGTCATCTCGATCCGCTCAGTGCCAAGCGCTGCTGGCACCAGCGGCAGGAACGGATCGTGCCGCTCCTCAGCGATCGTCACTCCGTCGTATCCGGCATCCTCGGCGCTGCGCGCCCGGTCAGCTGCGGTGGCAATGTTCTCGCTCGCCAGCCCTGTCTGAATCTTCATATATCGAATACTAGGTAAGAATGGGTAAATGACTAGCATTGCGAACGAATCAGGTACGGGCTCGCTGAAAGCGGGCATCTGGGGAACGCTCGGCGAGCCGCGGCTCGGGGCTCAGTTGGAGAACGCCGGGTTTGACTGGGTGTGTCTCGACGGCCAGCACGGACATTACGACGACCGCGCGGTCCGCGAGACGTTCGCGCTCCGCAAGAAACACCAGGTGCCGGTGTTGGTGCGCACGCTGTGGAACGACCACGCCTTGATCGGCCGCGCGTTGGACGCCGGAGCCGACGGCGTCATCGTGCCGATGGTGCAGAACGCCGAGCAGGCTGAGGCGGTCGTGGCTGCGGCGCATTACGCACCACGAGGCGGCCGTAGCCTCGGCCCGATGCAAGGCGCACCGTATGGCACTGCGCCCGGTTCCGGTCGTAAGCCGTTCGTCGCGGTGATGGTCGAATCACAGGTCGCACTCGATCAGGTCGATGCGATCGCCGCGACACCGGATTTGGACATGATCTTTGTCGGCCCGTTCGATCTGTCGATCGCACTTGGCCGCGATATCGAGGACATGAGGGTAGACACCGCAGACGGTGCGCCGCTGCCGACGATCGCGGCGGCCTGTCAGCGAGCCGGGATTCACGCGGGGGCGTTCGCCGGCACACCGCAACGCGCGGCGCAGATGCTCGGGCACGGCTTTTCCTGGGTGGCGGTAACCAGCGATATCGGCGCGTTGGCGTTCGGCGGGTCCGCGGCCATCCAACTGGCCAACGGCGCCTAGCTCACTCGAGCTCGCCGGGTCATCGACCGAACCGGCACCGGGCATTGAGTCATCGACCAACGGGCCTTCTCCGGCGGTCATGGACCCGGAAGGGTGAGAGGAGCCCGCGCGACCGAGTTGATGCGGGCGCGTCAGCGCAGCGGATTATCGCTTCGCGGCGCGTTTCTGGATCGCCGCCCACTCATCGCGCAATCCGACCGTTCGGTGGAAACGTCCCGGCTGGTCCGGGTCTGCGGCGAAATAGCCCAGGCGCTCGAACTGCAGCACCTGCCCCGGCGACGCCTCCGCCACCGCGGCCTCCGCCAGCGCATCGGTGAGGAGTTCGCGGGAGGCGGGATTCAGATCGTCCAACGGCTCACCGCTGGCCTCGCCGGGCACCGGTGCCGTAAATAGCCTGTCGTACAGCGCCGCCTGGACCGGCACCGATTGCGGCACCGATACCCAATGCATGGTCGACTTGACCTTGCGCCCATCCGGCGCCGAACCGCCCTTCGATAGCGGGTCGTACGTCGCCCGCACTTCGACGACCTCGCCGTCGGAGTCCTTCACGACCGACGTCGCCGTGATCAGGTAGGCACCACGCAGCCGTACCTCTTTCCCCGGTGACAGCCGGAAGAACTTCGGTGGCGGCACCTCGGCGAAGTCATCCCGCTCGATCACCAGAGTGCCGGTGAATGCGACGTGACGAGTCCCGTCGTCTGGGTTCTCCGGGTTGTTCGCAACCTCGAAGTACTCGACCACCGGGTTCCCATCCGAATCCGTCGGCCAGTTATCCAGTACCAGCCGCAGCGGCCGCAGCACGACCATCCGACGCTGCGCGGTGAGGTTGAGATCGCGGCGCACGAAGGACTCCAGCAATTCGATCGCTTGCCGCGAATTAGCGCGAGTCGTACCCGTCTCGACACAGAACGCCCTGATCGCGCTGGCGGGATAGCCGCGGCGCCGCAGCCCGCGCAGCGTCGGCATGCGGGCATCCGACCACCCCTCGACGACACCGTTTTCCACGAGGTTGCGCAGCCGCCGCTTCGAGGTGATCGTTTGCGTGACTTCCATCCGGGCGAATTCGGTCTGCTGCGGTTTGTCGCCCGGCAACGGCAACTGCTCCAGCAGCCAGTCATAGAGCGGACGGTGCGATTCGAACTCCATCGTGCACAGCGAATGGGTCACGCCCTCGATCGCGTCGCTCTGCCCGTGCGCCCAGTCGTACGTCGGATAGATCGACCAGGCGTCCGCAGTGCGATGGTGCGATGCACGCCTGATCCGGTACAGCACGGGATCGCGCAGCCACATGTTCTCCGACTGCATATCAATCTTCGCCCGTAGGCACCGCGCGCCGTCCTCGAACTCACCGGACCGCATCCGGCGCAGCAGATCCAGGCTTTCAGCAACAGGACGCGAACGATACGGCGACTCGATACCCGGTTTGCCATATCCACCGCGCTGCTCAGAGATCGTGTCGCCGTTCTGGTCATCGACGTACGCCTTGCCCTGTTCCACGAGGTACTCCGCCCAGGCATAGAGCTGCTCGAAGTAATCGGAGGCGAACACCACCTTGCCCGGTTCGTAGCCCAGCCAACGCACGTCCTCGAGGATCCCCTCGACGTACTCCGCCTCCTCGGTCTCCGGATTAGTGTCGTCCATCCGAAGGTTGCAGATCCCGCCGAATCGCTGCGCCGTACTGAAATTGACCACGATCGACTTCGCGTGCCCGATATGCAAGTATCCATTCGGCTCGGGCGGAAATCGAGTCTGAACCCGGGCGTCGAAAATCCCCGCTTCGTTGTCGGCGCGGACGATCTCGCTGATGAAGTCGGTGGGTTCAGTCATGGCCGCAAGATTACCAACGCGCGGTCGCCCGTCCGCGCCCACAGCGCGCCATTCCCGATGCCGCAGCGCTCGATGCCGCGCGCTGCCACCCCGCGCGATTTGGGGCTCGCGCGTCCCGGCGGAACTCCGTTACTGATGTGTACTAACTGTTACTGTGACGCATACGTGATGGCACGATCGGTCCGGCTCATGCGGACGGCTCACCACGGTCGTCGTACGACGAGATCGATTGGCCACGGGCGTTTGGAGTCACCGCCCACCAGGCGGTCGGCCGCAGCGTACGGCGTGCGGATCACCCTTCGGCGTCGTCGGTTTGCGCACCGAACACCGGACCAATGGTGCTACACCATCCGGTCCGTCCCCGGCATCGAAGGATTGCGGCCACGGCGCACCACCGCCGGCCGCTTCTTCTGTTCACACGCTTTGTTGCCTACGAACGGATGAACATGAGCTCGCAGGACAATCCCCCTGCCGAATCGGTCGACTCCGACCCGTCTCTCAGGCGCGATGAGTCTGAGGCGGAGGCCTCCCCGGTCGTCGCCGACAGGTATGCCGATCTACCGGAGACCGTGCACCTGCCTCCCGAGGTCCATCTAGGCGAAGACGATACCGACGAGGCAATCGTCGCGAAACTCCAGAGGCACGGAGTACGCCTCGGGAAGGGCATGATTGCGCCAGGTGTGTTCTGGCCGGCACTGCTCGTTATTCTCGCGATTGCCATCGTCGCGGTGGCTGCTCCGGATTTCATCGGTACGGTATTCACCAGCGTCAACGATTGGATCGTGACCAACCTCGGCTGGTATTACATGCTGGTCGTCTCCGGATTCGTCGTCATCGCGATCGCTATCGGTGTCTCTCGACTCGGAAAAATCCCGATCGGACGCGACGGTGAAGAACCTGAATTCTCCGTGCTCACCTGGTTCGCGATGCTGTTCGCCGCTGGTATGGGTATCGGCCTGGTCTTCTATGGCGTCGGCGAACCGCTGACCTACGCCACCGTTGATCCCAAACCGGGCTGGGACGGCAGTCAGTCCGAGATCTCTGCCCTCGCGATGGCGCAGACGTTCGTGCATTGGGGTCTGCACCCGTGGGCGATATACGCCATCATCGGTCTCGCGCTGGGTTATGCGATCCACCGACGCGGCCGCCCCGTGTCGATCCGGTGGGCGTTGGAGCCGCTGTTCGGTGACCGGGTCAAGGGTCGCCTCGGGGATCTCATCGATGTGCTCGCTATCTTCGGCACCGTATTCGGCGTGGCGACCTCGCTGGGCCTCGGCGTCCAGCAGATCTCGTCCGGAATGGCCCACTTGGGAGTCGTCGATGAGGTCGACAATGTTCTGCTAGTCGTGCTCATCATCAGCATCACGCTGCTAGCTAGCATCTCAGTCCTTACCGGCCTCGGCGCCGGTATCAAATGGCTCTCGAATATCAACCTGTCGTTTGCTGGCGTGCTGCTTATCAGCGTGCTTTTGCTCGGGCCAACGATCTTCCTGCTGCAGAATTTCGTGGAGTCGATCGGCGTTTACTTGGGCAACCTGCTACAGATGAGCTTCGACGTCGGCGCCTTTGAACGCGGCGAAGGCGCCGCTGACTGGTTCTCCGGCTGGACGGTCTTCTACTGGGGCTGGTGGATCTCGTGGTCGCCGTTCGTCGGCGTATTCATCGCACGAATCTCCCGCGGCCGCACGGTGCGGCAGTTCATCGCCGGCGTACTGCTGGTCCCCACCATCGTGGGCTTCCTGTGGTTCTCGGTGCTCGGCGGAACAGGCCTCTTCAACCAGAGGTTCGGCGGCGAGGACTACATCACGCTGAACGCTGATGGCGAAGAGGTCATTGTGGCCGAGCAGGCGCTGTTCGACGTACTCGGCGGGCTGCCGCTGGGGCAGATCCTGTCGGTGCTCGCGATCGTCTTGGTGGCGATCTTCTTCATCACGTCTTCTGACTCGGCGTCGCTGGTAGTCGACATGCTGGCCTCCGGGGGCCACCCGAATCCGCCCGTATGGTCACGCCTGCTCTGGGCGTTGCTGGAGGGCGCTCTCGCCGCAGCCCTGTTGCTGGCCGGTGGACTCGGCGCGCTGCAAGCTGCCGCCCTGGCCACGGCGTTGCCATTCAGCGTGGTGTTGATACTGATGGCCTGGGCAAATATCAAGGCGCTCCGACTGGACGCACAAATCTATGCACGCGATCAGCGCGATGAGCGGCTCGCTCGGGTCTCCGATCAGATCGCTGATGCACTTCCCAACAACCCCGGATTCGAATCGTATGTGGACGATCGGATCGATTACCGCATCTCGCGTAGCCGCGGGGTACTCAGGCGCAACAACCCGCCGAAGTAACTGCATGCCACAAGTGGCGCGTCGCCGATCCGGCGGCGCGCCACTCGTCGTTTCGGCCGACATACTTCTCGACGTTTCGACGGGCAATGGTCGATGTTTCGACGCCTCGTACCGCCCGTAAGCCAAGCCGGGACGTGGCCGGGTCCGTACGGCGATAGGCGTGATCCGACGGCCGGTAGGCTGGCGGCATCATGACAACACCTGCTCGCCTCCGCGTCGCACCCTCGCCTACCGGCGACCCGCACGTCGGTACCGCTTACATGTCCCTGTTCAATCTCGCGTTCGCCCGCAAAACTGGTGGGCAGTTCGTGCTGCGGATCGAGGACACCGACCGCGCGCGGTACGTCGCGGACTCCGAGCAGCAGATCTTCGACACGCTGCGCTGGCTCGACCTGCCGTGGGACGAGGGACCGGATGTCGGTGGCCCATACGCGCCGTACCGCCAGTCCGAGCGTCTGGACACGTACCGGCCGTACGTTGAGCAATTGCTCGATTCGGGTCAGGCCTACTACTGCTGGTGCTCGTCGGACCGGCTGAAGGAATTGCGCGAGCAGCAGCAGAAGGACAAGGTGTCCCAGACCGGCTACGACCGACTGTGCCTGGGCAAGTCCCGCGAAGAACGCTCCGCATTGCCCGGCTTCACCGAGAATCCCGTTGTGCGCATGCTGATCCCCGAGGACGCCCCGCTGGACTTCGCGGACATCATTCGCGGCAAGGTATCGGCTCCGCGCCCCGACGATCAGGTGATTCTGAAAGCCGACGGGTTTCCGACGTACCACCTCGCCGTGGTCGTCGACGATCACCTGATGGGGATCACGCATGTCGTCCGCGGCGAGGAGTGGATCTCCTCGACCCCCAAACACGTGCTGCTGTATCGGATGCTCGGCTTGCCCACGCCAGCCTTCGCGCACATGCCGCTGCTGCGTAACACGGACAAGTCGAAGATCTCCAAGCGAAAGAATCCGGCGGCCCGCCTGACCTGGTTCCGCGAGCAGGGTTACCTGCCCGAAGCGCTGCGTAACTTCCTGCAACTACTGGCGTACCCGCCGGTCGAGGGCGAGACCGAGGTCGCGACTTTCGACGAATTCGTAGCCGGCTTCGACTGGACGAAGGTCAACACGGTCGGACCGATCTTCGACCTGAAAAAGTTGGACTGGCTCAACGGGCACTACATTCGGTCGTTGTCGGATGCCGAGTTGGCCGATCGGATCGTCGAGCATTATGCATACACCGGCGAATGGACGCCCACGGCGGAGGATGTCGAGTTGCTGCGCCGGGCCACTCCGCTGATTTCCGAGCGGCTGGTGCTGCTGGCGGAAGCGCTCGACAAACTGCAGTTTCTCTTTACGCCGGACTCCGATATCGAGATCGCCGAGGACGCCGGCAAGGCGCTCAACGACGACTCACCTCGAGTGCTGGACGCGGCTATCGACGCGCTGGCCGATCTGACCGAATGGTCGACGGCGACGATCGAGACCGCCCTGCGTGCGGCCGTGGTCGACGGGCTCGGCATCAAACCAAAGTTTGCGTTCGGTCCGCTGCGCGTGGGCATCACCGGCTCACGGGTGTCACCACCGCTGTTCGAGTCGATGGAACTGCTGGGTCGCGAATCGTCACTGAGGCGTCTGCATAACTTCCGCGCCACGCTGTAAGCGAAGCCCGAGCCCCGCATCCACGCCACCGCGTGCGGCGTTCGGCGGTGCGGCGTAGCGTGGGAGGGTAACCAACTTCCAGGAGCAGCATCATGCCTGAGCTACGCTCTCGTACCTCGACCCACGGCCGCCAAATGGCCGGTGCCCGCGCGCTGTGGCGCGCCACCGGTATGGGCGACGATGATTTCGGCAAGCCGATCATCGCGATTGCCAACTCGTACACGCAGTTCGTGCCCGGACACGTCCATCTCAAGGACATGGGCGACCTCGTCGCCGGCGCGATTCGCGAGGCCGGCGGCGTATCGAAGGAATTCAACACGATCGCGGTAGACGACGGTATCGCGATGGGCCACGCCGGAATGCTCTACTCGCTGCCCAGCCGTGAACTCATCGCCGATTCGGTCGAGTACATGGCTAACGCCCACACCGCTGATGCCCTCGTGTGCATCAGCAACTGCGACAAGATCACCCCCGGTATGTTGATGGCCGCGTTGCGGCTGAACATCCCGGCGATCTTCGTCTCGGGCGGACCGATGGAAGCCGGCAAGGCCGTCATCGTGAACGGTGTCGCCAGCACCCCGACGAATCTGATCACCGCCATCAACGCCTCCGCCGCCGAGGACGTCAGCGATGACGGCCTGAGCGCAGTCGAACGTTCGGCCTGTCCGACGTGCGGATCGTGCTCCGGCATGTTCACCGCGAACTCGATGAACTGCTTGACCGAGGCGCTCGGGCTTTCGTTGCCGGGCAACGGTTCCACGCTAGCGACCCACGCCGCCCGCAAGGACCTGTTCTTGAATGCCGGTACGACGATCGTCGATATGTGCAAGCGGTATTACGACAATGACGATGAATCGGTGCTGCCGCGCAACATCGCGAACGAGAAGGCGTTCTACAACGCGATGGCCCTCGACGTCGCGATGGGCGGCTCCACCAACACCGTGCTGCACATTCTGGCTGCGGCGCTCGAAGGTGAGATCGACTTCCAGCTTCCGGCGATCGACAAGTTGTCACGCTCGGTTCCGTGCCTGTCGAAGGTCGCGCCGAATCACCCGAGCTACCACATGGAGGACGTTCACCGTGCGGGCGGAATCCCCGCACTGCTCGGCGAGTTGAACCGCGCCGACCTGCTGCACACTGACGTGCACTCGGTGCACTCGCCGGACTTGCAGGGCTGGCTGGACGACTGGGATGTGCGTGGCGGCAAGGCTACCGACACCGCTCTGGAGTTGTTCCACGCAGCGCCGGGCGGCGTCCGCACCACTGAAGCGTTCTCGACCCAGAACCGCTGGGACTCGCTGGACACCGATGCAGCCGAAGGGTGCATCCGGGATCTGGAACACGCCTACACCGTCGATGGTGGCCTCGCCGTGCTCTACGGCAACCTGGCGGAGGAAGGCGCGGTCATCAAGACCGCAGGTATCGACGAGGAACTATTCCACTTCGTCGGTACCGCCCTGGTGGTGGAATCGCAGGAGGCTGCCGTCGAGGCGATCCTGAGCAAGCGCGTACAAGCCGGACACGTCGTCGTCGTGCGCTACGAAGGGCCGTCCGGTGGCCCGGGTATGCAGGAAATGCTGCATCCGACCTCGTTCATCAAGGGCCTGGGGCTGGGCAAGGTCTGCGCGCTAATCACCGACGGCCGGTTCTCCGGCGGATCGTCAGGCATCTCAGTCGGGCACCTATCCCCCGAGGCCGCTGCCGGCGGAACGATCGGTTTGGTCGAGGACGGCGACGAGATCGAGATCGACGTCCACGAGCGACTGATCCGCGTCAACGTCAGCGATGCGGTACTGGCCGAGCGTCGCGGGAAGATGGATGCTTCCGAACGTCCGTGGCAGCCGGTCAATCGTGACCGCGTGGTGAGCAGGGCGCTGCAGGCGTATGCAGCGATGGCCACGTCGGCGTCCACCGGCGCCGTTCGCCAAGTTCCCACCACGTAGCCCCACAGCGCGAACAACTGCGGCGCGTCCCCACGTTGGGGCCGCGCCGCAGTCGCATTCCGGGTCCTGTCATCGACCGGGTCGATGACTACGGTCGGCCAGGATGACTACGGTCGGCCAGCGTGCGGTACGTCCACACGAACCGACAGCAGAACGGCGGCCTTCTCGGCCGCACGCTTGCGCGCGTTCGAGTCCGGGGCACCGCAGGCATACAGGGTGCGGCCGTCCGCACCGCCGAGCATGCACGCGAACAGCCCACCGCCGCCCCACGCAATCTCCTGTAATAGCTCGCCCCCCTCAGCGACCCGCACCAGGCGCGATCCGGCCGCATCGGCAAACCACACCGCTCCCTCGGCGTCCAAGCACCCACCATCCGGGGCAGCCTTACGCACCCGCTGCAACTGCGAAAGATCGCTCGTGGTGGGCGCGTCACCGAACATCGCGAAGTCCTGGCGCGCTCCGAGCATGCCGTCCGGCATGATCTCGAATTTCGATATCCGGTTGCCGTAACTCTCGTTGACGATGAGCGTGCTGCCGTCGGGCGTGATCATCGACCCATTCGGAAAGTGCATGTCCTCGGCACCGGTTTGCGCCGAACCGTCTGGGTGCACCACGATCACCGACGCTGTGCGGTAATCCTCGCGTTCGAACAGGTTGAACCCGAAGTGACCGACATACGCGCGGCCCTCGGCGTCCACGACCATGTCGTTGAGGAAGCCCGAGGCCAGCGACGACAGGTCCGCGTGCACACTGACCTCCTGATCGCGAACCCGCAGCAGTTTCTTCTCGGTCATCGACACTAGCAGCATCGATCCGTCCGGCGCCCAGCCCATGCCCGAAGGCCGGTCATCGAGTTTGACGACCTCCTCGAGGGCACCGTCGTCGGAGACCGTGATGACCCTGCCGGTGTAGAAGTCCGAAACGAACAGTTTTCCGTCGTGCCAGCGCGGTCCTTCCAGGAAGGTGAATCCGTCCGCTACCTGTTCCAGCATGTGTGCCCCCGTCATCTCGATGCGCTTCTTCTCGACCGTACGGCGACGCGGCCCAACCGCCAACACGATCTCCGTCAGCGGTGAAACAGCGACACCACTAGCCGACCGCAGCGATGAAACGTTCGAGTTCACCAGCGATATTCGAACCTGCGGGTTGAAACACGACCTCGGTTGCGCCACGCTCTTCGAGTTCGGCGATCCGCTCACGTAATTCGCTCGGGGTTCCGGTCAGGGTCAGCCGTTTGATCTCGCTGAACGACTCGTCGTATGCCTTGCGATCGTGCTCGTTCATGTTGACCAGGTGCCCCTCATGCACCGCGAGGTGGCGTTGGCCAGCAGGTAATGCCTCGATACTCTGCAGCCATTGGGCGCCGCCTGGTTGGTCGCGGACGGCGTCGGCGCCGCCTGCCTCGTACAGGCTGTGCAGCCGGACCGCTATACCGTGCGCGGCGGCCTCAGCGACGCGTGGGGAGGATAGGTCCTCACCGTCCTCCAGCACGGTCCCGTACAACAGCAGTGCCTGCCAGCCCGTCACGTGCGGGTTCGGCCTGCGCGCAGCGAACGTTCCGTCGCCAACTGCCATCGCCACCTTCGCGCCCACCGGACCTCCGGCACCGATCAGGATCGGCACGTCGATCGGCCGCGCGGCCCCGAACCCGTCACCGTGCAGCATTCTGATCGGGGCGCCTTCCCATTCGACAGTCTCGCCCGCGAGCAGCCCCCGCAGCGCTCGGACGTAGTTCTCGACCTCCTTGAATCGCAGCGGCTTTTGGCCTAAGGCGCGACGTCCGGTGAACCCAGCCCCAACGCCGACACACACCCGACCGGGCGCCATCTCGTGCAGCATCGCAATCGCGGCGGCACTGGTCATCGGGTGCCGCAGGCTGGGCACCAGAACGCCCGGGCCGAGTCCGATCCGCGATGTCCGTTCGGCAGCGAGCGCGAGCATCGCCCACACGTCGGGGTACAGCGGGGGCGAGTCGTAGGCCCACGCGCGCAGGTATCCCAATTCCTCCGCAATCCGGGCATGTTCGGGTGTGCTCATACTGGTGGCGAGGGCGCAGGAAATCTCCATGCACCGTGCCTACCACCTGCAGTACGGTGAGCGCGACCGCTCGCTGACATATTTGGTCGGCGCGGCCATCGCCGTCTGGCGGTCGTAAACTCCCCGGTATGACTTACCGGCGATATGTCGCGATTGGGGATTCCACCACCGAAGGCCTTGAAGATGCGTACCCGCCCCACGCCGACTTGTACGCCGACAGCGGGCATACGCTCTCACCGAGCCACGCCAGCGAGCGCGGTTCGTATCGGGGCTGGGCGGACCGGCTTGCGGTTCACCTCGCACAGGCCCAGGATGCGCCACTGGACTACGCAAACCTCGCTATCCGGGGAAACAAACTCGCCGATGTCCGTACGCAACTTCCGGTCGCACTCGAGATGCGGCCCGATGTGATGTCGATTGTCGCCGGCGTCAACGACGCTTCTGGGCTGTCCTGGAACAAGCACGCCGCGCGCGGACATGTCTCCTACCTGTTCCGAAAGGCGCGCGACTCCGGCGCGGACGTCGTCACCTTCACCATGCCCGACCCCTCGGCGGTGAACTGGCTGGTTCGCCCCCTGCGTCGCAGTGTATCCGAACTCAACGACATCACCCGCACCGAAGCCGAACGGTACGGCGTTCGTGTGCTCGATCTGCCGCGTTACGACGTCAGCGTTGACGCTCGGTTGTGGCACGCCGACCGGCTGCACGCGACCAGCCAGGGGCACGCCATCATCGCTCGCGGTCTGGCATTCGCCCTCGGCGTCCCCGGTTTTGACGAGTCCTTCAGCGACAATCTGCCGCCGTCCGCTCCGGTGGGTATACGTCAGCGTCTTCGGGAGGACCGCACCTGGCTTCGCGAGTTCCTGCTGCCGCACGCGAAGCGCCATCGCCAGGGAATCTCGATGGGCGACGGACGAACACCCAAACGCCCCATTCCCCTGCCAGTCGGCCCGGAAATGATCGCCGACTAGCGACGCTTCACCGCACGCCGACAGTGCGATCCCATTCGGTATCACGCAGGTCGATCACCGGTGCACCCGCCAACGTCGGACCCCCGGTGTGCAATTGGCCTTCCGGCCAGCCTCACTACAACTCGTCGCGATCACGTGTGTCGTCGCACAGTTGCGTTGAAGGCACACGTTTTGTGATCTGAGTGAACGTGCTTGACTACCGCCGCGATAACGCGCGATTCTCGGACCAAAGCCAGCGGCTTGCCAGTCGGCGGCTACTTTTCGGCGACGGCGAGGTGCTCCAGGAGGGCGTCGCGACCCTGCATGATGTGCTCAGCCATCAGGTTTCCGGCCCGCCGGCCTTCGCGATTCGCGATGGCCTCGGTAATCATGTAATGGAACTGGGCGGACCGACGCCGTTCGTCAATCTGATAGCGGCGAAAGGCCGTAAAGACCAACGGCGCGTCGACAGCCTGATTCAGCAACTGCGCGAGTCTCGGATGCCGTGCCGCTTCTACGATCCGCCCATGCAACTGCTTATTGGCCGCGTTAACCAGCCGGATTGATTCGGTGGTGGCGTCGCTGTGTTCGACAATGCGCTCAAACTCCATGGCGTCCGATCGCAGCAGTTCGAGTTGATCCGGCTCGATACGCTCTGCCGCTAACTCGCTCGCGTATGCCTCCAACCGACACCGCATCTCGTAATAGTCGAGGATCTCCTCCTCAGAGACCGGCCGCACGATCGCTCCGCGGTTAGCCTCGCTGATCACGAGTCCTTCGGCCTGTAGTCGGCGCAGCGCCTCGCGAATCGGGGTACGCGAGAGGTTCAGCTCGGCAGCGAGCCGCTGCTCAATGAGCCGGTCGGATGGTGCGAGGCGCCCCTCGACGATCGCGTCACGGATCCGGTCGTATGCATCGCGGGCCTGGTTCATTCACGTCCTCAATACGCCTCGGGCAAGACGCGATTGCGCTGATTGGTCGTACCGGATCAACAATAGCCAACAGTCACGCGCCTACCAGAGCCCGAACGACGTTATGACGTGGCTGCGCCGATATCGGTCGCGTCATGACCTTCAGGCGCGGCAACCTCGACGATAGGCTCCTCTCGATCGTCGAATTCGAGACGCAGCGCCCGCGCAATGACGGCATGCATGTCATACATAGCGGTGATATAAGTGAACTCGAGTATCTCTTTGTCGCTCAGGAACCTCTTCAGCGCGTCGAACAGGCCGTCCGCCACCCGGCCACCGTCGGCTACCAGGGCATCGGTGTAGGCCAGCACCGCCCGCTCCTGGTCACTGAATTCGTCCGAAGTTTGCCATGCGGGAATCGCCGCGATCTTCGACTCAGACATTCCCAACTTGCGGCATGACTTACAGTGCTGCGAGAAGACGAACTGACTACCGCGCAGCCACCCGGCCCGCGTCTGGCCCAACTCGCGCAGCACCGGAGAGAGCGTGCGCTCAGGGTTCGCGTACAGGCGGAAACCGTGCACCGCATGCTCGAGTACGTCGGGCGCGAGCGCGAATACTGTCCACCAGTCACCGGGCGTCCCCGTTGCCGTTCCAGGAGTATCGACCGGATCGACTCCTGCACCAAAAAGCTGGTCGTACATGCGCTGAACAATCGGCGCATCCGACTCACTACGACGAACCTGCTGCAAGCGTGGCATTGCGTTCCTCTTTCCTCATGACTGTCGTGCCGGTCGGCACAAACCGTTGCGCATTACTGGTGAAACTCGGCCTCCAGATCACGGATTCGTCCGAGACCCAACAGATCCGTGACTCCGTCGAATGTCTCCATCTGTGGCAGCGACGAATTCGTTGACCCCGTGCCCCGAAGTGAATCGAGCATGGCGCGCATGGCGTACGTGGCGGTCAGCATCGTGCTGATCGGGAATATCACTACGTTGTATCCGAGATCGCGCACGAGTTCCGTGCTGAGCACCTCGGTCTTACCACCCTCGACCCAGTTGAACACCAATGGATAACCGTGTAGCCGCGACGCCACGAGTTCGATATCGGCCTGGGTCTTGGGCGCCTCCACGAACAGGACGTCGGCCCCGGCGTCCGCGAACGCCTTCGCTCGCTCGATCGCATCGTCGACACCGTTGACCGCGATCGCGTCAGTGCGCGCGACGATCAGCAGATCGGGGTCGGTACGCGCGGCGACCGCGGCCCGGATTTTCGCGACCGCGTCGTCGCGCGCGATAACCTCTTTGCCAGCCATATGCCCGCAACGCTTCGGGTATACCTGATCCTCAAGCTGCACACCGGCGACGCCCGCCTGCTCGTAGTCCTTGACGGTGCGCACGACGTTGATCTCATTGCCGAAGCCGGTATCGGCATCGGCGATTACCGGCTGCGAGGTCGACTGACAAACCCGGCGGACCGTATCGACCATCTCAGTACCGGTGACCAAACCAACGTCGGGTCGGCCTAGCAGGCCCGCCGCTACACCGAATCCGGATACGTAGCAGCCATCGAACCCAGCGGATTCGATCAATCGCGCACTTAGTGCGTCGTATGCACCGGGGAGGATGACCGTGCCCTCTTGCACTCGTTTGCGGAAGTCGGCCCGGCTAGGTGGGCGACGGTCAAGGAAGTCAGACATTCAAGGTCTCCAGGTAGAGCTGTTCGAAATCATTGTAAAGAACGTAGCCGGAAGCGAGGATTTATCGCGCCTTGGGACCTGCCTCACTCGAACCAAGTCGCATCATCAGCGGCTTGGCCGCTACGAATCCCAGCCCGGCAGCGATCCCAACCGCTGCCGCGCTCCAGCGCACCCACTCCGCCGGATAGATACCCAGTGCATGGTCAAGCGCGAATCGCCCAGGACCGATGAGCGCCAGCGCTACTGCCGCGGCGGCGAGGGCGCCTGGCAATTCATACCCACCCTTTGATCCCCACACACCATTCGGCCAGTGCACGGATGCCGCGACTATGAGCGTGCCGGCCAGTGCCGCGGCCGCAAGCGGGGTGAACAAGCCCAGCACCAGCAACGCTCCGCCGCCAAGTTCGGCCGTGATCGCGATCGTCACGGTGATCTGGCCGGGCCGGAACCCGAGCCGGTCGAATAGCGCGGCCATCGATGCGTATCCGTCACCGCCGAACGCTCCCGTCGCCTTCTGCAACGCGTGGCCGATCAGCAGTGCACCGACGACGAGCCGCAGAACAAACAGACCAGTATCGACTGCCGTCATCGCCTATTCCGAGATCGCGACGCCACGCTGCGTCGGCGCGTCGAAGGCGGGCTGCTCAACGTTCGAGACGTTCGTCGAGTACGCCGATCCCAGGTGTAGCAGACAAATGGGGATGATCTGGCTCTGCTGATCCAGCAGGCTTTGGGCCACCTCGGCATAGAGGTTCTTGCGCTCGTCCGGATCGACCGGACTCGCCGCCGCCATGGCTAGGTCGACTGTCTCCTGCGAAGCAGCCTGCCCGATGTTGTACGGGTGTCCCGGCGAGAAGTACGCCATCGCACCATTCGGGTCAGGGGTGCCGACGTACGGCAACGTTGCTAGCTCCACCGTCTGATCGACGGAGAAGTTCTGGCTCAACTCCGCTGAGGGCACAGGCTTCACGCTGGCCTTGATACCGACCTCGGCGAGTTGCGCCTGCACGACCTCAGAGAGCTGAGTGAACATCGTGATGTTGGGGGTCATCAACTGCAGTTCGATCTCGCCCTCGACGCCGCTGTCGGCGAGCAGTTCTTTGGCCTTCTCGGCATCGTGAGGATAGATGTCCAGTCCATCGCCAATCTCGTCGCTGTAGCCAACGGACGTCGAGGGGAACGGCTGGATGCTGGGCGTGCAGTGTCCTTCGAAGAGGCCCTGGGCGATCTCCTCCCGGTCGAGCGCGTACTGGATCGCCAGTCTCGCACTCTCCTGGTCGAACGGTGTCTTTTCTGCGTTCACGGCGATGTAGAGGAAGTTGTTCGCCTCACTGGAGACGACGTTGAAGTCATCCTCGATCGCTTGGTCGATCTGCCCCGGCTGCAGGTAGATCCCGTCGAGCTCACCACTCTTCAATGCGTTGTAGCGGGTCTGATCGTCCAGCATCACCCGGTAGGTCATGGTCGCGACGTTCTGCGCGGAGGGATCCCAGTAGTCGGCGGTCTTCTCATACTCGGCCGTGTCACCCGGGGTGAAGTCCGTCAGCGTATACGCGCCGATCCCAACTGGCTCTTGGTCAAGCTTGCCTGCTTTGGCTGCGGTAGGCGACACCATGATTCCGGAGCGGACCCCAAGAGCTGTCATGTACGCGCCCAGACCATAGGAGACGTCGATCTTGATCGTTGTCTTGTCGATGACCTCGGCCGAGGAGAACGCCGACGACTCTGCTGCCAACAGGCTGCCCTCGGCGGCGTTGCGCTCCAGGTTGAACTTCACTGCTTCGGCATCGAACGGCGTGCCGTCGGTGAACGTCAGCCCGTCCTGCAGCGTGAGCGTCACGGAGGAGTTGTCCTCGGCGACGTCCCATTCGGTCGCGAGCATCGGTTGCAGTTGACCTGTCCGGTCCAGGTCCAGCAGCCGGTCGTAGACCGGGCGATAGATCGGCATGTCTCCGCCACTGAGGCTCTTCGTAGGGTCCCAACTCGCCGGGAACGCGATAGTGGCCCACCGGAAATTTCCGGCCGGATCAACGTCGCCCGCTAGGTCGATGGACGTCGGTATCTCGCTTGTCGCCGGGCCGGAGGACTTCGTGTTCGACTGCGGCGCGTCGCCGCACGCTGCCACCAGCAGGGTGAGACAGGCACCGGCGATTCCGGCGTGGATCTTCGACTTCATAGCGGTCCAATCTGGGTGTCACGACGATCGCCGACGCAGGTGCTGCTCGGCGAGAGAGGTAGGCCGGACCCTTTGGGGAGGTTGAACACCCGCGGCTCCGATGACCGAAGCCTAGATCATTTTGTACACAATCAACAACTGCATTTGCCATATTCGCGCGAAATCGACGCTAGCTGGCGTCGATATGTACACAACACCTTGCGGGCACGGCGAGGATATGTAACAGTTGATCTACTGGCGCGCGCCACGATCCGTGGTGCCACGACTCCACACCTGAACCTATCCGCCGCCTTTTGGAGGCCACCGTGTCTGAGAAGAAAACCCCACCGTTCGCAGTGTCCGGAATCAACCACCTGGCACTCGTCTGCTCCAACATGGAAAAGACTGTCGAGTTCTACGAGGATGTGCTTGGCTTCCCGCTGATTAAGACCGTCGAGCTCCCCGGCGGCGGCGGTCAGCACTTCTTCTTCGACATCGGCGGCGGTAATCACCTGGCCTTCTTCTGGTTCCCCGACGCGCCAGCCCCCGCGCCCGGTATCGCCGCTGCCGCGGGAATGCCCGGTGGCGGAGACCTCACCAGTGCGGTGGGTTCGATGAACCACGTCGCCTTCACCATTCCGCTGGACAAGTTCGACGAGTACCGCGAGAAGCTCATCGCGGCCGGCGTCAACACCGGCGTGATCCTCAACCACGACGACAGTGAGTCGACGGTTGCCCAAGAAATGCATCCGGGCGTATTCGTGCGTTCGCTGTACTTCCAGGATCCTGACGGCATCCTGCTCGAGTTCGCTTGCTACACGCGCGAACTCACCGACGACGACGTCAAGCACGCTCCGGCGAACCAGACCGTCGGCGCGTAGCAGCACAGCGAGATCGACAGATGGGCTGTTCCCGCCACCGGCGGTAGCAGCCCATCTGTGGTCTGTGCCTGAAATTACGCACCTATACAGGTGCGAGAGGATCGAGTCGGCGCGAGGGCAAGAGGCACACGCCCGACCGAGAGCAGAACCTCAGCTAGCCGAGTTTGGGCAGCGCGCGTCTCAATCCACGCATCCCCTGACGAATACGCGCCTCATTCTCAATCAGCGCAAATCGAACGTGCCCTTCACCGCCCGGCCCGAACCCGACCCCAGGCGACACGGCGACGTGCGCTTCCTTGACCAGCATGGACGCGAACTCGACCGAGCCCATTTCTTTATATTGCTCGGGAATCGGCGCCCACAAGAACATCGTGCCGCGCGGCGCCTCAACTTCCCAGCCGATGTCGTTCAAACCCTTCACCAGCGCGTCGCGCCGGGACTGGTACACCGGCTGCACTTCGGTCGGATAGTCCGGCTGTTCTTGCAACGTCACGGTAGCCGCGATCTGGATCGGCTGGAAGGTGCCGTAGTCCAAGTACGACTTCAGTTTCGCCAAAGCCCCGACAACATCTTTGTTGCCAGCCAGGAACGCCATTCGCCAGCCGGCCATCGAGAACGACTTGGTCATTGAATACAGTTCGACGGCGCATTCCTTTGCGCCATCGGCCTGCAGGATCGACGGCGGGTTCCAGCCGTCGAAGCCGAGGTCGGCGTACGCATTATCGTGTACGACGATGATGTCGCGTTCGCGAGCAAAATCGACGACTCGCTGGAAGAACTCGAGTTCAACAGTCGCCGTCGTCGGGTTATGCGGGAACGACAGCACGATCACCCGCGGCTTCGGCCACGAGTATTCGTAGGACTCAACGATGTTTCCGAACAGATCTTCGTTCGTGCCCATCGCGATCTCACGAACCGAGGCTCCGGCGAACAACGGACCCCAAATATGAATCGGATAGGACGGCGCAGGTACGAGCGCCGCATCTCCGGGTTCGAGCAACACCCACATCAGGTGGCTGAAGCCCTCCTTCGCGCCGATCGTCGAAATGACCTCTGTCTCGGGGTCCAGATCGACGTTGAAGCGCCGTTTGTAGAGATCAGCAAACCCCTTGCGCAGGTTCGGCAGACCCCGCGAACTGGAGTAGCGGTGGTTGCGAGAGTTGTGCGCGGCCTCGGCCAGCTTCTCCACGGCGATCTCTGGAGAGGGCAGGTCAGGGTTTCCGAAGCCGAGGTCGATGATGTCGATCCCGGCTCGACGCGCTTCTACCTTGAGTGAGTCAATGATGGTGAAGACGTACGGCGGCATGCCGGTGATGCGACGAAAATCCATTAGGCGATTCTACGGCGCGGACCATCGCCGCTATTCGGGGGCACCATACATTAGTTTCGCGGTCCGACCCACCCGCCCCCGGCACAACGGACGTCGCACCCGATAGCGTTTAGCCGCTGCCAACCCAGATCCATACGAGAGCGAGACCGACACAGTGAGCGAGACCGAACTGATCGGCTACGACATCATCGACCGCGTCGCGGTGCTACGGATGCAGAAAGCGCCGGTCAACGCCCTCGACGATCGGATGCTCGACGCGCTGCACGATGCGTATCGGCGTGCGGATGCCGATCCAGGCGTCGGGGCGATCATCGTGACCAGCGGCGTGGAGAAGGTGTTCTGCGGCGGGATGGACCTCAAGTGGGCCTTGAGCGCAGACGTGCTCGACATGCGGGCATTCATCCGCAAGCTCTATATCGGCACCATGGACGTCCAGTATCACCTCTCCAAGCCGACCATCGCGGCCGTGAATGCGCCAGCCCGCGGGGCGGGGATCACGCTTTCCATCACGTGCGACATGGTGGTCGCCGCGCAGGAGGCCACCCTTGGTTATCCAGAGATCAACGTCGGTTTTATCGCCGCGATCCATAATGCGCATCTGCCGCAGATCATCGGTCGCGCCAAGGCATTCGAACTGCTGGTCGGCGGAGAGCCGATCAGTGCCGCCGAAGCTGAGCGGATGGGCCTGATCAACTACGCCGTACCCAGCGATCGACTATTGGAGAAGGCACTCGACCTCGGGCGGCTGATGGCCGGGAAGTCACCACAGTTGATGAACCTGGCGCGCAGCGCGTTCGTCCGACAGAACGACCTCGACTACCGCCGCTCGGTAGAAAATCAGATTGAGGCCCTGTGTACGACGTTCGCCAGTGCCGACAGCAAAGAGGCGATTGCTGCATTCGTGGAGAAGCGAGCACCTCGCTGGACATAGGCGAGTCCGTTCACCGCACCGGCAACCAGCCGCTGATCGCGTTGCTGGCCGCCGGTGCCACGCCCCGAGATTAGGCCGAGAGGCCGGTGAACTTCGGTGCGCGCCGTTCATTGAACGCGGCCACACCTTCGACGATCTCGCCTGTCGCGATCGCTTCGTTCATGAGCGTGTTCGACTCCTCGAACGATGCCGCGAAGTCCTTATCGAAGTGGTCATAGACCTGCTTCTTCATCACGGCAATCGCCCGCGGCGACACGCTGTCAGCGAGTTGCTGTGCGTAGGCGACCGCCTCATCGACGACGTTGCCCGGCGCCGAGATGAAGTTCACCAGCCCCATCTCGTACGCACGGTCGCTGGTGATGACCCGCGAGGACATCAACAGGTCCAGCGCGTGACTGGTCCCCACGATCCGCGGCAGCAACCACGACACGCCGTGCTCGGCGATCAGGCCCAGCTTGGCGAACGCAGTCGTCATTTTCACGCCCGGCTCTGCGAAGCGGACGTCGCCCATCGTCGACTGCACCAGACCCATGCCGGCCGCTGCACCGTTGATCGCGACGATCAGCGGCTTCGGAAATGACAACGGGTAGGTAATCGGTCGCTCGGCATTGACGTCGGTCTCACCGGCCTCGCCGACCTCTTCGAGGTGTCCCATATCGGCACCGGCGCAGAAGCCCTTACCCGCGCCGGTCAGGACGACGGCGCGGATCTCGGGATCGGCAGCGGCAGCATCGAGCGCCTTGAAGTATTGCGCGCCCATCGGGCCGCTCCAACTGTTCAACCTCTCCGGGTTGTTCAGCGTGATGACGAGCACCGACCCGCGCCGCTCGGTGAGGACCTTCTGTTGATCGTCCGACATGCAATTACCTTTCAAGCCGACGTTTTAGGTTGCCCCATTCATATCCGTCACGAGCAACGATGGCTAGTGCACCGGGCGAGGTGCTTCAATCGCGACGTACGAGGCGACTACGCCGGAGTGCCTCGACCGTCGCGCGAACCGTCACCGTTGTCGGATTCACGATCGACCTGCCAACCGCCGTCCGGCCCCGCGCTTGGCCCGTCGGCGCGAGGGCCGTCAGCGCTGCCCGCTGCGGAACCCGTTCCAGCCGCGCCGGGCTGGGGGCCGCGATCGCGCTCATTGCCGGTGAACGAGTCCACCTTGTTCAGTACGCCGTCCACCTTGTCGGCGTACTTACCTTTGGTCTGCTTGTTGACGAACGAGCCGGCCTTGTCGGCGACCTTCGAAATCTTGTCGGGATTCTTCTCGGCAAACTGCTGCGCCTTACGCAGAATCTGGTTGAACTTGCCCATTTCCGTCACCTCCGATAGATGTGGTCATCACTGCAGCGTGCAACGCCGCAACAAGGTTCCGAGCCACTCACTGAAACCTCACGCACGATACCTGCACCGGGGGCATCTCGCCGGATGCCGCACGGCGGATAGACGAACGACGCTTCGGTCAGGATATGGAACTGTGCCAATCCGACAACGCCTGCCCGATCTCGTCGGGCGAGTCCTCTTGGATGAAATGGTCGCCTGCGACCGTAACCTCGCGCTGATTCGGCCACGCGCGGGCGAATTCGCGTTGCGCTCCGGTAAGGATCGAGCCGGGGTCGGCGTTGACGAACAGTTTCGGGATGGTACTGCTCGAGAGCCACAGGCTGTAGTCGTTAACAATGTCGCAGACGTCTTCCGGCTGTCCCTCGATGGGGATCTGCCTCGGCCAGGTCAACGTGGGACGCCGACCCTCGCCTGGTTCCGCGAACGGAGCTCGATAGATGGCCATTTCGTCCTCGGTCAGCGTCCGCAGGATCGAGGATGGCAGCACGCGCTCAACGAAGATGTTCTTCTCGAGGATGAGTTTCTCCCCAGCATCGGATCGGAACCCCTGAAAGATGCCGCGTGCGGCTTCGGGCCACTCATCCCAGGTCACCTCACGAACGATGGCCTCCATATAGGCGATACCGAGTACGGACTCGCGGGTGCGGTTAGCCCAGTCGAACCCGAGTGCGGAGCCCCAGTCATGGACGACGAGCGTGACCCGCTCGGTGACGCCGAGTTGTCGAAGTAGCGCATCGAGGTAGCGCCGGTGCTCGACGAAACGATAGCTGTCCGGCCCCGAGTCGGTGAGTTTGTCCGAGTCGCCCATGCCGATCAAGTCCGGCGCGATGCATCGAGCGTTGGCCTGCACATGCGGAATCACATTTCGCCAGAGGTAGGACGACGTCGGATTTCCGTGCAGGAACACGATGGGATCACCCGTTCCTACGTCGACATAGGCCATCCGGCGACCCAAAACGTCGGTGTATCGCTTGTCTAGCGGCTGTGGCGATAGCGGCATTTCGATTCCAATCCACACGACTTGCGGCGGCCTAGTCAGTGAGGTGACCAGCGGCCAGTCTCCGGTCAGCCGCGTTGGTCCTTGGTCCGGCGGCTGCCGCCGGACCAATCTTCGGTGGGTCCGATTTCTCCGGCGGATACGCCAAGTGCGGGCAACTGCGGCCGCTCGCGCAAACTACGTTTCAACTCGGCGAATCCCTGATAGCGCGCGAGCCCAACCACGTGGTCCCACAGTTGCGCGGCCTCATTCTCCGCGGGCAGTCGACTGATGACCGGTCCGAAGAAGGCGACGCCATGCGGCGGGTCGACATGAATGATCGGGGTGCCCACATCCTTACCGGCCGCAGCGAGCGCCTCGTCAGTCTCCACCTGAATCAGCGGATCGAGCGAGTCGTCGTCGATCGCGGCGGCGTACGTCGTCGCCAACCCGACCGCGCTCAACGCCTCCTCGGCGAAGGCAATCGTGCCGCGCTCATCGCCGCCGCCTGCGATGCTCTGCGAGAGCGGAGCCGATTCGAAGATCTTGTTGCCAAGGGCCTCATAGAGCGCCTCGACGGCGGCGTTGCCTTCCTTCGTGCGGACGTGAAGGCACACGCGCAGCAGGCGAAGTCCCGCGGTGTGTCCGTCTTCGTACCCACGGGGAAAGTGAGCGCCGTAGTCGACATCGGCATTGACCTGGCGCAGGGAGATGAATCGCCACTGCGTGCGATAGTCCCGCTGTTTCATGACCTGCCGCACCCATTTGCTGGTCATCCATGCGAACGGGCAGACGGGATCGAAGTAGAAGCGGAGATCGGACGTCATAGTTGTGTCCCGTCGGTCGCTGACTTGCCGAGTGCAACGTAGCAACCTGCGTAGCGTTGTGCAAGTCAGCGTCGTATCGTGAGGCGATGAGTAAGGTGCTGGGAAAGTCCTCGGAATGTTCGGTCGCTCGGGCATTGACCGTGCTCAATGACCCGTGGACAGTGTTGATTGTTCGCGAGGCACTCATCGCCAAGGCAACGCGCTTCGGACAGTTTCGTGACGCGCTAGGAATCGCGCCCAACATCTTGACCAAACGGCTCCGCCACGTCGTTGCTGAGGGTCTGATGGAGCGGCGCACCTATCAGGCGCCAGGAGCGCGGACGCGTGACGAGTACGTATTGACCGAGTCGGGCCGAGCACTGAGCATCGTGATCGCATCGCTCGCCGATTGGGGTCGGAAGTATCTGGCGCGCCCGGACAGCCATTCGCCGTTGTTCGTCGATGCACGGACCGGGGTGCCTGCGCGGTTATTGTTCGCCGATGCCGAGGGAACCGCGCACCACCCCGCCGACCTGATCGCCGAACGCGCCCCAGACGCCGAACTCGCGCGTTAACGCATCACGGCCGTCATGCGCCGGCACAGACATCGGCGACTGCGGCTTCGGCGCCAGTCAATCGGTACACCACTTCCCCGCCCGGACCGCCGGCAGTCGCATGCCCATCCGCGAGCGAAAGTCTGCCCAGTTGGCAGATCTAGGCCTTGCCGGCAGGTCGGTCCGCTAGCGCCTCATCCGAGCCGTCGTGGCGATGGGCGAGCTCCACACGCTCGGCAGCCGTCTGGGGCGCGTCGAACTCGGCACCCGGGTCCTCGACCTCCGTAAACGCCGCTTCATCGCTGAGGTCAGCGCGGTGCTTGGGAAGCGCGAAGGCGACGAGGGTCCCGGCGATAGCCGCGAACATCGACGCGGCGAAGATGAGCCGGAACGCGTGGTCGGTGGGTACCTCAGTACCATCCACCTCAATCACCTCGGCGGCCAGAATCATCGCGACCACCGCGGACGAGCACGACGTCCCGACACTGCGCAGCAATGCGTTCAGACCGTTCGCGGACGCCGTTTCGGTGACGGGCACGGCGCGCATGATCAGCGTTGGCAGAGCGGCGTACGCCAGCGCGACACCCGAACTACTCAGGCAGATCGCGATCAGCAACAACACCAGCGAGCGACCTGTGAAGACCATCAGCAGATAACCCACTGCGATCAACAGCCCACCGGTGATCAGCGTGACCTTCGCACCACGACGGTGCGAGATGATCGCCGAGACCGGCGCGAGCGCGACCATCAGCACGCCCGACGGCAGCAGGAACAACCCCGCCTGCGCAGGGGACACCCCAAAGCCGGCACCGGGCCCTTCGGGCAGCGTGAGCATCTGCATCGCGCCGAGCATCTGCCCGAACATGCTGAAACCGATCAGCACGGTGGCGATATTCGTCAGCATGACCGGGCGTCGCGACATCGTGCGCAAGTCAACCAACGGGTCGGTGCGACGCAACTCGAATGGGATCCAGCCGACGAGAATCACTGCGGATGCAACGAACAGCCCGATGGTCACGCCGCTGCCCCAGCCCCAGGTCGACCCCTTCGAAATCGCTAGCAGCAGCGCAAGCATGGCAGCCGACAGCAACAGCGACCCAACGTAATCAACCCGTCCGGGCGACCGAATCGTGGACTCCTCCACCACCAGCAGGATCAGCACCAGCAATATGACACCCACAACCGCGCTGAGCACGAACACCATGTTCAGCCCGAGGTTGCTGTACACGAACCCACCCAGCGGCGGTCCGATTGCGCCGCCGATTCCCATCGTCGCGCTCATCATGCCGACCGCGGCACCAATTCGTTCTTTGGGCAACAGATCGCGCATCACACTGATGCCAACTGGCACGATCGCGAAACTCAAGCCCTGCAAGCCACGGCCGAGCAACACCATGAACAACGATCCACCGATGGCACCCACAATCGAACCGATCGTGACGAACGCCAGGCTCAGCACCAGCATCTTGCGCTTGCCGAACATATCGGCCAGCCGCGAAATGATCGGCATGCTCACCGCGCTGGTCAACAGCGTCACCGTCACTACCCAGGACGCGTTCTCGGGGGTGGTATCCAGCGTGTGGTGTAGATCAGCCAGTGCCGGGACGAGCGAGGTCTGCTGCAGGGAGATCGCTAGACCACAGAAACTCAGGACGGCGATGATGGTGCGGACGTTCTGGGTACGTCGAACAGCCGGTCGCGCGAATGACGAAAGCACAAATCACCGAATCATGGATCGCTAAAGAACTTATCCTAGCGAACGAACTCGTCAGCGCCGAATTCACGCACTGGGCTGCACGACAAACTGGCTAGCGAGCGCCGTGGAAGCCATCGGCGACGGTGGCCGCGAGTTCGACAAACGCCTGCTCCGTTTCCGATTTGAGTCGGGAGGTGTCGATGCGTCCACCCACGACCAGGTGTGGGTCGAACGGGATCTCGACGACCGCGCGGCACCGCGACTCGAAATGCCGCCGCAGCACCTCCATATCGACCGTGTCGGATTTCTCCCGGACCGAGGCGATGACGGCGACCGACTGCGACACGAGGTGGCCGTAACCGTGGGCAACGAGCCAGTCCAGGGTTTTTGACGCGCGCGAGGAACCGTCGACGCTCGGAGCGCCCACGACCACCAGCGAGTTGGCCTGCTCCAAGGTGCCTTTCATCGCGGAATGCAGCATTCCGGTGCCGGAGTCGGTAAGTACGACGTTGTAGTACCGGGAAAGGAGGTCCGTGACTTCGGTGTACTGCCGCTCGTCGAACGCCTCGCTGATCTCGGCGTCCTGGTCGGAGGCGAGCACCTGCAACCGCCCGGCCAGCGACATGTAGCGGGAAATATCGGTAAAGGACGAGATCTCGTCCAGGTGATCGAGCATGGTGCGCACGGATACGTCGGTGATACCGGTGAGCCGCTCGGCCAGGGTGCCCGCATCGGGGTTGGCATCGAGCGCAACTACCCGGTCGCCGCGGTACTGCGCGAGCGTGAGTCCCAGGCATGACGTCGTCGTCGTCTTGCCAATGCCGCCCTTGAGGCTGACGACCGCGATCTTGTGGCAGCCATGGATGGGAGCGCGGACACGGTCGAGCAGGACGTTGCGCGCGGTCTCCTCTTTTGAGGCGCCCAGGTTGATCCCGCCGAAAGACGCCTTGTACAGCACCCGTCGCCATCCGCCGGCCGGCGCGGGCTTGCTCTCGCGAACGAGCGCGGCATGGTTGAAGTCGATCGGCATGATCGAGTTCGGCGCCTGCTGCCCTTGCAACTGGGCTGGCATGGCAGCAACATTCACCTCCGCCGGAACGGCGAACGCGCCCGACTGCGGAGTCTGCGCTGCGGCGCGCGCACCCGACTGAACAGTGGGCCCCTGCTGCGACACAGGTCCACCGAGTTGCGCGACTGTTCGCAGATCAGCACCTGCACCGGGGGAATCGGGCGCAAATGCGCGACCGTGCTCGCCGGGTACCGCGTTGCCGGGCGGCGAGGTCTGGTGCCACGCCTGCGTCCGCTCGGGAGTCGCGGGTTCGTACATCGCTGACCCCTGCGCCGATTGCTCCCACGCGGGCTGCCCCGGCGCCGGGGGTCCCGGTGGTGGTTGTTCCTGCGGCTGCTGATCTTGAGCCGGCTGTTCCTGCGGCAGCTGATCGTGAGCCGGCTGTTCGGGTACCGACTGCGCCGGTGGCTGCGGCCCGTGGGCCAGATCAGCCGACATCGGGCTACCCGCCGCAGGTGTCACGTCGCCGACCGCAGGTCGCGACGATTCATTACTGGAGATGCCATCGAGCGCTATCGGCGCTGGCTCACCGGTCGGCACGGCATGCCGACCGGGTGCGCCTTGCTCGTGTTCGAGACCTGCAGGCGATGAGTCTTGGCGGTCCTGATCGTGCCGCGCCTCGCTTGCTCCCGGCCGTGATGCCTGAATGTTCTGCGACCTAGCTGCACCCCCGGTGTCCTGCGAATACGACTGCTGTTGGCTCTCGCGAGCGTGGCTGTCGGGCTCTGTCGAGTCGTCCGCACGTGGCAGCCGCGGGATCTCGTACGGCGCGCCCGCACCGTAATTTGCCCGCTGCGCGTACGGCTGGGCACCGGACTGTCGAGCCGGCGTCTGACCTGCGGGTGTAGCGCCGGGGTGTTGAACCGGCGATTGGGTGTCGGGCATTCCGCTGGGTAGCGGACCAGTCTGCGCATGTGGCTGCCGCATCTGGGGGCCACCGGACTCCGGCGACGAGACGAACTGCGACGGCACGGCATCCGAGACAGCGCGTGGCATCGGCGCGGGATCGCGCGGCGGCGGCACCTGCTGGTGCGCCCAGTGCCCAGGACCATTACTGGGCGCGACATTCGGCATCTGCGCCGGCGGCGGTGGCACCTTCGGGGTCCACGGGTCTGGAATATCTTGCTGATTCACCTGCGGCGGAAGCCAATTACGGACGGGAACTGGAGTCGATTGCTCGGGCACTCCGGGTTCGGGCGAATCCAGCCACGGATCGGGCGGTAACTGACGCGACGTACCTGATTCGGCGCCGGTGTTCGTCGCGTCCTGCGGCCTGTTCGAATCTGACGTGCTCGGCTGCTCACTCACCAAGAGTTCAAGTCCTCCCGCGGTATGCGCCCTACGCTGACGCCACCGATATGCATCCGACTACCCTAACCATCGAGGTTAGCCAACGGCGCAAAGTTCAAACTTCTTTCAGACAACGGTCTCCGACGGTTCATCGACATGCGCTGGGTCACACGTAGTGCGCTTCCCGGTACGCCGGGGATCCACAAGACGCACCATTACGTCGGAGCCCCTGGAAGTTCAGTGACAGCAGGGGCCTGCATGGCAGTATGGGCGTGGGCGAGATATACGCGCCCGACGCTGACGACGACGACTTAACAACCTCCGCACGCGACACCCAGCGGTCGACGACGCGGCGGAGTGCAAGGGGTGAGAATGCGCGTTCTAGCGGTCGACTTTGGTACGTCGAACACCGTCGCCGCGGTGTCCGTCGACGGCGCCGCGCCTCGCATGCTCACGATCGACGGAAGCCCGCTGGTCCCGTCGTCCATCTATCTAGCCGAGGACGGCACGATCGCCGTCGGTCGCGACGCCGACCGGCAAGCCCGAATCGACCCGAGCAGGTACGAGCCCAATCCGAAACGCCGTATCGATGACGGCGACATGCTGTTGGGCGAGGACGTCATCCCCGTCCGTCAAGCCATCGGTGCGGTACTCGGCCGGGTCCTACAGGAGTTCGAGCGGCAGTTCGACGGCGCCCGGCCGGACGTCGTACGCCTTACCCATCCGGCGCGATGGCGTAAGTCCCGCCGCGACGTGCTCGTCGCGGCGTGCCGTGAGGCCGGACTGAACAACGAACCGATTCTCATCCCGGAACCGGTCGGCGCGGCCACCCACTTCGTCACCCAGGGCGGGCACAACATGGCCCCCGGGCAGGCGCTTGCGGTCTACGACCTCGGCGGCGGCACGTTCGATGTGGCCATCGTGCAGAAGACGCAGAACGGTTTCGAGGTCATCGCCGAAGCCGGGCTCCCAGACCTGGGTGGACTGGATTTCGACCACGCGATCCTCGAGCACGTTGGCAAGACGCAGCAGTCCACCGACCCCGACGAGTGGGCTCGCCTCAACCGTCCCTCCGATACGGCCAGCCGCCGCGCACAACGTGCGCTCGCCGTCGATATCAAGGAAGGCAAAGAGGCACTGTCGCGGCATCCACATACGGACATCGCGTTTCCGCCGCCATTCCAGGACGTACACGTCACCCGCAGCGAGTTCGAAGAGCTGATCCGACCGAACCTCGCGCGATCGGTTGAGTTGCTGTCGACGACGATCAGCGAAGCAAATCTGACGCCCGACAAACTGTCGGGCGTATACCTCGTCGGCGGGTCCTCCCGGGTACCGCTGGTGGCCCGGCTGATTCAAGAGGGGCTCGGTGTTACGCCGGCCACGCTGGATCAGCCTGAAGCGACCGTAGCCAGTGGCGCGCTGTACCTAAACGTGGGGGCACAGCCGGGCGCCACACCGGCGGCCGGAAACCCGACCTCATCGATCCCGCCGCTGACTGGCCCGCAGTCACGTCCCTCCGGAAACGGTCCGCTGCCCGGCCGCGCGCCGCTCGACGCGACCCGCAGGGTCAGCCCGAATGACCTGCCGCAGATCCGCACTGTGCGTCCACAAGGCCCTCCCGGCAATGTTCGGCGCGTCGCAGCGCCACCAATGCCCGGGCAGCAGGCAGGACCTCGCCCCAACGTCGGAGGTCTTGGCCCACGGCCAGCGACCGGTCAACGCCCGGCGAACCCCGCGCCGATGAGCGCACCGCAGCCGCGCCCCAATACCGGTGCACTCAGGCCCGCCACCGGGCCACAGCGTCCAGCAACGGGCCCCGTACCTCGCCCTAACACCGTCGCGACCAGCGCACCGAACCCGCCGCCGCGCCCAGCGAACCCCGCACCGCGCGCGCCGCAGAACGCGGCCAATTGGCAACCGGTGATTTGGATCGCGATCGGTGTAGCCACCGTCATTCTGCTCATCATCCTGTTCACGAACCTCTAGCGATGCCGAAAGGAGCCCGCCGATGACCTCTCCCGCGCCGCGCCGCATGTCTTCGCTGGTCCTCGGTATGGCCGAATCACTGCTATCTCGGGTTCCTCCGGCCACTGCCAGCGAGATCAGCGCGATCACCAGTCGCCTTCGCGGACCGCTCCAACTCGCGGTCGCCGGCCGGATCAAGTCGGGCAAATCGACTGTCGTCAATGGGATGATCGGGCGGCGGGTATCAGCCACCGACGTGCGCGAATGCACGCGGATGGTCACGCGATTCCAGTACGGCACCGTCGACCGCGTCGAGGTTCGAAAGAACGACGGCACCGTCTTCACGCTGCCCTACGACGGCGACGGCGTGATCCCCGCCGACCTCGGATGCGACCCCGAGGAGGTCGCCGTAGTCGATGCCTATCTGACGTATGACGCGCTGCGCGACGTGACCATCATCGACACCCCCGGCCTCGCGTCACTGCACGATCAAAGCGTGGGCCGCACCCAGGCGATGCTAGGCAGCGAGGAGCCCGACGAACATGGCGCCGTGGACGAACGTTCGCAGCAAGCTATCGCGTCGGCAGAAGCAGTCTTGTACGTCATCACCCAATCGATCCGGGCCGACGACGCGGACGCGCTCAGCGCATTCCGCCGCACCTCCAGCGGGCAGACCAGCAGCCCGATCAACGCGCTAGCAATCCTGAACAAGGCCGATATGGTGCAGGCCGATGACCCGATGGCTGCCGCGGCCGAACTGGCTCGCGATCACAGTTACACGCTGCGGCATACCGTCTCGCAGGTACTCCCCTTAGCGGGATTAATGGCGGAATCCGCGCGCACCGGAAACTTCACCGAAGCTGATGCGCAGGTGTTGCGTGAGATCGCCGGGCTGGACGAGTCCACTCGACAGGTTCTGTTCATGTCGACGGATTTCTTCGTGCGCCCCGAGATCCCCGTCGATGTAGCCGGCCGCGAACGCGTGCTGACCCTGCTCGATGTGTACGGCGCCCGCACCGCCGTCGATGCAATCTTGGCCGACCCGCAGATCACCACGGGCCGGATTCGGGATCTGCTCGAACAGGACAGCGGATTTCCCGAGCTGAACAAGGTGATCCTGGGCGTGTTCAGCGTGCGCGCGGACGACATCAAGTCGGCGGTCGCGCTGGCAGCGCTCGAACAACTCGCCCACGATTCGCCGCCACCGGTACGCGACACGATGGCCGATGAGCTCGAGGAGCTGTACCAGCACCCCGAGGCACAGCAATTGCGGCTACTTGAGGCAGCGACATTGGTGTCCACCGGGAAGGTGGACTTACCGGACGAGATGTTCGACGAGGTGCGGATGCTCGTGACCGGAACCGCGCCCGACCAGATGCTTGGCGCACCCGGGGCAACGGCCAGTGAACTGGTGCAGCACGCGCTGGCGGCGGCCGGGCGATGGCGCGAGTTCGCAACGTTTGGCTCGAACCCCGCTCAATCCCGAATCGCTCATACGATCCATCGTTCGTACTTCATGCTCTGGCAGCATTTACGAACCCTCACCGCAGGAGGGACCACTTCATGACCGACAACCAGACACCACCGCAGCAGGACGTCGAGGATGTGCTGGAACTCGCCCTGCGAGAGCGCGCCGTGGAAAGCGACGACGATTACGACGACCAAGCCGAAGCGGACGCAACCGCCGATGCACCAGCCGATTCGGATGTCGAGGCGGCGGCCGACTCGCACGAGGACGGCGAGGATTACGTGCTGTACTCCGAGGTGCGTCCGCACCTGGAGGCGCTGGTGCAATTGCAGTCCGAACGCGAACAGCTCCTTGACGAGCGCGACAAGATGATCGCTCTGCTGCTGTACGCCCGCGATCGGGTCGCATCCGCTGCGGTCGCTTCCCGGATGGACGACAACCTGGCACAACTCGGTATCGAGCTCATCGTGCCGGCTGTCGGCGACCGCTTCGACGCGCAACAGCACGAGGCCTCGGCGACCGTGTTCTCCGAGGACGCCGCACTGCACGGCACGATCGCCGAGATCGAACTAGCCGGGTACCGCGACGGCGAACGTCTGGTACGGCACCCGATCGTCACGGTATTTACCACCGATCGCCCGACGTCGACATGACCGCCGGTAAACAGGGCTCGGGCAAACGAATCACGCTGTCTCAGCTCGCACGACAGACCGCCGATCGCGGCCTGGCGGTACTCGAAGAGCACGACCCGGAGGTCGCCGGACGACTGTCGCGCATGCGCGGTCGACGCCCCGACAAACCCACGGTCGTGGTGGTCGGTGAAGCAAAACGCGGCAAGTCGAGTTTGACGAATGCGCTGATCAACGTGCCGGGGCTCTCCCCCGTCGACTCACGTATCGCCACGAGTACGTACATCATGTTTCGGCGCGGGCCGAAAACGGCGGCGCGCGCACTGTTGCCGGGCGCGCAAGAACCCGTCGACGTACCCCTGGATCAGATGCGCGATTGGGCAACTGATCTCGGCAATCGCGGCGAATATGCGCCACCACGGCTGATTGAGGTCGAGTGCGACTCGCCGTTATTGGGCAACTTGAATCTCGTCGACACACCCGGCGTCGGCGGGCTAGACGCCACGCACGCTGAGATCGCTCTGCGCGCCGTCGGCCGAGCGACCGCCCTGCTGTTCGTGTGCGACGCGTCCGCACCGTTCACCAAACCCGAACTCGAGTTCCTCGACAAGGCATCGAAGAACATCGATCTAGTTATTTTTGCGGTAACCAAGACCGACGCCTACCGCGGATGGCGGCAAATCGTCGAGGACAACCGGGCCTTGCTGCGCGAACACGCTCCGCGGTTCGCGGACAGCGTGATGATGCCCGTCTCATCGAAGCTATTCGAACAAGCCGCTTTGATGGGGGCCAGCGACCTGGGCACCGCGCTGCGCGAGGAATCCCAAATCACCCAGTTGCAGGCAGCCCTGCAGGAGCAGGTGGCGATCAAGGCGTCGGCGTTACACGAAGCCAATCTGCTGCGCACCATGCGCTCGCAACTCGACGGATTGATGACCAGCCTCGAGGACAGCCGCCGCGCCTGTCAGCCGGACGTGGAGTACGCGAATCGGCTCAAGGAGAACCGCGACCGTCTGATGGCCGCCCGCAAGGCGGACTCGCGCGCCTGGCAGTTGCGGCTGCGTTCGCTGTTGTCGCGGGCACGACTCGACACGATGGCCGACATCCAGTCCGAGAACCGCAAGTTCTTGGCGTTCTGGCGGCGACAGATCGAGGAGATGGACAAGGCCCGGCTGAAGGCCATCGGCCCACAACTCGATATGGCGTTGCGTGCGTCTTCGATGCAGATCTTCGACCGACAACAGGCCCGAATGCAAGGCGTTTCACGCACCGTGCTGCAGTCGATGTTCGCGCAGAACGAGCTGGCCGAGGTGTACGCCGCACTGCAGCGCCCCCGTCAGGTCGCCAGTACCAGCGGCCCCTCGCGCCGCCAGTCCAGCGCCGACGAGAAGGTGCTCACCAATATCAGCATGATGTCGGGCATCTCAATCACCAGCATCACCGGCAGCGGGCTGACCGCCGCGACCGGCGCGGCGATTATTGCGTGGCCGATCGCCGTCGCCGTGGGTGTCAGCGTCACAGGCTGGATCGTGTGGGCGCGACGTACGGCGTCCGACCGAAATCAAGTGAAGATCTGGCTGAACGAGACACTCGGCGAGACCCGCGCGCGACTCGAAGCCGACGCGTCGGCGTACTTCATCGAGGCCGAGCACGAGTTGACACTGGCACTGGACCGCGCGCTGGTACGGCGGATCGAGACGCTCGACGGTCACATCAAGCAGATCGACCAGTCGCTGAAGGTCGACCGCGGCGAACGCGAGCGCCGCGCTGCGGCGATCACGAAACACATCAACACCGCGCGCGAAGTCGCCAGCACAATCGAGCAACTACTGCCGCGGCTGCGCAACGCCGTCGTACAGCGACGCCAGAAGCCACCACAGGAAGGCTCGGAAGCACCGGGCACAGCGGCGCCGGATGCGCAGAGCCAGGATGGGAGCGCTCAGCTCGCTCCAGGCGGCGCGGGCGCCCAACCCCAACACGCTCAAAGCAACGCCGCATCGCCCCAACCCGATCAGGGCGATGACACACCCACGCAGCCGGATCAAGCCGCACCGGCACAGCCGGATCAAGCCCAGACCCCGCATACCGATGCCGCGCTGCCGCAGACCGTCACGACGCGGGCGCAGCCCGCGCAGACGAACGGCCGACCGTCCGGACAGAACGTCGCACCGGATCCAGCCAGCGCCGCTCCAGCAGGTTCCGAACCGCAGCCTCCGGCCCAGGCCCCTGCCGCGGCTCCCGCAGACACCACGCTGCCAGTCACGCCGCGAATGTGGCGGACTCTGGACCAAGGCTCGGCATCCGACAATTCCCCGGCTACCAGCCAGAATTCCACCGCCGACCAGCATTCCGTAGCGCGGAATGAGGCCGAGCCTCGCACCCAGGAGCACCTGCCCTCGAGGGCCGCGCCTGCCGAATCAGGTTCCGACGACGCGACCATAGGGAATCAGCCCGCGGCGGCGAAGCCAGCCACGCCCCGAGCCCCGCAATCGGTGGCTGCCATGGCCAGGGCGGCGTCGGCAAGGCTCGCGCAGCGTCGAGCCGCCGAAAGCGGAGCCGCATCCGCACCGGCACCATCTACGCAGACCTCCACAGCACAGACACAGACACAGGCACAGGCACAGGCATCGTCCACGACCCCGGTACCGGAACAGGCGCCGACCGAGTCGTCATTCTCGGCCGAGTCTTCAGCACCGCCGACCGAGAGTGCGCAATCGACGGCCGCATGGGCGCAACCGATGGAGGGCGGCGCCTACCCGCTCGACGCCGCGGAAGCCGTGCCGACCGCGAGGCCTGCGCAACCGGGACCCTCCGCGGAGTACACCGGGGACCCGGACGCCAGTGCTCCGCAGCTCCCGAGTCAGGGCGACGACCGCGAGGCGTCACCACTATCTGCACCCGACGGCGGCTACCCGTCACCAGCCTCGCCTCAGCCCGACGGCAACTACTCGACACCAAGGCCACCAGCGCCCGTCTCGAATTACCCCGCACCCGCGCCTGGCGCCGAGCACGCCAGCACACCACAAACCTGGTACTCTCCACCACCCGACCAGGGCGCTGGCCACCAACAGCCACCATCCCCTGACCCCGGTCCGAACCACCCCACTTCGCCACCTCCGGCGCCCGACGCCACCTACCCGTCACCGCAACCGGGTCGACCCGACGCCCCGTACCCGTCGTCACCCTCGACCGCGGCCGCTTCGAACTACCTAGCGCCCCAGCCACCTGGCCCCGGTTCACACCATCACGCACCGCAACCGACCGGTCCGGTGACGAATCAACAGCCACCGGCTCCCGCTCCGAGTGCCGGCTACCCGAGCCCTCAGCAGCCGACCGTCAATACACCGCAAGAACCGGTCCCCAACGCGGGGTACGCGGCCGCGCAGCAGCCGACGTCCGGAGCATTCACGACACCCACGGCGACCCCGCAGGTCAGATACTCCCCACTGCCTCCCGACGACGAGCCGGAAGCGCACAGCGCGACCACACCGCCTGCCCGCGGATTTCCGCCGCCGTCTGCCGATATGGCCGCACCCGTAGGAGCATTCCCGCCACCTGCGCCGTACGCGAACTCGGCCGGAGCGCCGGCAGCACCACAGCACGGCCCTGCCCACGCCGGTCAGCAGCAGTGGCCGCCTACCGCACCAGCAACTCAGGGTCCCACAGCGGCGGCTCAGAAGCAGAGCGGGCCCGAGCACCAGACGCCCGACTCGGCCAGCCAGTTCGGCGCGCCGCCCCAGCAACCCGAATGAGAACAACACCTAACTCGCACCTTGCCCATAGCCCCGGAGGAGCCACTACCAGCTTCTCCTCCGGAGCGGTGCCGGGATGATCGACAGCAAGGTTGTCGTGCCGTCGCACCACAACCTCTGCCTGCGCGACGCGTGATGGACCACCTGGGGTTCCGGTGCCGACACCGTCAGCGACCAGAATTCACCGCGCGAGCGCCGCGTACCCCAGGGACTTCTTCGTCAGAGAGTTAGAAGTCCGGTGTCGGATTACGCCGCGCGGAATCTTCCAGCATGTTGAACCCCAGCCATCCAGCCGAGGCCAGCAGCGCAGCGATCAACACGACGGGCCCCAGGGCGCCATCCATATACAGCGCAGTAAGCGCGAGCGGCAGGTTGAGCAAGACCGAAAGCCACGGCGCCGACAGGCTGCCCATCAGCCCGATCGTGGTCATCGCGATGGCCATCAGAGCCACCGCGAACGGAATCCAGAACAGGTGCTGGGCGCTGGGAATGTACGAATCCGAACTCGCCGTGATCGCCAACCACGCGTAGACCACAGCGATGGTCACCTGCGTGATTCCTATGACATACAGCGCACGCTGAGTGCTCGAACCGTGGCGGTCGCTGCCGGGCAATGAGGGCCAGCGCACATGAGGGACACCGAAACGGCGGGAAATGGGACGCGTGGAGACCATAGTGACCTTCTTGCTGGGGAAGAGCAGGACCTGTCAGGGAATTCCATCGTAAGCACCTGACCCAATAACCACAATCGTCCCACTAACCCCATTAATCACAATTGCAACACGAACAACACGTCGCGCGCGCACGCGTGACCCCGCACACTGGTCTATGACAAGGCCCCTAACTGCGCAGTACGATCCCTCCACCGCACCCCGCCTGTTGTGACCACTCTCGCCCATCTAGAGGATGCCTGCGCAACGCGCAAGACATATTGTGTAACAATCAGGCGACACCCCGAGACCGAGGAGCACAAAGACGTGACTTCGCAGGACAATCTGACCGTTGAGGACGCCCCTACTAAACACAAGGAGCTCCTTGCTTGGGTCGCCGAGGTCGCCGCAATGACTCAGCCGGACACCATCCGCTGGGTCGACGGATCTGACATGGAGTGGAAGCAGATCACCGACCAGCTCGTCGAGGCTGGCACGATCGTGCGTCTGAACGAGGAGAAGCGCCCGAACTCGTTCTGGGCCATGTCCGATCCGACGGACGTCGCTCGCGTCGAGGACCGCACCTACATCTGTTCCGAGAACGAGGAAGATGCCGGTCCGACGAACAACTGGATGGATCCGGCCGAGATGAAGGGGATCCTCAGGGGTCTCTACGCCGGCTCGATGAAGGGCCGCACGATGTACGTCGTGCCGTTCTGCATGGGCCCGATCGACGCCGACGACCCGAAGTTCGGCATCGAGATCACCGACTCCGAGTACGTCGTCCTGTCGATGCGCATCATGTGCCGCACCGGACAGAACGTGCTCGACGCACTCGGTGACGAGCGCCCGTTCGTCAAGGCTCTGCACTCTGTGGGTGCTCCGCTGGCCGAGGGTCAGGCCGACGTGCCGTGGCCCTGCAGCGACACCAAGTACATCACCCACTTCCCGGAGACCCGCGAAATCTGGTCCTACGGTTCGGGCTACGGCGGCAACGCCCTCCTCGGTAAGAAGTGCTTCTCGTTGCGCATCGGTTCGGTGCTGGGCCGCGACGAGGGCTGGATGGCCGAGCACATGCTCATCCTGAAGCTGACCTCGCCCGAGGGCAAGACCCACTACATCACCGGCGCATTCCCGTCGGCCTGCGGTAAGACCAACCTCGCGATGCTGGAGCCCACCGTTCCGGGCTGGAAGGTCGAGACCCTCGGCGACGACATCGCCTGGCTGCGCTTCGGCTCGGACGGTCGCCTGTACGCCGTCAACCCCGAGTTCGGTTTCTTCGGCGTCGCCCCGGGTACCTCGTACGAGACCAACCCGAATGCGATGCGCACGATGGAGAAGGGCAACTCGATCTTCACCAACGTCGCGCGTACCGACGACGGCGACGTCTGGTGGGAGGGGATGACCAAGGACGCCCCCGAGCACCTCATCGATTGGCACGGCAACGACTGGACGCCCTCTTCGGGCGCGGTGAGCTCGCACCCCAACAGCCGGTTCTGCACCCCGATCGATCAGTGCCCGGTTCTCGCGCCGGAGTACCGCAACGAGCCGAACGGCGTGCCGATCTCGGCGATCATCTTCGGCGGCCGCCGCAAGACGACGATTCCGTTGGTGACCGAGTCCCGCGACTGGCAGCACGGCGTATTCATGGGTGCGACGACCTCCTCGGAGACCACCGCCGCCGCGACCGGCGCCGTGGGCGTCGTCCGGCGTGACCCGATGGCGATGCTGCCGTTCATCGGCTACAACGCCGGTGACTACATCAACCACTGGATCGAGATGGGCAAGAAGTCCGACGCATCGAAGATGCCGAAGGTCTTCTACGTCAACTGGTTCCGCCGCGACGACGACAACTCGTTCCTGTGGCCGGGCTTCGGCGAGAACAGCCGCGTTCTGAAGTGGATCGTCGAGCGCATCGAAGGCACCGCGGAGGCCGTGGACACCCCGATCGGACGCGTGCCGGCCGAAGGTTCGCTGGACATCGACGGCCTGGACATCTCAGCCGAACAGCTAGCCAAGGCTTCGGCCGTCAAGGTCGACGAATGGAAGGCGGAGATCCCGCTGATCGAGGAATGGTTCGCCAAGTTGGGTGAGCGCTTGCCCTCGACCATGCACGACGAGTTGAGCACGCTCAAGGGCAACCTCGACAACGCCTAGACGCTTCGCCTGTGGTGGTTTAGACCCCGACCATGAGGTCTAGACCACCACAGAACGGCAAAGGTCCGCCACCGGAAAACCGGTGGCGGACCTTTCGTCGTATAGGGGTCTAACTCTCTCCCTGACCGCGCAGGAACGCTTCTAGCTCAGCGCCGATCTCATCAGCGGTCGGCAACTCAGAGTCATCAGCGGCCAGCAGGCTGGGACGCTCCAGCGACCCCATGTACGCGTCATACTGCTGCTCCAGCGCCGCGACTACCGGCTTGATCTCCGCCTTGTCGCGCAGTTGCTCCTCGATAGCCACCCGGGCGGCCTCGGCGGAAGCATCCAGTTTCGAGCGGCGCAGCCGCAGTCCGCTCACCGCGACCACGCGATCAAGCGCAGCAGCAGCGGTCATCGGCAGTTCCATCTGCGCCAGGTAGTGCGGCACGTGCACGGCGAAGCCAACCGCGTCGCGCCCGGCCTCGCGCAGGCGCAACTCCAGCAGTCCATCGAAGCTAGCCGGCACGACGACCTTGCCGAACGGGCTTGGCGTGCCGGCCACCAGAGAAGTGTCCGTGGCGTGGGTCAGTACGCCGATCGGGCGAGTATGCGGCACACCCATCGGGATGCCATGCATCGTGGTGATCGTGAGTGTGACACCCAGTTCCTTCACCACGCCGAGCACCGCTGCTGCGACGCGTTCCCATTGATAGTCGGGCTCGACTCCGCGTAGCAATAGAAACGCCGTGCCATCGGCATCGGTCACCCGGTGCAGTTCAATGCTCGGCGCGTCGTACGAGGCGTAGTGGTCGGCATCGAAAACCATCGTCGGACGTCGTCCGCGGTAGTCGACGATCTGGTCGACGTCGAAACTGGCGACCAACTGGCTCTCGTGGTGTTCGAGGATGTAATCGGCCACCTGTTGCTGGGTGTGGCCGGCGTCGACGAATCCGTCGAGGGCAACCAGCATGGTCGACGCCGACACTTCGGCGGCGTCGATGCCTTCGGCGTACGAGTAAATACCGTCAGGATTCAGCATTATCGATTACCTCAGCTATGTGTGCTCAAGAGTTATCTGCTCTCAACTACCTGGTCGTGCGCGACTCCCCCGGACGGCGGGGGCATCTGGTCGGATCAACGCGTACTGAGGGCCTGCTATTCCCCGTGTGAGCGAAGCAATCAGCCAATTCAGTAATCACTGTTGCTAGGTACCGCTACTTAGCGTTACCGTATAGCAGTAGTCAACGACGCTAGGTAGGTAGGCCCGTGGCAAGCCAGATGACCGAGATGCTCAAAGGAACACTCGACGGGATCGTCCTCGCACTGCTGGCCGACCGGCCCGCCTACGGATACGAAATCACGAGCTGGCTGCGCGATCGGGGCTTCACCGATATCGCCGAGGGGACCGTGTACGCACTCCTGGTACGCATCGAGCGGCGGGCCTTGGTCGACGTGGAAAAGGTGCCGTCAGAGAAGGGCCCGCCTCGCAAGGTCTACACCCTCAACCCGACTGGCCAAGCCCATCTGGACGAGTTCTGGCGCACCTGGAGCTTCCTCGCCGAAGCCATTGAACTCCTCCGCACTCCCGGCGCCCACGCGCCCCGTCAGACAGGAAAATGATCATGGTCGCGAAATGGATCGAAACCCTCACCGGGCCACTCGAGCAGAAGAAGCAGTACCGACACACAAAAGCGCGAATCCAGGCACTACCCTCGCCATACCGCCAGCCGGCCGTCGCACTCAACCGCTACATCATGATGTATGCGGCCGTCGCCGACGGCGACACGCTGATACAGATGCACTCCGATCTCACCGACCTCTTGGAGCGCGCGGCGGCGGACAACACACCCGTGGGTGAGGTCCTCGGCGATGACCCGGTCGACTTCGCCGAGACCTTCGCCTTGGCGTACGGCGGCAAGCAGTGGATCGACAAGGAGCGCCAGCGCCTGGTCCGCGACATTGAGGACGCGAAACGAGACGAGCCGCGATGAGCAGCGCAATCTCGGCCGAACCCGCGATTCAGGTTCACGGGTTACGCAAGTCGTTCGGGGATGTCGAGGTGCTGCGCGACCTCGACATCGACGTCCCCACAGGCTCCGTCCTCGCTCTCCTTGGCTCAAACGGCGCCGGGAAGACGACGCTGATCCGGATCCTGTCAACGCTCATCCTCGCGGACGGCGGTACCGCGACGGTGTGCGGACATGACCTCGACACGGCACCGAGCGGCGTCCGCGCCTCGATCAGTCTCACGGGACAGTTCGCTGCAGTAGACGAGGTACTCAGTGGTCGCGAGAACCTGCTGTTGATGGCTAAGTTGCGCCACCTTCAGAACCCCGCCGAGGCCGCCGACGCGCTCGTGGACCGTTTCGCTCTACGTGAGGTGCGCTCGCGCAAGGCAGGCGAATATTCCGGCGGGATGCGCCGTCGCCTGGATATCGCGATGAGTCTGGTTGGCGACCCGCCGATCGTGTTTCTGGACGAGCCAAACAAGCTAATGGGGGGGGTACCCGTTTCTGTTGTCCCCAGTCTACTGCATATGCGGTGGCGGCGTAAGCAAATGCCCTAATCAAGCCTGGAACCAGGGGGTTCCGGCCGAGCGAAGAGGAGAGTCCAGTCAGCGCTGTCTGCTAGCGGTTTGGGCAGCGGGGTCGGCGTTGGGCAGCGGAGTGATCTTGCTGGCGATCTCGCCTCGCTGCGTGGCGACAGTTCCGGCCCGCGTGCGTCTGCCGAGGTTCCGGCGCAGCGACGGCACATTGGATCCGTCGAAGCTGGGTGGCCTTCTGCGGCGTGTACTCGGTCCAGGCTGTGCTCCCGTGTGGTGCCGCACCTATCCGGCAGGAGGTGCGAGGTGTCCGGTCTTGGTGAGAGCCAGTTGGCGCTGTTCGATGTCGTGGAGCTTGAGCGCGAGGAGGCACGAGCTCACCTGAGTGAGTGGGAGGGTGCACCGCTGAGGTTCACCACCGACTACTACCCGCCGGCCGACTTGGATGCGGCGTTCGAGCACTGGTGTCTCCTCAACGGGCACTTCGGTTCGATCGACCGCAGCCACATGTGGCACCGCTACTCCTGGGGCCGAGATGAGGTGGCCTTCGAGGAGCATTCGATCGCGGTGTTCACCGCGTCGCTGCGAGTGGAGCGCGGGACGGAAGGACCGACCGTCAGTCCGACCCAGGCGATCTGCGAGCCCTGCCAGTGGCATCACATCTGCGGCGGTGAGAGCGAGGCGGTCGAGGCGTGGCACGACCATGCCGTTCCCGGATGGCGTGAGCTCCCGGTGATGCCGTTCGAGATCCGGGTACGCGATGAGAAAGGCTTCACCAAGCTGGCGCGCAAGTGGATCGAGGTCCACTACCCGCCGCACATGCAGATCCCGGGTGCCCCGATCATCACTGAACGGTCACCGCTGGGGACGCGGCATGTTCCGGGCGGCTCTCCGTGGGGCGGCTACGACTTGTCCTCGACCGCCCTGAGCGCAGCCACCGACCAGCGCGCCCAGGTGATGGCGCGAGAGGTGCTCGAGGCGGAGGTCGTTGGCGGGACTGTGGCGCGGCGAACGAGTCGTGGCCTTGAAGGCTAGCGGCGGCTGCGCGAACCCCGGGGCGAGCGGCTACGGCTGACGAGGATCCCGCGGCGGGCGGGATGCGGTCGGGGCGGTGGGCTGATCGGGGGCGAGGTTTCCTGAGCGCTGGTCAAGGAGCGCACGAAGCTCGCGGAGTTGCTCGGCGGCGACCGGGTCGTGCTGAGGCCAGTAGAGCCGATCGGCTTCGGCGGTGGCGTGCATGAGGAGGTCGCGAAGCGAGCGGACGTTGTGGACGGCTGCCCGGAGGTACCCGGCAGCGAACACGGCGCTCTGAGTGCCCTTGGCCTGGTCACCGAACATCGTGACCGCTGTCGCGGCGTGCTTCTTGTACGACTCGCTGGCCTCCTTGACGACGTCGTCGAGGTACTGCACCGCGTCCTCGATCGCTTCCAGCATGCGGTACACCTGCTCAGGGTGGTCACGGAGTAAATGGCTGGACTTGTAGAGAGCCTGGGCATGCGCGGCCAACGCCGTCGCATGGTCCACGGTCTCACTGGCTTCAGACTTCGGAGTGTCGGTCATCACGGGGCTCCTTCCACACGCGCCATCAGCAGCCTTTGTGGCGTGCGTGGCGTCTGTCAGGTACGCCGGGGCCACCCTGACGGGACTCCGCGGTCTCTCACCTCGAACCGACGGCAGGCACGCTCAGTGCGCTGAGACCGACCAAAACGAGCCCGTGCAGAGCATCTGAGCGGTACCGTGAAATATCGATGATGACCGTCTTACCGACCTACGACGAGACGGCGGAAGGAGGGCCTTGATAGTGGGATCGCAGGACGAGGAAACCCCGGCTTCGTATGGTGAGCACGGGATCGTGTTCGAGGACCGTGCGGCGATGCGCACCTGGCTTGCGAGCCAAGGAGAGCACGCTGAAGGCGTATGGCTCGTCTTCGGCAAGGGCGCTGGCCCGAGGACTCTGAGCGCCGCAGAGGCACTCGAAGAGGCTCTGTGTCACGGGTGGATCGATGGCCAGATGAAGCGGGTCGACGATCTGGCCTACGTCAAGTACTTCGCCCCGCGACGCCGGGGAAGCAAATGGTCTGCCCGCAACAGTGCACTGATCCAGAAGCTCGTGAAGCAAGGCGTCGTCACCCCGGCGGGCATGGACGCGAAGGCGGACGGCACGTGGAACACCCCTGCCACCCCGACACCGAGTTCGGATCAGAACGAGGAACTCGATGCGCTCATCGCCGGTCATGAGCCGGCGTATGCCAACTGGTCGCGGATGTCGTCCTCGGTCAGGCGGACCTACGCGAGGGCGTACTTCGACGCGAAGACCGAGCAGACTCGCGCCAGGCGACTGGAATGGATCGTCGGCAGGCTCCACCAGAACCTCAAACCGATGTGACCCGAGCTGCTCGTTATTGGCTTGGTGACCGCGTATTGCTGCCGGTCATCGGTGCAGGACGACGATGCCGGGATGTAGTTCGTCCGTGCGCCAGTCAGGTGCCTCGTCGGCAAGGTCGAGGCCTGTCACTGGCTGCCAGGTGCCGGCGAAGCGGTGTTCGCGCACGGTGATACCTGCGGCGTCACGCACGGTGTAGACGCTCGCCCAGCCAGCGTCTCCTTTCCACACGTTCTCCTCGGTGTAGGTCTGGGCACCGATGGTGACCTGCTCCGGGACGCTCGGGGGTGCGTCGTTTCGGGGGTGATCGACGGTGACGAGACCGATTCCGTCCGGTGCGACCACGCGGGCGAGCTCAGCGAAGACGGTTGCTCGGGTGGCGGGGTCGAGGTGGCCCAGCATGTGTGCCGCGACGAACCCGGAGACTGATGCAGTGGGCAGTGGTTCGAGCACCCCTGGAGCTGCTCCCGCGATGATCGTGACGCGCGGCCGGAGCGCGGGATCGTCGAATACTCGTGCGGTGAGTATTGCTCGCATCGTCAGCGAAGGCTCGACGGCGAGGATCTGGGCATCGGTGACCTGCGCGAGGGCACGCACGCCGACCCCGGTGCCCGCACCGATGTCCAGCACGATGTCGTCGGCGGTGAGCGATCCGAACGAGCGCGCGAGGAAGGGCTGCAACCGCGCCCAGGCCCAGTCCATGAAGAGGTCGTGGAACTCGCCCAGGGCGTCGTATCCGTCCTCAGACATGGTCAGGAACCCTCGCCGTGTCGTCGCATCAGGACGACCCCGTCCTTGACGGTTGCTGTCTCGACGCTATCGGGTCCGGTCGCCTCGCGTTCCCGAACCTCTTCGATCAGGATGTCCCACTGCGATGGGTCGAGAGCGAGGTCGGCGACCTCTTCGGCCGGCGTCCGAAGCACGCTGAGGCGCGCCTGGAGCTCGGAATCGTCGGGGTCTTCGGTTCCGTGGTGACGGATCGCCCAGGGTGGAATGTCGTCGACGGTCTCGAAGACGTGCGACACGATCAGCAGATGCCCACCAGGGCGGACCTGTCCGGCCGCGTGGCGCAGGATCTCGGTGCGAGGCAACTCGACGGTCGAGTGGAAGAAGGAAGCCGTCACCAAGTCGAACGTCTCCCCGGTCGTCCATGTGGACAGGTCATGGCTGACCCACGTGATCTGGTCACCAACACCGTTCAACGCAGCGCCCTGGGCGCCCCGGGCAGTGGCGGTGGCCGAGATGTCGACCGCCGTCACCCGCCAGCCCTGCTCGGCCAGCCACACCGCGTCACCGCCCTCCCCACACCCCAGATCCAGTGCGCTACCGACTGGCAAGGGCTGCACGACATTGGCCATGGTCGGATTGACACGGCCGGACCAGCGACGCGGACGGTCAGCGTACTGGCTCTCCCAGTACACGGCGGGGCTGGCGGTGTCGATGTCGTTCATAGCTGCTCTCTACTGATAGCTGGGACGAATGCGTCGGGCTGCCGGGGACGCGAACGGGAAGCCCAAGCGCCCATTCTATTGAGACTCATTGTCGCATAGTGTGCTGACATCGGGGGTCGGTTCTCCGGCACTTTCTGGAGGCAAGGTCACACCAAAGCCCAGCCGGTGGCATCTTCTCGCTGGCGCCAGAAGCTCTGGTAAATCCCGTCGACATCGACGAGTTCCTCGTGGGTGCCCACTTGGGCGACAGGTCCGTCGGCATTCAGCACCACGATCTGATCGGCGTTGCGGATGGTGTTCAACTTGGGGGCGATCACCAGGACGGTGGACGTCTCGCGCAGGCGTTCCAGCGCGCGTTGGATGTTCTCTTCGTTCTCAGCGTCCAGCGCCGAGGTGGCCTCGTCGACCAGCACGATCGGCGCCTGTTTGAGCAGCGCCCGCGCGATGGAGACGCG
>JBKEDB010000168.1:0-40710 GCA_047975195.1 Cumulibacter sp. | reverse complement strand
GCTGGCGCCAACCGGCTCACACGATCTAGCCACGAACGGCGCGCCACGGGTCCAGTTACGTGGGGTTGAGTTCGGCTACTCCCCCGATTCTCCGCCGGTGCTCAGCGAGTTCGACCTGACATTCGAGCCCGGAACGACCACCGCGATCGTCGGCCCGTCGGGATCAGGCAAGAGCACCGTGCTCGCGCTGCTCGCGGGACTGCAGCATCCGAACGACGGGCAAGTGCTCATCGATGGAGCGGACGCTGCCACGCTCAGCTCCGATTCCCGCCGCGAACTGATCAGCGTCGTCTTCCAGGACCCGTATCTGTTTGACGGCACGATCAATCAGAACGTACTGGTCGGTGCCCCCGACGCATCACCGGACGCCGTAGCGGCCGCCGCAGAACTCGCCCGGTTGACGCCGATGATCGCTAGCTTGCCCGACGGATGGGACAGTCGCGTCGGCGAGGCGGGGACATCGCTGTCCGGCGGCGAACGTCAGCGTGTGTCGATCGCTCGCGCGCTACTTAAACCCGCACCGCTGTTACTGGTCGATGAGGCAACCAGCGCGTTGGACAACGAGAACGAAGCCGCGGTGGTTGCCGCATTGTCCAACGACCCGACGCCGCGTACGCGGGTTATTGTCGCGCACCGACTCAGCAGCATCCGCGCGGCAGATCGCGTGGTGTTCCTGGAATCCGGTCGCGTCGTCGAGGACGGCACGATCAACGAACTACTCGATGCTGGTGGCCGCTTCGCCGATTTCTGGACCCAGCAAAACGCGGCTTCGCAGTGGCGGTTATTGAGCGCGGCGCACCGCCCCGGCCAGTTGGACTGACGTTTCCTCGTACGGGCTAGTGCTGCATGAGCGGCGCGTCGTCCTCCTGGTCTTCGGGCTTCTGGATGAAGAACGCCAGCGCGACCGGTATCAGCGCGATGCAGGCGGCGATCAAGAATGCCGAGTTCGCACCGGGTTCGCCAGCGGCGGGGGTCGAGAGTCCGTCCGCCTCGCCGGCGTGCAGGAACGACGAATAGACCGTGATCAGCAGCGCCGTACCCGCTGCACCCGCAACCTGCTGCAGCGTGTTCAACGCGGCCGCACCGTGCGAATACAAATGCCGTTCCAACGATCCCAGTGATGCCGAGAACAGCGGCGTGAACGATCCCGCGAGCCCGAGCGAGAGCACCATCTGGACGATGACCAGGAACCAGGTCGGAGTGTCAGCGCCGACTTGCGAGTAGGTGAACAGCGCGGTGGCGATCATGATCGTCCCCGGAATCAACAGTGTCCGCGGACCACGCGCGTCGTAGATGCGGCCCATCACCGGCCCCATCAGACCCATCAAGATCGACCCTGGCAACAGCACCAGTCCAGACTGCGTCGCTCCGAGTTCGGCGACGTCTTGCAGGAACAGCGGCAACAACGACAACGTACCGAACATCGACAGCGCTACGACGGCCATGATGATGACCGCCAGCACGTAGTTACGCGAGGCGAACACGCGCAAGTCCAGCAGCGCGTCCTTCTTCTTCTGCAACGCAATCTGACGGACGACGAATGCCGCGAGGAAAAACGCGCCGCCTGCGATGACCAACCATGGGAGTGCCCCGGCGCTGCCACCAGATCCGCCCTCCCCGCCGAACTGGCTCAGCCCAAACACGATGCCGCCGAAGGCGAGCGCCGACAGGACGATCGAGGGGTAATCGATTGGCGCGTCGGTGGTCTCACCGAGGTTGGTCATCCACTTCGCGCCGAGTGCCATCGCCACCAGCGCGATCGGCAAGATGATGCCGAACAGCCAACGCCAGTTCAACGAGTCGAGGACGACCCCCGACAGTGTGGGTCCGATCGCGGGAGCAAGGCTGATCACGAGCCCGACACGACCCATCATCCGACCCCGCGAGCGCGCCGGCACGACGTTCATGATCGTGGTCATCAACAGCGGCATCATGATGCCGGTGCCGCCAGCTTGGACGATGCGGCCGACAAGCAGGACGAAGAATCCGGGTGCGACGAGGCAGATCAGCGTCCCGAGGGCGAACGCCGAAATAGCTGCCAGGAAGACCTGCCGCGTGGTGAACCGCTGAAGCAGGAAGCCGGTCGTCGGGATAACGACAGCCATAGTGAGCATGAATGCGCTGGTCAGCCACTGGCCTTGTTCCGGCGGGATCCCGAGCGTTGCGTTGAGTTCTGGGATGGCGATCGCCATCGTGGTTTCGTTGAGAATCGCGACGAATGCCGCGACCAACAGCAGCCAGATGACCCGCATGCCGACGGGGTCGATGGACTCGTTCCGTACCGTGCGCGCGCTGGCGCTGGCGGTTTCCGCTGTCAAGGCGAACGTGCTCCGTACCGAGATATCGAGTCAGCCTCGGGCCAGGGCGGCGAAGGCCCCCGCAGGCAGACGACTTAATTCAACGTCGTGTGCCCGCGGTTAATTCCCAATCAAACAGTTATTCTGTGCCGGTCGAGCCGCCGCACACTCGGGACTCGCTGATAGCGCTCCCCTTGCGGGCGCCGAGTGGAGCGACCGCGCCAGAGAAGATCACGTCCACGTCCGGGGATGAGGCGGCGCCTCAGGCGATAACCCCATCACCCAGAATCTGGCCCTCGGCGCACCCGGGCAGTACTGCAAAGACCGCCGAACCTACCGGTGTCGTCCATTCATTGAGCAGGTCCGACTCCGCCAAACGCTGCTGCACCGGAACGAACTGAGCCGCCAGGTCGGCCTGGTAGGACAGAAAAATTAGCCCCGTATCGGTCGACTCCGCGCTCGATTCGTCGTAGTTATAGGGACGCCGGAGCAGTTGCTGCTGTGGGGTGTCGGCACGCGCGAGTCGGATGTGCGCGTCTTTGCGAATCACCGGCAGCCCGAATTCATCCGTCGCCGCCAGGTCGGCGATGTCGTGCTCATGCTCGCCCGTCAGCGGCGCACCGGTGTCCAGACGGCGCCCCACAACCTCGTCCATCGCAGAGCGGTCCAACGTGTCCCAGGTGTCCATTTCCATTCGGATTCGGCGTACGACGAGGGTGGTTCCACCGGCCCACGGACCCTCGTTAATCCACACGGAAGCGTCGAAGTCCTCTGAATCGGCGGCTGGATTCACCGTGCCGTCCTTCTGTCCAAACAAGTTGCGTGGCGTGTCGGTCGGCGACGCGTCGTGGAAGCCGCGTTGAACCCAGCGAATACTGGCGAAGCTTCTCAGGTCCTTCGTCAACATCCGCAATGAGTGCGACACGGTCAGCGGATCGTCGCTAGTAATCACCAGGACCAGGTCGCCGTCGCAGTACGCCGGATCAAGCTGATCGATCGGCTCGAATGGCTCAAGCGCGGTGAACCCCGCCGGGGCGGGGATGCCATATCGCTTCAGTAACCCAGGCCCCAACCCGACGGTCACGCTCAATCCCGCCGGGCTCGCGGCGAGCATGGGTGCAGTGTCACCGAGAGCCGGCTTGCCCTGAGTGATACGCGCAAGGTCGTCCGTCACGATGCCCATCGCGGCACCGAAGCGGGAGAGGTCGGTTTCGTTCAGCACGTCGTACGCCGCGACCGCGCAATAGGCCGGCGGCCGGGTAGCAATCCCGCCTTGGTGCGGCCCGTAGAACGGTCGCGTCTTCGCCGCACCGGTAGGCGGCGCGCTCGTCGAGGCTCCGCCGGGACTTCTCGCCCGGCGGATCCCGAACCCCGCACCCCCAGCGACGACCGCGGTTCCACCCAGCACCGCGCCGAGAAACCCACGCCGTCCTAGCGGTGGATCCTGATCAGCCATCGGCGTTGTCATCGCCATGTTCTGCGCCGTGGTCACCGCCCGCATCATGGCCGCCGTCATACTCTTCGTTCGCGCCGGCGAAGTCCTTCGCGATCACGTCGAAGGTGACCTCGCTGTCGTCATCCATGGTGAGCGTGACGGCGTAGGTTTCGCCGACGACGACATCGTCGCTCAGCCCCAGAATCATGATGTGGAAACCGCCTGGCTCCAGCTCCAGCGATCCGCCGGCCGGGATAGTGAGGCCGCCCTCTGCCTGCTGCATCACCATCTCGCCGTTTTGCTCGATCACCTCGTGCAACTCGGACTCATCGGACATATCCGTACTGGCCGATGTCACCTGCACATCAGCATCAGAGTCGTTCTGCAGGACCACGAACGCAGCCGTCATCATCTCCTCGGGCGCGGCAGCTTTAACCCATCCATCGGTCGCGGTAATTGCCGCCGCTTGTGTCGTATCGACGGATTCGGTACCGGCTGTCGTCGACGCAGATCCTGACGAGTCGCGGCTCTGCCCCGAGGAACAACCTGATATCAGCAAGACGAATACGGACGCGACTGCAGCAATACGTGTGGATTTCATCAGAACCCTTCAACTCGATAACGGCTTCCAAGCCGATAGTCGTATTCGGGTCGTCGATAGTTCCGGGAGCTCAGTTTTCGTATGCAGACTTGAGGAGCGGCTGCCGCTATGCCAAGGCGACGGTGTCCGGCTCATCGTCATGCCCCTTGGATGGCGTTGTTGCGTTCAGCACCTTGTCCAACCGCGGCGCGCCAAAGAGAACGCCGCCCGCGCACAGTGCCAGGGCGACTCCCGCCACGGGAGCGAACCCCATGGCGCCGGAAAGACCCATACCGAGTCCGCCCGCTACCACCATAACTAAGGACGCGAGCGTGGAGAACAATGTGAAGTCGGTGCCCGCCGAATCGTGCCGGGTCAAGTCCATCGAGATCGTGTAGACCAACGCGGTAGCAGCGGCGATACCCGCGTTGATCAACGCAACGACGACGACGGTGAACCAGATGTCGGTCACACCGAGCGTCAGCACGATTACGCTGATGCAGCCGATCCCCTGCACGACACCTAACCATCGATACGCGCGACGACGCCCCAGCGAACGGATCGCGATTCCGCCGGCCAGTCCGGCGAGTACGCCGAACACGCTGCCGACGATGACCACGACGATGCCGATCCTCGACTCGCTCCATTGCTCGTCGACCAGGAACGGGCGGATCAGGCCGTAGGCCATCGCGGCGCCGGCAAAGTACAGCGGCAAGATCCGCAGCGCCCACAACCGAGTCACCGGGCGAGCGAAGAAGCTACGCACGGTCGCGAAAGTGACGTGCGGAGACGGCTCACCTAAGCTGGATCGCTTTTCATTCCAGGCCAGCACGAAGGGCATTGGCAGCGCCGAGAAGGCCGCGAGGAACAGCGCCGCTGCCTGCCAGCCCGCAGTTTGGTACAACACCAGCACCAGTCCGCCACCGACGACCTGCGCGATCGAACTTCCTGCCGACTGAATGCCGTTGCCGAACCCGCGTTCTGATGCGGCCAGCAACCGGGTCGCAGTTGCGTCGGCGGCGACGTCCTGAGTGCCGGCGACGAGGAACAGCAGGGCGAATATCATCAGTAACGGCCCGAATTGTTCGGCCGGGTCGAACAGCGCGAGTGTCGCGCATCCGATCACCAGTAACAGTTGGCTGCCAAGCAACCATCCTCGGTAATGACCGAGACGAGCCGATCCGTAGCGATCCACCAGCGGTGCCCACAGGAATTTCAGCACCAACATCGTGGACAGCCCGCTAGCGGCTCCGATCGTCGCCAGCGACACACCCTCGTTTTGCGCGATCGTCAGGAACGCGTAGGTGAACATGCCGAGGCTGAGGTTCTGGGTGCAATACAGTGCCGCGATCAGCGACATCCGGAATCCCCTGCTCATCCGCTCACTCCTTGTAGTTCGCGGTACGTCCCGCTGGTGACCAGCAGTTCATCGTGGGTGCCCACCGCATCTACCTTCCCGTTATCCATGACCACGATCTGGTCGGCGGTCTGGATGGTGTTTAGCCGGTGCGCGATGACCAACACGGTGCGTCCAGCAACGAGGCGACTCAGCGCGGCCTGGATGCGCCGCTCTGTCGCTGGGTCGACCGAGGCGACTGCTTCGTCCAGCAGCAGCACCGGCGCATCTTTCACCAACGCCCGCGCAATCGACAGGCGCTGCCGTTGGCCGCCGGACAGGTTGCCCGCACTCTCGGTGAGTTCGGCATCCAACCCGCCGGGAAGTTTCTGGACGAAGTCAGCGGCCTCTGCCGCCTCCAGCGCTGCCCAGAGTTCAGCCTCCGAGACGTCGGGATTACCGATCTGCAAGTTCGCGCGCACAGTATCCGCGAATAGATACACGTCCTGGTAGACGGTAGTGATCAGATCCCGGCGCGTATCGGGCGCGAGCTGCCTCAGGTCCACGCCGCCGAGAGCCACCGTGCCGCTGAGAGGGTCCCAGAATCGGGCTATCAAGTTCGCGACCGTGGACTTCCCTGCCCCCGAGGGCCCCACCAGCGCTGTCACGGTGCCGGGTTTCGCCTCGAACGACACATTGCACAGTACGTCGTCCCCGCCGTACGAGAAACCGACGGATCGCAACTGGACTCTCGAGTCGGCGGGAGCCGCTGGTTGCTGGGGTTCTGAGAGTTCCGCTAGATCCCACACCTCGCCTAGAGACCGAGCGATGCGCTCCTGCTGGTGCCGGTACGCCGACAGTTCGAGAAGTTCTTGGAACGGCCGGTACAAGTTCAGCGCGATGACCAAGAACAGCAGCAACGTCGCAGCGGAAATCTCAGCACTATCGAATACGGCCGCGCCAAGCCACAGCAAAAGCACGAACCCGGCTTCCAGGATCACTGTCGCGAGCGCGACCAGCGGTCCGGTACGCACCGCCATCCGGACGCTCGCGACGCGCAGTTCTTCGGTGCGGCGGCGGTATCTGTCCGCTTGCGGAGCGTCCGGGAACGCTCGCAGCACGCCCACGCCTTGGCTGTACTCCAACAGTGCGGCGTTGGCCTCACGTAGCGCCTCCGCGACATCGGTCGCCACGTCGCCCTGGCGTCGATCACTCAACCAGGCGACCAATAAGAACAACGGCACACCGCACAACGCTGCCGCGGCCAGTCGCCAATCCAGGGTGAACAACGCGATGGAAACCATGATCGGCTGCAGGCAGGCAATCACGAGTTTCGCTGGAATATTGATGAAGTCGACTAACGCGAGATCGGAGACGATCAACGTAGACGTCCGTCCCGCGTCCATTCGGTCGAACACGCCCAGCGGAGTCCTCATCAGCCGGTTCACCACTGAGCGTCGAAGGTCGGAGATCGCGCGCCCAGCGATTGGCCACCATTTGCGGGCCACCTCGACCCCGATAACGCACCTGGCCAAGAAGAGCAGCCATAGGGCGCCGGTCAGCCACGCGACGTCGGCAGCGTCCAACGAACCGTCAAGCACCTGCAACAGCGCGATGAACACCACGATCACCGAGGCGGAAGTGAGGAACCCTTCGAGTAGTAGTCGCCACAGCCCGATTCGCCAGAACTGATCGCGGTGAACACCAAGCATCGCGAACCATCCGCGGATCGCGCTCATGGCGCCGAGCCCCGCGACCGGCGGCGTGCGATCGTGCACTGGTTCGCCCGCCCGCTCACGGGGCGACGGCGTGTGCTGTTGATCCGACGAGCCGCCGCCAGATGCACTACCGACAGGTGAACTGCCAACCGGCGGCCTGCTGGTTGGGGTACTCCCGCCGGGCAATTGCCACGCGTCAACCGCGACGAAGTCCTGCCACAGTTGCTGGTACTCGGGGCTGTCGGCGAGTAGGGCATGATGCGTGCCTTCGGCAATGATCCGTCCGCGGTCGAGCACCATGATCCGGTCGTACTCGACGAGCGAGGCCAGTCGGTGGGCGACTGTGATGACAGTTCGGCCGCGCTGCAACTCGGCGAGCGCTTGTACGACGGCGCGCTCGTTGGTCACATCCAATGACGCGGTGACCTCGTCGAGCATGATCACTGGCGCGTCCGCCAGGAACGCCCGCGCGATCGAGATCCGCTGCCGCTGGCCCCCGGACAGCTGCCCGCCTCCCGGGCCAAGGATCGTGTCGAAACCGCTCTCGAGGTCGTCGACGAATGCGGTTACCCGCGCGCGATCTGCCGCCGCGCGTACCTCAGCATCGCTGGCATCGGGGCGAGCCAGTCTGATGTTCTCGACGATGGTGTCGTTAAAGATGTAGTCATCCTGCTGGATGAATGCGATAGATCGAGCGAGGGTGGCCGGCGCCATGCGACGAACGTCGACCCCGCCGTACCGGACAGTCCCGGCGGTGACATCCAGGAAGCGGGCGATCAAGCGCAGCACCGTGGTCTTGCCGGCACCGGAACCACCGACGAGCGCCACGCGCTCGCCCTCCTCGATGTGCATCGAGATGTTTGCCAGCACCGGTTCGTCGCCGTACCCGAACGACACGTCATCCAGTTGCACGCTCGACGACCGCGGTGTCTCGGGTTTGTCGACAACCGGAAGGTCGGGTTCATCTAGGAACTCAGAAATGTTCTTCAACCCGGCCTCGACCTGATACTGCAGTACCGCAGCCGACAACGTCATCGACATCAGGGGCTGCGCGAAGCCCACGCCTACCAGCAGGAAGAACAGCAGGTCGGCGACTCCCAGCGATCCCTGGTAGTTCAGCAGCAGCCCGAGCGGGAGGATGAAGACGATACTGATCGCGGTCAGCGAGGTGGCTATTGTCGCCCCAACCCGGCCCCGAGCTGTTTTCTCGTTTTCGATGCGTTCGTTCGCCTCGATCGCTTCGTGAAGTCCACGATAAGACCGCTCGGAGCCCACAAAGCCACGGATAACCCGGATACCTCTCACGAACGAGACGGCGCTGACGTTCAACGCTGTCTTCGCCGACGACTCCTCACTCATCAGGTCCTTGGATGCCGTGACCGCACCCGCTACGCAGACCAGCACGCACACGATGACCGCAACACCGGCCAACGCCATGCGCCAATCAACCCAGAACATCACCGCGACGATCGAGAATGGCACTGCTACGGACGCTGCGATGTCCGGAATCGCGTGCGATAGGCCGAGTTCCAATTGTTCGACGTCATCTTGGAAGACCTTCTTGATCTGTCCGCCACTGCGTGCACGAGCGCGCGCGAGCGGCATCGCGCCAAGCCGCTCCGCGAGAGCGACTCGGATATCAGCGAGCGCTCGATACGCGCTCCGATGGGAAAGGGTGTTGGCTATGAGCCGGAACAGCGCCTTACCAACGACACCAATCGCTGCTATTGCGACAAACGAGCCGATTCGGTCGACTCGGTCCTGAACGAACAAATCCCTCGCTATGAGATATACCACGACGTACGGAACGAGACCGCAGAACGCGCCCAGCACCGACAACACGCCGCTGAGCAGTAGCCCGATCCGCTGCCTGCCGAGGATATCGCCGACCGAATGAGGCGCAGATTCAGCAGCCGTAGGCCCCGACCCAACGGGAAGTTTGCTGTCGGAATCATCGATCGCAGCGCCAGAGACCGTGAGTGAAGGGGAAGACACAATACGCACGCTACGTGAAGGTTAGGCTTCCCTCAACAAGGGTAGCCTAACTTCACTGTTACGTCTTACGACTGACGCGCCTTCGACGCCCGCTCTCGGTTGCACGCCAAGATTGATTAGGTTAGCCTCGCCTTAGTTCAATGACGTCGAAAGAGGCCATGTGACTACTGAGACGACGACGCACACTAGGGTCCTCGCCGACCGGTTGCCCGAGATCCGCGACATACTTGATAGCCAGCCACCACACGAGAGACACGAGCGCCACCTCGTGGTGTTGCCGCACGCGGGCGGATCAGCAAGCCAGTATCGGTTCCTTCGGGACCTCATTCCTTCGTCCGTGCGCCTCAGCGTTGCGCGCTACCCGGGCCGTGAACGACGCATCAACACCCCATTCGCCTCGAGTCTGTACGAACTCGCCGACGAACTAGCCGCGGCCATCATGGCCGCCGAACTGCATCGGCCGACGATTCTGGGGCACAGCATGGGATCCGTTCTCGGCTACGAGGTCGCCCGGCGGCTGATGAAGACCGAGGAATATCGTCCGGCATTACTGATCTGCTCCGGACGCGGTCCGGCGTTCGCACCGGTGACATCGGACCTGCACACCTGGAGTGACGATCGACTGGTAGAGCACGTGTACACCCTCGGTGCGACACCAGCCGGACTCTTGGATTCCGCAGACGCGCGAAACGCATTTCTGCCGCCGATCCGCAACGATTACCGCCTCGTCGAGACTTACCAACCTGACAGCACACCGGCACTTCCCATAGATATTCATGGATTCGCGGGGTCTGCAGACCGCACGGTCAGCGTCGATCAAGTCGCCGAGTGCGCACGACTCACCACAGCGCGGTTCGATCTCACCGTGTTCCGCGGTGGTCATTTCTTCCTTGGCGAGGACTCAGGCACCACCCAGCACACCCTCGCGAAACTACTCGTCGGGCGGGAGGCACCCACGTCCCCATGAGCGACGCACGCGCCCAGTTACTTTCCCGAATACTTGCCGGCGCGAAGATCACCGGCATTGACAAACCCGCTCACAGGGTGCACAGCGGTCCTGTTCCAGCAAGCGAGTTCCAGAAAGGGCTGTGGTTCATCGAGCAACTCAACGACGGGCTGCCGCTGTACAACATGACCTATTGCGTTCGGCTCACCGGACGCCTCGACGTCGACGCGTTGCACCGCGCGGTCGCTGACCTACCGAACCGGCACGATGCACTGCGCACCGGGCTTACATTCGCTGGGGGACAATGCGTACAGACGCGCGTTGAGGACGTCGAGATTCCGTGGACCGCGCGTACGGCCTCGGAAACCGACGTACCGCAACTCGTCCGGGAGTTTGCCCTCGCACCATTCACGCTCGCCGAGCCACCACTCGCGCGTGCCGCGCTATGGCAATTGCCCGACCTTAATTACGTGTTCTGTCTGACGGTGCACCACGCCGTCGCGGACGGCCGCTCGATGGCCATCCTGCTTCGAGATGTCAACGAGCACTACTGCTCCGGATCCGTTGGGCGGCGGCGCCGCGAGGACGACCTGACCTATGCCGATTTCGCGCTACAGCAACACGGCTCCCGCACCAGCGGGGAGATCCAGGCGCACCTCGAATGGTGGCACACAACACTGGGCGATCGCCCTTCCACCCCCGCGCCATCAAGTCGGTCGCGGCAGAGCCGGCCGGACCTCCGCCGGCGAGAGCACGGTGCGGTGGCACTGAGCGAGACATTGAAGTTCACAGCGGACGAAACGACCTCCATCCAGCGACTCGCGCAACAGTGCGGAACGACTCCTTTCACCATCGGCGTTGCCACCCTGGTCGCTCAGATCGCAGCACACCGGGGCGCGGCGGATTCTGCGCCAACGATCGGAACCGCCATCGACCGCCGCGGCGCTCATTTCGCCGACGTTGTCGGACACTTCGTCAACACCGTGCTGGTGCGTCCCCCACTCGAGGACGATCCAACATTCGCAGCCTGGATTACCCGGTGCGCCTCCACGGTGGCAGAAGCCATCGGACATGGCGATGTGGCCTTCAGCGAGCTCGTCGCCGAATTGGGCCCAACAATGGGCGCTGAGCTGTGCCCCGTGTACTTCGTCGAACAAAGCGGAATTTCTGAGCATTCCATCGGCGACGCGAGCGCCATTCCCGTCGATCTCGACGAAGCACCCGCACAGTTTGACCTCGTCGCGCACTGGGCGCTCGCCCAGGGCGCGCTCACCATCGAGGTCATCGCCGACAGCGACGCGTACGAGCAGGCCGGACTGCTCGCCTTCTGCCGCCGCTGGCGAGACAGCCTGCTCTCGGCCGTTAGGACCCCACACGCGTCCGTCAGCACCGTGCTGGCCGCCGATAGGTCCGTATTGCATGGCGCGCCCACCGAGCGGCAATGGCAGCATCCGGCCGATGCCGTATTCGACTGGGCGCGCCGTACACCAAACGTGGTCGCCATCCAGCACGGCTCCGACCACGTCACCTACCGACAGTTGGCCGCGCGCGTAAACGCCGTGGCCTGCCGACTGCGCGAGCTGGGCGCTGGCCCAGACACCTTCGTTGCAGTCGATCTGCCCCACAGCATTGACCTGCTTGTCACGGTGCTGGCAGCCGGCACTATCGGAGCGGCGTACACCTGCCTCGACCCGAGGCAACCACGGCATCGCCGCGAGGGGATCATCGCGCAACTGCCCAACTGCCTGACCATCGACAGCGCCTTCGTTGAACGGTTCACTGCAAGCAACAAGTCCGATGCAGCGGACGGTGCGCACGACGGATCTTCGGTGGCGTACGTGCTGTTCACCTCCGGATCAACCGGCGAACCCAAGGGTGTCCAGGTAAGCAGGGACAACCTCACTTACCTGCTCGCCACACTCGCCGACGCGGTGGGGCTAGGGGCAGCGGACGTCATCGGATGGCACACCACACCGACGTTCGACATGTCGGTTCCCGAGCTATATCTCGCGTTTCTCGTTGGCGCGCGCGTCGAAATCATCGATCCTCAGATCGCTCGTACGCCACGAGACCTGCTGCAAGCTCTCGAACGGATCACTCTCCTTCAAGCCACCCCGACCCTGTGGCGCTCGCTGTTGGATGAAGGCCCGTTACCGCAGCATCTGCGCCGCCTCGTAGGTGCCGAGCCTGTTCCGTTGGACATCGCACGCCGCTTGGCCGACGGTATCGCGTTCAACGTGTATGGGCCGACCGAAACCACAGTCTGGTCCACAATCGCACAACTAAACACCACCGATGACACGGTGACGATCGGGCAACCGCTACCTGGCACCACCGCGTATCTCATCGATGAGCACGGTTCCCTCGTACCCAGGGGCGAGGTCGGTGAACTCTGCCTAGCAGGTCACGGCGTGAGCCGCGGCTACCTCAATCGCCCCACAGCGACCGCTGCAGCCTTCGTGCCGACGCCGGACGGCACCGCCATCATGTACCGAACGGGCGACCTTGCCAGAATCACCAACGACGGCAACCTACTGTGCCTAGGCCGCCGCGACCACCAACTCAAGATTCGCGGTTATCGGGTCGAACCCGGCGAGATTGAGAACGTGTTGCAGACGCATCCACTGGTGCGGCACGCGGTTGTCGCGGCCGAACCGACCGCCAGCGGCACGAACCGACTGATCGCACAGATCGTGCCCACGCTCGATACCGCCGCCCGGCGACGCCGATACGCGGACTCGAACCCCGCAGCGTTGTTAAAGGTGCGGTTCGCTGACGGAATGACGTCGCTGCTACCGGCCGACGCAGCAGCGCCCGACCGCCTACTGCACGGCGGGCGCATTGCGGAACTAACAGGAGATCGCGTCACCGACGCCCTCCCCGATCCTGGCCTCCTCGCAGACATCGTCCGCGCCGCTTCCTCCAGGCTGAACGGCGGTGGCTGCATCCAGATACGCGGCATCCGCGACCATCGGCTCACCGATGCCCGCGGCCGCGCAGAACAGCCTCTACGGATTCGGTACGCGCCGTCGGGACAGATCATCACCGACGCTGCCACGTACGACGATGCGCGGGCTCTCGCGCTCGCTCCATCGTGGTGGCACCAGTTCATCGCTGACGACCTCACCGCTATCGCGACGGTGCCTGAGTCATTCCTCGCTGCGGACGCCCACCGATACGACGTACAACTTCGCCACCGCTCGGACGCCCACCGCTCGGACACCCACCGCCGCGAGGTCACTGACGTCGCGTGGAACACCGAGGTACTCAGCGACCTATGTACCTCAGGCGGCACCGGCATCACCGTCGTACGCGGTATTCCAGACGCAGGTTCGGCATCGATGCTGACGGCCGCCGAGGATCGTGACCCGTTCTGCCCCGCAGGACTGGACCGCCGCGAGGTGTGCGCGCGTGCGCGCGCCGCAGGAACGTGGCCGACCCTGCTGACGACCCAGACCCCCGGCGAGGTAGACCTGGCGCTGTTGCCTGATGCGGATGTGCCGGACGGGTTGCAGTCTCTAGTTGGAGGTTCTTCGGGTACGTCTGATCCCGGCCTCGCGCTCCTCGAGCGTGACCTCGCTGGGGAGTTTCGCGCGCACGTGGCCGCCGCGCTACCGGAGTACATGGTGCCGGTGGCATACCGATGCATGAGTGAGTTCCCGCTGACGTCGAACGGCAAGGTCGACCGACAGTCGATCCGCGACACTCTTGCCGCACCCGAGCACGTCGACGCCGTGCCAGCGCCGCGCCCATTGGGTGACCTTCTCGCTGACGCGGCGCGCCGGTTCGCGAGCTTTGACGCACTCGATGACGGGCAGAGCACGCTCACCTACGCCGAACTCGACGCCGTGACCAGCCGCCTCGCCCGCCGGCTGATCACCGCCGGCGCGCGTCGCGGCGACCGAGTTGCACTGCACCTCAACAGGGGCGCCGCGCTGCCGCTGGCCGCGCTTGCCGCCGCCAAGGTCGGAGCCGCGTTCATCGCCATCGACCCGGCGTTGCCCGAGGCTCGGGCCGCCGCCATCTTCGAGGCTGTCGCACCCACCGTCACCGTGATCGCCCAGGGTGCCGCTGCGCCCGCGACCACCGGACGGGTTGTACTCCATGAAAATGACCCGAGCGATGCGCGCGGCGACGGCACGCCGATCAGTGATCTGGAACGTGGCGGGCCTTTGCGGGTCGATGATCCCGCCTATCTCATCTTCACTTCGGGCTCGACCGGTACACCCAAAGGCGTGGTGAACACCAGCCGCGGGTTAGCAGCGATGGCAACCACGGTCGAGCAGCGCCTCGACTCCCTTGCCGGTCAGCGCCTGCTGCAACTGTCCGCGCCATCGTTCGATGCGTTCGTATTCGAACTGGTGTGTGCCCTGGTCAACGGCGCCTGCCTGGTGTGCGCTCGCGACGCCGATGTACGTCCGGGTCCCGAACTCGTCGCCACGCTGAAGCAACGCCGGGTCAGCGTTGCCGTCACGGCGCCCTCGGTCCTCGCAGTGCTCGGTCCGTACGATCTTCCGGCCTCCTGCACGGTGCTCCTGGTGGGCGAAGCGTTGCCCGCTGCCCTGGTCGATCGATGGGCGCACCGCATTCGGCTACACAATGCGTACGGGCCGTCCGAGGCGAGCATCATGGGCGCGATGAGCGGCCCACTAGTCGCGGGCCAACCGGTCACCATCGGTACCACGCCGCTGGGCACCGAGGCGGTGGTGCTTGACGAGAATGCGTCACCGGTCCCCGAAGGCGAGGTCGGCGAACTCTATCTCGTCGGCGACTGTGTCGGGCACGGTTATCTCGATGCTCCGGAGCTCACGGCTGCCCGCTTCGGTTACGGGATCGGCACTGACCCCACGGCGCCGTACTTCCGAACTGGTGATCTCGTTCGCTGCCAGGACAACCAGCTCTACTTTGTTGGTCGCGTGGACGACCAGGTGCAGGTGCGCGGTGTACGAGTCGAGCCGGCCGAGATCGAAGCTGCCATCTGTGCCGTCCCGGGCGTCCAGATCGCGTCCGTTGTCGATGTCGCCGACGACGCCGCGTCTCGTCGCCTCGTTTCCTACTACACCGGCGATGCACACCCGGACGGCGTACGCGACCTGCTCCGAACCTCGCTGCCACCAGCGCTGGTGCCCGACTCCATCACCCGGCTCACCGAACTACCGACGAACGCCAGCGGGAAAATCGACCGTACCGCGTTGCGCGCAGGTGCTGCGTCAACTCCCGCGACCTCGGACCAGCAGACGATCAGTCTGTTACCGGATGTCGTCGCCGCTTGGGAGGAGGTCCTCGGAACAATTCCTGACGCCGATGCCGACTTCTTCAACAGTGGTGGGCACTCGCTGCGTGCGGCCGAACTCGCCTTTCGGCTCCGGGACCGCGGACACGACATCGGCGTGGCCGACATCTATGAGCACCCCAGTGCGCGACGACTGGACGCGTATCTCCGTGCCGAAACCGACAACTCCGAAGGTATCGATCTGGCAGCTGACGCACGTCTCGACGAGACGATCCGCGCGCTACCGTCGGTGCCGCGCCCGGCCGCGACCCGGGCCTTCCTGCTGACTGGCGCAACCGGATTCACCGGGGCGCACCTGCTGCATCACCTGCTCCGTAGCACCGACGCGCACGCCTACGTGCTCGTGCGCGCCGATAATGACGATCACGCGCAACGGCGTCTGCTCACGACGCTGCGCGAACGAAACCTCCTCGGCGAGGGCGGCCAGCCACGCATTACCGCCCTCGCCGGGGATCTGGCCACACCTGGCTTCGGGATCGAGGCTGAGTTATACCGCCGGATCGCCGCCGAGTGCGACGCGATCTACCATTGTGCGGCTGACGTCAACCTCGTCTCCGACTACCGGCATATGCGTGATACGAACGTGGCGGGTACAACCGAGATCATCCGGTTCGCCGCCGCGGAGCGCTGTTCGACGCTCCATCACGTATCAACGACGTCAGTGGTGCTCGGCATGGCGCTACAGCGCACCGTGATCGATGAGGACACCCCCGTGCCGACCGACGCGGTCCTACCCACTGGGTACGTCATGACGAAATGGGTAGCCGAGCAATTGGTCCTCGCCGCGCGAGAGCGCGGGATTCCCAGCAATATCTATCGATTGTCCCGAGTATGGGGGCCGACGGACGGCGACGATCACAACAGTTGCGACGCGTTTCTGCAGTTCCTACGCGCCTCGATCGCAGTGGGCGCACTCGCTGACGGCGAGGACGGTGGCCTACCTCAGATGGGCGTGGACATAGTACCCGTGGACTACGTTGCGTCAGCAATCGTCAAACTGTCGGAGTGCCTGCAGGACTCCGGTCACACTTACCACCTCACCCACCCGAATCCACCTGCGTTCGGCGCGTTCGGCGACCGGTTACGCGCGGCCGGGTATTACATCGAGCCGGTCGCCCTCGACGAGTGGACGCACCGCGTCGCTGCCGATGCGGAACGTTCGGATTCCGGGGCCGAAGTGCGTAATTCGGCGGTGATCCGTCAGGCCTCCGCCAACTTGCCCGAACTCGGTGACTACGCACTAGACCGCACCAACAGCGATCGGGACTTGGCCGGTGCGCTGCCCTGCCCACCCATCGACGCCGCGCAGCTTGATCGCTATATCAGCCAACTGCGATCCCGCGGGGAACTTCCGCCACCATCCATTGGAGCCCGTACGTGAGCACCGACGACCACGCCGCTGCCCGCCGCGCACTACTTGAACGGATGCTCGCCGAACGCGGCATCCAGGCCACCGCACACGAGCCCGAGGTACTGGTCGACGCCAGCGACGTCCTGTCGCCGGCGCAGGAACGCATCTGGTTCCACCACCAAATGGACCCGAACTCGATCGTGCACAACCTCACCGCCGCGGTCTGGATCGGCGATGACGTCGATGAGCAGGCTCTGCGCAAGGCTGTGGACCTGCTCGTCGACGAGCACCCGATCCTGCGGACCGTGTACGAGGACCTCGACGGCCGCGCCAGCCAGCGCGCGGATACAGCGCTGGAGATCCCGCTGGCCGTGCATGAGCCACACTCCGAGTCGCACGCGCTCGAGCAAGCGCGGTCACTGGCCCGCGTGCCGTTCGATCTGTGCGATCAGGCGCCGATCCGTTTCCACCTACTGCGCGGGGACGACCGCGATCTACTCGTCACCGTCGTACATCACATCGCCGCTGACGACGCGTCCTGGGGTGTACTCCTGCCTACCCTGCTCTCGCGGTACGCCGACCTCAGTCATGGCCGCGACCTTCGGGGGTTCGAGGTCAAGGACCACGCCGCCGCCGTCGCTCTACGCCGTAGTCGCCTGCATCGGCATCGCACTGAGTCTGACCTGGCTCACTGGCGAAGCCGCCTCACCCCACCGCCGTCGCCGGTCAGATTCAGCACCGACCGCCCACGTACGGCCGAGGTGGATGAATCCGGAGCAGACATCACGCACACGCTGGACCGAACTGGGCTAGACCCACTCATTGCGCTGGGACGCGAATGCGGAGCGACCCCATTCATGTCGCTGCTCGCCGCGTTCGCCGCGCTGGTGCATCGGGTCAGCGGCGATCAGGACCTCACTATCGGCACGCCGGTATCGCTCCGCGAGGACGACGCCGTCGCCGCGATGGTCGGCAACTTCCAGAACACCGTCGCGCTACGTATCGCGCTGGAGAACACAACCACCTTCCGAGCGTTGCTGGGGATCGTCCGCGATGAGGCACGCGATGCCTTCGCTCACCACGAATTACCGTTTGATGAGGTCGTGGCACAGTTGCGTCCTCCGCGTACGGCCGGGCGTAGTCCGTACTTTGACGCAATGTTCTTGGAACAGCGCAGCACCATCGGTGACGCCGAGATTCCAGGGCTACACCTCACCGAACAACCAGTCCACAACGGCACGTCTCAGTTCGATATCACGCTGGCTGTCAATCACGGTGCCGACGTGCCGCGCGTGACGGCGCTGTACAAGACCGCGTTGTACGAGCGCGCCACCGTTGAACAACTCCTGTCCCTGTACGCCCGCATCATCGGTGCCGCCGCCGCGCAGCCGGATGTGCCGCTCGGCGCGCTACGTCTCATAGACCAGACGGCTGAAGCGGCCGCCTGGAGCGATGCCGTTCCGTCGGTAGCTGCGGACGCGCCGTCGCTTCCGGACCGCTTTGTCGAGGTAGCGCTGAACTCCGGCACTAAGACCGCGGTGCAGGACGCCGACAACGCGCTCAGCTACGCCGAACTTGAACGACGCTCAGGGGCGCTGGCCCGCCGGTTACGCGCCGCCGGCGTCCAGGACGGATCGCCAGTCGCGGTCTGCCTGGCCGGGGGCCTCGACGTCGTCACGGCGATCCTCGCCGTCAGCCGCGCCGGGGGCGCCTACGTTCCGGTGGACCCGACGTATCCCGATGAACGCATTCGATGGATCCTGACTGACTGCGGTGCGACGATCGCGATCACCGACGACACAGCGCATCCGGCGATACACGAGCACGCCATCACCACGTTGCAGGTCGACGGCGGTCAAGCCGCAGACGACTCACTGCCACCGATCCATCCCTATGACGCTGCCTACATCATCTATACGTCCGGATCGACGGGCCGCCCGAAAGGCGTAAAGGTGACCCACCGCAACGCGCTGCGTCTGTTCGACGTGACCGCACGCCGTTTTCCGCTGAACAGCACCGACGTGTGGTCGATGTGCCACTCGGCCTCATTCGATTTCTCCGTATGGGAAATGTGGGGTGCGCTGAGCACGGGTGCACGGCTGGTCGCCATCGATCGCATGGTGGTGCGCTCCGGCGAGGATTTACGCGATGCGTTCGCCAAGCACGGTGTCACCATCGCCAGCCTGACACCGACCGCTTTCCACGCGTATGCGACCGCGACCGATACGCACGGACACGCCACCGTCCGGCGGCTCATTCTCGGCGGCGAGGAACTACCGCTGTCGCGGCTAAGCACCTGGTTCGCGCGCGACGCGCCTCCGCGGCCAGACCTCGTGCTGATGTACGGCATCACCGAGACCACCGTGCATGTCACCGGCACGATCGTGCGCGCCGAGGATCTCGCGCGCGTCGACGGCAGCATTCTCGGAGAACCGCTGGAGGACATGTCTGTGTTGCTCGTCGACTCCGAAGGTGTTCCCGTACCGGACGGCGTCGCCGGCGAGATCCTCGTGGCCGGCGGCGGCGTGAGTGCTGGCTATCTAAACGACACGGACCGGACCGCCGAGAAGTTCCGCAGCGGAGACGGTGCAGCCACAGCGATTACGTTCTACAGGAGCGGCGACCTCGGCCGCCGCCGCACCGATGGCACGATCGAGTATCTCGGTCGCAACGACGTCCAACTTGAAGTACGCGGACATCGCATCGAGCCTGCGGAGATCGAAGCGGTGCTGGCTGCCCATCCAGGTGTCGCTCAGATCGGCGTTACCGCTGACAAAGAACGTCTCACCGCGCACATCGTTCGACGGCACGGGCATTCCCTCGACGCAGCAGTGCTTCGTCAACACGCCGGCCGATCGCTGCCCGATCACCTCGTTCCCACGCGGTACGTCGCGCACGATGACCTGCCGAGGACCCCCAGTGGAAAACTCGACCGCCGCGCACTTCCCACGCACGCAGGTACCGCTATGCACGCCGCGCAGCCCCGCGACCCGCGCGGCGCCACCGAGTTCGCGTTGATCGCGATCTGGCGCGAGGAGCTCGATATCGAGGAGGGCTCGGCGATCAGCGTCGAGGACAACTACTTCGATATCGGTGGTCATTCCCTGCTACTGGCCGGAATCCGGGCTCGAATCGCCACCGAACTCGGCCACGATCTACCGATCGCATGGCTGTATGCATATCCGACGATCCGGCAGTTAGCGGAGCACCTGAGCACACCGAATCGCCTGCCTGAATCTCGCATTGGCGTCGACCCGACCGAACGTGCCCGCGCCCGGCGCTCACGCGCCGCCCGTGGCGCCCAACGCGCCAACGGCGTCCCGAGAGGAGCCCGCTGATGCCCGCCGAGCAGTCGTACGACGTGCACGAGATGGACATCGCGATCGTCGGAATGGCCGGGCGCTTCCCCGGCGCGGAGAACATCGAGGACCTATGGCGCCGTTTGCTGGCCGGAGATGATCTGACCACTGCCATCAGCGAGGACACATTCGCCCGTCGCAACGGGCGCGTGCCTGGGCCTCGGAGCGTACTGCGCGAAGCCACCGTGGCGGGAATCGATGAGTTCGATCACGATTATTTCGGCATTGCAGCCGCCGAGGCGGCGCGAATGGATCCGCAACATCGCCTGTTCATCCAGAGTTGCCAGCACGCACTGGAGGACGCCGGTCATGATCCCGAGCGCACCGATCAGCTGATCGGCGTCTACGCCTCCTCGGGACAGGGCGACTATCTGATGCGTAACGTGCTGCCGTCGGTGCACGGTGGCCCGTTATCGGTGGACATGTTCTCCGCGGCGATCGGGAACCTCGTCAGTTCGATGCCGACTCGCGTGGCCTACCTGCTCGGTCTCACCGGACCGGCACAGGCCATCCAGACGGCTTGCTCGTCGTCACTCGTCGCCGTCCACACCGCGTGCCAAGACCTCATCGACCTACGCTGCGACCTGGCGCTCGCCGGAGGCACCAGTATTGAGGTAAGCCCTGGATCCGGTTACGAACACGAACCGGGCGGACTGCTGTCTGCCGACGGGCGCTGTCGTGCGTTCTCAGCTGATGCCTCGGGAATGGCCGGCGGCGACGCCGTGGGCGTCGTCGTCCTGCGCCGATTGGTCGATGCCCTCGCCGACGGCGATCACATCCATGCGGTCATCAGCGGATCGGCAGTCAACAACGACGGCAACCGGAAGGTCGGCTTCACCGCGCCGAGCGTTGCCGGACAGTCCGAGGTGATCCGTACAGCACTCGCAGCCGCCGACCTGGATCCCAACGACATTGGATATATCGAGGCGCACGGCACCGGGACCCCGGTGGGGGATCCGATCGAGATCGCGGCACTAAGTGACGCCTTCGGCCAGGCCGACGGGCCGTGCCTGGTCGGTTCGGTCAAATCGAACCTTGGCCATACCGACACCGCCGCCGGCGTGGTCGGGTTGATCAAAGCCGCGTTGTGCGTCGAGCACGGAATCATTCCCGCCAGCCTGCACATCGGCGAACCGAATCCTGAACTCCGGCTTTCCGACGGTCCCTTCGAACTCGCGCATACGCAGTCTCCATGGCCGCATTCCGGTCGCCGCCACGCCGGCGTTTCCTCCTTCGGTATCGGTGGCACCAACGCGCACGCCGTCGTGTCGCAGGCGCCCGCCACGACGCGCACCGACAACCGCGCACCGTCGGTCGTAGTGCTATCGGCTACCGATGCCGCCAGTTTGCGTCGACGACGCGAAGACCTTGCGCGATCCCTGAACGGCGACGGAGGCGCTGTAGCACTCGCCGACGTAGCGCACGTACTCGATACGGGACGGCGGCGCCTACCCGCGCGCTGGGCCGTGACGGCCACCGATAGCGTCGACCTACGAGAAAAACTGACGGCGACTGAAGCCGGGATCTCCGCCGACGCGTCACGGCGACCGCGCCGGGTCGCGATCATGTTCTCCGGTGCCGGCACGCTCGGCGATGATTTACTACGGCAGTTCACCCATCACCGGGAAGCCGTCGCGCGGCTGAAGGAGGCCGAGCGCCTCTGTGCCGAGTTCGGCGTGCAGATCGACGGCGTCCTCGACGGCACCGTGAATCAGCCCGCGACCGACGCCCAGTTCTGCGCGACAGTCGCCATCGAACACGCAATGTACGCCGTACTGGAATCGTGTTCGCTGGTTCCGTGCGCCGTATTCGGCAACAGTCTCGGCGAGTACGCCGCTGCACTGGCCGCGGGGGCGCTCACGCTGCGCGAAGCCTTACAGATCGTCGCCATCCGCGGTCGGCTGCTGGATGCCGCTGGCGGCCGCACCCTGATGATTCCGCTCGGCGCCGACGAACTGCGCGCGCGGCTTCACCACGACGGCAACCTCGACCTCGCCGCCGTCAACGGTCCGCACTCCTGCCTCGTATCTGGCCCCACCGACTCAGTTGACGACCTACGTCAACGGCTCCAGGCCGATGGCATCGACACGTCATTACTGGCGGTGCCGTCCGCCGTACATTCGCGGATGCTCGCGCCGATGCTGGGCCCGTTCCGAGACGAGTTGCAGGTTCTCGGTATTGACGCACGCCGTCCGGGCATTGACTTCTACGGTGCCGCCGATGCTGTCCACCTCGACCTGATCGAGCCCGAGTACTACGTGCGCCAGACCCGCAGCCCGGTTCGCTTCGCGGACACGGTCGAGAAGGTTCGCGCGGCGTACGACGACCCGATCTTTCTGGAAGTTGGCCCGGGCCGGGGACTAGCGCAGGCGGTGCGCTCCCTGGGCGGCGTAGCAGTCGCCACTGCAGCGGCGCGCCACCAGAACAACGCGCTGTCACTAGGTGATGCCCTGGCTGCGCTGTGGGTGCAAGGTGTGGATCTCACGCCATCCGGGTTCTCGGCAGAACCGCAACCGAAGCGTGTGTCATTACCCGGGTATCCGTTCGCCCGGCATAGGCATTGGATCGAGCCGCAGCCACTGCCATCCTCGGGCGGCGAACACGCCGTACTGATCGCCGATGGCCTAGGTGAGGGCTGGCCGGCGGCGTTGGCGCACGCGCATAACGGCGCGCGGGTGACGATCACTCACCCAGAGCCCATCGCGCTACCGGCACCGACCGCCGCTGACCTTGACACGCTCGTCGCAACGGACGGCACCGCTGACTTGCTCGATCTCGACGGTGACTCCCTCCTGTCGGAATACGCGGCGCACATGGCGCAGCAGGTCGGGTTCGCCGCCACTGCTGCGATCTCACCGTTCGACAAGCTGAGCGAAGAACTGGCGACCTTAGTGAACCAGTACGCAGATCAGGGCAAGGACAGCGTCTCGTTGCGCACCGAGATAGAGCGGGCGCGGCCCGACCTGATCGACGAACTCGCACTACTCGAGCACTGCGCCTCCCAACTGATCCCCGTGCTCACCGGCGCCAAGACCGGCGTTGAGGCCATGTACGGATCTGAACACGACCGGGTACTACTGCACGACGTCGAAGATCGCCGCGCCGAGCGGTTACTGCAACACTCCCGTGACGCCGTCATTAGCGCGGTGCGCACGTTAATCGACGGAGCGGATCGGCCACTCCGCATCCTTGAAGTGGGTGCCGGTCGCGGGTTCGTGACCTGGCCGCTGATCGAGGCGTTACGGGCGGATGACGCGACGTTCGAGTACACCTTCACCGACGTCGGGCCTTCACTGGTCGCCGACGCCCAACGCGAAGCGGCCCGGCGCGGCCACGACGGTCTGCAGTTCGCCGTGCTCGATGCGGGTCTTTCGCCGGTGCAGCAAGGATTCAGCGCGCAACATTATGACGTCGTGCTGGCCTTCAACGCGCTCCATGCTGTCCCAAGCATTCGTGCCGCGTGCGCGAGCACTGCGGAGTTGGTGTCCCCAGGGGGCACTGTCATCGTGCTGGAATTACAGAAGTTGCCCGGGCACGGTCTGCTCACCGCCGGTCTGTTCGAAGGTATGTGGCACCACACCGATGACGTCCGTGGAACCTCTCCGATCGTCGCCCCGCACGTATGGCAGCACCTCCTGGAGGACGCCGGAATGACCGGGACGACGGTACGGCTGCCCGACGGACCGTCCGGGCACCACGCGTTGATACTCGGCAGGGCACCGTCGAGCGATGAGCACCATCGCCTGGGCCAGTTGTACCGAGTCGCCAGCAGCGTCGACGTACTCATCGGCACACAGGGCGAGCTGCGCGGAGCGCTGTCATTCAGCGGAGCGCGGGACGACCTGCCCCAACCCGGCGTCACGATCAATTCCCCCGACGAACTTGAAGAACCTCCCCGAGGCGCTAGTGAGCAGTATGTCTCGACCTTGTTCGCCGACCTGCTCGGCTGCGACCCAATGGGCCGTACCGCTGATTTCTTCGATCACGGCGGCGACTCACTACTAGCGATGCGCGCGCTGAGCACGATCCGCGCCGATCGGCACCTCAACGTCTCCTCGCGCGCGATATTCGAACATCCCACCGTCGCCACACTGGCGGCGCACCTGGACCAGTGCGACCGAACCGAGACATCCGCGCGCGGCGGGCGAGTCCTGCGGCGCAGCGGCGGAACGGCGGCGCGACTACGCCCCGACGGATCCGTGGAGGTCGCGGAAGGAACACATCGATGAGTATCGACACGGACACCGCAGCTACCGAGCAGGTTCGGCTGTACCGCGCCGCGGGCGCGCAAGAACGCATGTGGTTCGCGCACGAGCATCGCCCGGATGATCGTTCCTACAACGTTTTCCTCGCATTCCGGCTGAGCGGCTCCCTTGATCGAGCGGCGTTGCGCGACGCCGTTGCAGACCTGGCGCGCGCGCACGAACCGCTGCGTACGACCTTCCGCCGAATCGACGGCGCGCTGTACCAGATCGTGTCCGACTCCAGCGACGTCCAACTCACTGAGCAACCGTCTATCGCACTGGATGAGGCGGCGTTTGCTGACTACCTCGCCGAGCGGGCAATGGCGCCGTTCGACCTACGTCGCGGACCAGTGTGCCGGGTGGAACTGATGCACCGTGGTGATCGGGACAATGTAGTGCTCCTAGCAATGCACCACATCATCACTGATGGACGGTCACTCGAAATCGTCTGCGCCGATCTCGCCGAGGCGTACACCGCTCGGGTCTCGGGCAGTCGACTGGTACACGACCAGGACGCACCGCAATTCGGCGATTACTGCGAACTGGTCGCTCAGGACTCCGCCGAAGGTGCTGCCGAGCACGGCACTCAATTTTGGCGCTCACAGTTGTCACCGCTTCCAGATCCGCTGGCGTTGCCTGTTGATCGCCTGCGCCCAGTAACCATCCACCCCGCCGCGGAACGTATCGAGTTCGCACTCGATGCGGACACCTCGGACGCCCTGAGGGCTACCGCCAGACGCCTAGGCGTACCCGTCTCCAGCCTGATTATGACCGCGTACTATCTGGTGCTCTCCTCGTGGAGTGGGTGCCGAGACCTGGTGATCGGCATGCCATCGTCTGGTCGAATCCTCCCGGACGTCGACCGGATCGTTGGCCTATTCGTCAACACACTGCCGATCCGGATCAGGTCCGGCGACGAGTCAGCCAGTTCCGACTTAATCACCGCTGTCGCCACGTCGATGGCTGAGGCCGTCGACCACGAGGATGTTCCGCTGGAAGAGATCGTGGCTGCCGTCGCGCCACCGCGGGTGCCGGGCCGTGCGCCGCTGTTCGACGTCCTGTTCACCGCACAGAACACTGCCGGAGTCACGCTGGAGTTGCCGGGACTCACGGCCGACATCGTCGATATCGACACCTCCTGGACCCGCCACGACCTGGAGCTCAATGCGTGGGTGGACACCCCACGAATCCGCTTCATGTTGGTGGCGCGGCGCTCGCTGTTCACGCGCCGAACCGTCGAGTCACTTGCGGATGCGCTTAGGTCGACCACCCGAGCAATCGACGTCAGCGCTGACGTTGACACCCTGTTACAGATCGCGCAGCCCGCGGCCCGCTCGGAGATCACCCCCACCCAGCAACAGCAGGACGCATTACGACGGGTACACGACCTTCCCGGCGTTCTCGAGACAGCGATCACCGAAGTTGTCGATGATGCTGGGGAACTGCGAGCGGTCGCGCTGGTCGCCTCGAGCACGCCGCTTACCGAATCCCGCGTCCTGCACACCATCAACCCCGAAGCGGACATCACTGCAGTCGCTCTCGTCAACGCGCTACCGGCGCGCGAGGATGGCATGCTCGATCTCGACGCGATCAAAGCAACCGTCGTCGAGGAATCTCTGATTGCGCGGTGGCAGCGCGCGGGTGCGCACCTAGCCGCTTCAGACGCCCCGGACGAACCGCCACGTACCCCTAACTCCCCCGCCCCTTCTCCGATCGCCCGCACCGAATCGGAGAAGCTCTCCATCGCCTCCGGCGGACCGGCGCCGCACGTGGAATATCGAGATCTCGCCGAGGCCCTCGCGCAGGCAGCCACGACGAGCAAGGGCATCACGCTGATCGACGATCGTGGAGATCGCACTCGCCTCAGCTACGCCGACCTGTACAGGCAGGCTCGGCAGATCGCCGCGCAACTTCGTCAGCGGGTTACCGCCGGCACCCCGGTAGTGCTCACGTTCCGGAGCAACGCGTGGCTGCTGCCGCGGCTATGGGGTTGCATCATCGCCGGAATACCTGCGATGCCATGGGTTCCACCACTCGACGAAGGCGAGATCACCGACAACTTGTCCGAGATCCTCGCGGTGCTCGGTGAATCCGCCGTGCTTGCCGAGCCGCCCCTCGACGAGGGCGTGCGGCTTATTGCTGTGGAGGCCGGCACAACCGTGTTGCGGGTGCCAGAAGAACCGGCCGATTCTGATGCGCACTTGTGTGCCGAGCCGCCGCAACTCGGCGATGCGCTGCTGCTGCGTACGTCCGGATCGACCAGCCGCCCGAAGGCGGTTCGCGTGACCCATCAGCAGATCCTCACCCGCTCGGCGGGCGCGGCGATCGCGTGCGGACTGGGCAGCCGAGAGGTGTCGTTGAACTGGATGCCGCTGGATCACGTCGGCGGAATCGTGATGTTTCACCTGCGCGACGTCGTACTCGGTCTGGAGCAGGTGCAGGTGAACACGCACTATGTGCTGGCCGAGCCCTCGCGCTGGATGGGGCTGTGTGCTGAGTACCGCGTCAGCACGACCTGGGCGCCGAACTTCGCGTTCGGCTTGGCGGCGGAGAACATCGCTGACGGCGTCGACCTGTCCGGGCTCCGGCACATTCTCAATGGCGGCGAAGCCGTACGCCGCGGCACCGTCATCGACTTCCTACGTGCCCATACTCCACTGGGGTTGCCGACGGACGCGGTACGGCCAAGCTGGGGCATGTCCGAGACGACGTCTGGGGAGACGGACTCGCGTCGTTGCCGAATCGACGATCTTGAAGGCTCCGGCGGACCGGTGCCGGTCGGCCGCCTGTACCCCGGCTTCTCCATCAGAATCCTCGACGCCGAGGGCAATCCCGTCCCCGAGGGCACCGAGGGCCGTCTCGAGGTCAGCGGCCCGGGCGTGACGCCGGGTTACTACCGTGATCAGGAACGGACCTCCACGGCGTTCAGCACCGATGGCTGGTTCGACACCGGTGACCTAGCGACGTACGCATGCGGAGCGTTAACGATCGTAGGGCGCGCCTCGGAGACCATCATCATCAACGGAAGCAACTTCTCTTGCGAGGCAATCGAAGTCGCTGTCGAACGAGACTGCTCGGTCGTTGCCTCGAGCACCGCAGCGCTTGCCCTCCCCCACTCGGACGGTGGTTCGGAGCGGGTATGCATCGTGACTGTCCCGGACGGACCGGCCAGTCCCGAACTCGCCGCACGGATCCGTGAATCGACGCGTCGGGTCACCGGGCACAGTGCTGACGTCTGGTTTACCGACCCGGGAGCGATCCCGCGCACCAACATCGGAAAAATCATTCGCTCGCGGCTGCGTCAGCAGCTAGTCGATGGTGAGTTAAGTGGCCAGTCGCTGAACTCCGGCGGCGCCACGGCGCCCACCATCTCGTACTTCGTACCGCGCGCGCGTCCCGCGCTCAACGCCGATCCCCGGCATAACCAAGGACTCTCGAGGAGGCCACTACCCCGGTCCGTGGTCGTACTCGGCGCAGTCGATTCGATGCTGGACGGCGTATTGGCGTGCCGTGGTCTAGAGGTCCACCGCCCCGAATCGACGTTGGCGTGGGTCGATGCGCTTGGCGAACACGCCAGCGACCTGGTCGTCCTCGTGGTACCGGATACCGTCTCCGACCCCATCGCGCTCACCAGAAACATCGGGAACCTCGCGACCGCCCTGACGCAGTCTGACGTGGCGCGAGGGTTGGTGCTCGTCGCGCGTGGCCCTCGCGCGGATGCTGTCGGCGTCCTGCCCGGATTGGTACGCAGCCTGTCCGGGGAACTCGCCGACGTCAAGATCCGACTGGTGACCGTCGACGATGCATCGGTCGCTGAACTCGCCGACGAGATCGTGTACGGCGATAGCTCGATCACGCTGACCGGCACCGGTGCCGAGTTGCGTCGTACGACGACGAGCATCGCTACGATGCCGCCCGGCGGGGGCGAGGCGAATCTACCCCGCTTCGGCGGTGCGTTCGTGTTGACCGGTGGCACGGGCGCGCTGGGGATCAGTCTGGCCGAGTACCTACTGTCGGCACGCTCCGCAAGCGTTCTACTGGTGTCGCGACAGGCGACGCAGTCGGCCTCCGCGCGATCGCTGCGTGCCCGACGCGGCGCAGATCGCGTACATACCGCTGATGCGGACGTTGTTGACCTGAATGAACTCAGCGCCTCGATAGACAAGTTCGAAGCGTCCGTTGGGCGCGTAATTGATGGCGCGTTTCATCTTGCTGGTGGCTTCATCGAATCGCCATTCGTTGACACGGACGACGAGATGCTGAATGCGGTGATGGGCGCCAAGGTCCAGGGGGCGCGTAACCTGCGTCGTATTCTCGCTGGGCGATCAGGGGCCGAACTGGTGCTCTGTTCATCGGTCAGCGGCACGCTCGGAGCGCCGTTTGCCGCGCCGTACGCCGCGGCAAACTCTTACCTGGACTCCGCGGCCCAAGAACCAGACCCAGCGGTGCGGTGCCGTTCGATCGCATGGAGCATGTGGCGCGACACAGGCTTAAGCAGTGGCTTCGCGCATAGCGACCGCGCGGCCGAGCGCGGCACCAAAGTGCTAGAACCGACCGATGCCGCCGCATGCTGGCCCATCGCGCTCGCCAGCGAGGAACCTGTCGTCCTGATTGGCCTGGACGCCGGCAAGCCACTGATCCGCTCGTTGCTCACCGGCGCGGGGATCGGATCGCGCGCGCTGATGGTGGACGGCGATCCAGAGACGCTCGGGGTGCCAACCGATGTGCTCGGTCGGCGAGTCGAGGTGCACACCGCCGACCCGCAGACTTCGCGGCCGGCAACAACACGCCCCGGCACGCCCACCGGGCGGCGCGGTGAGGTCGAGCAGACGATCGCGAGGCATTGGCGCGAGGTCCTCAAACTGCCCGACGTCGACCGCACCACGAGTTTCTTCGACCTGGGCGGTACGTCCATCCACCTGAGCCAAATCCACGAGAAGCTGCGCGATCAGCTAGACCCCACCTTGACGCTCTCGCAGATGTTCACTCTGCACACTATTGCCGAACTGTCCGCACACATCGCACGCGGTTCGGCTGCGGATCGCGACAATAGCGCCGATTCGCCTACCACCGACGCCGCTCGACGCGGCCGAGAACGCGCCGAGCGCCGACGCCGGAGGAGCCGTTGAGTACCGCCGACCCCGCACCGATGGCGATAGCGCCACGGTTCATCACCGAGCCGGTGGCCGCGCACATTGAGTACGCCGACACGATCCTGACTCAGGCCGAACTCGCCACACTGCGCAGCCGGTTCTCGCTGGCGAGCGACATCGACGCAGCCGCGGCAATCGCAGCTCTGGCGCTGATCGATCTCGTCTGCGACACCCCGTGCGTTATCGACGTGAACCTCGGCGATAGCTACCAGCAGATTGTCGTCGGCCACCGCAGTTCACGGGCCGTATGCGAAGCAGTGCGTGACCGGCGCGACGCGGCGGGCGCGCCGCAAATCTCTGCCCACCTCGGCATTCGGCTGCGCACCTTCGACGGCCCACCGACCGGCGCGATCGACGTCCATCTCGACGCACGAGCACACGGCGAAGTTCTCCTGCGCTGGTGGGTTTCAGTGCCGCTGTGTGAGGCTGGGCTCGCCGCCCGGCTGGCGGCCTCCGCAGGCCGCCTGAGCGATACCGAGCCCACCCAGCTGTCTCCTCGCGTGGTCGGTGAAGAACGTCGCGACGGGCATCGGGTCGCGCGCGCCGTCCTGCAACAGGCACTCGAGAGCGTGCAGGGCATCCGCAGCGCCACGGTCGACTCCTTCGACGAGGTTCGGGTATCGGTCACAGACGTCGGCCTCGATGAGCGGCAGCTCACCGAATGGGTGCGAACCCACCTCACTCCGGAACACATTCCTGCCTCTTGGCGGATCGAGACCCATGGCGGCGACACCCCCACCCGAATCGGTGCCTGGCTCGCGTCGACGTGGCGGGACGAACTCAACGTGGGCTCCATCCGGGACGGCGACACGTTCTTCAGCCTCGGCGGCAACTCGCTCACGGCTACCCGCGTGCTCGCCAGGATGCGCGATGAACTCGGAATCGATCTCACGCTCTCCGATGCCATGGACTTGTTCACCCGATTCGAAGTCACCGCACTACCGGGCGAACTCACCCTCCGCAGCAACGTGTCCGCGCAACCCCGACCGCACGCTCTTGTTCACCGGCCCGCGGAACGATATGCGCCGTTCGGCCTCACCGACCAACAGCAGGCCTACCTCATCGGGCGGGGTGGCGAATTCTCGTCCGGCAACATCGCCTGCCACACCTATATGGAATTCGAGGACGCGCCGCAGGCCGGCGCGGTGCTGGACGTCGAACGGCTGCAGCGAGCATGGACCCGCGTGGTGCGCCGCCATGACGCATTGCGATTGCGGTTCGACGTCGATGCCGTGCTGCAGCGCGTCGATGAGGACAGCACGGCCGATGTGCGAGTGATCGATCTGCGCGAGGTCGATCCCAGCAGCGCCACCGAGCAACTGGCCGCGCTGCGCCGCGATCTCTCGCACCGAGTCGCTGACCTCAGTGACGACAGTCTGTATGACCTGTACGTCGTACGCCGCCCGGACGGCGGGCACACCGTGCTGTTTGGTCTAGACGGATTGATCTGCGATCTCGCCGGCACGAATGTGCTGCTCGGCGAACTCAGTCGGTTCTATCTGGACGAGGATCATCACCCTGCGCCGTTAACTCTCACGTTCCGCGACTACGTACTAGCCGAGTCCGAGCCAGACCACACGCGGTACGAGCGCGGACGGGAGTACTGGTGGCGCCGCCTCGACACTCTGCCGGCCCCGCCGGACCTACCGCTGCGCGTCGCACCCGAGGACATCACCGAGCCGCGATTCGTCCCGCATCCGCGACGGATTGAGGCGGACGTATGGGCGAAGGCGTGCGAGTTAGGCGCTGCCCGGGGCATCACGTCCTCAGGGCTTGTGGCCGCGGCGTACGCCGACACCCTGGCCGGTTGGAGCCGTAATCGCCATTTCACCATCAACGTGCCGTGCTTCAACCGTCTGCCGATCCACCCCGAGGTCCCGCTGACGGTCGGCGAGTTCGCCTCGCTGATTCTGGTAGGGATCGACGCGACCAAGGACGTCAGCTTCGCTGAGTTCGCGTCGTCGGTGCAACAGCAGATGTGGCGGGATTTGAGTTATCCCGAGGTCAGCGGCGTCAGCGTGCTGCGCGAACTGATGCGCCGACATGGCGGTTACGGTCGCGCGCAGATGCCTTACGTCTTTACGTCGACCACGGCGATCGAGGGCGATCCGACCTGCTTGCTCGACGGATTGCTGCAGCGAACCTACAGGGTCGCCCAAACTCCTCAGGTGTGGATGGACCTTATCGTCGAGGAGAACGACGGCGCCCTAGTGATCAACTGGGACAGCGTTGATGGGCTGTTCGACGCCGACCTGGTCGATGAGATGGTCTCGCACTTCGAGCGACAGTTGAGATCGCTAGCGGGCGAGGAAGCCTGGGACATCCGTAGGCTGGACCCTGTCAGCGCGCAGCAGTACGAACGTCGCGGTGTGCTCCGCGGAGCGGACCGCCCGGTCACCGACTGCGGCGCACACGAGTTGTTCTTCTCGATGGCCGAACACTCAGGCGATCGGCCGGCAGTGATCGATTCTGGGCGCACCGTGACCTACGCCGAGCTTGCCACCCAGGCGCGTGCGGTGGCCTCCGCCGTACGCCGTCACACCAAAGGGCGGCCGGAGGTTCCCGTACTCATCCAGGCCAACCCGAGTCCCAGCCGAATCGCAGCAATACTTGGCGTTCTCGCGGCAGGCGGCGTACACGTGCCGGTGGATCCACATTCCCCCAGCGCGCGACGGGAACGAATTCTGCTGCTGTCCGAGGCGTCGCTCGTCATCACCGACGACGCGTCGTTCACCGCGCCCGACGGTGTCGACGTGCTGATGCTGGGCGACGCCGTACGCGACGAAGACGACGGGGCGCCGGTATGGCATTCCGCCGGGGACCAGCTCGCATACCTTTTGTTCACCTCCGGGTCGACCGGAGAGCCGAAGGGGGTTGCGGTCGAGCACCGCAGCGTCCTGAATTGCATTGAGTCCACACAGGACGCCATGCCGATCGGTCCGCAGGACCGCTACCTCGCCGTCAGCGCCACGCACCACGACATGTCGGTGTATGACCTGTTCGGCGTACTTGGCAGCGGCGCGGCATTGGTGATCCCGACGACCGTTGATCACCGCGACGCCGACGCGTGGGTCGAGGCGGTGCGTACGCATGGCGTGACCGGCTGGGTTTCCGTGCCGGCCATGATGGAAATGGCGCTAGAACGTGCCCACACCGGCGACCTGGATTCGCTGCGCACGGTGATTCTTGGCGGTGATTGGGTCAGTCCTGCCCTGGTGTCGACGCTGTGGCGCGAAGCGCCCGAAGCACACATCCGCAGCATCGGCGGCCCTACTGAGACCACCGTGTGGAATATCTGGCATCCGGTCACCGATGAAGACCTGGATGGTTCTTCGATCCCTTATGGCGCGCCGATCCCGAACACCGCCTACCGGGTGCTCGACCAACGCGGCTACGACCGGCCAGCGGGCGTCGTCGGCGAGCTGTACTGCAGCGGCGTGAGCCTGGCCCGCGGCTATTGGCGCGATCCGGCACGTACGGCCACATCATTCGTACACGACGCCGAGTCCGGAGAGCGGATGTACCGCACCGGCGACTTAGGCTACGTCCGCTCCGACGGACTCATCGAATTCGTCGGTCGCGCTGACCATCAGTTGAAGGTTCGCGGTATGCGGATCGAGGCCGGCGAAATCGAGGCGCAGCTACTCCAACACGAACGCATCGGTGCAGCGGTCGTCGTCGGCCAACCTGCCGCCAGCGGACGCGGATTCTCCGGGCTGATCGCCTACATCGTCGCGGTGGCGGGCGAAACTACGCCCGAGTCGGCCGAAGTGCAGCAACATCTGGCGCAGGCGCTGCCGGCACACATGGTTCCCGGAACCATCGTCGCGCTCGATCGGCTGCCACTGAACGCTAACGGCAAACTCGATCGCGCTGCACTACCGGAACCAGAAGCCGGCGCCACCACCTCAGGACTCGACCCTCAAGGCCCGCTTGAGAGGGCGCTGGCGTTGATCTGGTCCGAGCAACTGCACGGCGCGGCCGTTGGTCGAGACGACGACTTCTTCGCTCTGGGCGGTGATTCACTCGTCGCCGCTCGCCTGGTGCGCACGATGAGTGCCGAGTTGCCGGGGATCGAACTATCGCTGCGGGATCTTTTCGCGCACGCCACCGTGGCCGGCCTCGCCAAGGCAGCGCGTGACTCGAGCCCGCAAGCGAATCTAATGGACGACATCGCGGCATTGTGGTTGGAAGTGCGCGAACTCGATGTCACCGAAGTGGCCGCCCGGATCGGGCAGGGAGCACCAGATGTCTGAACAGGTCATTACCGATCCGGGCATCGCCCTGACAGCGCTACAGCGTGCATACCTGGCGGGGCGTGATCGGGCATTCGAACTCGGCGGTACCGGAACGCACACGTATGCCGAGTTTCGTATCGACGCCGACCTGGGCCAGCTCCAGCACGCGATCAACGCTCTGGTTGCTCGCCATGAAGCGTTGCGGTTGGTCATTGACCCTACGACGGGGATGCAGCATGTCCTGCATGACGTTGGACCGTTCCCCCTCAGACACCTCGATCTGCGTTCGCTGCCCACCGACGAGGCAGCCGCCAGGCTTAATCAACTACGCCGCGAGCAGGGTGCGGCCGTGCGCGATCCGAGGTCCTGGCCACTGTTCGGCGTGTCCTTCCTCGAATTGGGGCACGAACGCCGGCTATGCGTGGACTTCGACGGGCTCGTCCTCGACCTGCACAGCATCCTGAAGATCCGCGACGAGCTCGGAGCGGCCTTAGCCGGAACCGACCTCGGCGCCGTATCGCGCCCATTGCTCGCCGCCGTCGGCGAAGCCGAGCGACGTACGACGGAGCGTGAGCCGACGGCACGGGAGTATTGGCAGCAGCGGCTGCCACACGTCCCTCCCCCGCCGCGCCTGCCACTGGCTGCCGCGCCGCAGACCGGCACCCGCACGTCCTTCACCACCCGAAGCGTGCAACTCGATGTCCAGTGGCGCACCCGGGTGGCCTGCGCCCTGCGCGGTAGCGCGGTTACCGAAGCCGCGCTGTGGTTGGGAGCGGTGTCCGAGACGCTCGCCCGCCGCTGTCGCCAGCGGCGGTTCAGCGTCCTCGTACCCTGCTCCATTCGTCATCTGCTTCCTCGCGAGGATCGCGCCACCCTCGGCCCATTCTCCGGGTTCGTGCCGGTTGAGGTGGACTGGCGCGAGGAGGTACTGGGCGACCGTTTGCGCGGGTTGCGGAGCGCACTTCTATTAGCTACTGCGCACCATGCGGGTGCCGGGGTCGCCCTCACCACCCTCCTCGCGCAGCGCCACCAACGTACGGGACGGCCCGTGTTCCCGGTGGTGCTGACGATCGGGACGGGTGTGACGGGCATGAAGACCGGCGGGTTGGGTGAGCCGTTGTACACCGCGTCGCAGACTGCGCAGGTCTACCTCGACCTCCGTATCTTCGATTCTGCGGACGGTGGATTCCGGATCGAGGTGGACAGCGTTGATGACGTCCTCGGCGCCGAACAGGCAGAAAATCTGCTGCCGGAGGTGATCGCGAACCTCGACCAGATCCTCTCTGCGTTGGTCGGCGACGATGTCGTTGAGCCGCTTCCGACAGACACCGCGCTCGCATCGTGGGAGGCGTGCATCGCCCCCGTCGGGGCCGTCGAACAGGTACTCGAAGCATGTATCGCGACGACCGGCGGCCACTTTCCCGTCGGCAGGTATGACCCGCTGGTTGAAGTCATCAGCGGATTCGAGGCCGCGAACCGATTCGCCGTCGAAATCAACGACCGCCTGCCTGGACTGGAACTGAGCAGGATCGACGTCCTACGAGAGCCCGATATCGCATCCCTCGCGCAGGCCATCGCGAACAGGGACCCCTTATATGACCAGATCGCAGAACTCAGTATCGAGGCCGAGCGCCTCGCGAGCACGGACGGTCGGGAGGACTCGCAGTGAATGAGCCGCTGGGCGGAAACGAGCAGGACGATCGAATCGCCATTGTCGGTTTCGCCGGGCGATTTCCCGGCGGACACGACGCGCAGACGATTTGGCCGGCGCTTCGTGACGGCGTCGAGCTTCATCATCACTCCAGCAATGATGAACTGTCGGCCGCCGGCCACTCGGTCGAGGATTCCGAGCGCGCCGACCTGGTACGTCAACGTCCGTTACTGACCGGTCCTGAGCAGTTCGACGCAACCTTGTTCGGCTACTCCGCGATGGAGGCTGCCACCTGCGATCCGCAGCAGCGGGTGTTCCTGGAGGTTGCGTACTCGGCGTTTGAGCACGCCGGTATCGACCCGACCCGGTTCGACGGCGTCACGGGTGTCTACGCCGGCGGTGGACCGGACACGTACCTACATTCCGAGGTGCTCCCGCATGCTGATCCAGCGGATCCCGCTGCGCATCTGGCGCGAGTCGTCGGCAATGAACGCGACTTCCTCGCACCTCGCGTCGCGTACAAACTCGGCACGTCCGGACCAGCGCTGACGGTGCTCTCCGGTTGCGCCACTTCGCTGGTCGCCGTACACCTGGCGACGCAAAGCCTGCTATCGGGTGAAACCGACCTGTGTCTGGCCGGCGGAGCAACCATCTTCTTCCCCCAGAAGGGCGGCTACTTCTACCATTCCGGAGGAATCGTCTCGCCAGACGGCCGTTGCCGTCCCTTTTCACAGGACGCGGCGGGGACGGTCACTGGAGATGCCGCGGCGGCCGTCGTACTTCGGCGCCTGGAGGATGCCGTGCGGGACGGCGACACGATTCACGCGGTGATTAGCGGATCCGCGGTCAACAACGACGGAGCCGGCAAGGTCGGATTCACCGCGCCATCGGTTGCCGGCCAAGCAGCCGCGGTCGCGGAGGCTCTCGCCGTCGCCGGGCTCGCTGCGGGCGACATCGACTATGTGGAGACGCACGGCACCGCCACCGCTATCGGCGACGGGATCGAGGTCGAAGCGCTGAACGCGGCGTACGCCGGCGCGCCATCCGGCAGCTGCATTCTCGGGGCGTTAAAGCCGAACATTGGACACACTGACACCGCCGCGGGAGTGTCCGCGCTCATCAAGGTCATCCTTTCCCTACAGAACGATCAGATCGCTCCTATAGCGGGCTTCTCCGGCCCGCACCCCGATATCGATTTCGCCGGCGGCCCTACTCGCCCAGCAGACAGCCTGCTCAGCTGGCCGCAGGCGAATGGCCGCCCCCGTCGAGCAGGTGTGAGCGCATTCAGTATCGGCGGTACGAACTGTCACGTCATTGTCGAAGATCCACCAGCACCTAGCAGGCTCGAAGCTTCCGATGCGCAGACAACGAGTATCGCGGTGATGTCGGCCGCTACGACACCGGCACTGGACGAGCTGACAGCCCAGGTCGCGAACGCACAGGCCGATGCGATCTCGCTGGCGACAACGCTGGCTCGCGGACGCCGTCAACATCCGGTGCGCCGCGCGGCGGTCCTCGCCGCGGGTGCCGACGTGGCGGCGACAATCTCCGATGCGGCACGGCAACCGGCAGTGCGCGCAAGTTCCGGTGATGCCGCGGTGCTGCTGTTCGGGGGCCAGGGAACTCAGTTTCCGGGAATGGGATCGGAGTTATATCGGGATTCTGTTCGGTATCGGGAAGCGCTGGATGAGGTACTGGACGCCGCCGAGCTACAGCTGCGCAAGGACCTCAGTGAGGTGCTCGCGCCAAGTTCGTCGCCTGAGCAGCTGTACGCGCATATCGTCCGGCTCACCGACACCGCGTTGACGCAGCCCGCGTTATTCGGCGTCCAGTACGCCAGCGCCCGTACCGTGCTGGGGCTGGGGATCGAGCCGGCGGCGTTACTGGGGCATTCGATCGGCGAGTACGCCGCGGCGACGGTGGCCGGGGTGCTGTCTTTGCCGGACGCGCTCGCGGTGGTGACCGCGCGCGGCCGACTCATTGCCGATACAACACCGGGCTCGATGGCAGCGCTGTCGACTGACGAGGCGACCGCGACAGGCATTGCCGCAGAGTCGGGAGCCGCCATCGCCGCGGTGAACAGTCCCCTGCAGATCGTGCTGTCCGGCTCCGCAGCCCAGATCGACGCGGCACGTGCGTTGGCCGCGGCGCAGGAGGTGCGGTTGACGCAACTGCAGGTCCAGCGGGCATTCCATTCGCATCTGTTGGACGACGCCGTCGCGCCGATGCGCGAGATCCTGGCAGGGGTGACCTTGTCCCCGCCGCGCATTCCACTGGCCAGCGCTGCCACGGGCGGCTGGTGGGGCCCTGAAGAGGCAACATCACCCGATTGTTGGGCGCGGCAGCTGCGCGATCCCGTGCGATTCGCCGACGCAGCGTCGGCGGTCGCTGCACAATTCCCGGACGCCATGTGGATCGAGGCTGGTGCCGGGACCGCGCTAGGCACGGCGGTACGCGCGTGCGGCCACAGCGGGCCCTCCTTCTCTGTGCTCGGCCGTCCGGACGATGTACCACTCGCAGTGGGCACCGCCGAGGCCCGCGTGGTTGCGCGGCTGTGGGAGTCAGGAGTGGACGTCGACAGGCTGTCGGACTCCGGATACTTCGGCGCGCCAGATGCGCCGAGGGCGGTTCTGCCGGGCTATCCGTTCGAGCGCCGCACTTATCGCTTCTCCGAGCTGATGACCGGGGATCCGCACACGGCGGCACCTCGTCCCGATCTCGGATCGGGTTTCGTCGAGCCGCGCACGGACGTGGAACGGCTGGTGAGCGAAGCGATGGCCTCCGCTCTCGGCCTCCGCGAGGTTGGCATCACGGACGAGTTCTTCGCTCTGGGTGGCGATTCGGTCGCTGCGACTGGTCTGGCAGCCCAACTCGCGGAGACGTTCGGAGTCGAGGTCAGCGTGGGTCACGTGGTCAACCCGCCAGCGACGCCGGAAAGTATCGCCGCATCGGTGGAGCAACTGGCACAACAGACCATCGATCGCCTGAGCGACGAAGAAGTAGCGCGACTGCTCACCGGCTGACTGCGACCCTCACCGCTCAATCTTGCCTTAGCCGTTGACCCGCGCAGTCTGACCCCTCGCCGAGGAACGTGGTGGCTGCATCGCCGGCAGCGGTCCCGTCACCTCGAGTGAGCGTCTCCGCGAGCTGACCCACGAGAGGGCGTCCGAGGCGATCGGCCTACTACGGCTCGCTGATCTTGAGCAGCGACTTCACCGCGCGGCGCTCGTCCATTGCGGCGTACGCTTCGCCAATCCCGTCGAGGTCGGTCGTCAGCGTAAAAACGCGGCCGGGGTTGATTTCGCCCGAGAGCACGCGCGGGAGGAGTTCGGGGATGTAATGGTGCGCCGGCGCAGCACCTCCCTTGATGCCAATGTTTCGCCGGAAGAGTTTGCTGTACTCGAACTGCTTGTACAGCGGCACACCCACGGCGCCGATCCGCCCGCCCGCTCGGGTAACGCCCGCAGCCGTCGCGATCGCTTGGTCAGTTCCCACACATTCGAATGCGGCGTCGACGCCAGCGCCGCCAGTCAGTGCGCGCACTGCGGCTATCGCGTCGTCCCCGCGCTCCGGGACGATGTCTGTCGCACCGAATTCGCGCGCAATCTCCTGGCGGTCCGGGTAGCGACTGAGGGCGATAATTCGCGACGCCCCGAGGAGTTTCGCCGCCATCACACCGGACAGCCCCACGGCGCCGTCGCCTACCACCGCGACAGTGTCGCCTTCCTGCACACTCGCGCTGACCGCCGCGTGATACCCGGTGCACGCGATGTCCGACAGCGCGGTGAACGAGGCCAGCTGCGCGTCGGTGAAATCGTGCCCGGGCACCTTGACCAGCGTCGTGTCGGCAAACGGTGAACGGACGTACTCACCTTGACCGCCGTCGATAGTCCCGTTGCCGAACCCGCCGCCTCGTTCACAGTTCGTCTCGAATCCGGCGCGGCACGCGGCGCACTCGCCACAACTGAAGGTGAACGGGGCGATGACCAGATCGCCGACCTGCAGTCCGGTCACGTCGGCTCCGACCTGTGCGATGACCCCGATGTACTCGTGGCCGATGCTTCCGACCGCGTGCGGGTTGACTCCGCGCAAGTACCAGAGGTCGGATCCGCACACGCACCCGCGCACAACGCGAACGACCGCGTCACTCGGCTCCTGGATCACTGGGTCCGGTCGCTCCCCGAGATCGATGCGCCCAGGTCCCTTGAATATCGCTGCTCTCATACCGAGATCCCTACCCTTGGTCGGTCGCCCTGCACTGATTGACGTTGGGCTGACGGCGATTCAGCTACGACGCGGCCGCGTCGTCACGAAGGACAGTAGCGCGCCGTCCAACGCATCGCCGATTGCCGAGCAGGCGAGTGGGCCGTTCGCAGGCGGGTTCAGCCGGATGTCGCATTGTTGTGCTCAAGTGCCACCGCAAGCCATTGCGCCAGCGGGTCTGCGACCCCTTCGTTCAGGGTCGCCGCTGAGACTTCGATCCATCCAGGGCCCATGTCTCGCCCAGAACCCATCTCTGCTTGGGAAGCACCACGCCGCCCTAGTAGTTCCGCGTGACGTTCGGCAGGTACGCGAACGAGCAGCGAACCATCCTTCCCCGCGCTGACGAGCATCTTCTCGCGCACCATAAAGGCGCGACCACCGAACATCGACACCTCGCGAGTCACCGGCTCGGTTGCCAGCGCGGCACGAATCCGTTCGCACAGCGCTTCTTGTTCCTCGGTCATATGCAGCCTTCCTCCAGGCGTGGACGCTCGGGCGAGGTGTTGAGTACGCCGGCATCGACGAGAGCGCGGCCCAGGGTATTCGACCGCAGGTCACGTTATCGATCAACGGGCGCGGGAATGCTGCGGCCTCGAGTGAACCCGTCGGCAACCCGTGGCGCACCTCGATATCCGTGACGTACTCCGGTGAGCACCGCCTGACGACGCCAACGAGATCGAAAGTCACCGCGCGCACCTTCATACCTGCACCCTATAACGATTGCGGCGCCGACATTACGAGTGTTATGTTGGCTCCATGGCTGATGCGGTTGGCGCTTTGCGGAACCCCGCGGCGCGGGAGAAGTTTGTTGACCTACTTCAGCAGGCAATGGCTAGATGGCCTGAACATCG
>JBKEDB010000068.1:0-1625 GCA_047975195.1 Cumulibacter sp. | reverse complement strand
GTCGCGGGCGAGCTTGCGGTACGCCTTGGTGATGTCCTTCTTGGTGGCGTCGGCCGGAACCCCGAGTACGTCGTAGTAGTCGGTCTCCAACCATTCACGTTGTGCAGCCATCGTGTGTCACCTCCCTCGGTGTTCGGTTCTTACTGCTATTTGATCAAAAGTTGGATATTTCAATAAATGAGGCGGAGCAGATTTGGTCGAGTGCAAGGCGCGACGAGCCCGAAGTTGCCCTTCGGCAACGAGGCGAGGCGGAACGCAGCAATCGGACAAATCTGCCCGACTAATCTTTGGTGCGGACCATGGCGGGGCGTAGGGTCTTGCCCTTCCAGGTGTAGCCCGAACGGAGTACCTCGGCGACGGCGACCTCGCCACCATCGCCGGGTTGATGGGCGACCGCTTCAGCGACCTCGGGGTCGAAAGGCCGATCTTCGAGATCCAAGGCCTCGAGACCGACCCGCTTGAGCTCGGTCAGCAACTGGTTGAGCAGCGGGCCGATCTCGTCGGGATGCTGCACGAATGCAGCCTCGGCCGCGTCGAGAACCGGGAGCAGCGCCTCAGCGAGACGCCCGGTGGCCCGGTCGACCTCGCCCGCGTTCTGAGTGGCGGAGCGCTTGCGGAAGTTCTCGAAGTCGGCCTGAAGCCGGATCGCCGCGTCCTTGTATTGGTCACGCTCGGCGATCAACGCCGCAATATCGTCACGGGAGTAGTCGGCGGGATGAGGACCGTCAGCTTCGACGGGATCGATAGTGATGTCACCAACGTCGGCGACATCACCATCGCCAAACCCGGTGGGTTGCGGCTCGTCGGAAGGCGGCGCCGCAGCCGCGGGGTCGACGCGGGGGACTTCACCCGTGTAGTCGTCGACCTCGCTGCCGCGTTCGTCGTCGGTGGGGCCGGGCATCATCAGGCCTCCGAGTTGTCATCGTCGACGATTTCCGCGTCGACGATGTCGTCGTCATCGGCGCCGCCAGCGTCCTGGCCGCTGGCCGAGGTACCGGCCGCGTTGGCGTCGCGGCTCGCCGCCTCATAGAGCTTCTGACTGAAGGCCTGGCTGGCGGTCATCAGGGTCTCGGTGGCCGACTTGATGGCGTCATAGTCGTTGCCATCGAGGGCCGACTTCAACTCCGCGAGGGGAGCCTCGATCGCCGCCTTGTCATCGTCGGACGCAGACTCACCCTGATCGGCGAGCAGCTTCTCGGTCTGGTGCACCAACGATTCTGCGTTATTGCGGGTCTCGGCTTCCTCCCGGCGTTGCTTGTCTTCCTCGGCGTGCGCTTCGGCGTCTTTGACCATCTGGTCGATCTGATCCTTGTCGAGGGTCGACTGACCCGAGATCGTGATCGACTGCTCCTTGTTGGTGGCCCGGTCCTTGGCCGACACGTTGACGATGCCGTTGGCGTCGATGTCGAAGGTCACCTCGATCTGGGGGATTCCGCGCGGCGCTGGCGGCAGGTCGACGAGTTGGAACTTGCCGAGCGTCTTGTTGTATTGCGCCATCTCGCGCTCACCCTGCAAGACGTGGATTTCGACCGACGGCTGGTTGTCGTCAGCGGTCGTGAACACCTCGGACCGCTTGGTGGGGATGGTGGTGTTGCGCTCGATGAGCTTGGTCATCACGCCACCCT
>JBKEDB010000119.1:0-1600 GCA_047975195.1 Cumulibacter sp. | reverse complement strand
CCGGGTGCCGATGATCGAGATCGCTCGCGGATGCTGCAGGAGTGCGCTTCGAAGGCCGTGCATGACGCGGAGGGGCTGCTCCTCCCAGGGGAGCTCATCGGAGCCGTGATCGATCTCGACCGACTCCCAGATCCGCTGCATCACCCCGTCGAGCACGGCGGCCTTGTTCGGGAAGTGCCGGTAGATCATCATCGGGTCCACGCCCAGCTCGGAGCCGAGGCGGCGCATCGTGAGGCGCTCGATGCCGTCGTGATCGATGAGGATCAGCGCGGCGTCGACGATCGCGTCGCCCGTCAGGCGGCCCCGCGGCCGATCTGCACCCATTCCGTCCCCCGTACGCGATCCCGCGGTCATGCGCCGTCGAATGATCTACGCCGTAGTCTACACCGTAGACATATGTGGCTCTTCGTAATTGGGGGTGTAGACGTGGCGCCCGGAGTGGCAGCAAAGAAAGAGATCGAGGCCTCTCGATGATGGTAGTTCTCACACTCTCCATCCGAAAGACCTCGACTTGACTCAGCTAAAAGGTCCGGGAACGGCTGCGCTTGCCTCACATAAAAAGGTCCGCGTGATTGTGGTGGTTGCCTGGCTGGATGAGCAGGGAGCTGAGCATGGCGGCGCGTCGTGAGATCACGAAGAAGCTGGCGAAAGAGTACCAGGGCTCGGATCGGGCTGGGAAAGCACGGATCCTGGACGTGCTGATCGAGGCGACCGGGTGGCATCGCGACCACGCCCGACGTGCGATCCGGAAGGCGCTCACCCGAAGGGGCGCGGCTCGCGACCTACAGCGCAAACCGCGCCCGAGGAAGTACTCCTACGACGCGCTCGTGGTGCTGCAGGAGGTGTGGGCGATCTCGGGGCAGCCATCGGGCAAGTACCTCGCCGCGATCATGGACGACACCCTCGAACGACTCGTCAGGTTCGGCGAGCTCGGCCGGGTCGCCGCCCGTGTCAGCGACACGGTACTGGATGAGCTACGGTCGATGTCCGCGGCGACGATCGACCGGTATCTGAAACCCCACAAAGACGCCCGCTACCCGCAGGCGCTGGGCACGACAAAGCCGTCGCATATCCTACGGTCCTCTATCCCGACTCGCACCGCGATGGACGGCCTGCCGCCCGGGCCGGGGTGCTACGAGCTGGACACCGTCGCGCACTGCGGACACACCACCAAGGGCGAGTACTTGCGCACCCTGACGGCGACCGATCCGGTGATCGGGTGGACCCTGCTCCGCGCGATCCGCAACAACGCCCACGTCCACATTCGCGCCGGGATGGACTGGCTGCGGCGGGCCTCCCCGACCCAGATTCAAGGGATGGACTTCGACATTCATACTGATTGGTGTCGGCGTCCGGGTGCCGCCACTGATTCCGACCGGAGCGCCAGTTTGCGACTCCTTGCCTGTTGAGAGTGGTGGCACCCGGATACCGCGTCGAGGAAGCACGCCCTGTTGAGAACCCGGTGACCGGCCGGTATGTCCCGGAGTCGGATCCCTGATAGCGAATGTCTGGTGCGGAGGGCTTCTTGGGGCGCGGTCTGCCCATCTGGCCGACGGCTGACGGGAGTGGAGGAGACAGGGATTGAAGATCCGACTTGGTG
>JBKEDB010000032.1:0-1842 GCA_047975195.1 Cumulibacter sp. | reverse complement strand
GCCACGTCACGAGCGACGCCGTGCTGCGCGGTTTCACCGATCTCGCCGAACTCGTCGAGCCGTGCCCGCGCGGCTGCACCCCCCAGGACCACGCCCCAGACTGCGAGCTCGACGCGGCGAACGCCGACGTCCGGCTCCATGCGGCGGGCGCGCTGCGCGACGACTCGCTGCTCCGCCAGCTGCTCTAGCGGCGCCTGCTGCGCTAGGTGTACTGACCTCGTCCGTTGTTGACGCGGTCGATAGGGGTTTGGCCCCCGATACCGAGATGGGTTCTGTCTAGGTTGTAGTAGTCGAGCCAGGCCCGCAACCCGGTCGCGCGTTCCTGGTTCGAGTTCCAGGGCCTCGCGTACGCCCACTCAGACGCGAGCGTACGGTTTAACCGCTCGATCTTGCCGTTGGTCCAGGGACAGTGCGGACGGATGAATTTCTGGGTGATGGCATGCTCGGCGAGCACGTCACGGAACGCGGCCGAGTGCCGGTACGCGAACGCGTTGTCCGTGATCACACGCTCGACGGTGACCCCGAGCCTGGCGTAGAACGCGATCGCGCGTTGAAGGAACCCGGCCGCGGTGACGCCTTTCTCGTCATCGTGGATCTCGGCGTACGCGACGCGGGAATGGTCATCAACGGCCGCATGCACGTAGTCGTACCCGATCCCGCGACCGCGGACCTGCTCGCTACGGCCGTGCGCCCGCCAGCCGCCACCATCGGGGATCCGGCCGAGTTTCTTCACATCGATATGGATCAACGACCCGGGACGGTCGTGCTCGTATCGGTGTGCCGAGCGGCGGGACGCGCGGATCACGGTCCCGGTCACCGGATCCAGTTCCCGCAGGAGCGGGGTCTGGTGACGGCGTAGCACTCGGCCGACGGTCGAGGCATGCATGCCGAGTTTGCCGGCGATGAACACCGGGCCGCGTCGGGTCAGCGCGCGCATGATCCGCACGCGCGTCTCAACGCAAGCACCCGTGCGTTGCGGGTGCGACCGGGCGACGCTCGAGCGATCCTGCAATCCGGCAATGCCTGCCTCGCAGAAGCGATGCCACCACCGCCACGCGGTCGTGCGCGAGACGCCCATTTCCGCTGCGACATGCGCGATCGCGCGGCCCGCTTGGATGCGTTGGACCAGGATCAATCTTCCGGCCGGTGCCAGCCGGGCGTTAGCGTGGGACACGAGAGACCTCCGTGGGTTCGAGATGAAGAACTAGACAGCTCCAACTCGACTACGGAGGTCTCTCCTATGTCAACAACGGTCTGGGCCAGTACACCTAGCGCCGGTAGGCGACCGACCAGTACTGGGGCGGTCCTCCGGCGGAGCCCGTGACGTAGATCCGGTCCTTGGGCTTCGCGTCCCCCGACAGATACGGGTAGCCGCTCACCCCCGCCGGGCAGAAGTGCAGACGGATCATGCCGGCCTGCGATCCGCCGGTCTCGGACAACGGATCCATGAGCGCCGCGAAGCAGCCGTCGCCCTGCGCCGGCGTTCCGGAGGAGCTGGTGAGCCGCGTCGCCTTCCGCTTCCCGTCGATCCACGTCATCTTCGGGTAGTCGACCGTGAAGCACCGGCCGCCGCTTCCGCCGTTCCGCTTCTCGCTCGAGAAGCGCCACTTCCCGTCAATCTCGGTAGCGGAGCGCTGCGCGCACGCCGTGGCTTCGGGCTGCCGGCCTGACGGTGCAGGAAGGCGGCCATCGCCTCGCGCGACAACTGCGCGGACTGCTGGTAGTACCGGGTTCCGCCCGACTGCACACCGTCGGTCAGGCCCGCACCGCGCATCCAGGTGATCGCGTCCTTGAACTTCGTGCCGTAGGTGTCGGGGAACACCGTGGTGCAGGATCCCGCTG
>JBKEDB010000023.1:0-59216 GCA_047975195.1 Cumulibacter sp. | reverse complement strand
GGTGGAAGTGGGCCTACCGCTACGAACTGGTCGCGACCGCGGCGTACGACACGCTGGGCGTGCTACCACCCTCGTACGAGCCGCGCGCCACCGGACACATCACCGAGATGATCGAGCTGATCGCTGAACTCATTGACCGCGGGCATGCGTATGAATCCGGCGGTGACGTGTACTTCGACGTCGCATCGTGGCCGCGATACGGCGAGTTGACCGGGATGAAGGTCGACGAACTGCAACCTGCAGCCGACACCGACAACGACTCCAAGAAGCGTGACGTGCGTGACTTCGCGCTCTGGAAGGGGCAGAAGGCATCCGAGCCGGCCAGCGCGTCGTGGCCGACCCCGTGGGGCCGTGGGCGACCCGGCTGGCACCTGGAGTGCTCGGCGATGGCGCGCCGGTACCTGGGGTCGAGCTTCGACATCCACGGTGGTGGCATCGATTTGCGATTCCCGCACCATGAGAACGAGATCGCGCAATCGTGCGCGGCCGGCGACGAGTTCGCGCAGTACTGGATGCACAACGCTTGGGTGACTCTAGCCGGCGAGAAGATGTCGAAGTCGTTGGGCAATACGTTGTCGATCGACGAGCTGACCAAGAACGCGCGGCCGGTTGACCTCCGGTTCTACCTAGCGACCGTGCACTACCGCTCGACCGTGGATTTCAGCGAGTCCTCGCTGGCCGAGGCTCGGGCGGCGTACGACCGGATCGAGGGGTTCATCGGCCGCGCGGACGTCGCCGGTGACATATCGACGGTCGCGCTACCGGACGGGTTCGTGTCCGCGATGAACGATGACATCAACGTCTCCGGCGCGATGGCCGTGGTGTACGACGCCGTGCGCCACGGCAACTCGGCGCTCGCTAGCGGCGACAAGGCGCAGGCCCGCGAACTTGGCCTGCAGGTGCGCGCGATGCTTGATGTGCTGGGGTTAGACCCGCTCAGCGAGCAGTGGGTCGACTGCGCGGAGTCGCAGACAGCGGATCTCGGTTGGGCGATCGACGACTTGCTCGCACAGCGGACCGGAGCTCGCGCGGCTAAGGATTTCGCGCGTGCCGACGCTATTCGCGACACGTTGACCGAACACGGGATCAGCATCGAAGACACGCCCGACGGCCCGAAGTGGAGCAGGTAGATGCCCGGTAACTCCCAGCGTCGTGGCGCGATGCGCAAGGGCGGCACTAAAAAAGGACAGGTTGTCGGATCCGGTGGCCAGCGCCGGAAGGGGCTCGAGGGGCGAGGGCCGACCCCAAAAGCAGCGGACCGTCCGAATCACAAGGCATACCGTCGCGCCCAGTCCGGTGGACCTAAAGTCGCCGGCCGTAAGACGCGTTCGAACCGCTCGACCGCGTCGGGGCCCGAATTGCTCGTCGGGCGCAATCCCGTGGTCGAGGCGCTGCGTGCCGATGTACCGGCCACCGCCCTGTACATCGCCGAGCGAATGGATCTTGACGACCGCGTTCGTGAGGCGATTCGTGAGTCGCAGTCGCGCGGCATTCCGATCCAAGAGGTTAGTCGCGCCGAACTGGACCGGCTCACCGGCGGAGCATTGCACCAGGGGTTGGGCATCGCCGTACCGCCGTTCCAGTACGCCGATCCGGCGGACATTATTTCCGGCGCTGTCGATGCCGGTGAAGCCCCGCTGTTAGTCGCGCTGGATGGTGTGCAGGACCCGCGAAACCTGGGTGCTGTGGTGCGGTCGGCGGCCGCGTTCGGGGCGCACGGCGTCATCGTGCCCGAGCGGCGCGCAGCGGGCATGACCGCGACCGCGTGGCGGACGTCGGCCGGTGCGGCGGCTCGCATGCCGATCGCGCAAGTCACCAACCTGTCGCGGACGCTCGTTGCTTTGCAGAAGTCGGGTGTGTTCGTGGTTGGGCTGGCCGCCGACGGGGACGTCGAGTTGCAAAACTTCGACGGCGCCGGCGATCCGCTGTGTGTCGTGGTGGGGTCTGAAGGTAAGGGGCTCTCGCGGCTGGTCGCTGAGAAGTGTGACCAGGTGTTGTCGATTCCGATGGCGGGGACGACGGAGTCGCTGAATGCGTCGGTGGCCGCGTCGGTGGCGCTGTGGCAGTTGGCAAGCGCGCGCGGTTTCGGTGGTGGGGTTGAGTTGAGTGGGGAGCAGCAATGACGGCGATCGATCTCGGGATGCCCGGGATGCCTGGCACCAAGATCGACCGGAACACGGTCGACGAGGACAGCCGGCTGAGGCTGGAATCGCTGCTGCGTCAGAAGTTCAGTGGCGATGTCGAGTTCGACTCGTGGACGCGTGCGACGTACGCGAGTGACTCGTCGAACTATCGTCAGATTCCGCTGGGTGTCGTGTTTCCACGTCACCAGGCCGATGTGGAGTACGCCGTTGAGTGTGCGCGGACCGTCGACGCGGCCATCGTGTCGCGCGGTGGCGGTACCGCGCTGGCGGGGCAGACGTGCAACGTCGCGCTGATCATCGACTTCTCCCGGTACATGAATCAGATTCTCGAGCTGAACGTCGAGGAGCGCTGGGTGCGGGTGCAGCCAGGGATCGTGCTGGATGATCTGCGCCTCGTGACGGAGAAACATGATCTGACTTTTGCTCCGGACCCGGCGACGCATGCCTACTGCACGATCGGCGGCATGGTCGGTAACAACTCGTGCGGTACGCATTCGGTGTATGCCGGCAAAACCGTCGACAATACGATCTCGATGCGGGTACTGACCTACGACGGCACGGTGCTGGACGTCGGCCAGATCTCCGATGCCGCACTCGCGTCACTCGCGTCATCCGGCGGGCGGGAAGGCGAGATCTATACGCAGATCACCGCTATCCGGCAGCAGTACGCCGATGCGGTGCGGCAAGAGTTTCCGGACATCCCGCGCCGAGTCAGTGGTTACAACCTCGATTCCCTTAGCGAGCCCGGTGGCGCAAACATCGCGAAGGCCCTGGTCGGTAGCGAGTCGACGCTGGTCGTCGTCACCGAAGCGACGTTGAAACTGGTGGCGTGGCCGAAGTATCGGCGGCTGGTTGTGCTGGGCTATCCGGATATCTTCCGCGCCGCCGACAATGCTCCAGCGTTCCGCGATATGCGGGGCATTATCGGCTGCGAGGGTGTCGATGAGCAGTTGACGTTGTACCAACGCCGCCGCGGGATGAATACGCGATCTCTGGATACTTTGCCCGCAGGTAAGGGCTGGGTGTTCGCCGAGTTCGGGTCCGATGACGAAGCCGATGTCGATGCGATGGTCGACGAGGCCGTCGCCGGCGCGCCTGGTTCGCCGAACGTGCTGGTGTGCCGCAGCGCCGCTGAGCAGAAGGCAATGTGGTTGGTTCGTGAGACGGCGTTGGGCGCGACGGCGCGCCCACCGGGTGAGGAACCGCTCGTTGAAGGCTGGGAGGACGCAGCCGTACCCCCGGAGCGTCTCGGCGAGTACCTGCGCCGGATGGAGGAACTCTGGAAGGAGTTCGACTACCACGGATGCTGGTATGGACACCTCGGTGACGGATGCATGCACACGCGCTCAAACTTCGATACCGAAACGGTCGAGGGGCTGCGCAAGTACCGCCAGTACCTAGAGAAGGCGTCGGCAATCGTAGGGGAGCTCGGCGGTTCGATGTCCGGGGAGCACGGCGACGGCCAGGGCCGTGCCGAGTTATGGGGCCGGATGTTCTCGCCGGAGGTGATGCAAGGGTTCAAGGAATTCAAGAATGCGTGGGATCCGAGCGGTCGGATGAACCCGGGCAAACTGATCGACCCCTTCCCGCTGGATACGAACCTCAAGCATGGACCCGATCGCCCGCACAACCCGATGGGGAAGACGACGTTCTTCTTTGGGGACGAGGGCTTCTCGCTGCAGGATGCCGCCGACCGGTGCGTTGGTGTGGGGCGCTGCCGCCGCACTGATACCGGGACGATGTGCCCGTCGTATCGGGCTACTCGCGACGAGAAGCACTCCACTCGGGGTCGAGCCAAACTCTTCCAGGAAATGTTCCGTGGCGAGAGCACCGAGGCGACGTGGCGCAATGAGGACGTCAAGAATGCATTGGATCTATGCCTTTCCTGTAAGGGATGCAAGACCGACTGCCCGACGAACGTCGACATGGCGACCTTCAAGTCGGAGTTCCTCTCGCACTACTACAAGGGCAAGGTGCGCCCACGCGAGGCATACTCGCTGGGAATGATCCGGTACGGCGCGAAGTTTGCCTCGAAGCTGCCGTCGCTGGCCAACGGCGTACTCGCCTCACCGGTGGGCAAGATCGTCAAGTCGGCCGCAGGTGTAACGAACAAGCGCCCAGCGCCCACGTTCGCCAAGCAGACCCTGCGAGCTTGGCTGAAGGAAAATGTCTCCAGCGGTCCAGGCGATGTGGTGCTGTGGCTGGACACGTTTACGAACTTCCTCGGACCCGAGGCCGGGATCGCGGCGGCCAAGGTGATCCAGGCCGCCGGTGGACAGCTGGTCGTTCCCGCCGAAGATCTCTGCTGCGGCCGTCCGCTCTATGACTACGGCATGCTTGATTTGGCGAAGCGGAACCTCGAGAAGACGATGCGTGCGTTGGCGCCGGCCATCGAGTCGCGTACGCCGGTCGTGGTCCTGGAGCCGTCCTGCCTGGCGACGTTCCGCGACGAACTGCTCGGTTTGTTCCCCGAGGACCCGCGGGCGAAGACGCTGAGCGAGATCGCGCTGTCGCTGCCGGAATGGCTCGCTGCCAAGTGGGCCAGCGACCCGTCGCACGCTGCGGCCGCGAAAGGAACGGCTGAGACCGGCGTCGCCGTGGGCCCGGACATTGCGCCTGCCCGTGAGCGCGTGCTTCTGCAGGTGCACTGCCATCAGAACGCGAACGGCGGTTACGCCAAGGATGTGGAGATCCTTGAGGCGATCGGTTACGACGTGAAGGTGCTCGATTCGGGTTGCTGTGGACTCGCGGGTTCGTTCGGGTTCAACGCCCGACATGCGGATCTGTCGATGAAGGTCGCCGAGGACAGGCTGTTGCCGATGCTCGCCGCTGAGCCGGACGCCGTGGTGGTTGCCGATGGTTTCTCGTGTCAGACCCAGATCAAGGATCTGGCAGGCCGTGAGGTCAAGACCATCGCCGAACTCGTCGAGAAGGCAATGAGCGCCTGATCGAATCTCGGGTTCACAGCAGCGCGTGAGCCGCCGACCTTATGAAGGCGGATTTTGTACCGACTACGGTGCAACATCCGCCTTCATAGCGTTGGCGCGTGCGAGATTCGTGCCTAATGTGTGAAGTGCGGCGCGCAACTCGCGCGGCTCGATCACGTTGATACCGGGGACGGCGGCGAGTTGGGCGGCGGCGACTTCGAGACGTTCGAGCGGCAGCGCGACTTCCAACGTCTCAGTGTCGCCAGCGTCTTGCAGCGCGTGATCGATCGCTTGAGCGGTCACCGGCCCAGGTACGTGTGCTCGAAGCTCCGAGATCGAGGTACGCGGAATCCGGAGGATCGTGTCCAGCGTTCTGATCCGGCGGTCCAGGTCGTCGGCCGTCGATGCCCAGTACGTCGGCAGGTCGAAGTCCGCCGGGCGCTGGGCGAGTTCTTCGCGCCGAAGCGCCTCGGAAATGCGTTGCACCCGGTAGGTCCGCACCTGGCCACGATGAGCCGCAACCAAGTACCAGACGCCGTTCTTCAGCACGAGCCCCAGCGGATCTAGGCGCCGCGAGCGGGTCCGATCTCCGGTTGTGTAACGGATGTCGAGGCGTACGCCGTCCCACACGGCCTCGGCGACAACCGCGAGAAACTCTCCCGGCTCGCGCGGTCGGAACCAGCCCGATGAATCGAGGTGGAATCGGGATGCGATCGCGTCGATCTGGCCGCCGACGGCTGTCGGTAGCCCGGAGCGAACCTTCGATCGTGCTGTTGCCAGCACGCCCGCCATCCCGAGGTCTGCGGCCCCGGCCGGGCCGAACATCAGCGCGCTGGCCTCCTCGCCGGTCATCCCGTCGACAGGCGAACGCCAACCGGGCATCAGGTGGATGCCGCCGCCGGGCCCCGACTCTGTCCACAGCGGAACGCCGGCTTCTTGGAGCGCCTGAATGTCCCGATAGATCGTTCGCACCGAGACCTCAAGCTCGGTGGACAAATCGGAGGCGGTGCGAGTGCCCCGGCGTTGCAGCGACGTGGGGCGGTGTGTCGTGGCGCTCGCGACCGACCCGGAACGCGGCCGATGGAACCAGCGATCGTCGACGTCCGAAGTGCTCGCGGCCGAATACGGCGTGAACGACCTCGACGGGTCCCGTCCTCGGGCCTGGTCGTTCATCACCGCTTCGGAGAAGGAACCTAAGCCGGACGCCGTGGACTACCGGTAGGCGGTAAATCGGTAGCCTGTGCACGCGTGGACAATGAGAGGAATCGTATGCGTGCAGTCAGGGCCGGTATCGCCGTACTCGCGATCGCAATGATGGCGGGATGCGGCGGCGCCGACGACGAACCGGCGGACGCCTCCGCTGGAAGCACCGCGGCCAGCTCCCCAGCTGAACAGGCCGCGGAGCCGCCCGATGGCGGACCGGAGGCCGTCGCGGGCGCAGCTGCGCTCCCGGAAGCTGGCCAGTGCAGCACGCTCAGCTCTGAGGAACTGGACGAGAGCACCGCGAAGGTCGCTACTGAGTCCGTGACGGGGGAGTGCGACTCCTCGCACAACGCGGTTACCGTGGGAGTTGTGGGTCTGTCCCACGAGGACGCGGCCACCCTCGACGCGCTGGTGCACACCGGCGCTGCGCTGGTGCCTGACGACAAGAAGACGTGGACGACGGTTGCCGTTCCGGCTTGCCAGGCCACGTTCGACGAGGCGCTGAGCGCGGCATCGATCGAAACGGCCACGGACACCGTGGCATCGGCGTACAAGGCAACGTTAGTCCAAGGTCGGGCATGGCTCCCGACCGCCGAGGATTGGGACGCCGGCGCTCGCTGGGTGCGTTGTGACCTGGTCAATTACGGTTCCGCTCCCACCGATTTGTCGACGCTCGATTACGGCACGATCCCCGAGGACCTCGCCGCTTGCCTGGCTGCGGACGTCGAAGGATCGTTCGCTACCGCCTGTGACGACGAGATCACCAACGCGCAAGTGCTCGCACGGGTCACGCTCGACTCTGCGGAGACGGAGAAGGTGCAGGCGAACTACGGTGCCTTCGCCGCTGAGGCTGAACAGATCTGCGCGGACACCGTGAAGGCTGGCTTCCCTGACGTGGACAAGCCGGGTAAGGCATCGCTACCGGTCGCGTTCGCGTTCGACGGCACGTTCGACTGTTATGTGGAGCGTGCTGCCAGCGACCCACTCGTCACCGGCTGACCGAAACGCCGGTAAGACGCTCGCTCAGCGGTCAGGATGCGCGCAGAGCATCGAGGATGTCGTTGACGCGGTCCTTCGCGTCCCCGAACAGCATTCCGGTGTTCTCTTTGAAGAACAGCGGATTCTGCACGCCAGCGTACCCGGCGGCCATCGATCGCTTGAACGCTACGACCTCGCGGGCCTCCCACACCTCGAGCACCGGCATGCCGGCGATCGGGCTGTTCGGCTCGTCCAGCGCAGCAGGGTTGACCGTGTCGTTTGCGCCGATCACCAGCACTACGTCGGTGTCCGCGAAGTCGTCATTGATTTCGACAAGTTCTTCAACGATGTCGTACGGCACCTTAGCTTCGGCCAACAGCACGTTCATGTGTCCGGGCAGACGACCCGCGACCGGATGGATCGCGAACCGCACGGAAATTCCGCGCTCGCGCAACGCCGCAGTCAGTTCCGCGACGGGGTACTGTGCCCGCGCGACCGCCATTCCGTACCCCGGCGCGATGATCACCGAGCGCGCCGAGCCGAGCATCGCGGCAACCTCATCGGCGCGTACTTCGCGATGGGTGCCGTAGGAGCGGTCGGAGCCGCTGATTTCAGCCGCTCCGAAGCCACCGGCGATCACCGAGACAAACGACCGGTTCATGGCTTTGCACATGATGTAGGACAGGATCGCGCCCGATGACCCGACGAGCGCACCGGTGATGATGAGCAGATCGTTGCCCAACATGAAGCCTGCCGCAGCGGCCGCCCAGCCCGAGTAGCTGTTCAGCATCGACACGACGACGGGCATATCGCCGCCGCCGATCGCCGCCACCAGATGAAAGCCCAACAGCAGAGCCAAGGCCGTCATGATGATCAGCGGGATCACTGACTCCGCGGCGATGAACCACGCCAATAGCCCCGCAGAGGCCAGCAGGATCGCAAGATTAAGCAGGTGCCGGCCCGGAAGCATCATGGGGGCCGAAGGCATCCGAGCGCTCAACTTCAGGAAGGCCACGATCGAACCGGTGAACGTCACCGCACCGATCAGGACGCCGAGGAAGACCTCCACCAGGTGGGCGGCATCGCCAGATTCCCCGACCAGATAGGCGTTATAGCCCACGAGTACGGCGGCAAGACCGACAAAACTATGCAGCAACGCGATGAGCTCAGGCATGCCAGTCATTTCGACCGTGCGCGCCCGCCAGATGCCGATGGACCCACCGACGAGCATCGCCGCCACGATCAACGCGAGCGTCACGGCGCCCGGCCGTTCGCTATTACTGACGGCGAGCGCGATCGTTGCCACCAAAGCGATCGCCATACCGGCCATCCCGGCGATGTTGCCGGCTCGAGCCGACTCATGCCGGGATAGTCCGGCCAGCGCCAGGATGAATAGGACTGCGGCGACGACGTACGCCCCGCTCACCAACCCCGCTAACGTGAACAAGGTGCCTCAGTCCTTCCGGAACATCTTGAGCATCCGCGAGGTCACCAAGAATCCGCCGACGATATTGATACTGGCTACGAGAACGGCGAGCAGCGCGATCACCGTGACTAGGGTGTTGTCGCTTCCGACCTGTAGCAGTCCGCCGAGCAGAATGATTCCGGAGATCGCATTCGTCTCGCTCATGAGTGGTGTGTGTAGCGCGTGGGTCACGTTGCTGATCACGTAGTAGCCCACGACGACGGCCAACGCGAATACGGTGAGGTGTCCGATCAGGCTCGGTGGTCCCACGCTGGCCACGAGCGCAATGAGCACGGCGACTAGCCCGCCGGCGTATATCCGCATTCGGGGATTGCGCGGCGGCTCACGGACCGGCTCAGGCTGCGGCGCGCGGGCCGCTGGCGCCGCAGATACCTGAACGGGCGGTGGTGGCCAGAGCAGGGACCCTTCGTGTGTGACGGTGATGCCGCGGAGAATCACATCGTCCAGGTCGAGGCAGGCGACGCCGTCCTTCGCGGGGGTCATCAGGGTCAGCAGGTTCACGACGTTCGACCCATACAATTGGGACGATTGAGCCGCGAGTCGTGCCGGTAGGTCGGTATAGCCGAGAATGGTGACGCCGCTGTCTGTCACGACCCGTTCGCCGGCGAGTGTGCCCTCGCAGTTTCCGCCCTGAGCGGCAGCGAGGTCGACGATGACCGAACCCGGGCGCATCGCGGCAATCGTGTCGGCCGATATGAGTTTCGGGGCCGGGCGGCCCGGGATCAGTGCCGTGGTGATCACGATGTCGGCCGCGCGAGCTTCCTCGTCGTACATCGCTGCGGTCGCGGCCTCTTGCTCAGCCGACATCTCGGACGCGTAACCGTCTTCGCTGATCTGCTGAGGCATGTCGACGGTGACGAACTGCGCGCCCATCGATTCGATCTGCTCGGAGACCTCCGCGCGCACGTCGAAGGCGCGCACGATCGCGCCGAGACTGCCTGCCGTGCCGATAGCCGCGAGTCCGGCGACACCTGCGCCGACAACGAACACGCGCGCCGGTGCGGTCTTGCCGGCCGCGGTGACCTGGCCGCCGAACTGCCGACCGTATTCGCCGGCTGCTTCCACAACTGCCCGGTATCCGGCAACGTTCGCCAGCGAGGACAGTACGTCCATCGACTGCGCTCGAGAGATCCGCGGAACAGCGTCCATCGCGAGCGCCGTCACGCCGCGAGATTGCAGGCTCGATACCAACTCGGGGCTGCGCGCGGGTGCAAGCTGGGCAATCACCATCGTGCCGGGGGATAGCTGCGCGATCTCGGCTTCGGTCGGAGCGCCTACCTTCAGCACGATGTCGCTGCGCAGCACTTCGTCGGCGCCGCCCAATTCGGCGCCGGCTGCAACATACGCCTCATCCGGTTGTGCCGCGGCCGATCCGGCGCCGTGTTGCACGGTGACGTGATAACCGAGGTTGATAAGTTGCGCGCTCGTGGCGGCGGTCGCCGCGACGAGCGCATCACCGGACTCTTTCAGTACCCCGATGCGCATGGCGGTCCCTTCCTGAGTTCAACTTTGACAATTGCACCACCCCGTCGATCCGGGATTCACAACGGGCCGCGTTCTAGTCACGTGGACGCAAGACGGCGAAGGGGTCGGTGACCGTCGCGACGCGCTCACTGAACCGGTAGAGATGCGCGGGACGTCCGCCCTTTCCCGTTCCGGCGGCTTTCGTTCCCGCGCGTTCGAGCTGCCCACGTCGCGTGAGCACTCGCTGGAGGTTTGTGGTCGCCGGCCGATCACCGAGTACCGCAGCGTACACATCGGACAGCGTAGACAGCGTGAATGCCTCGGGAGCGAGCGCGAAGCCGAGGTTCGTGTAGGACAACTTCGCGCGCAACCGCTGATGGGCAGACCCTATGAGCGAAGCGTGGTCGAAGGCCATATCGGGCAGATCGTCCACCTGCCACCAGCGCGCGTTGCGGGGCAGTACCGGGTCGGAGGTGGTCGGCACCAGCCCCAGGTACGCCGTCGCTACCGTACGCTGCGCCGGGTCGCGGTCCGGGTCGCTGCGGGTTTCGAGTTGTTCGAGATGAGCGATTTCGCCGAGATCCACCCGTACGGCGAGGTGGCGTGCAACACACTCGCCGATGGTCTCGTCGGGTCGCAAGGGCCCGCTCGGAAGGGCCCACGCACCGGCGTACGGCGCCCGGTTTCGTTGCCAGGCAAGGATTTCCAGCGCGCTACTGCCGGGGGTGTCCACGCGCACGCGGAAAACCACGGCGATCGCCTCGTGGCGGTAACTCGGGACTTTCTGGCGTGGATCCACGATCGGATGTTACCGTGCAATCATGGTTTTCGCCTAGTAGGCGAAAACTACTTCGACGAAGGGCCACGCACCATGACGACTGCACCGACCGCTCCCGGCTTCGACCTCGCGAGCGACGACTGGACCAACTGGACGCCTCGGCAGTGGGAAGACTGGCGCGCCGAGGTTCGCGAGCTCGCTGAGCAAAAGAATGCGGTCATCCTGGCGCACAACTACCAGATTCCCCAGATTCAGGACGTTGCCGACCACGTAGGCGATTCGCTCGGTCTCTCGCGGTTGGCCGCCAGCGTGCCGCACCCGACGATCGTTTTTGCGGGAGTGCACTTCATGGCCGAAACCGCTGCGATTCTCTCGCCGGAGAAGCGGGTCTTCATCCCCGACGCCGCCGCCGGATGTTCGCTGGCCGATGCCATGACTGGGGACCAACTTCGGGCATGGAAGGCCGAACACCCCGGCGCCGTCGTCGTCTCATACGTCAACACGACGGCCGACGTGAAGGCCGAGACCGATATCTGCTGTACCTCGTCGAACGCCGTTGAGGTCGTTGAGTCGATCCCGGAAGACACAGAAATTCTGTTCGGCCCCGACATGTTCCTCGGATCGCACGTGAAGCGGCAGACCGGCCGAGAGAACATTCACGTGTGGATGGGCGAATGCCACGTGCACGCGGGAATCTCGCCGAAGGATCTCATCTCGTCGGTACGCGATAGCGCTGACGCCGAGCTTTACGTGCACCCGGAATGCGGCTGCACGACGTCGGCGCTGTGGCTGACCTCCAGCGGCGAACTGCCCGAGGAACGCACCCACGTGCTGTCCACGGGCGGAATGCTGGACGCCGCGCGCGCCTCGACGGCCAAGAAGGTCCTGGTGGCTACCGAGATTGGGATGCTGCACCAGCTACGCAAGGTCAACAGCGGTACCGAGTTCGTCCCGGTGAACCCGCAGGCAGCGTGCCAGTACATGAAGATGATCACGCCGCCGAAGTTGTTACGCGCATTGCGCGAAGAACGCGAACTGGTGACCGTCGACGCGGACATTGCCGAGCGTGGACGCCGCGCAGTCGAGCGGATGATCGCGATCGGAAATCCGGGGAGCGGAGAATGACCCCACCGCCGGTGGTGATCATCGGCAGTGGTGCCGCGGGGCTGAGCGCCGCATTGATGCTCGCCGGACGCCGCGCGGTCACGCTCATCACCAAAGGCGAAATTGGCGACGGGGCGACCGCGTGGGCGCAGGGCGGTCTCGCTGCGGTCAGCGCCGCAGATGATTCCTATGCCGCACACGTCGCCGACACTCTCGTTGCCGGTGCTGGACTCTGCGAAGAGGACATCGTCTCGCAGCTCGTTTCCGCTGCCCCAGAAGCGATCGCGCGGCTCGTCGGTTTGGGTGCCGCATTCGATCGTGCTGCCGATGGCAGTTTCGATCTCGGGCTGGAAGGCGGTCACAGCGCTCGCCGCATCGTGCACGCGGGCGGTGACGCGAGCGGTGCGGAGGTCGCGCGGACGCTCGCAGCCGCGGTGCGACGCGTCGCCGACGACGGTCAGGTTGCGATTCTCGAACGCACCTGGGCCGTCGACGCGATCCTGGATGCGCGCGGCGCGATCGCCGGTGTGCGAGTCATGGATCGCGCCGGGCGGACCGCTGATCTGCCGGCCAGTGCGCTCGTACTTGCCACGGGCGGAATCGGTCAGTTGTGGCAGGCGACCACGAATCCGGGCACCGCGACAGGTGATGGGCTCGCGCTCGCTGCGCGCGCCGGTGCCGTGCTACGCGACGTCGAGTTCGTGCAGTTCCATCCGACCCTGTTAGCGGTGCCGGCGCGTGTCGGTGACCGTGGCGTATTGGTGACTGAAGCGCTGCGTGGGGAAGGTGCGGTGCTCGTCGACGAAGAGGGTCGCCGGGTCATGGTCGGCGTACACCCGCTCGCGGACCTCGCTCCCCGGGACGTGGTGTCGGCGGCAATGCACCAGCATCTGCAGCGATACGGCGGATCGCATCTATATCTGGACGGTACGGCGATCGACGAACATACCTGGCAACGGCACTTCCCGACAGTGCTGCAGTTGTGCCGCGAACGGGGGGTCGATCCTATCACTGAACCGATTCCGGTTCGTCCGGGTGCGCACTACCACTGCGGCGGTGTCGCGGCGGATCTGGCCGGTCGCACCAGTGTTGAGGGTCTGTATGCGATTGGCGAGGTCGCGTGCACCGGAGTGCAAGGCGCGAACCGGTTAGCGTCGAACTCGGTGACTGAGGCGCTGGTCGCCGGGCACGCCTGTGGGCAGGCCCTCTGCACCGACCGCCCACCGATGACAGGTCCGCTGGCGGACGTCCGGGTGCGCGCGAGCGGGGTTGACGTATCGGGCCGAGAGCGGGTCGTTACGGCGATGAGCGAGTACGCCGCAGTGAGTCGCAACGCGGCCGGACTGGCGGCGTTGGCGGAAATCTTGGCCACAATCCAGAAAGACACCTCGGCGGATCCCGCGACGCTGGAGACCGGAAACCTGTTGCTGGTCGCCGAGCTCGTCTCCGCGGCCGCCGTACGGCGCGAAGAGAGTCGCGGCTGTCACCGCCGTAGTGATTACCCGCAGACCGATCCGGCATGGCAGCAGCACATCGACCTGCGTCTCGCTGCGGAAACCGGACGCATTACCGTCATGACGCACGCAGTGGAGGCAGCATGAGTTGGCGTGAGCAACTGAGTGCGGCCGGTCTGGATCCGGACCATGTAACCGATCTCGTGCGTCGGGCGCTTGCCGAGGACCTCAAGTATGGCCTCGATGTGACCACAACCGCGACGATCGATCCCGCGCAACAAGGGACCGCGGATGTGGTTGCACGCGCCCCTGGACGACTCGCCGGGGTTCCAGTTGCCTGCGCCGTGCTTGACCTGTTCGCGATCGATGCCGGCGTCCACCTGGATGTAGCGGTTCAGCTGCCGGACGGGTCTGTCGTTGAACCCGGCTCGAGCGTGCTGAGTGTGAGCGGCCCCATCCCCGCGATCCTGACCGCCGAGCGGACGATGCTGAATATCCTGTGTCAGTTGTCCGGCGTCGCGACGCTGACGGGGCGGTGGCAGGAGGAGATGTCAGGTACCACGGCGCGGGTGCGTGATACCCGCAAGACGGTGCCGGGATTGCGCGAGTTGCAGAAGTACGCCGTTCGATGCGGCGGGGGAGTTAACCACCGGATGGGGCTCGGCGACGCGGCGCTCATCAAGGACAACCACGTCGCGGCGGCTGGCTCGGTGGCCGCGGCTTACCGCGCCGTCCGCGATCGCTTTGGCGCCGACCTCCCGGTAGAGGTCGAGGTCGACACGACCGACCAGGCGCGGGAGGCAATTGCCGCCGGAGCTGGCCTGATCCTGCTGGACAATATGCCCCCGCATCAGTTGCGGGAATGCGTCGCGCTCGGTCGAGCCAGCGGGCGCAAGGTGTTGTTCGAGGCGAGTGGTGGCTTGAGCCTGGAGTCGGCCGCCGAGGTCGCCGCCACGGGGGTCGACTACATCGCAGTCGGCGCACTCACGCATTCCGCTCCGGTACTCGACCTCGGCCTGGACCTGCGCTAACCGCGGTTCGGCTGATTTCCTCGCACAGGCTGAACGAGTGGAATCGGGGCTCACGCTGGGCGTAGACGTGCCAAGAGCGCCCGGTGATCGCTGCCGGGTAGTTCGACGACGGCGGAGCCGGCAGCGGTGAACGCCGTGCGATCGGCGAATATGTGATCGATCGGGGTGCCCAGCAGCGAGGGCAGGGCGGTGGGCCAGGTGCCGACTGAACGAGTGCCAACACTCGCGTTCAGGCAGGTCGTATCGCGCAACGGGGCGTGGTCGATCGTCGAGTTATAGTCGCCGGCCATGATTACCTGTGTTCGCTGATCGCAGATGTCGGTGACCAGGTCGAGCTCGTCCCGCCATAGTTGCATCCGCTCAGCCACCGGCGAGGCGATGTGCACGGCGTAGAACACGGGGCCGGATCCGCTGGTGGGCTCGGCGCCGACGAGTCCGTATTCAGTGTCTGGCCCTTCGACGTGCTGATACTCGCCGAGATCCGCCGACACCAGCAGCCCGGTCGGCGCCGAGCCGCCTGGGCGTCCGATCCCCATGAACACGTCGAACTCAGTGCCGGCGATCGCTTCGGCGTCCGGAGTCTGCGTTTCCGGCAGCATCACTACGTCGGGATCGTGCTCGGCGATGAGGTCCCTGATCGCCACGGGACCGTCGATCGTGTCGAGGGTGTTGAAGGCCAGCACGTCGATGTCTCCAGGAAGCTTGTCCTCAGGCAGCGCGGCGGGGGCTGAGGCGCCGCGCGCAAGCACGATGCCCGCGTTCGCCGAGGTGAACAAGACGAGGATCGCCAGTGCCGCCGACAGTCGGGTAGGGCGGTCCTCGCCGCGGTGGTTCACCATGAGCGCGCACAGCAGCACGGCGAGCGCCGCGAGCATGCCGCCGAGCGCTAAGGCGGGGCGCAGCGCTACCAGGTGCGCGAACGGCGTGTACGTCGATAGGCCCACCAGCACGGGTTCGGTGAGTACCGCCGCCACGATGAGCAGTGCGCCTACGACTGACCAGCCCGCCCAACGTCCGTTCACGCGACCATTCTGCCGGTCAATGCGCCACTGGCGTTTGGTAGACAGGTCCCATGACGAGATACGTGATCATCGGCACTGGTGCGGTAGGTGGGACGATCGGCGGACGGTTGGCGCAACACGATGTGCCGGTGGTCTGGGTAGCGCGCGGTGAGCACGCGCGCGTGCTCACCGCGGAGGGCATGACCCTCCGCACGCCCGAGGGCAGCTTCAACGTCACCGCACCGGTCTGGACCGGGCCTGTCGATGCGGACTTGCGGCTCGGTGACGTGCTGGTGCTGGGCACGAAAGTGCATCAAGCGATCGACGCTCTGGCCGCATGGGCCGACGTACCGGTCCGCGCCGCAGACTCCGATGGGGTCGTGGGTACCGCAGGTGCAGTGCTGCCGCTCATCACCGCTACCAACGGTCTGGCTGGCGAGGACATCGCAATCCGCTACTTTCGGCGCGTGTACGGCGCGGCCGTGTGGTGTCCAGCGACACACATCAAGCCGGGTGAAATCATCCCGATGTACGACAGCGTCTCGGGAGTATTCTGGCTCGGCGCGTACCCCGGTCCGAGTGAACCCGACGCATTGGTGCGTTCGATCAGCGCCGACTGGGAGTCAGCCCGGCTCGGTGCACCGGTCACCGTTGATGTCATGGCGTGGAAACGTCGCAAACTCGTGATGAACATGGGAAACGCCGTCGATGCGCTCGTCGACCCCTCGGACGCTGGGGGTAAACGGCTGCTGAAGTCGGCGATGCAAGAGGCAGAGGCCGCTCTGCAGGCCAGCGGCGCGAGTGTGATCAGTCCGGAGCGTGATGCCGAGGAGCGCGCGAAGGGTCCGCAGATCGCGAAGGTGGAGGGTGCGCCCGAGCAAATCGGTTCGTCGACGTTCCAGTCCCTCACCCGCGGTACGGGGACCGTGGAGACCGACTACCTCAACGGCGAAATCGTCCGGCTGGGCGCGTTGTACGGCGTACCGACGCCGGTGAACGCAGCACTGGCTTCCCTGGCGCGGCGCGCTGCGGCGAACGGGTGGGCGCCGCGCAGCCTGGCTGCCAGCGCCGTCGACGACGAAATCGCGGGGTCCTAGATGGAGCATCAGTTCGGCTTTCGCACCAAGGCGCTGCATGCCGGCGGTACGCCGGATCCGTTCACCGGAGCGCGGGCCGTACCGATCTACCAATCGACCTCGTTCGTGTTCGAGGACGCCAGCGAGGCCGCGAATCTGTTCGCACTACAGAAGTATGGAAACATCTACTCTCGAATCTCTAACCCCACCGTTGCGGCGTTCGAGGAACGCATCGCAGCACTGGAAGGTGGAATCGGTGCGGTCGCGACCGCCAGCGGGATGTCCGCGGAGTTCGTCACCATCGCCGCGCTGTGCGAGGCCGGAGACCACCTGGTAGCGGGATCGCAACTATATGGCGGAACTGTGACGATGCTGGACGTTACGTTGCGCCGCCTCGGCGTCGACACGACGTTCGTTCCCGGAAGTGAACCGGCCGATTATGAGGCCGCGATCACGGATCGCACGAAGGCGCTTTTTGTGGAGGTTATTGCGAACCCTTCAGGTGAGATCGCGGATATAGCTGCGCTCGCGGATATTGCGCACCGGAACGATATTCCGCTCGTCGTGGACTCGACGCTTTCCACACCGTACCTGGTGCGCCCGTTCGAGCACGGTGCCGACATCGTCGTGCACTCAGCCACGAAGTTCCTGGGCGGACATGGCACGACGCTCGGCGGCGTCGTGGTTGAGTCCGGACGGTTTAACTGGGCGAATGGTAAGTTCCCGCGGATGACCGAACCCGTCGCTTCCTACGGCGGCCTTCAGTGGTGGGGAAACTTCGCCGAATACTCGTTCCTGACTCGGCTGCGCAGCGAACACCTACGCGATATGGGCCCAGCGTTGCCCGCGCAGTCGGCGTTCATGTTGCTGCAGGGAGTCGAGACCCTGCCGCAGCGAATGGACGAACACGTCGCCAACGCGCAGCGCGTCGCACGATGGCTCGAGGTGGATCCGCGCGTTGCCTATGTCAACTACGCGGGTCTTTCCGGACACCCGCACCATGATCGCGCGCAACGCTACCTGCCGCAGGGGCCGGGCGCGGTGTTCGCGTTCGGTGTCCGCGGCGGTCGGGAGGCCGGTGAAGCCTTCATCGAGGGGCTGCAGATCGCCTCGCACCTCGCGAACGTCGGCGATGCGCGGACGTTGGTGCTACATCCGGCTTCCACCACGCACCGGCAACTCAGTGCTGAGCAACTGACGGCGGCCGGCGTCGCTGAGGACCTGATCCGCATCTCGGTAGGGCTCGAGGATGTGGATGACATTCTGTGGGATCTGGACCGAGCTCTACAGGACGCGACGGGCCAGGCACGATGAACCGCACCTGGGAGGGGCCCTCAGCGCCGGAACGGATGCGACTGCTTGATGAGGTGAAGTCAATCGCGATCGTCGGCGTTTCCGATAAGCAGTCGCGTGCGTCGTACTTCGTAGCGTCGTACCTGCTGGGTACGGGGCAGTACGACGTGTACTTCGTGAATCCGATGCTGAGCGAATTGCTCGGGCAGCCGGTGTACCCATCATTGAGCGACCTACCTGTCGTGCCTGACCTCGTCGACGTGTTCCGCAAGCCCGCCGATATTCCGGGTGTGTTGGACGAAGCGATCGCTATCGGCGCGAACGCGTTCTGGCTACAACTGGGGCTGTGGGACGAGGCGTCGGCGCGGCGGGCTGAAGCAGCCGGGATGCGCGTGGTGATGGATCGCTGCACCAAGATCGAGCACGCCCGCTTCCACGGCGGACTGCACTTTGCCGGCTTCGACACCGGAGTGCTCTCCAGTAAACGCCAGAAGACCTGATGTCCCGGTCGGTGCAGTCGCATCGTGATGGTGCCGACGTAGGTCAGCACGATGGCGTGCCGCGCACCGTACGGCGGTGGAGCCGCATTTGCCTGACGGCGCCGGCGACGAGTTAGCCGATGAGCTGGGCGAAGGTATAGATCAGCAGGCCGGCCAGGGCGCCGATCACAGTGCCGTTGATCCGGATGAACTGCAGATCGCGGCCCACCAGGGTCTCGATTTTGCGCGATGTCTCCTTGGTGTCCCAGCGAGCGACGGTGCCGGAGATCAGGTCGGCGATGTCGTCCTTGTACTGCTCGACGACATACAGCACGGCGCGTTCGATCCAGCCATTGACCTTCGCGCGCAATGCCTCATCGGTCTGCAGTAGTCGACCGGTACGAGCGATGGTGCCATCGACGCTCTGCCGCAGATCGGAATCGGGATCGTTGGCCATATCGATGATCTGAGTCTTGATCGTGGCCCACGCGGTCTGCGACCAGTTGCGCACGGCGGGGTGATCGAGGACGTCGAGTTTGATCGCGTCGATTTTCGCTGCGGCCTCGGGGTCGGTGCGCAGTTGCTCGGCGTACTCCCGGATCCGCGCATCGAAATCGTTACGTAGCTGGTGATTCTCGTCCTCGGAGACGTCCGTGATGAATGACTGGACTCCGTTGAACATCTTCTCGAAGATGCGGTCGTCGACGAACGATGGCACCCAGTCGGGCGATTCCTGCGCGACCTTGAGCCGGAACACGGCACGGTTCTCCTCCAGGAAGGTCGAGAGCGCCTTGAGTCCGGCCGTCATCATGTGCTGGTGGTTGCCGCCCTCGACGGCCACGTCGATCAGTTTCGCCACGAGCGGGGCCGCGGATGTCGAGCGCACTCGCTTGACAACGATATTGTCGAACGCGTCGTGTACGTCGTCGTCGTTCATGATCTCCGCGCCAACTTCCAGCGCGTGGCCGAGGTTGTTGCCGAGTTTGCGAGCGTTGTCCGGATCTCCGATATATTCGCCGATTCGGTGTGATACGTCGACTTGACGGAGTTTGTCGGTCAGCACCGTACCGGTGAGGAAGTTTCCCTGGACGAACTCACCGAGTGACGCGCCCAGCGAATCCTTCTTGCTGGGGATGATCGCGGTATGTGGAACCGGAACGCCCATGGGGTGGCGGAACAGTGCGGTGACCGCGAACCAGTCGGCCAGCGCACCCACCATCGAGGCTTCCGCGGTCGCCTTCACGTATCCGACCCACCCAGGAGCGCCATTGCTCTGCCAGATCACGCACACGACGAAGACCACGGCGGCGAACACCAGCAGCCCGGTGGCGATCAGTTTCATCTTCCGCAGTCCGGCTAGGCGTTGTGCGTCAGTCATGCCGCCGAAGGACGCCGCGCTCACCGGCTCGGTGAAGAGGTCATTGCTCACCCCATGAGCGTATTCGCTGCCGAGCCGCGACGTCCGACTCTTACCATCCAGCCGGCGCGCTAATGCGCTTCGGCGTACGTTCGTGCGGCGCGGACGTCGATCCCGAACACGACTTCGGTGGCACCGAACAGCAACGTCGTCGCAGCCGCCGCAGACGCCTCGATGTGCGCGATCACTTCATCGGCCAGCTCGGCGGCGCAATGCACCATCACTTCGTCGTGCTGGAAAAACACGATCCGGGCCGAGTCGCTGTCGCCGTACGCGGCAAACAGCCGGCTACGCAGAATTCCTAGCATCGATACCGCCCACTCTGCGGCAGTGCCTTGGACGACGAAATTGCGGGTGAACCGTCCTCGAGCGCGCTCCTGCGTGGGGGTTGGGTCGCGTTCGGTGCGCCTCGGGGAGGTCCGCCCGAGGTGGGTGCGCACCAGTCCGCCGCGTTCGCCGGTCTCCGCGGCTGTCTCCAACAACCGAAGCGCGCGCGGATAGCGGGCCCGCAGCACCTGCAGCGGTCGCGCGGCGCCACCGCCGACCTGGCCATACATCGCGCCAAGTAACCCAACCTTCGCGCGGGCGCGGTCGCCGTCGAATGCCTCGGCAGCCAGCGCCTCGTACATGTCGTCCGCTCCGGCGGCACGCACCATGCCGGGGTCTCCCGACATCGCAGCCAAGATCCGCGGCTCGAGCTGCGCGGCATCAGCGACCACCAGGAGTCGCCCGTCGTCGGCTACCACCGCAGAGCGCAACTGTTTCGGGATCTGCAATGCGCCACCCCCTCGTGCCGCCCACCGCCCGGTCACCACGCCCGCGGGTACGTATCCCGGCCGGAAGCGTCCCTCGTGCACCCACTCCCGTAGCCAGGCCCAGCCGTGAGCGGAATGCAGACGGGACAGTTCCTTGTAGCGCAGTAGCGGGGAAACGGCGGGATGCTCTACCGACCTCAGAAACCACTTGCTGGTCGAGGCGAGTTCGATACCGTCTCGGGAGAACGCGTTCAGCAGGTCCTGTGGCGAATCGGGATTGGCCGACCGCCCGAACGCAGTATCGATCTGCGCGGCGAGTTCGACCATCTTCGGTGGCCGTCCACCGCCACGCGGCCGATCGCCGAGCACCTGGGTGAGCAGGGACTCGTGTACGCCGACGTCCCAGGGAATCCCGGCTTCGGTCATTTCCACGGCCAGGAGGGCGCCGACGCTGTCGATCGCGATCAATAACGCGAGCGCCCCGGAATGCCCGCTTGATAGTAGTCGTGCCTGCTGCTCGCGGTACTGCTGCGCGGCCGCAGCGCCGGGATCGGGCGCATCACCGGAGCCAAACAACGTCGGCACATCATCGGCACTGATGATCCGGTCGGGTCGTAGTCCGTCGTACGCAGCCAAGATCGCCGCGGCGTGCGCGAGGTCGTAACACCGATCGACGCGGATCCCTGCAGAGCGCAGCAGGGGGTAGGCCGTGGCCACCGACGGTATGACCCAACGCGGGCCCTCGGCGCGCTCGATCTCGGTGATCACTGTGGGGGTGATCGACCGGGTCACGCCATCGACGTGCAGCCAAGGATCGCCGCCCTGGTCCACCCCCACCACCGGATTCATGTGGCCATTCTCGCTGGTCGATGTGAAGGGATTTTGACCAACTCGCGAATCGGGATTCAGCGTTTCGCCTGGTCATCAGCAATATTAGAGCGATCGCTCAATCAGTGTGAGAGGCCTCACCGAGAATCAACTCGGTACGGCGGGCTATGTTGACATGCAAAGAAGACTTACTACGACGGGAGTGCTCCATGAGCGTCAACACCGGAATGGGCGGCGAAAACCCGCAGGACGAACTCAACGACCTACGCATGTCGGACGAGGCGTTGCCTCTGTTCAACAAGATCAAGGCCTTCATCAAGGACACCGTTGACCCGATGTACGAGGAGTACGTCAAGCTCGGCGAAGGTCACGCCGACCGCTGGACGTTCGCGCCCGGTCAGCTCGAGGTTCTGCAGAAGGCAAAGGACAAGGCGAAGGCAGAAGGCCTGTGGAACTTCTTCCTTCCGGACGCCGAGAGCGGCGAGGGTCTGTCGAACCTCGATTACGCTTACATCGCCACCGAACTCGGCAAGAGCCCGCTGGCCTCGGAGGCAACCAACTGCTCCGCGCCGGACACCGGCAACATGGAGGTCCTCGAGCGCGTTGGTACGCCGGAGCAGAAGCAGCAGTGGCTGCAGCCGCTGCTCGACGGTGAGATCCGCTCTGCATACGTGATGACCGAGCCGGGTGTGGCTTCCTCAGATGCCAAGAACATCGAGACCACCGCCGTCCTCGAGAACGGTGAGTGGGTCATCAACGGCGAGAAGTTCTACATCTCTGGCGCCGGCGACCCGCGCTGCAAGATCCTGATCGATATGGTTCGCACCAACGCTGACGGCGCGAAGGGCAAGAACCACTCGCAGATCCTCGTGCCGATGGACACCCCGGGCGTCGAGATCATCGAGCCGATGCGCGTCTTCGGTGCCGACCACGCGCCGCGCGGTCACATGCACATGCGCTTCAACAACGTGCGCGTGCCCGAGGCGAACATGCTGCTCGGTGAAGGCCGCGGGTTCGAGATCTCCCAGGTCCGCCTGGGCCCGGGCCGCATCCACCACTGCATGCGCACCCTCGGTAAGGCTGAGCTCGCGCTCGACCTGATGGTCAAGCGCGGCAACTCGCGCACCGCGTTCGGCCAGCCGCTGGCCAAGCTCGGCGGCAACCTCGAGAAGATCTCGCGTGCTCGCATCGAGATCGAGTCGATGCGGTTGCTGGTCCTCAAGGCTGCCAAGGCCATGGACGTGCTCGGCAACAAGGAAGCTCGCGTGTGGATCTCGATGGCCAAGGCCGTCGTGCCGGCGAAGACCTGCCAGATCATCGACGAGTCCATGCAGATTCACGGCGCTGCGGGCATCTCGCACTGGTTCCCGCTGTCCGAGCTGTACGCCGACGTTCGCCACCTGCGCTTCGCGGATGGTCCGGACGAGGTCCACCACATGGTGGTCGGCCGCCACGAGCTGTCGCTGCACTAATCGCGTTGCACTAAACCGACCGTGAGAGCGCGCGGGGGTAGGCGAATCGCCGACCCTCGCGCGCTCTCGCAGTATGAGAACTAGGGAGTGGAAATGTCAGCACGAGCTGTGCGGATCGGCAGCTTTTCCGGATATCTAGGCGATCGATTCACTGGGCTGCACGAGTCGGTCACCGGTGATCCGGTCGATGCGGTGATTGGTGATTACCTGGCCGAGTTCACCCTCGCGCAACTCGCCGCGGTCGGGCGAACCGGGAAGTCCGGGTACGTCGAGTTTTTCGTTGAGCAGGTGAAGGACAACCTCGCGGACATCTCTCGTAGCGGCGCGAAAGTGGTCACCAATGCGGGTGGTTTTGACCCTGCCGGGCTCGCCGCGCAGCTTCGAGTGCTGTGCGCCGACGAGGGCGTGGATCTGAAGATCGCGCACATCGAGGGCGATAACGTGCTCGACAAGATTGCCGACCTCCAGGCGGCGGGTGCGAAGTTCGACAACCTCGATTCCGGCGAGCCGCTGACGAGTTGGGGCTACGACCCGGTTGCCGCCAATGCATACCTGGGCGGATGGGGGATTGCCGCGGCGCTCGCCGATGGCGCGGACATTGTCGTCTGCGGACGCGTGACGGACGCTTCGCTCGTCACCGGCATCGCGGCGTGGTGGCACGACTGGAAGATCGATGACTGGGACGCTCTGGCTCGCGCCGTCGTCGCTGGCCACTTGATCGAGTGTGGTGGGCATACGACCGGCGGTAACTTCTCGGGGTTCACTGCGATTCCGGACATGGTGGCCCCTGGTTTCCCGATCGCCGAGATCGCCGCGGACGGCACGACGGTGATTACCAAACATGAGCGCGATGGCGGCGCCGTACTGCCGGATACCGTCACGGCGCAGATCTTGTATGAAATCCAGGGCGTGCGGTACCTCAACCCTGATGTCACCGTGCACTTAGACGACATCACGCTGACGAAGGTCGGCAAGGACCGTGTCGAGGTGGGCGGCATCACCGGCTCCCCGCCGCCGGAAACCACCAAGGTAGCGATGTTCGCCCCGGTGGGTTACAAGATCACCAACACGGTGTACGCGACGTCGCCGAACGTCCCGGCCAAGGTCGAGTTGATGCGGGCGCAGGTCGGACACGGTAAGTCGGCCGGCGTACACCTGGAGGTCCAGCCGCTGGGAGTCCCGGCGACGGACCCGCAGAATCAGTGGGAGGCGACCGTCGCCGTCCGTTTTATGGGGATAGCGAAGACCGCTCAGGAACTCGTCGAGTTCGACATGGCCCGGCGGCTGGGGGCGCTGTTCTTGCAGAGCATCCCCGGTTTCTTCACCGATGCGCTGACGCCGTTCAACAAGAAGCCTTCGGCGCAGATCGACTACTGGCCGGCGTTGTTGCCGATGCGCGAGGTGCCACACACCGTGGTGTACGCCGACGGCCGCCGCGAACTGATGCCGGTGCCGCCGCACCGCACCGAACCTGTCGTACAGCCCGTTCACCCCGAGCCGGCTCAGCAGGCGCCGAGCGGGGAGACTGCCACCATCGAACTCGGCCAACTCGTCTATGCGCGTTGCGGAGACAAGGGCGGCAACAGCAACATCGGTGTGTGGTCGCGTGATCCTGAGATCTGGAAGTGGTTGCGGTCGGCGCTATCGACCGACGAAATCCGCCGGCTGATCCCCGAGGTCAAAGATCTGGACATCGTGCGGCACGAACTGGACGGCATTCAAGCCGTGCACTTCGTCCTCAAGGGAATGTTGGGCACGGGCGGGTCTTCGAACACCCGCGTCGACCAGATCGGTAAGGCGATCGGCGAGTACATGCGCTCGCGGCATGTGGTCGTACCGGCGGACGTCGCGCAGCGGCATGTACATGAGGTGACGGCTGCCGACCTGTGATCGACTGAGCTCGCCGGGTGAGGTGCTGCTCCCTCCGGCTCGAGCAGTTGGCGGCGCCTGAGGTACGAAAGCGGGGTTCTGCCGGTATCGCGCGAAAGTACTTCCGCGCGATACCGGCAGAACCCCGCTTCGCGTGCGACGAGCGTCGGCTCCGGCGTCGCCGGTAGTGCTGCGACGAGGTGTCGTGATCCGATGGCCTGGCCGGGGCCTGATTCATCCGGTCGATCCAGGCCAGACCGATGGCCGAGAGGATGAACGCCATATGGATCAGCGTCTGCCACATCATGACTTCGCCGGGGACGTGACGGGCCTCAATGAAGGTCTTCAGCAGGTGGATCGAGGAGATACCGATGATCGACATCGCCAGTTTCACCTTGAGCACATTCGGGTTAACGTGCGAGAGCCATTCGGGCTCGTCCGGGTGCCCACGCATGTTGATCCGCGACACGAAGGTTTCGTAGCCGCCAATAATCACCATGATGAGCAGATTGGCGATCATCACGACGTCCACGAGCCCGAGGACGATCAACATGATGTCTTCTTCGTCGAGGGTGCTGAAGTCCTGGATCAGATGGATCAGGTCTTTCCAGAACAAGATCACGTACACGGCTTGAGCGACGATCAAGCCCAGGTAGGGCGGGGCCTGTAGCCAGCGGCTGACGAAGATCGTCGATCCGACGAACTAGGTGAGCCAATGTCGATTGGGCGGAGCTGCGGAGGTAGTCGCGGGTTGCTGGGACACGGGCTGCCTTCTGCTGGGGAATGATTGGCACTCATTTTTGCAGGTGACATCGCCACTGCGCCCGCAACTGAGCGGTAGAAAACAATCTGTGCGTGAGCGGAACCATTTCGAATGCCACGCGCTCGCAGGCACGGATTTCGCTACCTCAGGGGCTTCACGCGTAAGTGCTAGTTCCCGAATGTTCCTGCTAACGCGGAATTGTGGAGCCGAGTAGGGGACTCGAACCCCTAACCCTCTGTTTACAAGACAGATGCGCTGCCAATTGCGCCAACTCGGCCAGCGTCGTACGACGCGCAATACATGCTACAGGCCGACGCGAACCGATACGCCGCGACGGCAGGTGGGCGGCCACGCACCGCGATTGCTACGGCCGCGCCCTGCCGCTGATCGCCACGTGCAACTCCTTAAGTACGGCGTCGCTGGGCTGGTCGAAGGAGATGGTGGTGCCGGGCTCGTCGTCGCTCAGCGCCTCGAGTGTGTCGTACTGCGATTGGACGAGCGTTGGCGGCATGAAGTGATCATCGCGCGCGCCGACGCGCCGCACGGCGAGGGCGATCGGCCCGGCCAGGTGCACGAAGTACGCACCGGGGCAATGTGTTCGGATTCGGTCGCGGTAAGTCAGGCGTAAGGCTGAACACGCAACGACCGCGCCGCTGTCGTGCTCGCCTAGCCACTGGCCGATGGCGTCGAGCCACGGCCAGCGGTCTGTGTCGGTGAGCGGGGTGCCCCCGGTCATCTTCGCGATATTGGCTGCGGAGTGAAAACCGTCGGCGTCCGCGAACGGTAGGCCAAGCCGCTGCCCGAGGGCTGCACCGACAGCGCTCTTACCGCACCCGCTCACGCCCATCACGACGATCCGCGGCGCCGACTGCCGGATCGAATCGGTGCGCATCAGTACCTCCACCCGGCTCGATCAGCGTCCCGCTGGGGCCTACGGCCACCGGATCGAACCACAGGATAAGGCCGTCCGGACCGGCAGACTATGGCTGCCAATCCGGACGGTGATCGAATCCTATTGCCGTCGACGCACGATCCACTCGGCAATTGCGAAATTTACTGGCCGAGCCCCCGCCATCGAGAGTGCTCGTCCGGGCTCGCCGCCGTGACTAGGTTTGGCGAGGAGCGGGGAGGCTGGTGCATACCTGCATGCTCGGCTACTTGAGGACGACGCAGTTCGCGGTCGAGCCGATGCCGCCGGGAGCTACAAACGGCGCGCTGACCAGTAGGCCCTCGTAGACCCCGCTCTCGCGGCAGTCTGCAACCAGTTCGCGCAGGTGCCACAACTCGCCTAGCGCCATGCCAAAGCTGCCGATCAGCATTTGGTGGATGAACCCGAACGGCGCATTCTCTTTGCCGAACTTCGCGGGCCATGCTTCGACGGCGAAGTTGTCCGAGGCGATCGAGCTGGCGTGGATGTTCCACAGGTAGCGCGCGGTCTCCTCGCTATGCGCCAACCCGGGCGTCTTCAGATTCTGCGGGAGCGAGTCGCGCGCAGCTTGGTCGAGCCCGGCGTAGTACTCCTCGAACCCGGTGTACATCAGCACGAAATCGCCAGGCTGGTGGGTGATGTGCCCGTGCTCGGCTGCAGCGGCGAGGTGCTCGGCGGTGATTTCGAAACTTGAGCCCGGGTCGTAATCCACGCCCAACTTCGTCAGTGTGGCGGGGATATCAAGGACGACTGCCCGACCGGCGACGCCATGCCGCGCAACGTGGTCAATGGTATTGCGCTCTCGCGCGCGGATTTGATCGCCCGTGGCGCCGTTGTAGAACTGGCCGGGTAGGTGCGCGACGTGCGCCAGCGAATCCCACTGGCTGCCACCCTGCGGGTAGAAGTTGTCGTAGAAGTCGTCGAATGTGAGCTCCCCCCGACCGCTGACCACGTTGTGATCGGGGTTCCCACGGGTTGCAGTGAGCGCGGGATCGTAGGTCCCCAGGGGCTGGTCGAGTGGGAACGTCGCACCACGCTTGACGAGCGTTGCCGCGGCCGCGATGCGCTCGGGGGTGAGCAGGTTGATGAGGCCGATCTGGTCGTCCTGGCCGAACACGCGCCAACCCAGGCGTCCGCCCGCGGGGCCAACTGGCAGTTCGTCGTACGAAGGAAGTGTCATAGCCGCAACCTATCGAACGTTCAGTCCTCCTGGCGAGCGCTGCACCTAGGCCGCTCGAGGGCGGAGGTGAATCGTCAGGTTGAATGACCTTATGGACTTCCGGATCTTCACCGAACCGCAGCAAGGTGCCTCCTACGACGACATGCTGACCGTCGCGCGCGCCGGCGAGGACCTCGGGTTCGATGCCTTCTTCCGTTCCGACCACTACCTCGTGATGGGTGGCGGTGACGGCCTCCCCGGTCCGACGGACGCCATGGTGACCCTCGCGGGTCTCGCCCGTGACACCACCACGATTCGCCTCGGCACGCTGGTGTGCTCGGCGACCTTCCGGCTGCCTGGCGTGCAGGCCATCGCGGCGGCGCAGATCGACGAGATGTCGGCCGGACGGCTTGAATTGGGCATGGGCACCGGCTGGTACGAACGAGAACACGCGGCGTACGGCATTCCGTTCGCCCCGCTTGGTGAACGATTCGACGTCCTGGAAGAACAGCTCGCGATCCTCACGGGCCTGTGGCGGACGCCGACGGGTGAGAAGTTCAACTTCAGCGGACAGCACTACACGCTGACCGATTCCCCTGCGCTACCCAAGCCGGTCCAAGACGGTGGAGTGCCGATCATCGTCGGTGGCGGCGGCAAGCGGCGTACGCCGATGCTGGCCGCGAAGTACGCGGCCGAGTTCAACCGGGTGTTCGTGCCGATCGACGAGATCATCGACCAGTTCGCGCGGGTCGGCGCTGCCTGCGACGAGATCGGGCGGGATCGATCCAGCCTCACCCTGTCGGCCGGAATGGTGGCGTGCATTGGTCGCACCGAGGCGGACGTTGCGCGGCGTGCGGCGGCGATCGGGCGGGACGTATCCGAGCTGCGCGAGAACGGATTCGCCGGTAGCCCCGAGGAAGTGGCCGACAAGATCGGCCAACTTCGTGACGGCGGCGCACAGCGGATCTATTTCCAGATCCTTGATCTGTCGGACCTCGACCATCTCGAGGTCATCGCCTCTGATCTAATGTCCAAATTCTAGCGCCGTCGACAGGCTCACCCATCGGGTTCGTCGTACTGTCGTTCTTGCACATCACAACAGCGGAGGTAATAGATGTACCCAGGTAAGTGGGCCGAGATCGCGCCGGATCGCCTGGCGGTCGTCATGACCGACACCGGCGAATCGCTGGACTACAAGACCCTCGATGACCGGTCGTTGAAGTTGGCGAACTGGTTCCGGGAGCAGGGCCTGCAGTTCGGCGACACGGTTGCGTTGTTGGCGACGAACTCCGTACAGCACTTCGAGGTGTTCTGGGCGACGCAGCGCGCTGGGCTCTACCTGACCGCGATCAACTTCCACCTGCTGCCGGCTGAAGTTTCGTACATTCTCGACGACTGCCAGGCGCGTGTGCTGATCGCCTCGGCAGATCTTTCCGACCTGGCTAAGAGCTCTATCGGCAGCGATACCAAGGTCGAGAAGTTCCTGGCTTACAAGGGATCCATCGACGGTTTTGACGACTACGACGCGACCATCGAGGCGCAGGAGGCCAAGGAACTTGCCGACGATCGTTCGGGCAAGACGATGCTGTACTCGTCGGGGACGACGGGGCGTCCGAAGGGCGTCCGACTGCCGTTGTCCGGTGAATCGGTCAAGGTCGATGGCGGCGGCGGTGTGGGCTCGATGCAGCCGATCTTCCAGTTTGGCGAGGACACCCACTACCTGTCGCCGGCACCGCTGTACCACGCGGCTCCGCTGCGCTACTCCGGCGAGATGCAGGCGTGGGGCGGCACCGTGTTCGTGATGCCGAAGTTCGACGCCGAAGACGCGCTGCGCCAGATCGAAAAGAACAAGATCACGCACTCGCAGTGGGTCCCGACGATGTTCGTGCGGATGCTCAAGCTCCCTGAGGAAGTACGCGCGAAGTACGACATGTCCTCGATGCGGTGTGTGATTCACGCTGCGGCGCCGTGCCCCCGGGACGTCAAGCAAGCGATGATCGATTGGTGGGGCCCAATCATCTGGGAGTACTACGCCGGTTCGGAGTCGAACGGCAGCACCCTGATCAGTTCCGAGCAGTGGCTGGCCAAGCCAGGTTCGGTCGGTAAGGCCGCCGTCGGTGTCATGCACGTGTGCGACGACGAGGGCAACGAGCTCGGCGTCGGCGAAGTCGGCAAGGTGTACTTCGAGTTGGAGACGCCGCTGTTCGAATACTTCAACGATCCCGAGAAGACGAAGTCATCGCGACACCCGAAGCACGACAACTGGTCCGCGATCGGCGACCTCGGGTACGTCGACGAGGACGGTTTCCTGTTCTTGGCCGAGCGTCAGAGTTTCGTCATCATTTCCGGCGGGGTGAACATCTACCCGCAGGAAATCGAGGACGCGTTGACCATGCACCCATCGGTGCTCGACGTGGCAGTCATTGGCGTTCCCGATCCGGATCTCGGTGAGGTGGTCAAGGCCGTCGTCCAACTGGCTCCGGGCGTCGAAGGTTCAGACGCGACCGCGGAAGACCTGATGGAGCACCTGCGTGGGCAGGTCGCGAAGTACAAGTTGCCGCGCAGCATTGACTTCATGGATGACCTGCCGCGTACCCAGACCGGCAAGTTGCGTAAGCACCAACTGCGCGAGAAGTACCTCCCCGCGAAGTAGCCTCACACACGCGGATCCGCGGTGGTTTACCTACGCTAGGGATCGAATAGCGCAGGCAAAACCACCGCGGATCTCGCGTGTCCGGGGGTCGTCGGCCACATCGGCGCGGTCAGCGACCTTCTACCAGGATTAGCGCCCCTTGAAAACCGGCTCGCGCTTCTCCATGAACGATGCCACGCCTTCGCGGTGATCCTCGGTGGCGAACAGCGCGTTGAGGTTGTCGCGCACGAATAAGCCCAGATCGTGCCAGTTCGGGTCGAGCGTACGACGCAGCCCGTCCTTGAGAGCGGCGACGGCCAACGGTGGGTTTGCCGCGATCTTGTTCGCCAGTTCCAATGCGCTTTCCAGCAACTGCTCGTGCGGTACGACGCGGCCGACCAGGCCGATCTCCGCGGCGCGCTCGGCCGAAATGATCTCGCCGGTGAACAGCAGTTCGGCCGCGCGCTCGCGGCCGACTAGGCTGGCCAAGCGGCCAATCCCGGCGACATCGCTGACCAGCCCGCGCTTGACGAACAGTTCGCCGAACTTGGCTTTCTCTGACGCGACGCGCATATCGGCCAACAGCGCGAGCTCCATGCCCCAGCCGACGGCCGCTCCATTCACGGCAGCGATGACCGGGACGTTGGTCGCCAACAGCGCGCCGGCGGCTGGCGTCATGGGGCGATTCAGCTTCGGTTTGTCTTTCACGCCGAGGATCGCGCGGACGTCATCACCGGCGCAGAAAGACGGGTCGGCTCCGGTAATGATCAGCGCGCGTTCGGTACAACCCGCGACGAGCTCGGTGAGTTCGTCGTACGTCTCGTGGCGTAGGGCGTTGTGCACCTCCGGACGGTTCAGCGTGAGTACGCCGACGTGGTCGACGACCTCGTAGTTGACGTCGGTCATGGGCTCTCCTTCGTTCGTTGACTGAGCGCTCGTTAAGGATGAACTTAGTCGTCCATCCTGCCGATGTGAAGATGGTCGCTTGACCCGGCGTATGCCGCTGGTAATTTAGCGGGCGTTCAGTAGGTAGACGGAAGGCTGTCGGCGTGGAACCTCATTTGGCGAATATCTTCGAGTCGATGGCGGACGCGATCGGTGATCGACCTGCGCTCGTGCACGGTCAACTCAACCGGACCTGGACTGACTTCGATCGCCGCGCCGCTCAGATCGCCACCGGGCTCGGTGCAGCTGGCCTGCAGGTGCAGTCCAAGGTCGCCTTCTTCCTCTATAACGGCCCGCAATACCTCGAGGCCCAGTACGGCGCCCTGAAGGCTCGGTTCACTCCGGTCAATATCAACTACCGGTACCGCGACGCGGAGCTTTTCTACCTGCTGGACAACTCGGACGCCGAGGCGCTTTTCTACCATTCGTCGCTGGCATCGACCGTGGAGGCGGTACGTGAGCGGATCAGCAAGGCGAAAGTCTTTGTCCAGGTGCCCGATGACGACACCGAACTGCTGGACGGCGCGGTGGACTACGAGACCTTTGTCGCTGCGTACGATCCGATGCCGAGAATCGAGCGGTCCGCCGACGACGTTTTCCTGCTCTACACCGGCGGTACGACGGGGATGCCCAAGGGCGTGATGTTCGAATGCCGCGGGTGGGCGGAGAAGTTCCCCGGCGTGGCGCTCGGGCTGGCCGGGCGTGATCCGGAGACCCCACTGGACAAACTCGCCGAGGTCGCGGCCTCGCTCGCGCCAGAGGAGCGGCTGGTGACCTTGCCGTCCGTGCCGCTGATGCACGGCACCGGGCTGACCTACGGTGCGCTCCTGCCGCAGACCCTCGGCGCTACGGTCGTGACCCTGACCCATCGCTCGCTCGATGCGCACGAATTGCTGCGCGCCATCGAGGTGAACCGGGTGAGCACGATGTCGATCGTCGGCGACGCGCTCTCGAAGCCGATTATTCGGGCGATCGACGAGGGTGTGGACGGTCGCGGCTATGACCTCACCAGCCTGCGCAACATCTACTCGTCGGGCACGATGTGGTCATCGGAAGTCAAGCAGCAGTTGCTGGACCGGATGCCGAATGTGCAACTCAGCGACATCATGAACGCCAGTGAAGGCGCGATGGCAACGCAGGTGACCACCCGCGAGGGTGGTACGGCAACCGCACGCTTCGTGCCCAACCCGGCCACGAAAGTGTTTACCGAGGACCTGCGCGAGGTGCTGCCCGGATCTGGTGAGGTTGGCCTGCTCGCAGCCTCAGGTGGCGTGCCGATCGGGTACTACAAGGATCCGGTCAAGACGGCCGAGACGTTTCGCGAGATCGACGGCGAGCGGTACGCCTTCCCAGGCGATATGGCCACGATCGAAGCCGACGGCACCATCACGCTGCTGGGGCGGGGCAGCCAGGTCATCAACACGGGCGGCGAGAAGGTGTTCCGCGAGGAGGTCGAGGAGGCTGTGAAGCGGGTCGCCGGTGTGCGTGACTGCCTCGTCGTCGGGGTCGAGGATGACGCGTTCGGCAACGCGGTGACGGCAGTGGTCGCGCGAGAGCACGGCGCCGACGTGAGCGACGGGGAGATCCGTCAGTTCGTCCGAAACGAGCTTGCCAGCTACAAAGCACCAAAGCACGTCGTGTTCGTCGATGACGTACCCCGCGCACCGAACGGTAAAGCCGACCACAAGACCGCGAAGGTGATCGCGGAAACCAAGTTGGCCTAGCGCCTCCTGGCGGTACGGCGCAGCGACTAGCGTCCGGTGAAGTTCGCGGGCCGACGCTCGAGGAACGAGGCCACACCCTCCTTGTGATCCTCGGAGGCGAAGCATGCGTCCAGTGCCTTGCGATGTTCAACCAGGTGCTCATCTGCCGACCGGGCGAGCCCCTCATAGATCAACTGTTTCGCCAGCCGGGAGGCGAACGGTGATCCGCCCGATACGTGCTTGGCCTCGGCGATCGCGCGCTCGAGTAGATCCTCCGGGGAAACGACGTCCTGCACCCAGCCCAAGGCGAGCGCTTCCTCGGCGTTGATGAAGTCTCCGGACAGTACCAGCCGAAGTGCGGCCGGTAATCCGACTTGTTGAGGCAGCAGGTAGGAGCCGGCGCCGGTGTCCGGCACCAGACCGCGATGCACGAAGTTCCACGCGATGCGTGCAGTGCTGCTGGCAATCCGCAGGTCAGCTTGGGTCGCGATGTCGGCGCCCATACCGACAGCCGGTCCGTCGATCGCCGCGATGACGGGCTTCGGGCAACTGGCGACCATCCACTGCCACGGGTTCTCGTCTTCCGTAGTGCTGTTCCCGCGTTCGGATGGGGCCGTGTCGTTGAGGTTTGACAGGTCGGTCCCGGCGCAGAACGCACCACCAGCACCCGTGACGATCACCGCGAGCACGTCGTCGTCCGCTGCGCCTGCTCGGATGCCGGCGCGGAACTTCGCCAGCGCCTGATAGGTCATGGCATTTTTCTTCGCCGGCCGGTTGATGGTCACGATCGCGATGCGATCGCGCACTTCGTATGTGATCTCGTCGTCCACGTTCATCCTCAAACTTCCCCATTACTGACGGCGTTGAACGCGACTTGCTCGACGTTCGCGGTTGCCGAACAGTAAATCCTGAACTAGCGTTCAGTCAATGACCGGATCTGCACTTCCGAGCGATTTCACGCTCGGCGATATCACCAGAAATGCGGCGATTCGCGACCCTGAGGTACCTGCGATGTACTTCGAGTCGCAGGCGTGGACGTACGCCGAACTCAACGACGAAGTCCGCGCGCTGAGTTCAGCTCTGCAGTCGATTGCGACCAAGGGCGACCGGATCGCGATCCTTGCCGAGAACCTCCCCGAGTACGTGTTTGCCTACTACGGCGTGCCCGCTGCGGGAATGGCGCTGACCATGCTGAACCACCGACTCATCCCTCGGGAGTGGGATGAGTCGGCGCAAGACGCCGGCGCGAAGGTGATCCTCCTGGAGCGCAAGTACTATGACGCGCTCAACGCGGCGGGGCTGATCGAGCGCTATGACACGGTCGTCATCATCGGCGGCGACGCTCCGCAGACTCCCGGTGTGCTGGACTACCGCACCTTCGTCGACCAGGCACCGGCGATTGAGCCACCGCAGACGACGGCTGAGGAACTCGCCTGGATCATCTTCACCAGCGGTACGACGGGGCGTCCGAAGGGAGCAATGCTCAGTCACCGCAATCTGTACTGGGCGATCGCGAACTCACTGAGTGTGAAGGGACGCGGAGAAGGCGCGATCATTCTGCCCTGGCCGATGTGCCATGTTGCGGGGTTCATCGTGCCGATGGTGCATATGTGCGGCCGCACGCTGGTTCTCATGCGTACGTACGATCCGGTCGAGTTTCTCAAACTCATCGAGAAGCACCGGATCTGTGAGGCGTCGGTTGCCCCTACGATGCTGAACATGTTGCTGCGGCACCCCGAGATCGACAACTACGATCTCAGCAGCCTGCACCGGATCTCGTACGGCGCCGCACCGATGCCGCTGGAGGTGCTCAAGCGTGCGATGGCGCGCTTTGGCGACGTCGAGTTCTCTACCGGCTTCGGGATGACCGAACTCGCGGGCAACGTGTTGTCGCAGCCGTGGGAAAGCCTGCAGCGTGCTTTGCACGGCAACGAAAAGCTGCTCAGTTCGGTGGGGCGCACGATGCCTTTTGGCACCGTGCGCGTCGTCGATGAGGCGATGGCCGACGTTGCGGTCGGTGAGGTGGGCGAGATCGTGGTGCGTGCGCCGCAGGTGATGATCGGCTACTGGAATCGTCCCGAAGTCACCGACGAGGACTTCGCGCACGGTTGGTTCCACACCGGTGATCTGGGCTCGGTCGATGAGGAAGGCAACCTGTACATCGTTGACCGCAAGAAGGACGTGATCGTCACTGGCGGCGAGAACGTCGCTAGCCGTGAGGTCGAGGAAGTGCTATACCAGCACCCGTCGGTCGCCGAGGCCGCGGTGGTAGCCCAACCAGATGAGAATTGGGGCGAGATCATCGTCGCGGTGATTCAACTCGTACCCGGCGCTGAGCCAGATGCTGATTCGATCGTCGCTTTGTGTCGTGACCAGCTGGCGAGCTACAAGAAGCCGCGGCGCGTGCTGTTCATCGATGAATTGCCGCGCAATGCGGCCGGTAAAATCCTCAAGCGGGATCTGCGCGATGGGCTCGCCTCGGGCAGCCTCGCGTAGGTACCGGACACACGACAACGGCCGGCCTCCTGGTGGGAGGCCGGCCGTTGGCTGTTATATCGGCTATTCGGGCGCGACCGCGACATAACGCAGGTCAGTGCCGCCGACGGTCGGGTGTTCGCTGACGCCGGAGACATTGTCGTTGAACGCGGCGCCATTGTGCATCATGCAGATCGGCGTGAAGTGTGGCGGTTCTTCGATCCACGCGTCTATGAAGTCCTCATAGAGCGCGTCCCGCTCCTCGGGGTCCACTGGGGTAGCGGCCTTCGACGCGAGATCGAGCAGCTCTTGCGATGTCGTATTGCCGGGGTTGTAGACCGCGCCTGGGGTCAAGTAGCGAGCGACGACGGCATTCGGCTCCGGAATACCCGAGTACGCAGTGAAGTTAGCCTCGGCGGTCTTGGAGATCGCGAATTGATCGAGCACCTGTTCATTGGGCACGACCGACAGATTTACCTCGATGCCGACGTCGATCAAGTTCTGCTGAACGACCTCCGCGACCTTCTGGTAGGTGGAGATATTCGTGGACATCGCGGTGATCGAAACGTCTTTGACCCCAGCCTCAGCGAGCAGCTCCTTAGCCTTCTCAGGATCGTAGGGCCAAATGTCGAGCCCGTCCCCGATCTTCTCGCTGTAGCCCATGCTGCCCTCGGGCACCGGCTGGATCTGCGGGGTGCAGTTGCCTTCGAACAGGCCATCGGCGATGCCGACACGATCGACCGCGTAGTTCAGCGCGATCCGGACTGCTGGATCGTCGAACGGTTCGTACTCGGTGTTGAACATCATGTAGGTGAACGTGGTGCCCGGCATCGAGATCACGTCGAATCCCATCTGCGCGGCGCTGGTGAACTGTTCGGGACCGAGGCGTATACCGTCCATCTCCCCGGTCTGCAGCGCATTGATCCGCGTCTGCGCATCCAGAATGGAGTGGTACGTCATCGTCGCGACATTCTGCGCCTCGGGCTCCCAATAGTCGGCCGAGCGTTCGAAGTCGGCGTGATCGCCGGGCACCGAGTCCGTGACGACGTACGGGCCGACACCCACCGGCTGGCTAGGGAGGGTTCCCGCCTTAACTGCCTTGGGAGAGACCATGATCCCGGCGCGGAAGGTCAGACCGGGAAGCAAGGCGCCCATTTCCCCGGAGACGTTCAGTTTGACGGTAAGCGGATCGATCACCTCGGCCCCGGTCACCATCGGGATCTCGCCCGAGATTTTGCTGTCCTCGCTGATGATGCGCTCGATATTGAACTTCACCGCATCGGCGTCCAACGGCGTTCCGTCCGAGAACTTCACGCCATCGCGCAGCGTGATGGTCATCGACGTACCATCCTCGGCTGCCTCATAACCGGTGGCCAGCATGGGCTCGATCGAGGTGTCCGGCTTCATCTGGAACAACCGGTCATAGACGGGAAGGTAGAAGGCGATATCGCCACCCGTCGTACTTTCGATCGGATCCCAGCTAGCGCCGAACGAGCCAGCACCGAAATCGAAGTGGCCGTCTGGGTCGAATCCCTCCTGGAGTTCGATGGCGTCCGGGTACTCGGTTGCGTCCTCGCTCGCGCTCTTCTTATCGGGCGCGTCGCCACATCCGGCGAGCAGCATGCTCGTCGCGAGCAGCGAGGTGACGATCTTTTTGGTATGCCTCAATGGAGTCGTGCTTCCTACTAGGTGGTGGTGCTCTGGGTCGGATCGTCGTCGGTGACGTCCGCCAGATACTTGGGATTCGATGCCTCAAGCCGCGCGCAGGTGAGCTCGTCGAGTACGCCGGCGACGCCGTCCAGTTCGTCGAGGGAGGTGGCCGAGCGGACCTTATCGGCGAGTTCGGCTTCGGAGTTGACGCCGAGGGTGCTGATCCTCGCCGTGGCCCAGTCGTCGTCCTTCGCGCTGGTCAACTCGCGCTCGACGGTCTGCAGCACATTGGCGGCCACTCGCGCGTGGAAGGACAGATGTCCGTCTGTTGCCGGCATGACGTCGTTCTGCAGGAACTCGCGAACCGCGGCCAACAGTTCGGTGGCGGTGGGTGTGACGTACAGCTTCATCGGACACTCCTGGACAGATCGTTCTTGATCAACCGCAATAGGTCGTGTTCTTGCTCGGCAATCCGGCGGCCGATCGCCGCCAACTCAACGGATCGGGTGGCGCCGCTGAGGTGGCGGTCGACCTGGAACATGCACCCGAGTGCCCAGGACAGCGTGCCGACGACCTGCCACCAGCGAACGACCTGCGCATCGGGCCGTACACCGGACGCGGCCTCGTAGGCGTCGAAAAGTTCGCTGAAGCTGCCGACGCCCGCAACTGGTTTGGGCCCGGCGAATCGCCACGCCCGGATGCACAGGTATCCCAGGTCTTCCATCGGGTCTCCGACATGCACGTTCTCCCAGTCGAGAACCGCAGCCAGGCCGTTGTCGTCGACGATGATGTTGCCGAGCCGGAAATCGCCATGTACCAGGGTGATCCGTCCGTCGGCGGCAGGACGGCGTTCGGCCAACCAGCGCAATGCGAGCTCGATGACGGGGCGCTTGAAGCCGAATTGTTCGTAGCGTGCGCGGTGCCGATCCAGTGGGTCCCACCGAGGAAAATCGCCGATCACTGCAGCGTCGGTGATGCTGTGGATCCGCCCCAGGGCATGCCCGAGCTGGCCGCCAAGTCTCTCGCGGGCCGTCGCGTACTGATCATCGCGCAGGATGCGTCGTGCGATGGTCTCGCCGCCGACGTGCGACATCATCAGGTATGGCGAGCCGAGCACGGCTGAATCTGATGAGGAATCGAGGATCTGTGGCACCGGTACGTCGTACTGCCCGGCGAGCGTGATCGCTGTAGCTTCGAGCGCCATCTGCGTCGGACGAGGCTCGCCCAGCGGGTCGCGCCGCAGAATGAGCGGGCGCACCGTACCGTTCAGTGATGCCCGAAATGACCAAGTTTGCCGACTGGCCCCGCCGGAGAGACGGCGAAGGTCCAGCGGCTCGCTGTCCGCGAGGCCGACCGAACCCAAGCGAGTGTGGAGTGCCGCTGCGAGCTGAGCCGGTTCGTCGAGATCGTGTTCACCGCCTGCGACCATCGAAAACATGCCTCCTTGGGATACTTGTTTGTCCGTCATGAACTGACGTAGAACGTAATACTGAACGAGCGATAGATCAATTGGCGACAATGTGATGCACGACATTGGACGTGACCACCGGAGCCGGGTGCCCGAGAATCGGCGCACAGGGAGGACAACACATGGTTGACGACTCGTCGAAGTCGTGGCGCGAGCTCGAGGAAATACAGCTCAGCCCGATCCTCGATGCCGCGCTACAGGTGTTCTCCGAAGAGAGTTATCACGGCGCTACGGTGCGCACGATCGCAGCGCGCGCCGGTGTCACGGTGCCGCTGCTGTACTACCACCACAAGAACAAGCAGGGGCTGCTGGTTGACTTGTTCCTACGGGCCCACGCGAACCTGGAAGAGCGAGTTCTGGGCGCGGTCGCGGACGCAGATGGTGACGCTCTGGGTGAATTCACCAACCTGGTCGAGGCCATGGTGATTCATACCGCCGGCCACGTCCCCTTCACCCGCATCAACAACAGTCTCCGGCACATTGACGAGGACGCGAGGCGACCGATCCTGAAGATTCGGCGCCGAATCCAGCAGTACTTCGTCGATGCGGTGAGCAAAGGCGTGGACGAGGGACTGTTCTCGGTTCCCGATCCGCGCGCAGCGGCCTTGGCGCTCGCGGGCATGGGTACCGCGATCGCGACGTGGTACCACGACGACGGACCGAAGTCGCCACAGGAAATCGCGGTGGACTACGCCGAGTTCGCCCGACGCCTCGTTGGTTATCGTCTCGTGTAGCGCCGTGCAGCGGTTCGTGCCGCGGGGCTTGCCCCTCGGATGGGGGATGCCCTCGACGATCGCGAGTGCGCCCCATCTAGCGATCTAGCCGCCGCAGGGTCTACAGGGTGCGGGCGAGGGCGACTGCTTCAGCGTCATCAATGCCGCACAGGGTCAGTAGGCGCTCGGTCAGTGCGGCGCACCATTCGTCGTCAACGAGTTCGGGGTCCTTAAGCCATAGATGCAATGCAGCCACCAACGCCCCGACGATGGCGGTGAGCAGTACCTGGGGATCGCTGGCTACGAAGCGGCCCGAGCGGATTCCTGAACGTAGCACCTTCGCCAGCCGCGGCATCAACCCAGAATCGACGTCCAACACGGCCATACCCTGCGTGGCGAGAATCTGCGCCATCTCCGGGTGGGTCAGCACCAGCCGAGCCGTCGAACGGATCGCGATCGCCACGCTGTGTGCCGGGTCTGCATCGTCGCTAGAGGTGGCATCCAGTAGTGCGCCGTGCTCGTCCAGAACCTCGTTGACGGCAGCGGTGAACAGCGCATCTTTCGACTCGAAATGGTTATAGAACGACCCGAGTCCGACATCCGCGGCCTCGGTGATCTCAGAGATGGACCGCTCGCCGTATCCGGGCTCGGAGAGCAACTCGCGCGCTGCAGTGATCAACTTCTGTCGCGTGCGGGCACGGCGACGGTCGCCGCGATCGCCAGCGGGGGCGGCGTACGCCGATTCGTCACGAGAAGACATCGGTCGCGTACCCTCCGTTCGCTCGCTGCTCATCCAGCCACTGACGTGATGACTCTAGCGAGAGCCCGGCAGCGGTGAAATGGATGCGCGCGAGCGTTTCGTGTACGGCAGGCGCCATGTGTTCCCCGTCGCCGCAGACCATGATCTTTGCGCCGTCCGCTAGCAGTCGAGCGACTAGATCGCGTTCGGCCCAGAGCCGATGCTGTACGAAGGTGACGTCGCCGTCCGGCGCAAAGGTGTACGCCTTATAGGTGCTGAGCCGCGCGTCGTCGGCCAGATCGGCGTACTCGGCGGCGTACAGATCATCGACGTCCGGACCGTCGCATCCGAAGAACAATGCAATCTCACCGACCTGCGCACCGCGCTGGGCTAGGGTGGCTCGCTCTCTGATGAAGCCGCGCAGCGGGGCCATACCGCTGCCGGCGCCGATCAGCAGTAGTGGTCGACTCGCGTCTTCCGGCAGTCGGAAGTGCTCGTTCGGGTGGGTCACCGAGACCGCGACCTCCTGGCCGGCGCGCAGAGACTGCAGAAAGGTCGATCCGGTGCCGTAGTAGGTGCCCAATCCGGATCGTGCAGGTGCCTGCAGTACCGCAGCCGTGAGTGCGGCGACACCGGGTTGTTCGGTGGCACTGGAGGAGATTGAGTACTGACGAGCCCGCATCGGTCGCAGTAGATCCAATAGGGCCGACAGGTCAATGTCGCAGGAAGCGAACATCTCCAGCAGGTCGACGACACCTACCCGCTTGCCTAATATCTCGTTGGTATAGCGCTCGTTGTCCTCGACCAGTTCCTCGATCTGCATGCGTTCGGGCGGACACGGACACGAGCTGGCCAGTTTCTTCAACGCGCCGCGAGTGGCCGGCAGGGTGAGATCGACGTACTGACCGAGCAGGTCGCGTACCGCGATCGGCTTATCCAGCGGGTAAGCGGCGCTGTCGCTGCCTCGTTGCGACGAGAGTTGCACCATCGCGTTCGGATCGACCGAGACTGCCTTTGCCGCACGCGCGACCAGGTGCGGGTGGTTGTTAGGTAGAACGGAGAGGTAGTCGCCAGTGCGATAGGCCATGCCCTCGGGCAGCCGTAGTTCGAGGTGGCGTTTGGAACGGCCGTGCGGCGAGGAGAGATTGGCCAGTTCGCTGTTGACGACGACGGTCGCCGATCGCATCCCGAGCTTGGTCGCGAGCGGGTGATCGGCGGCGAGGTCGACCGCAAGCACCGAATAGGTCGGTGCGTCGGCCACGTCGGCGTTCTGTACGTCGAATGCGTCGGCCATCATCGGCCAGAAGTCGCGATACCAGCGCTCCCAATCCCCGAAGAAGTCGGCCTGAGCGTCTGCCTCGCCGCGCTCGCGTAGTCGTTCGGCACCCGCCGCCGCGAGCTGGTTGTCAATGAGGGTCGGGATCTGCTGGTATGTCGCTGGCCAGTCCTTGCTGCCCACGCCCATGACCGCATATCGCACGCCGCTGAGTGACCCCGCCTCGATTCCCGACAGCCATGAGACGAATTTTCCTGCGTTGTCCGGGGGAGTCCCGTTGTACGAGGCGCTCACGATGAGCACGCCACCGTCGGTGGGCAGTCGATCGACGTACTCGTCAAGCGGTGCGAGGCTGACGCGCCACCCGCGATCGGCGGCGTCGCCAGCGACAGTGCGTGCGAACCCCTCGGCGCTGCCGGTGTTCGACCCGTACAGCACCAGCAATGGTGTGCCCGTGCCTTCGGGGATGGGCTGGCTCGCCGTCGATTCGGCCCGCACAGCTGGTGCCGCACGATCGATCGTGCGGCGTTTGCGAGCGATGATTCGCAGGTCGGCGGGCTTGATCGTGAGCGTTTCTTTGAAATCGAACTCGTAGGGACCATCGAAATCGAAATCGAAGCGCTGCAGCATCATCGCCAGCACGAGGGTGGCTTCCTGCAGCGCGAACGGTCGGCCGATACAGGCCCGTTCCCCGTGCCCGAATGGCATCCAGGCGTAATCGGGAATCGTCTCCAGCGAGCCGGGTGCGAACCGGTCGGGATCAAAGCGATCGGGGTGCGCCCACACAGTCCGATCGCGGTGCAGTTCGGGGAGCATCACCATGACGGCCTGTCCGGCCGGGATATGGAACCGCGTGGACAGGACGACGTCCTCGGCGGGTTTGAGCGCGAACGCGGGAGCGGTGGGGTGCAGGCGAAGCGTTTCGCGCAAGATTTGATTGAGATAGCCCAGGTCGGCGAGATCCTCGAATCGTGGCATTCGATTGCCGAGCACCTTGTCGGCGATCTGGCGGGCGCGGTGCAGCACAGCCGGGTTTGCCAGCAATTGGTACGTCGCGAATGACAGCAGGCCCGAGGTGGTCTCGTGTCCGGCGATCAAGAAGGTAGTGAGTTGGTACTCGACATTCTCGTCGGAGAGTTGTTCGCCGGTGAGCGGGTCAACGGCGGTGAGCATCCGCTGCAGTAGGTCGTCGGGCGCCTTCCCGGGCGCCAGGGCCCGGCGTGACTCCACGATCTCTCGGGTCACTTTCTTCATATAAGTGACATCGGCGTCCCATTGGCGGTTCTGTTTGACCATCAGCGGCTGTGCCTGCGGGATCCGTCGACTGCGGTTGCCGGCTTCGGTCAGCGAGCGCACCATCGCGCCGACAAAGGGGTGCATATCGTCGCTGTAGAAAGAGTTGAATCGGTAATCGAAGGCGCACAGCGCGATGGTGTCGAGGGTCAGGCGAGTCATGTCATCGGCGACATCGATGACGTGATCGTCGCCGAACCGCTCCCACCGGGTGAACATCTGGTCCGCGATATCAAGCATCTGCGGGAAGTAATCGCGGATCGCCATGGGTCCGAACGCCGGCATGAGCAGGCGGTGGGCCTTCGCCCAGTTGGGCTCGGAGTTGTATGCAGTGAACAGCCCGTCGCCACCGAACGCGCGCACCGGTTGCAACGCGGAATGGACGACCTTGCGCCATTGTGGGTCGCTGCAGATCTGCTCGACGTACTCGTGTGCGGTGACCACGACCAGGTCTTTGCCGCCGACACCGACGCGAAATATGCCGCCGTACCTGGCGGCCAAATCTTGCAGAACCTTGACCTGTCGCTCATCACGCAGCATGTCGGGCAGGTTGCCCACCAACGGCCATTGGTATGGCCCTGGGATCTTTGACAGTTGTGTGGCGAGGGTAGTCATGCGGATGCCTCCGGTGCGGTGCGGGCAGGTGACCACACGAGGGTAACTGATGAGTAACTCAAAACTGAATGAATCGTCAGAATCGCCACAAGACTCGTCGCGGCTGCTGGGCCGCCTGGGGGACTAGCCTGGATCGGAATACCTGTCCGGCGTTCGACGTTGGCCCGGTGAACACTGAGTCCAGATGGAGGACGTATGAGCACCACTGAACTGACCACGGAAGGCTTCGAGAAGGCCGTCACCGACAACGACATCGTCTTCGTTGACTTCTGGGCTTCATGGTGTGGTCCGTGTCGCTCGTTTGCCCCGGTCTACGAAAAAGTCTCCGAGCAGCACGAGGACGTTGTCTTCGGCAAGGTCGACACAGAGGCGCAGCAGGCGCTCGCCGCGGCGGCGCAGATTCAGTCGATCCCGACGCTCATGGCTTTCCGTGAGGGCGTCATGGTGTTTCGCCAGGCCGGAGCATTGGGCGAGAAGGATTTCGCCGGGCTGGTCGACGCGGTCAAGGGTCTGGACATGGATGAAGTCCGGGCGGAAATGGCGAAGCAGCAGGGAACCGCGCAGTGAGCGATGCCCGGCGTGCGGTCTCGATGACCCGCGTGGCTCCGACGAAGTTCACGGTCACCAACGTCCGAGGCGGTCAGATCACTACCGGTTCGGGAGCGGACCCCGACTTCACTCCGGGGGAGTTGCTGCTGGCAGCGATTGGAGCGTGCACCGGAGTCGATACCGATATCCTGACCTCCCGGCGCGCTGAGCCGGTCTCATTCCGCGTCGGGGTTAGCGGTGACAAGGTGACTGACGATCAGGGCAGTCACCTGGTCAATCTGGCGGTAACCTTCGATGTCCAGTTCCCGGACGGTCCCGAGGGCGACGCAGCGCGCGACATGCTGCCGAAGATCGTCGCGCGCTCGCGGGAGAAGTTGTGCACGGTGGGGCGGACCGTGCAGCTCGGCACGCCGATTCGTGATGAGTTCGGTTCGGTCTCCGCCAGCCCGAAACCGTAAGTCCACTTACCAGTGGCCGCGTGGGCCGATGACCGATCATCGACGTCGATGTCCGTGGTGAGTTATGAACGCCCGCGTCGCGCGGCGTTGCTATGCGCGCGGGCGCAGGGATTCGAAGGCGCTGCGGAAGTAGACCAACGGTTTACGGTCGGCGTCGGCCGCCAGGTGTAGTACCCGGCCGATCACGATCTGGTGATCGCCGCCGGGATGGACCGCCTCGATCTGGCAATCGATGTATGCCAAAACGCCGTCCAGTAACGGGGCGCCGGACAGCCCGGCCGACCAACCGACGTCAGCGAACTTATCGCCACCGGATTTCGCGAACGACATACCGAGCGATTCTTGTCCCTCGGCGAGGATATTTGCCGCAAAGTGTCCCGCGCGTTCGATGCGCGGCCATGAGGTCGAGGTCAGCTTCGGGCAGAACATCACTAACGGTGGATCCAGCGACAGCGACGTGAACGACTGCGCCGTCAGCCCGACCGGCTCGCCGTCGTCCATCGCGGTCACGATGGTGACGCCGCTGGCGAAGTTCCCCAGCACCGATCGGAACAGGTCCGCATCGACCGGAGCGCTCGCTAGACGTGCTGCTTTGTCGCTCGTACCCATAGGGCGAGTCTAGTCACCTCGATGCGGCTAGGAATGCACTGGCATTGTGGTTGAAGATGGACGTAAGACGTCCAGGGCTGGTTGGTGCCACCTGAGACGAGCGCAGCAGTGTAGAGGAGAACAGATGGCCCAGCCGATCGCGGAACTCGTCCACCCCGAGTGGCTACCGGTGCTCGCGCCGGTTGAGGCGAACATCGCAGCGATGGGCGAATTCCTGCGGGCGGAGGTGGCCGCCGGCCGCTCGTACCTGCCGTCGGGGCAGAACATTCTGCGGGCGTTCTCGCAGCCGCTGTCGAATATCCGCGTGCTGATCGTCGGCCAAGATCCGTACCCGACGCCTGGACATGCGGTCGGATTGTGCTTCTCCGTAGCGCCCGACGTGCGACCTATCCCTCGATCGCTGCAGAACATTTACCGGGAGTACGCCGCTGATCTGGGGATCGACCCACCGCAGCACGGTGATCTGTCGGCCTGGGAGCGCAACGGCGTGCTGCTGTTGAACAGGTGCCTGAGCGTGCAGCCGAACAAACCCGCCGCGCATCGCGGGAAGGGTTGGGAGGCCGTGACGGATGCCGCGATCGATGGCTTAGTTGCCCGCGGTGGCCCTCTGGTCGCATTGCTGTGGGGGCGGGACGCCCAGTCGCTCACGCCACGATTAGCCGATACGCCGATCGTGGCCTCCGCCCACCCATCGCCGATGAGCGCCGATCGCGGCTTTTTCGGATCCCGCCCGTTCAGCCGGGTCAACGAACTCTTACAACAGCAGGGTGGTCAGCCGGTCGACTGGCGACTGTAGCTCCGCGCAACTCTGCGGTGGTTTAGGACTGGAGGGGTGCCGTATTGTCTCGTCCCGCGCCACCGCAGAGCACCCGGCGTCAGTCCAGTTGTGCGACTGCATCGGCTAACAGGGGTTCCGCTCCTTCGACCGCTATCGTGATCGATTCGGGCGTGCCGGCGGCGAGCGCGGTGTTGATCTCGGAGGTCTCCTCCAACAGGATCGCCCGCCCTGAATTCACCACGTCGAGCGAAGAGATCATCGGATCGTTCTCCAGTTCGTCGAACGGCACGCCGATAGTCGTCAGGATCGTGACATCAGCGTCGAGCGCAGGGGCTTGCTCGATGGGGACCGACGCGAAGAACCCTTGCGACTCCAGGGCCTCGACGTCGGGGTTGGGTACGAACCCCATCGAGGCAAATACGTCGAACCGAGCGTCGCCGGCGAGGTACGCGCCGTACGCATCGCCAAACTTTGTGCCGTACACGAACGTCTTGTCCGCGAAGTCGGGATTCGCCTCCGCCACTGCCTCGATCGAGGCAGTGGTCTCATCGATCGCCGCGGTTGCTTCGGACTCCTTGCCGATCGCCTTGCCAATGATCTCGGTCTGTGTTGCCCAGTCGACGGCGAAGTCCGCGGTGCCTTCGGGAGCTGCCGCGACCGGCGCGATCTCGCTAAGGCGATCGAACACTTCGGCGTCTGCGGATGCGCGTACGTTCAGGATGACGTCGGGCTCCAACAGTTCAATCTGCTCGTAGTTGTACGTGGTCCCGGTGTTCTCGATGACTTCCGGTGCGTCGCCGGTGAACTTGTCGGCGGCCCAGGGGCCGACGCCGTTGTTGTCCTCGCCGTGGGCCTGCCAGTCGTAGATCGCGATCGGCTCAATGCCGAGGTCGAGCGCGATTTCGCCGTCGGACCAGCCGAGCGCGACAACTTTCAGCCCGTCCTCGGAGGCGTAGACCTCGGTCTCTGGCCCGCCCTCGACCGTGCCGACGACATCTCCTGAGGCAGCGTCGTCCTCCGAAGAGCCGCATCCGACGAGTGCGAGCGGTAGCGCGAGTGCCACGGCGGTCGCCGTGAGGTGGCGAACGATCCTCATGAAATTCCCTGCTTCCTAGTAAGCGCGTTGGTGGGTGCTATGCGTTGGTGGGTGCGATGCGTTGGGTGCTAAGCGTTCGTAGCGGCTGGTAATCCGACGCCGGATTCGCGAAGGTTCGCGGTGTCGCCGGGCAGATTCTCGGAGTGAACAGCGCCGGAGGCCAACGGCACCACCATCGGCGTGCCGGTCTCCGGGTCTTCGATGACCCGCGCGCGTACGCCGAACACTGCCTCCACGTTCGCCGCGGTCACGACCTGCTCCGGCGGACCTTCGGCCACGATCGTGCCGCTGCGCATCGCGATCAGGTGTGTGGCGTAGCGCGCTGCCTGATTGAGGTCATGGAGTACGGCGACCAGGGTCCGTCCATCAGCGTTGAGACGGGCGCATAACTCCAGGACTTCCAGTTGGTGCGCCAGATCCAGATAGGTGGTGGGCTCATCGAGCAACAGGATCGGGGTCTGCTGGGCCAATGCCATCGCGATCCAGACTCGTTGACGCTGGCCCCCTGACAACTCGGCGACCTGGCGCTGCGCCAAATCGAGCAGCCGAGTTGACTGCAGCGCCGTACGCACGGCTTGCTCGTCGTCGTCCGTCCACTGCTTGAACAACTTCTGATAGGGGAACCGACCGCGAGAGACTAGGTCGACGACGGTGATCCCGTCGGGTGCGAGGGATTGTTGCGGCAGCAGTCCGATCTCGCGGGCAAACTGCTTGCCACCGAATTCGTGGACGTCTCGTCCGTCCAGCAGAACGGCGCCGGCCGACGGTTTCAGCAGCCGTGACAGGGCGCGCAACAAGGTCGATTTCCCGGACGCATTCGGGCCGATGATGACGCTGAATGAGCCGTCCGGGATCGTGACATCGAGTTGCGAAATGACTTTGCGCGTTTCGTAGCCGACATCGATCCCGCCAGCGCGCAATCGCCCGGGGGTATCTGAGGTACTCACACCGTGGCCTTTCTGGATTGGATGATGAGGAGGCCGAGAAGGTAGATACCGCCGAGGGCGGTGGTGACGACGCCCACTGGCAACTGCACCGGGGCCAGCATGGTGCGTGCGATCGCGTCACTGACTACCAGCAGCGTGGCGCCTACTGCCGCGCTCGTTACCAGCGGAATGCCAGGGCTCCGGCTCAGTCGCATCGCGACCTGTGGGGCGATCAGCGCGATGAAGGCGATTGGCCCGGCGACGGCGGTGACGACAGCGACGAACCCGACCGCGACGGCCAACAGCAGCAATTGGACCCGCTGAGTGTGCACGCCCTTGCTGCGCGCTGAGTCGATGCCGAGCTCGAACATCCGCATTCCGGGAGCGAGCGCGGCCAACGCTGGCGTGAGGATGAGCAGCACGATTGCGACCGGCAACACGTCGGAGAACCGTAACTGCTCGAAGATGCCCTGTCCCCACGCGGCCGCGGTGACGGCGTTCTCGACGTTGGCCCTGGCGAGGAGGAAGCCGTTGAACGCGACCAACATCGCGCTGAGCCCGATCCCGACGATGATCAGCCGCGACCCATGGAGGGTTCCGCCACGCAACGCGAGTAGATAGATCACCGCGCCGGTCACCAGGCCGCCGATGAGCGACCCTACGGTTGCCCCGGTGTACCCGAGGTTGAACACGAGCAGCGCGATGAGCGCTCCGGTATTCGCGCCGCTGGTGAACCCGATGATGTCCGGACTGCCGAGCGGGTTGCGGGTAACGGTTTGGAAGATCGCACCGGACAATGCAAGCGCGGCACCGCCAAAGACGGCGACCAGGACGCGCGGCAACCGACCCTCGACGACGATCCGTTGGACTGCTTCGGATTCGGTGCCGGAGACCGCTCCCCACACTCGGTCGAGCGGCAGATTTGCGCCCTCGACCGAACCGAGAGTGAGCGACAGGATCGCGACCGCCACGGTCACCAGCGTGAGGACGACGGCGACCACGGTGGTGCGGATATCCACCCGGAACCGCGATCGGCCCAGTGTGACGTGCCGGATCCGCGGTGGCCAAATTCGGATCTGTGCCTCGGTGCTCATAGCTCGTTCACCCCGCGGTTACGTGCGAGCCAGATCAGCACCGGTGCGCCGATGAAAGCGGTGACCATGCCTACCGGTAACTCGCCGGGGATCGCTATCCGGCCGATGATGTCGGCGCCCAGGAACAGAATGGGTGCCACGAGCAGGCAGGTGGGAATGATCCAGCGTTGATCAGGGCCAACCACGCTGCGCACTGCGTGCGGCACCATCAGTCCGAGGAATGAGATGGGTCCGACTGCCGCGGTCGCGGCGCCACACAGGACCGTCAGTGCGATGAAACCGGCCGTGCGCACGCGCCCGGTCGTCGCCCAGCGCGAGCGCGTTGAAATACAGCATCAACACGAGCGCCATCGCTAAGCCGACACCGATATAGGGCAGAACGCCGAACAAGATTTCAGTTGCGCCGGACTTCTGCAGCGACCCCGCCTGCCAGCCGCGGATCGCGTCGAATGCCTTCGGGTCGATCATGGTGAGCCCGAATGCGATACCGGTGAACACGCAGCTGACTGCCACTCCGGTGAGTACGAGTTTGCCTGCGCTGGCTCCGGCGCGTCCGGTGGATCCGACGACGTACACCAGTCCTGAGGCCACCAACGCCCCGGCCGTACCCCACAACACGTAGTTAGAGGTAGACATCGCTCCGAACCACCAGAACCCGAGCACCATCGCCGGGTACGCCCCGGCGTTGACCCCGAGAATGCCGGGGTCGGCCAGTGGGTTGCGGGTCAGCGCTTGCATCATGGCGCCCGCAACCCCCAGCGCAGCGCCGCACACCAGGCCGAGAAGGGTGCGGGGCACGCGCGAGGTACGCACGATCTGTGCGGCGGTGCTGCCGTCGTTGTGCCAGAGTGCATCCCATGCCTGGGCTGGTGAGATGTTGCCGCTGCCAACGAATAAACTCAGGAGCGCGAGCGCAACCAGCAGGAGCGCGAGGACGATAAGCACGACGCTCCGCCTGGCTGTGCCGACCGAGAGCGAGGTCTGCGGGGCAGTGGCCGTGGTCAGGCCACCTCCCACGAGAGAACTTAGGTTCGCCTAACCGAAAGAACTCTACCTGGTGTCGTGGGCCAGGGGAACTGCGTCGATGGCGACCATTCAAGCGCCGTGAGAAACGCCGCAGCACTGCAGCATCGCGGACGGCTCATCTGGCACAATGAATCGAAATCACATGCGTGTTGTTCTACGCGCCGGCCTCAACGACGACAGGGATGAGTATGGACTTCGCCCACGCGCTGCAGACGAATGACGACTCCGATGGGGTTGTCGACGGCCTGACGCGCCGTGAGCGCGACATCCTCGCGTTCGAGCGGCAGTGGTGGAAGTACGCCGGGGCGAAGGAACACGCCATCAAGGAGTTATTCGACTTGTCCGGCACCCGGTACTACCAGGTGTTGAACGCCTTGATCGATCGTCCTGAAGCGCTCGCCGCCGACGCGATGTTGGTGAAGCGCCTGCGTCGTCAGCGCGCGACTCGCCAGCGTGCACGTTCGGCTCGTCGCCTGGGCATCGATCCGAACTAACCCGTAGCATCGTCAGAGTGCTCACTCAGACCGACGTCCAACGCCGGCGCATTGGCGGTGCCATCGCCATCGTCATTGGTGCGGTGCTCGTCGTGCTCGCGTTCATGGCGTTCACCGGCCGTTTGGGCGCCACCGACGCCAGTAAAGGGGCATCAGACGAGGCCCGGTCTGCCGGTGCCGACTCGAGTCAGTCTGCCGACCCGAGCGAAGATACGGAAGATTCCGGCGCGGCCGGCTCTAGTGACGCGCAGCCCTCGGAGGACGCAGATTCGTCCGAGGGAGTCGATCCCTCGGACGACGCCGACCCCTCCGAGCCCCCTGCCGAGGTCAAGGCGCCGCTGGTCGTGCTCAACGGAGGCGGCACCGACGGATTAGCCGCCACAGGCCAAACCGAGTTCATCAACGGTGGTTGGGAAGTTACCGGCGTCGACAACTACTTCGGTACTCCGCTGACCCAGAGCACTGTGTTCTACTCGAGCGGTGATGATCAGGCCCAGGCTGCCGCGGAGGCGCTCGCCGAGCAGTATTCGCAGTTGGCCGTCGCCGAAATGCCGCCGGACCTTGGGTACACCGGCGTGGTCGTCGTACTTACCGGCGACTGGGCGCCTGGTCAGTAACAGACGTCGTTGTCGGGTTAACCCGACATTTCAATGGCGGGCCTGCGGGATCGTGCGACTGCGCCGCGAGACCTAGCGTTGATGCCATGAAGATCGACTTGCGTACCGCCGTGCTACACAGCGTCTACTCGCTCGTCGCATTCCCCTTCGCCATCATCGGGTTCGTCCTCACCGTGACCCTCTTCTCGTCGGGTACCGGGCTGCTGGTCACCGTCGTCGGGCTCCCCATCCTCACGTTGATGTTCGCGATTGCCCGCGGGTTGTCGTACGGCGACCGCGCCCAACTCCAGTCGCTGATGCAGTTGCGCCCGCCGGCGCCGCGATACAAGCAGCCGCGCCCGGGCAGTGGCTGGTTCGCGCGCGCGTTCACACCGCTGAGTGACCCGCAGTCCTGGTTGGATGCGGCGTTCCAGATCATCCGGTTGCCGCTGGGCATCTTCTCGTTCGTCGTGACGGTGGTGTGGTGGTCGGTGACGTTGGCCGGACTGACCTACTGGCTATGGGGCTGGAGTATCCCCGACGACGACGCGTACAACTCCGTCCCCGAGATACTCGGTATCGGAGGCGGTTACTTCTTCGACAGCATCTGGTGGTTCATCGTCGGCATCGTGTTCGCGTTGACGATGCGCTGGGCGATGCTGGTGGCCGCGTGGGCACACGCCGGACCCGCGCTGTTGATGCTGTGCGGGCGAGCCGCAATGCAGGAGGAAGTGCACGCAGCGCACGCCGACCGCGAGGCCGCCGTCGCCAGCCGGGACGCGACCCGTACCGCCGAGCATGGTGCGCTACGGCGCCTTGAACGCGACATCCATGACGGCCCGCAACAGCAGCTCGTACGGCTGTCGATGGACCTTGGCCGCGTCCGTAGGCAGATGGACACCGACCCGGAACGCGCCCGCACGATTCTGGACGAGGCGATTACCCGTTCGGGATCCACGCTCGACGAACTGCGGGCACTGTCGCGCGGCATCGCGCCGCCATTGCTCGTTGACCGCGGACTACGCGCCGCGCTGGAAGAAATCGTCACACGTGCGCCAGTCCCGGTGTACCTCGAGTTCGAGCTCGACGAAGAGTTGCCCGAACACCTCGAGACCGGCGCGTACTTTGTGGTCTCCGAGTGCCTCACCAACATCGCGAAGCACTCCGGCGCCACCTTTGGGGCCGTGCGCCTGGAGATTGAGCCAACGGTGACCGGCCGCGAACTCGTCGTGCAGGTGACCGACGACGGCATCGGTGGCGCACACCGGTCCAAGGGCAGCGGACTTGCCGGCTTGGACGATCGGGTGCGTAGCCTCGAAGGCGTGCTCGAGGTGCATTCACCCACCGGTGGTCCAACGCTCATCGAGGCGCGGATGCCGTGCGGATAGTCCTCGCCGATGACTCCATGCTGCTGCGGGAAGGTCTCGAGTTGCTGTTGCGGGAGTCCGGACATGACATCGTGGCCACCGCCGGTGACGGTCCGTCGTACGTCGCCGCAGCGCTCGAGTTCCGCCCGGATCTGTCGATCGTTGATGTGCGGATGCCGCCCTCGCACACCGACGAAGGGTTGCGGGCCGCGGTGGAGGTCCGGCGGCAGTGGCCGGATGCCGCGATTCTGGTGCTCTCGCAGTACGTCGAACGTTCGTACGCCGACGAACTCACCGCGAGTGGCACGGCGGCGCTGGGCTACTTGCTCAAGGATCGGGTCAGCGACCTGGACGGATTCTTGGCGGCCGTTGAATCGGTGGCCGCGGGCGGAACAGTGCTCGATCCGTTTGTGGTGGCCCAACTGCTCGCGGCGCGTCCGAAGGCCGACCCCGTGCACGAGTTGACGGTGCGCGAGCGTGAGGTACTGGCGATGATGGCCGAAGGGCTCTCCAATGCCGCGATTGCGGCTCGGCTGCTCGTCACCGAGGGTGCCGTTGAAAAACACGTCAGTCGAATCTTCACCAAACTTGATCTGCACGCTGACGATGAGACGAACCGCCGAGTGCGCGCCGTCCTCGCCTTCCTGAAATCCTGAGCGCGAATCGAATCTCAGCGCCCCAGAGTCGAGGCCCACGCGATCGCTAACTCCCGATAACGCGGCCGGAAGGCGTAGATACAGGCCAGTCGGATCCGGGTCGCCTCGGCGTACGCCCCGAAGCGGTCGCCCTCGACCCCGATCCCGCCAGCTACGTCATCGACCGCGGCACGGACGACGGCGCCGCTCTGGGCGGGCCATAGTCCCTGATCGACGCGTAACGCGGCGTGCGTAAACAGGTTGGCCAGGTCGAGTGCAGGCTCGGCCAGCGCCGCGGTGTCGAAATCGAGAATCCCGAGGCGCTCACCGTCGGCCAGGAGTTGTTTGTCGTGCAGGTCGCGGTGGCTCGTCACGAACGGTTGGGCGCTGCCGTCGACCAAATCGGTCATCACTCGCTCGGCCGCGCGGCGCAACCCCGCGAGAGCGGCGTGCGGTAGTGCTGCGAATTCGGCGGCGAGGGTGATCCACCGCCGCAGCGTTTGCGCTTCGTGAGTCGCAGTGTGCACCGGCAGACCGCTCGAATCACTGCGGGTGAGGGCCGGCCACGCCTTCGTCCATTGGGACCACAGCGCAGACCACGCAGTCAAGGATGTGTGCGCGCCCAGGTCGTGCAGGCTTCGCCCGGGTAGAACGCTGAACGAGACGATCCCACCGTCCACCCGCAGTACCTCCGGTGCTCTCAGACCGGCGCGATGAGCGATCTGTCGTCCCTGACGAGCGCGTGCGGCGATCTCGTTCGCCCGTCCCGGACGTATCACTTTCACGACATCGCCCGCGCGGCGTACGACCGCGCGCTTGCCATAGCGATGCACGAGAAGTTGGCCCGAAACGCGGGCGAGATCGCAGAGTCTGGGATCGGTGCCGGCGTCGGCAAACTCTGAGCCCGCCGGGATCCACTCCCCGTCCTGCGTGTCGCGGCGTAGGCGCAGTCGACCGGCGCGAATCCGGCCGGCCTGATCACGCCCCTCGAGACTGATCAGGGCATCGGTGCCGGCGGCGGCCACCTCATGCGGCCACGCGCGTTGAACACTGATCTCGTCGCTGCCGGCGACCAGCCGCGACGGTACGGGGCCCGGTTCGTTCATGCCAGCACGCTCGCGACCTGATCGAGACGGCACCCGATCGCCCTGGCCCAATTCGGATCTCCGGCCCGGAACGGCTCCATCACTCGCGCAAGCAGCGCCCTGGCCACCCACTCGCGGTGCACGCCGTCGCTCGACGCGGAGTATCCGGCTGCCAGCGACGCGGTGAGTGGGAGTGTATCGATATCGGACGATTCGTTGCCCGATGTGCTCGCCGCCAGAAGTTCCGTCGCGGCGAACGTGCCCAGATCCATCGCGAGTGGGCCGATACCGGCACGATCGAAATCAATCAGCGCGACGGCGGGCGCGCGGCGCGGGATCGCGCGATCGAGAAGGACCTGATCCGCCGAGAAATCGCCGTGCACCACACCTGTGCGCCAGATGCGCGCATCGATGCGTGCGACGGTGGCGTCGGCTAATCTGCGCATCCACTGGCCTGCTTCCGGATCGATGTGGGCGAGATCGTCGGCGATCGCTGATAGCTCGCCGTTGACTGCTGGTACCGGGTTGAGCCCGCCGCCGGCGGGAGCGGCGTGCAGTGCAGCCAAGGCTCGTCCTGCCGCGGCGGCGTACGGCGCGCTTTTGGCCGGTGCAACCTGCGCCAGGTCGCCGGTTCCGTACCAGGGCCAGCGGGTGACATGCCGGTGCGACGGCTGTGCCAGCGGTTGGACCAGCGGAACTCCGGCGTCGCTGAGGTGGGCGAGCGCGTGGTGTATGCCATGCTGTGCGCGTGCGGTGATGCGCACGACGACCGGGTCGGTTCCCGGAATCTCACGGCGCAATATCAGTCGGCGTTGCGGGTTGTAGCGCAGTACCGCCAGTTCGCCGGTACCGATTCGTGAGATGACCGATTCGTCGGTATCCCGCACCGTATTCAGGCCGCGCTGCAGCCGCGGGTCGGTATCGATTTCGCCGTACGCGAGCAGTAGCTGCTCACCGGCGATGGTTCGAGGGACCACACGGGCCCAGAATTGATCTCGGGCTCGGCGGCGCCGCAGAGCGTTCCGCAGTTTGTCGGTGTGGGCTGGGTACGCGACATGTACCCAACGCGGGGGGTGCTCTGAAGCCGGGTCGATTAATGCCGCGCGGGTCGACAGGCCGGGTTTGTGACGCAAGTGCACGGCGCGGACCTGTTGGCCCACGAGTGCGCTCAGCTTGTCGTGGTCAATCAACAGGTCGGCGCTGTGGCGGCCGGGTACCGCTATCGGGGTGCGTGGGGTGGGCATAGTGTTCACGCTCCGATCTGAGCGAGCGGCCGAGGTGGTCGCGTGGGTGGCACTGAAAGATCGATATCGGCCGATTCAACATTCTCCAGGTCCCATCGAAACTCCGCGTCCGCCGGGGTATCCCGCAGTATCCTGCCGCCCTCCAGCCACACGATCCGGTCGCACTCGCGCGCCGTCCGCTCATCGTGGGTCACCACGATGGTGGTCTTGCCGCGGGTCAACTGCTCGATCGCGGCGCGTACGGCGACCGCGTTCTCGGCGTCCAACCCTGATGTGGCCTCGTCAAGAATCACCACCGAGGCGTTCCTAAGGAGGGCCCTGGCGATGGCGATACGCTGACGTTGTCCACCGGAGAGCGTGCCGCCACGCTCACCTACAAGGCTCAGATACCCGTCGGGTTGCTCGAGGATGAACTCCTCCGCGTTCGCCATCCGCGCCGCGGTACGGACCTGCTCGTCACTGGCTGCGAGGTTGCCGTAGCGGATGTTGTCGGCGATGGTTCCGCTGAACAGCACCGATTCCTGCAGTACGACAGCGATCTGTCCGCGCAGTTCGGCCAGATCGAGCCTGCGCAGGTCGATCCCGTCCAGGCGCACTGAGCCGGCCGTGACGTCCATACTGCGCAGCAATAAAGAGGTGAACGTCGACTTGCCGGCGCCCGAGGGGCCGACGACAGCGACTCGCTGTCCAGCCGGAATATGCAGGTCGATGTCCCGCAAGACAGGCCGCCCGGTTCCGTGATCAGCGTGGACGCTCTCGAAGGACAGGTCGCCGGTAGCCCTGACGAGGCTAACGGGGTGTTGCGGGCTGGTGATCTCGGAGCGCTCATCGAGTAGATCGGCAACGCGTTCGCCGGAAGCTGCCGCCCGGGCAATCCGGCCGGTGTACTTGGCCAGATCCCGCAGCGGCTTCATCGCCGTCTTCAGGTAGGTCAGGAAAATCACCAGATCGCCCGGCGTCATCGCGCCCTGCATGACCCGCATACCGCCGAGCAAGAGCACGGCGGCCGTCGCAAAGCCGACCAATAGGTCAGTCTTGCGTTCGAGGGCGGCCGCCAACCGGCGAGCCTGCACGCCGTCACGCAACGAGCGGTTGTTATGCCCGGCGAATCGCTTCTGAAGTGTGCCTTCGAGCCCGTACGCCTGGACCACTCGCATGCCGCCGAGCGCTTCCTGCGCGATGTTGGCGAGGTCGCCTTCGCTCTTGCGGGTGCGGCGCGAGGCGTGCGTAATTTTCGGGGTGCTGGAGCGCGAGAGCAGCAAGAACAGGGCTGCAGCGATCACCACGACGAGTGCCAGCAGTGGATCGAGCCACAGCATCACGCCTGCCATCGCGAGCATCGTGAAACAGTTGACCAGCAGCGGCATTCCCGCGCTGACGGCGGCTTCCTGCATCCGTCCGACATCACCGATCAGCCGTTGTACGAGATCTCCGGAGCGCGCGTTGGCGTGATACCGCTGGGAGAGTCCGTTGACGTGCGCGAATACGCGCTGCCGCAGTTGGATCGCGATCCGTGATCCCGCGATGGCGAATGCGACGGTGGCCAGAAAGTTGCATAGCGCTCGCATGCCGATGATCATCAGGGTCGCGAGTGCGGCCAACAGCAGCAGCCGGATGGTGGCCGTCGGGCCTGAATCGGCGAGATCTGCACCCAGGGAGCGGGTGAGCGCGTCGACGACGAACTTGACCGGCCATGGTTCGAGCACCCGGAAGACCACTTCGAGGATGAGGGCCAGCGAACCGCCGGCGATCACCGGCGCCTGGCGTCGAAGGTGCGGCCGGATGAGGCCGAGCGTACGACGCAGCGCCGTCCGGTTGAGTTTCTTCGCGTTGGCGCTCATGCCATCACGTCCACACCGGGCCGGACGCCGTCCAGGATCCGGTCGAGGACCGCTGACCACGAGTGCTCGCGTGCCACGATTGCGCGACCGGTCGCGCCGAGCATCCGCGCGCGTCGTGGGTCTGCCACCAGCGCGTCGATCTGAGCTGCTAGTGCGGCAGGATCAGACGGTGGTACCAGCACGCCGTTCACGTCGTCGGTGATGATCGCGGGCACTTGGCCGACGGCGGACGCGACAACCGGCAATCCAGCGGCCGAGTACTCGTAGATCTTCAAAGGGGAGAAGTAATCATCCTTGGCCGAGGCGGGGTACGGTGCGACGGCCACCGAGGCACCGGCCAGTGCAGCCGGAATATCGGACGGTGGTACGGCGCCGCGCAGGTCGACGTCCAAGCCGAGACGTTGTGCTTGTTCGAGTAGGGTCGCGCGTTGCGGTCCGTCGCCGACGAGGCGTACCCGCCATTCCTGCGTGGCCGCAGCCGCGGCATCCAGCAGGGTCTCGACTCCGTGCCACGGTTTCAGGGTGCCGACGAATACGACGACGGCCACCCTCGAGGGTGCAGGTTCGACCGGGAGGATGCGTTCGGTGTTCACCCCGTTCGGGGTGAGGCGTACCTTGCCGGAAGCGGATGGGCAATGCGAAAGCACCCATTGAGCAACCGGCTCGGACACACAGGCGATGACGGTGGCGGCAGCGACCTGGGTGCGTAGCGCAGCTAGCGCCCCATCGCGATCTACCAGATGCCGGTGGGTCGCTTGCTCATCGATCAGCGGGGCGTTGACTTCCAGGACGGACGGAATCGGCAACGACGCGGTGACCTGCGACAACGCGGTGGAGAACAGCGAATAGCGCTCGTACACCAGGTCGGTGCCATCGGCGATGACGTCGGCGGCGAGGTCGTGTGCAACAGCCTGTTGGCGCTGTTCGCGCTGCGCGACCCGCTTCTGCTGCGGCATCCCAACCTCCGCCGGATCGCCGTCCACCGGGCGATGTACAACTCGAAGGTCAGTCAGGTCGGTGGGGACATGGTTCCCGGTGCGGACGGTATACAGCCGTGGCAGCGCAGAGCGGGCGCGAAAGGCGCGGATAATTTCCTGAACGTGCACCGATGCACCCTTGGTGCCGTACGCCGGCACCCCCGGATCGGTGTTGAGATAGGCGACGCGGTACATGGTTGCCCCTTTCAGTTGGCCTGCAGCGCCGCGCGGCCCTGGCGGGCGGCCAAGAGTTGCGACTGGATGGCCGCATCGAAGTCCCGTTCGATCAGCGTGCGCGCGCGGCGCGCGATCGCGACGCGCGGATATGCCGGATCGGCCACAGTGCGTAACGCCTCGTCGAGTTCGCTGACGTCGCCGGCGGCGAGCGTGTCGGCATCCAGCAGGATCCCGGTCTGTGTCGGTCCAGCCGGGTTGACGGCTTCGCCGATGCCGGTGACGTCGCTGGCGATGACCGGCACGCCCATCGCCATCGCTTCCAGTAGAACGGTCGGTAGTCCGTCGGCGTTGCCATCCGCCCCGACGACGCATGGCGCGACCAGGACGTCGGCCCAGGTCAGCAGGTCACGTATTTCGTCCTGGCTACGCGGTCCGATGAGGTGCACGACGTCCTCGAGGCCGGCGATCGAAATCTGCGCCTGGAGCGCGTCGCGCAGTTCGCCGTCTCCGGCGATGCGCACCTCGAGATCCGGCGCATCATCTGCTCGGCCGTGGAGCCGGTGGATCGAATTGATGAGGTGCGCGAATCCTTTCTTTTCCACGAGCCTGCCAACAGCGGCGACGTGCAGCGGCCCGCTGAGTCGGCGAGGATCGGTATAGGCGAACTTCGATAGGTTTAGCCCGTTTCGCACGAGTGTGGTGCTGCCCGCAATCTGCGGATAGTGCTGCTCTAGGAACCGCTCGTTGTAGCGGCTGATCGCCACGATGTGATCGGCGCGCGTCAGCACATCGGCCAGCACCTGCGGGTCGACGTCCTGATGAAAGAGGTCCTTGGCGTGGGTGGTCACCGAGAACGGGATGCCCGTCAATGCGCTGGCGACGGCCGCGACGCGGGCGGCCATCGAGCCGAAGTGTGCGTGCAGATGGGTGATCTTTCCCGCCACGGCCGCGATGGCCAGATCGACGCCTTGGATCGCGTCTGCTGCATCGATCCGGAGCATAAACGGCAGCGCGTCTGCGAGTCGTTGGCCAAGACCTGGCAGCACGGCGTGCGCGTGCCGCAGCGACTCCCACATCCCGGAGAGCTTGACCGGTTTGGTGAGATGGGTGACCGGCGCTTGCACCCTCGCGATTTCCGGGTGGAAG
>JBKEDB010000153.1:0-23750 GCA_047975195.1 Cumulibacter sp. | reverse complement strand
CCGGGGTACGCCGCTTCCAGCAAGGCCGCCGTATCGACATGGACGGTCCCATCGCCGAGGTTGAGGGCGACCACGCCGCCGGTATCGGTGAGGGTGTCGTCGAGCAACGCCTGAACGCCGCTCAGGTCGACCGTGGCGGTGAGGTCGGCGGTGATCTCACCGAGGCCGAGCCCGTTGGTCAGCGTGCCCAACAAATCCGTCACACCACTGACGAGTGAGTCGACGACGCCTTCATCGCTCGCGAGCCCGTTGACCGCACACTCGAGCAGTTTCACCGTGCTGAGCGTCTCGTCGGTGCATTGCTCCTGCTCCGAGCCGCCGATGGCGCTCACCATCGCGCCGATCAGCGGCGAGGAAAAGCCAAGGTCGGCGGACGCGGCGAGATACTCGCGGTTCACCGTGTCGGGGTCCGTTCCCCAGAGGTAGTCGCAGGTCGAGTAACTGGCTCTCCCCGCAACGGCGCCAAGTTCCAGAGTCAGATCTGCGACGTTGGACAGCAGCGTGCCGAGTCCCAGGTCACCGAGCAACGGCGAGCCCAGGATTTCGGAGAATTGCAGCGTTGCTAGATCCGGGTAGTCGCCGGGCTGTTCCTGCGACAGATCGATACCGCCGGAGTCCGTGATCAACCCGCTGGCGCCGACCGCAGTGCCATCGGACTGTGCTTGACCGAACTGCCCCACGACGCCGGTCGAGGCATCGGCCGGTAACTCCAGCAGCCCGGTGAGGTTGAGGTTGAGCAGGCTCAACACTTCGGCGGACAGCGGATCGGCGTACGCGTCGGGCATCCCGCTGACCGGCGTCCCGGCGACGGGCGCGATCGAGCGGGACCCATCGTTGGTCACTTCGACCCGTTCGGCCTCGGCAATGCTGTCGAGGTTGATGTCCAGCAGCGAACCGCTGAGGAACCGCCCCTCGGCTCGGGTGGCGAACTGTCCGGCAGGCTCCACGCAATCCAGGGTGCCGAGCCCGTCTGAGTGCACCCACTCGGCGTCGTTCCACGTCGCGTTGGTCGCTACCAGAGTCTGGGCAAGCAGCGCGGACGTCGTCACCATCGTCGCGGCGAGTACGGCGGTGCCACGAGCTCGTAGGGCGGACCGGGGCTTGGTGAAGATCTTCATGATTCCTTCCCGGGCTCACGCCGCAGCATCACGAGTCCGGAGCCAACTCCGATGGCACCGATGGCAAGTAAGGCCAGGGCACGGACATCCGCACCCGTTGATGCGAGGGAGTCCGTCGGTGGCCCTCCCGTCGACGGTGTACCCGCTGGGGTGCTCCGGTCGGCGGCGTACCCGTCGGTGGCGCACTGGGGCCGTCCGCGCCGGACGCATGGAAACCGACAAATATGTCGGCGCTGGCAGCGTCCTCGAAATTCGCGTCGTCCGGTAGCGACACACTGACAAGCACCTGTTGTGGATCGGCCGGGGAGATTTCGCCTAACTCGTAGATCGCCCCTGCGGACGAGACCGCACTGAGCGACGTGACTGCGAGAATCTCACTCTGTTCGCCGTCGCACGCAGGTTTAGCAACGGACGGATCGTCGTACGCGCCGGAACAAGCACTCACCGCGACGAGCAACTGGTCCCGCTCGACCAGCTCCCCGCTCGCATGCATTTCGATGCTGAGCGCCCCGGTGGGCGCGTCGTCGAGTTCCGCCTGGATCAACCAATGGGCACTCTCGCCGGGAGCGAGCTCGACGTGTAGGGGTCCGCGATCATCGACGGCGAGGTGCAGCAGTCCGGGCACACCTGTCTCGGTCACGTCCTCGAACGCGGCCCAGGCACGATCAACCGTCATAACTGCGCCGACCGCGAAGACTGCGGTAGATAGCGCAAGTACCCCGAACGTAGCGGCGCGCCATTTCGCCCGACCCCCTTGGGGTGCGTTGAGCGTGCGTCGTTCGCCGTCATCTATTGACTCCCAAGATGTCGTGGGCTAGTTCTGCCGAGGAATCAGCCGGATCCGTACCGGCTCGGTCCGCACCATCGCGATTCGCGTCGTCGTCCGGCGGAGGATCCGCGGACCCGTCCGAATCGCGATGTTCAGCATCTTCTGAATCTGGTATCTCCCGGGCCGGCCAGAACGCCCACGTGGTCAGCGCACCGACCAGCAAGATCATCAAGCCCATCCTGATAGGTGTCTTGAGCCAGGCGAGTACCGCACCCGCGTTCGCGAGCGAGAAGACCACTTTCTTCGCGTCAGTCACTACATATGGCTCGAAATCAGCCACATCGTTGTCATCGCCCTTGAGCACGAGCTCACGCGCATCGTCCGGGATGCCGTCGGGCGCGGTGGCCTCTTCAGGAGTGCGCACCTCCACGACCCGGTGTGTCACCGGAAGTGACTCCCCAGGACGTTGCACGGTGACGACGTCGTTGACCTTGATCTCGGACGCCTTGACAGGCATAGCGACCGCGATTGCACCCTGCGGCATGCTCGGCGCCATCGACCCGGTCCGGAACGTGATCAGGCTGGCACCGGTCGTCGCCGCAAGCACGAACCAGCAGACGAGACCAACTGCTGTCGCGACGATGAGCGTCGTGACAGTAGCCCCGATGATCTTCTTGATCATGGCGGTCGGTCCCGTCTGCTGGTTCGGCTAGTGCGCTTCAGCGGGCAGTACTTACGCCTCGACCGACTCGGAAGCGAACTCCCACGCGGGGGCGATGGTGCGACCCTGCAAGTCGTCGGCCGCGTCATCCGGCAGGGAGAGCACGAAGCAGTAGTGCTGCGTGGAGCCGGCCGCCGCATCCAGGTCTTGCGAGGCCGTCGCTGCGTCGTCGAGTCCGCCGGTGAGAATCGCGGTCCAAGCAGCAGCGTCAAAGTCGGCCGGGGTGCACGCCGGAGGGGTATCGCCTGCGGCCGTGTAGACCTCGACGTCGATAGCCGCCCACAGCGCGCCGTCGGGGTCCTCGATCGTGATTCCGGTTGAGGCGACCGCGCCCTGCAGGGCGACGGTGGCGGCAACGGATTCGTCCGTAGTTTGCAACGCGACGGGCGCGTAGATGCTGTCGCCGGGGGTCAGCGTCAGGGCACCGGCGGAGAACATCAGTGCACCGCCGGGGTTCTCCTCCTCATCGGTCCATCCCGCGTCGGCGTACGGCGAACTGGTGTTCTGCTGCACCTCGAAGTCACTGGTGCCGACGCCGGGAGTCTCGCCGTCCACGCTGCCGCTGACCCACTCCGAGTCGGTCCACGACGCCAGGGTGAAACTGGCGCCGACTCCGACTACGAGCGCGCCCGCGGCAACGGCCGCGATCTTTCGCATTTTCCGTGACTGCTGAGTAGCCATGGAGGATCCTTTCGAGTACATAGGTCCGATGCGCTCATCAGTCCCGGCGCAGGGCACGCCAAAGTAGACGCATCGGTCGGATTGGGTGTCGGGCGCGACCCGCGACATGCCCGATTCGCGCTGTCGGTCGGCCATGTCGCACGCGAGGATCACGCTGCTGTTCGCTGATATAGCTGACGTTCAGCACCGCACTCGGAAGTATTTTCACACCCAGCACACGGGTCTACAAGGGTGAACAAGGTGCGCCGATGTCCTCACCCTGGGGTGATGACACATCACCCCAGTACGAGGCCGCGCACGACATCGTTCGCACGTCGATAGGGGTTCGTTAGGGACCGAGTCGATCGACCCACTCGTCGCGGGCGCCACGGATCCCTGCGGGGCGGGTGGTGCGGGAGATCTCGATGCCCGTACTTCACAACGCGAGTGTGTGAAGCGGGTTTGGGGCCGCGAAACGGCGCCCGGGAATCGGAGCTGCGATTGTGGCGAGCTAGACCGCCCGCGGCCGGGGGATACCTACAATTGCTCGATCTCGGACTCGTCCAAGCCGAGTCCACGCGCCCAGATCTTAGTCAGGACCGGGACTGCGGCGTCGATCTCTTGTTGTGAGCGACTCTCCACCCACACGTGCGCGAAGCGCTCGATCATGCCGCCAAGGACGTCCGCGGCCACCCGCGCATCCAGGTTCTCGTCGGCCAGACCTTGCTTCTGCAAACGCCGGACGCCGTCCTCATTGCGCTCGACAAACCTCTCCCGGATCTGCCGCGCCAGACCGCGAGTGAAGTCGTCGTACGCGGCGACCTCGGTCATCACACTCATCATTCGGGCGTTGCGGGCATGTGCCTGCACGTAACGTCGATTTGCCGCTTCGATCCGCTTCACCGGATTGTCCGCACGCGTTCCGCTTGGTCGCGAGAAATTGAACATCTCGTTCGTGACCTGTTGGACGACTTCCTGGAAGATCTCTTCCTTGGAGGCAAAGTATGTGTAGAACGACCCGTACGACGCCCCGGCTTTACGAGCAATATCCGCGATTCGCGCGTCTTTGAAACCAGACTCCTCGAAAACTTCACGTGCGGCGGCGACAATCGCCGCTCGCTTGCGGCGGCCTCGCTCGGTCGCTGGCAGCGCTTCACCGTTTGTCACGTGTGTGGCACTCGCCTGCGCCGGGACGGCCTTCGTCATCGCGTGCTCCTTCGAGTCATACCACACCGTATCGGAAACTTGACACGATTGTCATGTTTGCGTCGACGTGTCGGCCGAGTGAACAAACCACTACCTCACGCGGCCCTTGCACTGGCTCGCTGCCGCCCTCGGACGGCAGCGAGCGCACACCCAAACTTCACCACCTCCCCGACGCGCTTCCGCACGTCGAACTGCTCCCAGTCGGCACGCCCGACTCTCACCGTGAGACCCCGGTAAGGCCAGGAGCGAATTAGCTGCCGATCTCGGTGAAGCACTTCACGATCGTTACCGACTCGTGACTTCCGGCGTAGCCTTGATAGCCGTTCGACGGCGCCTGAGGCGCCGGGGACGGGCGATTCGAACACACCGCGATGAAAGAACCTGGACCTTGACCGACCAGCAGTTCCCCTGCCGACTAACCACCGACATCAGCCCCGCCACAGGCGCTACCGCGACGTTGACGCACGAGACCGAACAGCGCGATGACGGCGCGGCGCGCTCCACCCGACGCAAGATCGACCTGTCCTGGAATGGGCTGCTCGCAGGCGCGTTCGCGGCCGTCATCGCTGCCGCGCTCGGCGCACAACTCGGTGTTGCGGGCACGATCATCGGCGCTGGCGTCGGTAGTTTCGTCTCCGCCGTCGCGAGCGCGCTGTTCAATGCCTCGCTCGAGGGGAGCCGTGACGGCCTGCGAATCGCGTATGACCGCGCGGCGCGCCGACGCACCGATGCGCCGCAGGCCACAATGCCAGGGGCGGCGCGCGAGGAAGGCGCAACGACCGCTGGACTCACTGGACTCCAGAGGTCGCGCGGCGGCGCGTGGATACGTGCCCTGCGCACGAAATGGCGGATCGCTCTCGTCGGCACCCTTGCGACATTCGTGGTCGCTTTCGGACTCATCACCGCCCACGAATCCCTGACTGGCTCGTCGCTGTCCGGCGACCACGGATCGACCACGATTTCACGTATCGCAGAAGGTACCGGCGTCGCGGCAAAGCCCACGCAGCCGCCACCCAACCCGCTCGAGGACAGCACTCCGAGCGGGCCGGTCGAGCCGAACGATGAGGCACTCGAACCGATGCCTGGGGAGACAGCGACGACCGAACCGGCAGCGCCCACCACGGACATGGAGGCGTCGACGGACGCGGAGAGCAATGACGCTGAGGCCACCGACGCCACTGAATCTGGGACCGACGCCGCGCCCGACAGCGGCGCGGCGACCGAACCGGACGGTACCGACACCGATTCAGGTACCGACTCGGGCAGCGACTCGGGTTCGGGTGAGTCCACTGATACCGACCAGGACGTGACCGCCCCGACTACTCCGAACGAGACACCGACCCCGACACCGAGTCCCGATACGTCCTCGAGGGGCTGAGCGCGAGCGCCTGGCCGAGCACCTGGTTCATGGCTGCACGACACGATCGCCGAACTTGACACATTTGTCAGATCTGGCCGAGAGTGTGAGCACTGCGCGTCGCAAACCCGTCTCCGACCAGCGCTGGAGGAACCGTGCCGCCCATTCATTCCCGACTCAATACGAGATCACCGGAATACCTCGCGAACCGTGAGGCGATGCTCTGCCTACTAGAGGAGATCAACACCGAGAACGAGAGGGTACTCGCCGGCGGCGGCCCGAAGTACGTCGCGCGCCATCGCGAGCGCGGCAAACTCCCGGTACGCGAGCGTGTTGAATTACTCGTCGACCGCGGCGCACCGATGCTGGAACTCTCGCCCCTGGCCGGTTACGGTACCGAACACCCGCTCGGCGGCGGCATGATGATGGCAATCGGTCAGGTCGAAGGAACCGAGTGTCTGATCATGGCCAACGATCCGACGATTCGCGGCGGATCGCAGTCTCCGGTGAGCGTCGCCAAGGCGCTTCGGGGTTACGAGATCGCCCGAATAAACAAGCTTCCGTTGATCAACTTGACCGAATCCGGCGGTGCCGATCTGCCATTTCAGTCGCAGATATTCGTCCCCGGCGGGGCCACATTCAAGGAGATCAGCCGACTCTCGAAGAACGGCGTACCGACCCTCGCACTCGTTTTCGGATCCTCCACGGCCGGCGGGGCGTACGTCCCGGGCATGAGCGACTACACCGTATTCGTCAAGGGTGGCGCGAAAGTGTTCCTCGGCGGTCCGCCGCTGGTGAAGATGGCAACCAATGAGGACGCCGACGAGGAGACCCTTGGCGGCGCCGAGATGCATGCTAAGCAGTCCGGTTTGGCCGACTATCTCGCCCGCGACGAGTTCGAGGCGATCGCGCTCGGCCGGCAGATCATGCGTCACCTGCGGATGTCACGTCCATCTCCCGACGGCGCCGCCGGACCCGATCCGGCATACGACCTCGACGAACTCCTCGGCGTACCGTCGGTCGACCCGCGCATTCCCTACGACATCCGCGACGTCATCGCGCGCACCGTTGACGCCTCAGAGTTCGAAGAGTTCAAACCGCTGTACGGCGCAAACCTGGTGTGCGGGTGGGCGCGGCTGCACGGCCGCGATATCGGCATTCTCGGGAACAACGGAATCCTGTTCAGCGAGGAATCACAGAAGGGCGCCCAGTTCATCCAACTGTGCAACCAGCAGTCGATTCCGCTGCTGTTCATCCACAACATCACCGGTTTCATGGTCGGCACCCGGTACGAGCAAGGCGGAATCATCAAGGACGGCGCCAAACTCATCAACGCGGTCTCCAACTCGTGTGTGCCGCACTACTCGCTGATGGTCGGCAACTCGTACGGCGCCGGGAACTACGCGATGAGCGGACGCGCCTACGATCCGCGGTTCGTTTTCTCCTGGCCGACGCACAAGATCGCCGTCATGGGTGGAAAGCAGCTCGCTGGAGTCCTTTCAATCGTGCGCGAGAATGCGGCCAAGGCTTCCGGGCGCGAACTCGACGCGGACGCCGAGGCGCAGGCGCGCGCCGCGGTCGAAGCGCAGATTGATTCCGAACAGACCGCGTTGTACGCAACAGGTCAGATTTGGGACGACGGAATCATCGACCCACGCGACACCCGAACCGTGCTGGGGCTTGCGATGTCAGCTGCCCGCGGCAACCCGATCGACTCTGAACGCGGCTACGCCGCCTACCGGATGTGAGTGAGATGTCCCGAATTTCGTGCATCCTCGTCGCCAATCGCGGCGAGATCGTTTCCCGTGTCGCACGTACTGCCGCTCAGTTGGGTATCCGCACGGCCGGTGTGTACGCCGCCAGCGACGCAGACGCGCGTTATCTCGATGATGTGGACCTGGCAATCGCGCTAGGCGATGACCAGTCGGCGTCGCCGTACCTAGCGATCGAGAAGATCCTCGATGCCGCGCGCAAAGCCGGCGCGGACGCCGTACATCCCGGCTACGGATTCCTCGCCGAGAACGCCGACTTCGCGCGCGCCGTCATCGACGCCGGGCTGACCTGGATCGGTCCCAGCCCTGAGGCCATCGAGAAGATGGGCGGCAAGATCGGCGCCAAGGAGATCGCCGCAGCAGCAGGCGTTCCGGTGCTCGATTCGGTCACAGTGACCGAAGACGTCGCAGCCTCCGTCACCGCGATCAAGGGCCTGCAGCCACCGCTGTTGGTCAAACCGTCGGCCGGCGGCGGCGGTAAAGGCATGGTCCGTCTGGACTCCCACGACGGGCTGGAATCAGCCTTGGTGGAAGCCGCACGCGGCGCGGCATCAGCATTCGGTGACGGGACGTTGTTTGTCGAGCGCTATCTGGAAGGCCCGCGTCACGTCGAAGTCCAGGTCTTTGGTGATTCGTCCGGACGAGTAGTTCACCTCGGCACCCGTGACTGCTCCGTGCAGCGCAGGCATCAGAAGATCATCGAAGAGGCGCCTGCGCCGGCGACTAACCCGGCGACGATGCGCGATGACATGTGCGCGGCCGCAGTTGCACTGGCCAAGGAGATCGGTTACGTCGGCGCCGGAACGGTCGAGTTCCTCGCGTTCGATGATGGCTTCGCGTTCTTGGAGATGAACACCCGCCTCCAAGTGGAGCACGCGGTCACCGAAGAGGTCACCGGTATCGACCTCGTCGAACTGCAGATCCTGGTTGCCTCGGGTCAGCCATTGCCCACCTGGATCGACACCGACGCAGGCGGTCTCTCTGAAGGCGCCTCCGTCGAGGCACGCATCTATGCCGAGGATCCAACGAACGACTACCTACCTTCTCCCGGCGAAATCACCCATTGGTCCGTACCCGAAATCGACGGCGTGCGCTGGGAGATCGGTGTCGAAGCACGCAGCGTGGTCAGCACTCGCTATGACCCGATGATCGCCAAGGCGGTGGCGTACGCCGAGGACCGCCCGACCGCACTGGCGCTGTTACGTCAGGCACTGATGGGTGTCGAAGTTGCCGGTGTCAAAACCAACATCGGGCAGCTGGTAGCGATTCTCGGCGACGACGAGTTCGTATCCGGTCCGGTCGGAACCGATTATCTGGACCGCCGCGATTCGCTGGTTGACTCACCGGCCAGCGCCGAGGACGTACGGCTCGCAGCCGTCGCCGCCGCGATTACCGAATTGCTCTCGGGAACTCCGGGGCCGAACTCATTCGCGCCGGTCGGATTCCGGAATCTACGCAGCCTACCGATCAGCTCGAAGTATCTGGTGGACGGCGAGGAGATCGTCGTCGACCTGATTCCGCAGCGCGACGGCACCTGGACGTTGGTGCAGGACTCCACGCAGACGTCGGTACGGGTAGCGCGCCGACGAGATCATGCAATATTCCTGGAGATCGACGGCGTACGGCGCCGGTTCGCTGTTATCGCGGGAAAGCAGACGGTCGTACATTCGCCTGGGGGCGTCGTTGTTTTGTCACCGGTAGCTGTGATCGGCGGCGAAGATGACGCCGAGGGCGCTGCTGGCAGCGTTCTGGCCCCGCTACCTGGTCTGGTGGTGTCAATCAACGTGCAGGTCGGCGATGCGGTCGAGGCCGACCAGCCGCTGATCGCCCTCGAGGCGATGAAGATGGAGCACAAACTCACCGCCGGCGGCTCAGGGATGGTGCAGGAGATCTACGTGAACGTCGGAGATACCGTGGACTATCACGATCCCCTCGTCCTGGTGGAGGAGTCATGAGTCGACAGTTACTGCGGGTCGCGAACTGCAGCGGATTCTTCGGTGACCGCCTCTCGGCGGCTCGCGAAATGGTTGACGGCGGCGATATCGACGTACTGACCGGCGACTGGCTGGCCGAGTTGACGATGATCATCCTGCGGCGCCAACAGGCGAAGAACCCGGACGCCGGATTCGCTCGCACTTTTATTACCCAGGTCGAGGACGTCCTGGGCACCTGTGTGGATAAGGGCATCAAGATCGTCTCGAACGCGGGCGGACTGAACCCGCCCGGCGCGGCCCGCGCCTTGGAGAAGGTCGCCGCGAACCTTGGGGTGTCGCCAAAGATCGCGTACGTCGACGGTGACGACATCCTGCAGCGCGTGCCCGAACTTATCGCCTCCGGTCAGCTCACTCAACTCGACGGGGGCCAACCCGTCGACCTCGAGGGGCGTACGCCGCTGGCAGCGAACGCATACCTCGGTGGCCACTCCATCGCTGAGGCGTTGACACGCGGTGCCGACATAGTGGTGACCGGACGTGTTACCGACGCCGCCGTCGTCGTCGGTCCGGCCGTCTGGGCGTTCGGCTGGCAACGTTCGGACTACGACAAGCTCGCCGGGGCGATCGTCGCCGGGCACGTTATTGAGTGCGGCGGGCAGGCCACCGGCGGCAACTTTTCCTTCTATAACGAGATTGCCGACTATCGGCGCCTAGGCTTTCCGCTGGCCGAGATCCATCCGGACGGATCGTCGGTGATCACCAAACACACCGGCACGGGTGGGCAGGTGACCGTCGATACGATCAAGGCACAGCTGCTGTACGAAGTGGGCGGGCCACAGTATGCGAACCCGGATGCGACCGCGCGACTGGACTCGATCCAGTTGCGACAGGACGGGCCTGATCGGGTGGAGATCTCCGGCGTACGCGGCGAGGCTCCGCCTAGCGGCCTCAAGGTGTCGATGGCCGTCGAGGGCGGATATCGCAACCAGATGCTCATGGTCCTCACCGGCGATGATCCCGAAGGTAAGGCGCGGGTTGCCGAGGAGGCCATCTGGGACAAGATTCCCGGGGGCAAGGACGCCTACGAGCGGGTCGAGGTCGATTTGATCGGCAACACGGCGCCCGATCCCGAGTCGTTCGGCGCCGCGAACACGATCCTGCGGATCGCCGTGGCCGACCGTGACGAGAAACTGGTTGGCCGCGCGTTCAGTGGGGCGGTGATCCAGACCGGGCTGTCGAGTTACCCGGGCCTGTTCGGCACCTCGCCCCCCGGTGGCGCCACGTCGTACGAGACGTACATCCCGGCAGTAGTCGCCGCCGGTGTCGTGTCGGCACACGGGCAGATCGGCGACGAGTCCTTCACGCTACCCGAGAGCGGGACGATGTCCTCGCTTGAATTGGATCCTCCGTCGTACGACGAGGGCGCGCTAACCGTGCCTGGGGGTCCAACTCGGCGCGTGGCCCTGGGGACGATCGCCGGCGCACGATCCGGGGATAAAGGCGGACACGCGAATGTCGGGGTGTGGGCACGCAGTCAGGAGGCGTTCGACTTCTTGAACGAGCACCTGAGCACAGCGCGGGTGCGTTCGCTGCTGCCTGGCTGTGTGGATCTGCCGATCCGGCGGTATGTGCTGCCGAACCTGTGGGCGGTGAACTTCATCGTCGAAGGGTTCCTCGGGGACGGCGTGTCCTCGTCCTTGCGGTTTGATGCGCAGGCGAAGGGGCTCGGAGAGTTTCTGCGGTCCCGGCATCTGGACATCCCGGAATCGCTCTTGTCGGGGGCCTGACACCGACCGGTCTGCCCCGACGCACTGACCGAGCTACCTCCGACGGGCTGAGCGGTCTAGCCCGCGAGACCGAGCGGGCTAGTTCCGGCGGGACTGCTCAGCCGCGTCGGATCGTCGTGGTTCCGCTGCCGCCGGTGACGTGCATACCGGCGGCCTCCGCCTCCGCCAAGACCTGACTCGACCAGGTGTCAAAGGCGTAGACCGTGACCGCTATGCCGCGCGCGACGAGGTCTAGGACGACCTGAGTAAGACCTGGGTGCGCAGCGATCGCCGGAGGAGGGTCGTGGCGAGCACTGGCGCCTACGACGGTCAAGTCCCTCAGCTGAGGGATCTCCAGCAGAATCGACCCATCACGGCCCGCGAGGCTGATCGACAGGGACTGCAGGTTGATCTCCTGCAGCACAGTGAGGTCAACGCCGTCCATCGGCCCGGTCAGGCTCAATGACCGCAGATCCGGCAACGAACGCAGCCAGTCGACATTCGCCGGACCCACCGGTTCGTTGAACTGCACGTTCAGCGAGGTCAGAGTCGAGCACCCCCGCAGCGGCGTGAGGTCGGTCTGGCCGGACTGCTTGTCATCGATGACGACCCGCAGCGACCTGAGGCCGTCGACGGCATCGATACCGTCCAACTTGGAAGTTGGCCGCACGCGGACGCGGTGGGATACGCCTCGATCTTGGCCGTAGCGGGCGTATCGCGCGGCATTCCGGTCATCGCATTCCGGTCAGCGCGGTCCAGTCATCGAGCGAGGGCGTGGCCGAGTGCTCCGACGAGTTCTGGGTAGCCGAAACGGTAACCCGCGGTCTCGATTTTTGCCGCGGACATCCGCTGTCCGGCCATCACGAACTCGTCGGCGCCGTCGGCGCCAAACAGCATCGCCGGTCCGATCCTCGGTACCTTCAGGAACGCCGGCCGATGCAGTACTTGCGCGAGTGCGTCGGCGTAGTCGGCATTGCGGACGATCCCAGGAGCGACCGCGTTGACGGGGCCGTATAGGTCGTCATGCAGTGCGGCGTGCGCGTAGATGCCGATGAGATCCTCGAGCGCGATCCACGGCATCCACTGGTTCCCACTGCCGAGCGGGCCACCGGCCCCAAGGCGGAATAGCGGCGCCTGAATCCCTAACTGTCCGCCTGCCGCCGATTGCACAAGCCCGGTGCGCACGTTTACCACCCGTACGCCTGCGTCCCGCGCCGGTTGGCAGGCTGCTTCCCAGTCGCGGCAGAGATCCGCGAGGAAACCGTCGCCGGGCGCGCGGTCCTCGGTGAGGACCTCATCGCCAGGATCTGCGCCGTAGTAGCCGGAGGCAGATGCGCTGATGAGCGCGCGAGGGCGGCCGTCTTGTGCCAATGTCGCGAGCGCGTCGGCGATGAGCCTCGTGCCATCAATCCGGCTGTCGCGAACGGCTTTCTTATGTTTGGCGGTGAAACGGCGTCCAATCGGGGCGCCGGCGAGATGGATGACGACGTCGACGTCCCGCAACTGTTCGACGTCCAGGGTTCCGCGAGCGGGATCCCAGGAAATGTCGCGTCCGCGCGCCGCAGTTCTGACGACCCGGCGCACGTCGTGCCCGCCACCTCGCAGGAAGGCGACGAGTTGGGTGCCGACCATGCCGGTGGCTCCGGTGACCGCGATGGTCTTGGGGGTCGTGTGACGCGAGTGGAAGTCGAGATCGAAGGCCAGCTGACGGTCGCGGAATGCCCATAACCGGGACAATTGCTGCAACGCCACCCGCTCGCCGATTGTGGCAGCGGGCCCGATGGCCAACGATGGAAGCTCGAAATCGATTTCGTCTCGGATCATGGTGCCGTTGGCGGGAGCGTCTATGAACCGATGAGTGTGGTGCCACTCCTTCACGGGGCCCCCGATCATCGAATCCTCGAACTTCACGGGCGGGTCGTATCCGGAGTGCTGCGCCGTGAATTGCAGGCCGGCGGTGCCGACTGTGCCTGGGATGGCCAGTCGCAGGATGGCGATCGAGCCGTCCCGGATGCCGTCGGACGGTTCCTGCACGACCCGGCCGAACGACGGCGGAGTGAGGCGCATGAACGCCCCCGGGCGTTCATGCCAGGCGAAAACCTGATCGCGCGGGTAGGGCAGAGTCAGTTCGTGCTCGAAACGCATACATCCGATTCTGCGACATTTTCACAGATTGGCGCGCGACGATCCGGCGCCTGGAGATTGGCGTAGCGGCCATCCGGGGCTCCTGCCTACCTGGCCGACCACGTCACCTTCGTTGCCCCTAGCGCGTTACGACTTCGGGAACTGCCCCGGTCGACGGCCACCTCCGGGCGGACCGGCGAACGCCTGCGCCTTGTCCAGGAAGTCGTCGGCGAGCGCACCCTCAGCCGTCAGCGAGGTGTCCGCACGATGACGGCGCTGCGTCACCAACAACGCCATGTCTAGCGCGCTGCCGCGGATGACGTCCGTATCGCTGTCACCGAACGTCCAGGTATCGCCGTCCGGCCCGGTCAACTCGAGGCGGACGTCGCCCGCCGGCACGTCAAGTCCGCGGTTTGCGTACGCGAACGGGCGCGCCTTGTAGCCGATGAACAGCACGTGCTTGAGCCGATCCGAGGGTGCACGCTGGATGCCAACCCCATCGCAGATGTCTTGTCCGTGGGCCCACGTTTCCATGATTCGGGCCGTACAGGCGGAGGCGATGCTCATCGGGGGTCCGTACCACGGGTAGCGCTTCGTCGGATCGGCGCTACGAAAGCCCTGGTACATCGCTTCGCGTCCGTCTTTCCATTTCTGCCACAACTCGTCGGCGGGAAGCGCGATGAGGTCCTTGGCAACAGTATTGACGTAGTCGGCGTCGGCTTTGCGGTTCAGTTGGCTTTCGGAGAACGCGTCGGCGGCGGTGACCGCGAGCGTGACCGCGCCGTCGAAGTAGGTCAGGTGCGCGACCTGATCGACCACCTTCCATCCCTCGGCCGGAGTGTCGGTTTGCCAGCCGGCGGCGTCGATCTGTGCCAGCACCCCGTCCACAGACTCCTGCTCGGCACGCAAATCAGCGATCAACGACTCGATGTCTGCCATGTCGCTCTCACTCCCTCGAAGTTGACGTTGGCATCAACTTATCGGCCACCGGCACGTTCCGCCAGGCGGCCAGGCGCTAAGCCCTCGCGGCGGTGGACAGTGACGCCAGTGCGGGTCGCGCTCGACAGCGACAACAGGCCTCGGGTTCCCGGCTGTGGTGGTGCCCTGCCAGGTTTCTGGCGGTAGTGCACCGCTGGTTCCGGAGGCGGTGCCTTGCTCGGTTTCCGGCGGCGGTGTTTGCTGGGTTTCCCGCGCAGCGGCGAGGAACTAACGTACGACGTAGTCCCCGACCGATCCAGGAGAAGTTATGCCCGAACTCGTGCACCTTGATATCGCTAACGGCGTCGGAACGATCACTCTTGATTCGCAGGAGAATCGCAATGCGCTGTCGGCGCAACTGATGGACGAGTTGCTCGCGCACCTTCGGACCTGTGAGACGAACGCCGAAGTCCGAGTCATCGTCATCACGCACGCGGGCAAGGTCTTCTGCGCTGGCGCCGACCTGAAGGCCGCAACGAGCGGCACCGGGATGAACTCCGGGGCGCAGATGGTGGCGATGCTGCGGTTGATCGCATCGCTGCCGAAGCCCGTGATCGTGCATGCCCGGGGTGCTGTCCGTGCAGGCGGCCTCGGAATCGTCGGAGCAGCGGATATTGCGCTGACCGTCGATGAGCAAACCTTCGCATTCACCGAAGCCCGGCTCGGCGTCACGCCGGCGATCATTTCGCTGACGACGCTGCCGCGGATGGACCAGCGCCTCGCCGCCCGCTGGTACCTCACCGGTGAGACCTTTACCGGGCGCGACGCTGAAGCCGCAGGGCTGATCAGTCGGGCGGTGCCTGCCGAGAAGTTGGACGCCGTCCTGCAGGAGACCATCGATGGGCTGCTGATGGCCTCGCCACAAGGCCTGGCGAAGACGAAGGAATTGCTCAGCCGGGATCTGGTCGCGCGAATCGATGAGCAGGGCGCCGACATGGTGTCGCTGTCGGAAGGTTTGTTTGCCTCCCCGGAAGCACAGGAAGGAATCATGGCGTTCCGCGAGAAGCGCAGGCCCGCGTGGCAGCAGTAACCGTCTCTCCCACCATGCCCTGCGCCGCGTACCACTCTCCCGCCTGACACCCGCCCGGACCGACGCACCACGCAGCACCTGCTCGCCTGAGTGGACCGATACACCGCACGGCACCTGCCCGCCCGTGTGGACCGCCGCCTCGGGCAGTGGAACCATGGCCGGGTGACCAGGGAACGAGGACGAACGCTCGCGACGTGGCTGATCGCCATCGTCGTCGGCGTCCTCACCTGGTTCGGCTTGAACCTGCTCGATGTCCCCTCACCCCACCTTGTTCGGCGGATTGGTCGCGGGCTGTGTCGTCGCGCTCACCCTGGACAATCCACCGCACGTTGGTCGCCGTACAACCCGTGTATCACAGGCGGTCATCGGGACGATGATCGGCGCGACGGTCACACTTCCAGCGTTGCAACGGCTGGCGTCCGGCTGGTTCGTGGCCGTCGTGGTTACCGCTGCGACGCTAGCGCTCAGCATCGCGGGCGGGTTCGTGCTCGCGCGGCTCGGCAAGATCGGCCGGCTGACCGGCGTGCTGTCGACGATCGCCGGCGGCGCCGGGACCCTGACTTCGATTGCGCGAGAACTCGGCGGTGATGACCGGGTGGTCGCAGTCGTTCAGTACGTGCGGGTCCTGCTGATACTCGTCACTCTCCCCGCCGTCGTCCTGCTTGTCTTCGGCGAACACACCGCCGCACCGTCCGATGTGGACACCGAGGCGTGGAGCAGTCTCGGGTTCACCGTGCTCAGCGTCGGGGTGGGCGCGCTCATCGGTTGGGCAATCCCGATCTCCACGCTCTTCTTGCTCGGGCCCATGGCGGTGTCAGCGGCGTTGGCGATTAGCGGCTGGTTCGGCCCGGTCGAGGTGCCCGCAGCCATAGTCGCGGCCTGCTTCATCCTGCTGGGATTGCAGGTCGGGCTCCGATTCACCAGGGCGAGTCTGAAGTCGATTGCCAGGTTGCTCCCGGCCGCCGTCGTGCTTATTGCCGTCGTCGTCCTGGGCAGCGCGCTGTTGGGCTGGCTGCTGGCCGCGACAACCGGAGTCAGCGCTTTGACGGCGTACCTGGCGACTACACCCGGTGGACTGCCCGCCGTACTCGCAATTGCCGCCGACTCGCACGCCGACGCGACGTACGTTTTCGCGGTGCAACTAGCGCGACTGCTGCTGGTGTTACTGATGGCGCCGTTGCTGTCGAAGCTCCTCGGCCGCGAAGACCTGACCGAACCGGATGATTCTGCCGAGAGCTCCTCGACTCGCTGAAGCATCGCGTCGGTACGCCATGCGCTGGGGTCAGCCCAGCCTCCCGTCTGCAACTCGCTGAGGTCGCCTGGCACCTCTTCCGACGTTCCCTGAGGCGGTACTGCTTCCGTTCCGCAAAAGACGCAGCAAAATCGACTAGGCATCGCTCAGAGATCGATGCTCCTCCGATTTCGCTGCGTTTCTTGCAGCAATCCTTGGTCTGCTAGCCCCGACGAGCGGCACATAGCACCACGACGCGCCTCCCGTTCCCCTTGTCCACAGGTAATCCACAGATTCCAGCGGCACTGGGCCGAATGCCTTTCTCCGGCCAGATTAGGTCCATGGATCTAGATTTCGCGATCAGGAACAGCTACGGGGTCTTGCGCGCTGGGCTTCTCTGCCAGTCCGGGATGTCGCGCTACGACATCCGTAAGGCGGCGGACGCGGGCACTCTGCACCGTCTCCGGCATGGCTGGTACGCAACTCCCAACCACAACGCAGATGTGGCGGCAGCCGTGCGGGCCGGCGGGGTTCTTAGCTGCATCTCGGCTCTGAAACTGCACGGAGTCTGGACCCCAGAGAACACGCGAGTTCACCTGCGTCTGACCGACCACGCCCACTATCGCGGCGGCACGGCGACGACCAAATCGGACGCTCTACACTGCGGCCAACACTTGGGCAATCTACGTCCGGCCAGGGCTGTCGATCCGTTGATGGTCGCGTTGTCGGCGGCATCAGGGTGTGTCAGCGACGAAGAACTCGTGGCAATCATCGATTCGATGCTCTACAAGCGCAAGTGCACGCTCGGGGACGTGCGGGACGCGCTCGAGGGTCGGCCGATGCGCGTCCGCAGACTATTGCGTTTCGTAGATGAGCGCGCCGAGTCGGGCACTGAATCCGTTGCTCGCTATCGCTTGGCTCGGATCAATGTCAACGTACGGCCGCAGGTCCGGATCCGGGGCGTGGGCCGGGTTGACTTGGTCGTCGGCCAACGTCTGGTGCTTGAACTCGATAGCGTCGAGCACCACACCGATCGGCTAGCGTACGAAACCGACCGGCACCGCGACCTCACACTCCACACGTTGGGTTACCTGTGTGTTCGGCTCACCTACCGCCAGGTGTTTGACCAGGGCGAGGCTGTTATGGCCTCGCTGCTCACGCTTATCCGCCGCCGCGAGCACTATTACCAGTCCCGGCACAGGCAGAGGTGGAAGCAGCTCGCCGCGTAGACCGCCGCCACCACGCCCAATAGTGCAGAACACGCAGCGAAATCGGGCAGGCATCGCACAGAGCGCGATGCCCCGCTACTTTCGCTGCGTTTTTTGGGCGGACTCCCGATGCAGAGGCAAACCCGGTGGCGCGCTTGGCGTGCGTTCCCGGCGGTGGGCGGACTCGTTGGTCTCGATGACGCCTACGGCGTCATAGCCCGCCCAGCCGGGACGTCAATTACCCGCACTCGCTCAATCCTCGTCGATATCGACAATCAGGTCGCCCGCGTTGATCGAGGCTCCCTCTTCAACATGGACGGTGGTCACCGTGCCGGGGTCATCGCACAGCACGGGGATCTCCATTTTCATCGATTCGAGGATGACGATCGTGTCGCCTTCGTCCAGGTGGTCTCCGGCCTTGACGAGCACCTTCCACACGTTGGCGCTCATCTCTGCTGTGATCGTGTTACTCATGGTCGGGTGCCTTTCGCTTCTTGGGTTGCGGCGCTGCGGCCTGCTGTAGCTCCGCGACGAGTCCGGTGTCGTATCGTCCTGCGGCGAACTGGGCCGACTGAGCAACAGCCTGTAGGAACGGTAGGTTCGTCTTCAATGGCGCGATCCGGCTTGCGGCCAGCGCCTGCCGGCCGAGTTCGATCGCCGCATCGCGGGTGGGCGCGTGAACGCACAACTTCGCGACCAGCGAATCGAAGTGCGGCGTGACAGCTGTGTCCGCCGCATAGCCCGCATCGATGCGGATCCCGTCGCCGGCAGGAAGCTGCCAGGTCTCGATCGGGCCAGGGCTCGGGAAGAACCGAACTGGGTCCTCCGCGCACACGCGAAACTCAATGGCATGTCCATTGATTGCAGGCGCGAAATCATCGGTGGTTTTCCCGGTCGCGGCGATGCTCAGCTGTTGCTCCACCAGATCCACTCCGGTGACCAGCTCGGTGATCGGATGCTCGACCTGGATCCTGGTGTTCATCTCCAGGAAAATAAACTGGTGAGTGGCTGTGTCAAGAAGGAATTCGACCGTCCCGGCGTTCTGGTATCCGACGGACGACGCGGCCGCGCGCGCTGCCGCGGCCAACTTCGCCCGCACCACTGCCGACTTCTCCGGTGCAGGTGCGTCCGCGACGATTGTCTGGTGGCGGCGCGGGGCCGAGCAGTCCCGCTCGCCTAGTGTGATGATTTCGCCGTCCGCCCGGCCGAGAATCTGGACCTCGATGTGCCGTGCCTTCGCGATGTAGCGCTCCACGAATACCCGATCAGAGCCGAAGGACCGCTGGGCCATCGAACGAGTGCCTTCGAAAACCTTGGCCAGTTCTCCCGAGTTGTTTGCGACGGCCATGCCGATCCCGCCGCCGCCAGCCGACGCCTTCACCATCACTGGGTACCCGACGCGGTCCGCCTCGGCAGCCGCCTGCTCGATGCTCTCGATCGCACCGCCGTCGCCGCTGGTCGGTACACCGACCGCAGCGACTGTGCGGCGTGCCTCTATCTTGTCGGCCATCGCGATCATCGACTCCGGACTCGGCCCGATCCACAGCATTCCACTGTCGGCGACGGCGCGCGCGAAGTCAGCGTTCTCGGCGAGGAACCCATAGCCGGGATGCAGCGCCTCAGCTCCGCTGACGGCAGCGGACGCGAGCACTTGCTCGACGTCGAGGTAGGCCTTCACGGGAACGTCGGCACGTAGTTCGACCGCCTCATCGGCCTCGGCTACGAACGGCATGTCAGCATCGACCTCGTGATAGACGGCGATGGTGCGAATGCCGAGCCGACGACCGGTGCGGATAATGCGTCGCGCGATCTCACCGCGGTTCGCGATGAGCAAGGACGCGGGAAATAGACCCATATGGGATCCTCTCAGAAGCTCGTCGGCCAGGTGTGCAGCAGATGCTCGCCAACTCCGCCGGAGCGGTCAAGAGCGTTGTCGCGCAGCGCATTGATCAGGTATCCACGAGTGTCGGCCGGATCGATAACGTCTTGGACGCCGAACGCGCGGGCGACGTCATAACCGGTGGACTCCTTCGCCATCTCCTCGAACCGTTGCTGGAACAGCTCGGGCTCCTTCTCCGGATCGACCCCGTACACGACCCCGACCGCCGATCGCGGGTCCATGAAACTGACCTCGGCCGACCACCAAGCAGCCGACGCGTCGACCGTCCAACTACCGCCCATGTTGACATAGCCCTGGCCGTAGTTCTTGCGCATCATGATCGACACCTTCGGGACCGTCGCCAGAGACAGCGCGTTCATCCAGTTGATGACCTGCCCGACGATGCCACCGCGCTCCCCCTCGATACCGATCAGGAAACCGGGCTGGTCGACCATGAACACGATCGGGATGTTGTAGGAATCGCACAGCACGATGAAACTAGTCGCCTTCCGGCACGCCGCGTTATCGATCGCGCCGCCCTTGAACATCGGATTGTTGGCCAGGAATCCGACTGTCTGCCCATTAACGTGGGCCAGGCAGGTCACCAGGGAACGGCCGAAGCGATCCTTGATCGGGAACACCGAGCCGACGTCGGCGACGGCGTCAATCACCTTGCGGACGTCGTACACCTGGGTTCGGCTCTCTGGAACGATGTCGTGGATGAGGTGTCCGCGGGCGTCCGAACCTTCGGGCACCGCCGCAACCGGAGGCGCTTCGCCGTTGTGGCTTGGCAGGTAGCCGAGGAAGCGACGCACCAGGTCGATGGCTTCCTCGTCGGAGTTCGCGACGGCGTCGGCGAACCCGGTCACCTCGGCGTGCAGTTTCCATCCGCCGAGTTCCTCGGCGGGCACCTCGCGCCCGGTCGCGCGCTGCACCAGGCCGGGGCTGGAGACCGCCATAATGGCGCCCTTGCGGAAGACCGAGAAATCCGAGCTGACGGTGTGCCACGCAGCCGACCCGAACGAGTATCCGAACGTCGCCGAGGCCCATGGGGCCACACGGCGCCGCAGGAACCGCGTCTTGTTGTTGCCCTGCCCCATGCCGGCGCCACCCATTGAATCCGGCATCCGGACCCCGGTTGATTCGCACAGGTACACCAGCGGAGTGCCAGATTTCGCGGAGTATTCCTTAAGCTGACTCATTTTCTTGTTGCTGACTGCGCCGGACGACGCACCCTTGACGGTGAAGTCGTATGCGATCACCGCAGCGCGGCGGCCCTCGACATCACCGAGGCCGGTCACCTTGCCGTCGGCGGGAGTGGTGTGACGGTCAGGTTCGTACAGTGACGCAGCGAAGCGACCACTCTCGCGGAACGTGCCGGTGTCGAAGAGTTGATCGATGCGCTCGCGAGCATTCAGATCACCCTTGTCACGGCGCTTTGCCAGCTTGCGCTCGCCACCCATCGCCATGGCGGCGTTGGTGCGCTCGGCGTGCTCTGCCTGTTGAGTCGAGAGGTTCTTGGGGCTTGTCATTTTTCTCCTACCTCTGGATGCTCGCGTCGGTCGCTCGACGCACGGTCTTGGTGGTTCAGGAAGGCGCGTACAGCGGTCGCCGCGGCTTCGATATCGCGGTATACCGGCAATCCGTGGTTTCGGGCCTGCGCGGCGTACTGAACGATGGCCTCGTCCATGTCTTCTTTACCGTCACCCTTGAGGACCAGAAACTGTTGTGCCTTGTGTGTGGCGGCGTCCCGGGCGGCGGCGAGGCTGCGGATGATCTCGCCTGTCACATCGCCGTATCGGGGAGCTAGGTTGCGCTGGATGATGCCGACGTTCAGGTGCGTGATAACGGCGGCAGGGTGGCTATGCCGCAGCACAATCTCGATGATCTTTCCGGCCACGGCGCCGCCGTCGACCGCCAGCGTTCCGGCCGGAGTATCGATCGGGTTCGCCAGCCCGTTTCCCGGCGGTAACTCGAGTCCCTCAATTTCGGCGATCGATTCGGCGGGCAGCGCCGGAGTGCTCAGTCCGCGGCGACCGAGGGCATCGGCCGCCAGAACACTAGCCCCGCCGCCATTACCGAACAGCACGATGCCGGAGTCGTTCGGCGAGTCGTCGAGCTCGAGCGTGTCGAAGGCGAGCAGGACGTCGAGAAACTCGTCGAGGGTGTCGACCAGAGTGATACCGGCCTGCGCGGCAACAGCAGGCCACAAGCGGTGATTGCCGGCGAGTGCGCCAGTATGGCTGGTCGCGGCGCGCGACCCATCGGCAGTGCGTCCGCCCGCGAGCAACACGACGGGCTTCTCGACCGGGCGCCGCTGAAGCACGCGCAACACGTCTCGGGCCTCGCCAAGCGATTCCAGATATAGACCAATAACGGATGAGTTTGGGTCGTCAAACGCATGCTCAACGAGCTCGGCAGACGTGACGTCGGCTCCGTTACCCATGCTAGTGACGCTGCGGAAGCCGACGCCCTTCGCCGACCCCAATCGCAGTATGTCGACGCTCAGTCCGCCGCTCTGCGACACGACCACGACACCGCCGTCGGAGAACGGCGGGTCGGGAATGAAGGAGAATCTGCCAGGCGAGCTGTGCGTGCCGAGGCAGTTCGGACCGATGAGGCGGGTACCCTGCCCGCGAAGAACCGCCACGAGTTCTTCTTCAACTTCGACGCCTTCGGGGACTTCGGAGAAGCCGCTGGAAACGACCTGAGCAAACCGCAACTTGCCGCGTTCGGCAGTGAGTGCGGCGGCGACGCGCCCCGCCGGCAGTGCGACGTACGCGTAATCTTACGACGCCCTCGACGTCCTGGATGTTCGAGGCGGCCGGGAGGCCGGCGATCTCGTCGGCCTTCGGGTGGATCGGCACGATCCGCCCGGTGAAGCCCTGGCGGCGAAGGCCTTCGATATACCGCGTGCCCATGTTGGCGCCCTGCGAACTCGCCCCCAGGACCGCGATGGTCTGCGGGTTGTAGAGCGGACCAAAGTCGGTGCGCGCGTGCGCCACCTTGTCCGCTCGAATCGGCGCCGCGTCGGCATCAAGAATGAACCGGGCGTCGACTGCCATGGCGCCACTTGGGCTGACGATGACGGGGTTGAGGTCGACCTCAGTCACGGCGTCGGGCAGCGCGAGCAGCAGTCCGTCGTCACCGGCCAAGCGTTCGATCAGGTCGATCAGCGCTGCTACGTCAACGGGTACGGCACCACGAGCGCCCTACAACAGCGGAAGCCCGCGCAGACTCAGGATCATTCGTTGAATGTCGCTGCGGCGTAACGGCGCGAGGCCGAAAGCGACGTCGGCGAGAACCTCGACGAAGATGCCGCCGAGCCCGACCATCACAACCCAGCCGACCCCGTGGTTGCGGACGGCACCCACCACGATCTCCTGCCCGAAGGGTGCCATTTGGGACTGCTGCACGGATAGGTGACAGTTCCTAGCTACGCAGCCTGGTCGGCTGGCGTGCTCATGATGGTCTCGTACTCGATGGGGGTCAAGCGGCCGAGCGTGCTCTGGCGACGACGTCGGTGGTAGGTCCGTTCGATCCAGGTCACGATCGCGATTCGCAGCTCTTCCCGCGTGGCCCACGCGCGGCGGTCCAGGACGTTGTTTTGCAGCGGGGCGAAGAAGCTCTCCATAGCGGCGTTGTCCCCAGCCGCGCCCACTCGCCCCATCGAGCCGACCATGTCGTGACGGTGCAGAGCACGCACGAATTTCCGGCTGCGGAATTGACCGGGTTCAACCGGTCGATGCAACACCGGCTTGTTGGAGTAATAGTAGGTGCTCGTTGAACGCTTCGGCTGGGGTCTTCCAGTCGAGGCTCTTGCGCGGCCTGGTGTTGAGCGCGTGTGCGACGGCCTCGATCTCCTCGGCGGACCAGCGCGATAGGTCGGTGCCCTTGGGGAAGTACTGACACAGCAGGCCGTTGGTGTTTTCGTTCGTGCCGCGCTGCCACGGTGAGTGTGGGTCGGCGAAGAAGACCGGGATGCCGGTCTCGACCT
>JBKEDB010000026.1:0-50916 GCA_047975195.1 Cumulibacter sp. | reverse complement strand
TATAGCCGAAACCTGACTGCGGGAACGGTTGTATCTGTGGCACGCAATAGCCGTCGAAAAGCCCCTGCGAAAGGGCTTCGCGGTCGATCGACATGTTCAGTGCTTTGCGGACCTCGGGGTCGCCGAGTTTGCCCTTCGAACCGTTCACGCTGATGTAGATGATCAGCGAGGACGGCTTCATGATCGTGGTGAATTCGTCGGAGATCGAGTCGATGTCGGTGGAGCTCACCGTCGCCCCGTCGATCTCGCCGGACTTCAGGGCGTTCATGCGGGTCTGGTCGTCGGACATGAGTTGGTAGGTCATCGTCGCGGTTCGCTGGGCGTCCGGGTCCCAGTAGTCCGGCGTCAGTTCGTAATCGACGCTCGCACCAGGTTCGATGTTGCCGGCGGTGTACGGGCCGATGCCAACCGGCTGTTCGCCGAGGATCCCGGCCTTCGCCGCCTTGGGTGAGACCATGATCCCCGCGGTGTTCGCCAGCGCGGTCGGCAGCGATCCGATCGAACCGGACAGGTGCAGGGTCACGGTGTAATCGTCGACGATCTCGACTTCATCGATCATGTACAGGTCGCCGGCGACGCGGCTGGTGGGTTCCTGGGTGCGCTCCAGGTTGAATTTGACTGCCTCGGCGTCGAATGGCTCGCCGTCGGAGAACGACAGTCCCTCTTGGAGGGTGAGTGTCAGTGTCTTGTTGTCCTCGGACGGCGTGAACTCGGTGGCGAGCATTGGCTCGATCTCGCCGTCCTTGTTCTCGTTCAGTAGCCGGTCGTAGACGGGGTCATAGAAGATCATGTCGACGCCGCCGACGCTCTCGATCGGGTCCCATGTGGGTGCAAACGTGGTGTAGGCGAGATCGAAATGCCCCTCGGGGTCGTAATCGTCAGCGACCTCGATGCTGTCGGCGAACTCGTCCGAGTCTGCGGACGTCGATTCCGGCTTGTCCCCACAGGCGGTGAGTAGCAGCCCGGCGGCGACCAGGGCGCTGGTGAACGTGAGGGTTCGGCGCATTAGCACTCCTTCGCAACTCGCCGAACGCGACGTACGTCATGCTCGGGTCCTGATTCGCGAGCATCGGACCTTAACGAACGTTTGTCCAGTCCCGAGGTCTCCAGAGTGCTAATGCAGGGCGACGCCGACGGCGGGAAGCGGCTGGGCGTGTGTGCATCGCGCGGTCGAGGTTGAACGTGACCGCATCGGCTTGAGCGGTCCGCCGTCGAGGACCTTAGGCCTTCCGGAAGGTGTGAGTAGGGCGGATGGCTGCCAACCTCGACGTACTTGCTGCCAACCACGAAGTACGGCCCGGGCTGGCGGTCATTCGCCAACCCGGGCCGCAGCAGTTCGCGTTAGCGTCCGGTCCACTGAGGAGCGCGTTTCTCGGCGAATGCCAGCCGACCCTCCATCGAATCGGCGGTCTGCATCAGCTGGTCTCGTTCATGACTGTTGCGGGCCCAGTCGTCGTCCTCGGTAGCGATCGCGCCGTCGGTGATCCCCAGCGCGGTCCGCTTCGTCGCCTGGACCGCGAGCGGGGCATTCTCGTTGATCGCATCCGCCAACTCGAATGCGGCGCCCAGCAACTGGTCGGCCGGCACAACGGCATTCACGAGACCGAGCGCCAATGCGCGTTCAGCGGTGAGCGGACGCCCCGTCAGCATCACCTCCATGCCGACCTTGGCGGGTATCTGGCGGGGAAGCCGGAAAGCGCCGCCGCCCGCGGCAAAGATTCCGCGCTTGACCTCGGGGAGTCCGAAGCTGGCGGACTCGGCGGCGACGGCCAGGTCGCTGGCCAACACGAGTTCAGTACCGCCGCCGAGCGCGAAACCGTTCACGGCCGCGATCGTCGGTTTGCTGATCGGGTGCTGTACGTAGCCGCCGAAGCCCCAGCGGCTGAGCCGTTCGTCGGCCTTATCGAAGTCGCCCGCGGCCGAGGCCTTCAAGTCGGCGCCTGCGCAGAATGACTTCTCGCCGGTACCTGTGAGCACCACGCACCAGACGTCGGTGGTGCGCTCGGCGTACTCAAGCGCTTCACCAAGCCCGTACGCGACCTGCACATTGACCGCGTTGCGCGCTTCTGGTCGATTGAGGGTGATCAGCATGGTGTGTCCGCGTAACTCCGCGAGGACGGTGCCATTGCTGTCGAGATCGATGGTGGTTACGTTCGGCGCAGACATGGGCTCTCTTCCGTTGGTGTCTATGATTGCTAGGCAGTATGCGTCTGCGGTGCCCCGGCGCGATAGTCCCTGTGCGCACCGCCGGCAGATCGGGCCGACGCTTAGGGTGGAGGCGGTCGAGGGCTGGTGGCGGGAGGTAGTGGTGCGCGAAACGTGGCGGATTCGGTGTGGAATCCTGCTGCTCCTGCTCGGTGTCGCTGGCCTGGTCTTCTCGTTCGGACCACTGAATTTCGCCGATCGGTTGTCATCGCGAGTAGACGCTCAAGGCGTTGTGCAGTGGGGCATCAGCCCCGACGCACTGAGCGCTGACGACCAGATCGCCGACGGCGAGTACGGCGCGTGGAAGGTCGATTACCAAATCGATGGGGTTTGGCACACCGGTGTGATCGTGGGCAACTACTCCGGCGGTGAATCGATCGTCGTGTCCGCGCCGGCCGATGGCTCGTTCTATTCACCGCTCCGTGAGGGGACGCCGACTGGTCTGCGCGTGCTCAGTTGGTTCGTTCTCCCGCTATCGGTGGTGGCGATGGTGATCGGTGGGTGGTGGCTCGCGACCGGTATGCGTGCTCAGGATGCCCGGAACCGGGAGCTGGCGCGTCAGCAACTCGCGCGACGCTTTCCGGGGATGTTTCCGCTACCGGGAATCGGACTGGCCCCTATCCCCGGTGCGGCGCCTGGAGCAGCCCCGCTGTCGGGGGATCAGGCAGGTGCTCATCGGACGCAGCCGCATAGCCAGCGACCTGACGGCGACGGCCGCAGGTCGGGACCGGACTTCTTCGCGCCGTACGACCTCTGATCCCTACCCGCCGAACCGCCGGTCCTGCTTAGATCCGCCGAGCCATGACGTATGGCCGATGCCGGACCGCCGCGACGGGCGCATACTAGCGGCGTGCAGTGGATGTGGCATCTGTTCTGGATCATCCCCGTCTTCGGCGGGGTGATCTCGACTGCGATCAATCGACTCGAGGCGATGAATGAGCGCCGGGCTGAGCGGGCCCAGGAGCGCTATCGGCTCAAGCAAGAGGTCCGCCTCGCGAAGGTTCAGGCGCAGGGAGCTGCCCTCGAACGAGGGGCTACTCGTACCCGCGAGGTACGCGCGCTCATGCGGCAGCATCAGGAAACCATCGACGAGTGGGCGGCGTACGAACTCGACCCCGCGCGGATGCTGGAGTATCCGGTCATGGCTGACGTGCGCGACCCACTGGTGTCGGCATTCCATCACGCGATGCTCACCGCCGACGGGTTGCGGCCCGGTAGCGCGGAGGACCTCACCGATCGTGATGACGTGACGCAATACCGCGATGCCGTCCACACCCTGCAGACCGCATTTCGCGCGGCAGAGGCCGAGGCGCTCAGGCGCGGCTTCGGCGACTTTGATGCCGCCGACCAGGCGCACCTGAACCGCGCTCGCAAGCTATTCGGTCTCGCCGCTGATGAAGGTGCCTCTGCGCAGGAGCGCACCCAGGCCCTAGGCCGGGGACGTGACGAGATCAACGGAATCGTCGTACTGCCGCGTCGAGGCATGGCGGCGCTCGAACGCAAGGTGGCTGGCGCCATCGAGGCGTGACATCACTTGCGCAGCAGGCAGAGTGGTGCGGGCCACCGCGGCCTGAGGGAGCACGACCGCCTCGCGGATGGGACAATGACGAACGTGCCATATCCAGATGAAGCCCCAGCCTCCGCCGCACTGTTCGCTCGCGCGAGCAAGGTCGTTCCGGGCGGGGTGAATTCCCCGGTACGCGCGTTCAGATCCGTCGGCGGGACGCCGCGGTTCATGGCATCGGGTAAGGGCGCGTATCTGACGGACGTCGACGGCCGCGAGTACGTCGACCTCATCTGCTCCTGGGGACCGCTGCTGCACGGGCACGCGCACCCAGAGGTAGTCGACGCGGTGACTCGCGCGGCACACCGGGGCACCAGTTTCGGCACGCCGACGGAAAACGAAGTGCTGCTGGCCGAGGAAATCGTCTCGCGCAGCCCCGTGGAAGCGGTCCGCCTGGTCAATTCGGGGACCGAGGCCACGATGTCGGCAATTCGCCTCGCCCGCGGCTTCACCGGCCGGTCGCTGGTCGTCAAGTTCGCCGGCTGCTACCACGGGCATGTCGACTCGCTGCTCGCCGAAGCTGGGTCGGGGGTCGCGACGCTGGCGATCCCGGACACGAAGGGCGTCACCGAAACGCAGACGGCCGAGACCCTCGTGCTGCCGTACAACGATGCGGAGGCGTTGCGGACGCTATTCGCGCAGCGCGGTGCCGAGATCGCCTGCGTGATCACCGAAGCGGCACCCGGCAACATGGGCGTCGTGCCGCCAGTCGGCGGGTTCAACCAAGTCATCCGAGAAGTCACCGCGGCGCATGGCGCGCTGATGATCAGCGATGAGGTGATGACGGGTTTCCGCGCATCGGCCACCGGCTGGTACGGACTGGATCCCGTCGCCGCTGACCTCTTCACTTTCGGCAAGGTGATGGGCGGCGGACTACCCGCCGCCGCATTCGGCGGCCGCGAAGACGTGATGTCAATGCTGGCCCCTGCCGGACCCGTCTACCAAGCTGGCACCCTCAGTGGAAACCCGCTCGCGACCGCCGCTGGGTTGGCCAGTTTGAAACTGTCCACCAGCGAGGCATACCAGAACATCGCGTCAGCCAGCCGCCAGTTGCAAGGGATGGTGTCCGCAGCACTGTTCAACGCGGGCGTGCCGCACCGCATCCAGACCGCCGGCACCATGTTCTCGGTGTTCCTGTTCGAAGACGGCGCCGACGTCCCCGAAGTCACCGACTACGCGCTCGCGCGCACGCAGTCCTCGACGCGATTCGCAGCGTTCTTCGCCGAGATGCTCGCCCGAGGTGTTTATCTACCACCGTCGGGATTCGAATGCTGGTTCCTCTCGTCCGCGCACGACGACGCTGTGCTGGCGCGGATCGATGAAGCGCTACCGTACGCCGCCAGCGCCGCGGCGGCGGCGCGGTAACGGTGGGCCAGCGAACCGTCGTCCACCTCGTGCGGCACGGCGAGGTGCACAACCCGGGCGGGATCCTGTACGGGCGGATGCCCGGGTTCGGGTTGTCCGACGACGGCGTGAAGATGGCACACCGGGTATCGGACTATTTCGCTGATCGTGACGTTCGGTACCTCGTCGCCAGCCCGCTGCAGCGCGCCCAGGACACGGCCGCGCCATTGGCGGAGGCCACGGATCTGGCGGTCGCCATCGATGAGCGGCTGATCGAAGCCGCCAATACGTTCGAGGGCCAGCGGTGGGGCGGCAAGGACGGGATTCTAAGTCGCCGGAGCAACTGGCCGCACCTGCGCAATCCGTTGACGCCGTCCTGGGGTGAACCGTACGTCGACATCGTCGTGCGGATGAGCATGGCCGTTGAAGCCGCCCGAGCGCAGGCCCTCGGCCATGAGGCCGTGTGCGTCTCGCACCAACTCCCCATCTGGATGATGCGGTGCGCCGTGCAGAGCCGCAGGCTGTGGCACGATCCGCGCAGTCGTCAATGCGCGCTCGCATCCGTCACGTCGTTGCACTTCGACGGTGAGGTCGTCTCCCACGTCGAGTACGTCGAACCGTGCGGTGACGGCGGATCGGGAGTCGGCGCATGAGGGCCGCACGGTTGTTGACTGCCTTCCTTGCTGCGGTGCTCGCGCTTGCAGGCTGCTCGGCCAGCACCGACGCCCCCGAAGGCGGCAGCGAGTTCCGGTTCGTGGAGGGCACCCCCCACGGCGAAGTAATTCCCGCCGACGAGCGACAGGACGCGCCGAACATCAGCGGTGAGTTACTCGACGGTGAACCGTTCGAGCTCGACGACTACGCCGACACGATCGTTGTGATGAACTTCTGGGCGACCTGGTGCGGACCCTGTCGGGTCGAGGCGCCCGACCTGCAGGAGGTGTACGAGACCTACCAATCGCAGGGCGTGCAACTTATCGGCGTGCTGGTGCGAGATTCAAAAGGACAGGGCGAGACCTATAGCAAACAAGAGGGCCTGACCTACCCGAGCCTGTATGACCCGAGCACCAAGATCGGCTTGCAACTCAAGGACTACCCGCTCGCGGCGATCCCGTCCACCGTCGTATTCGATGCACAGGGCCGCGTGGCCGCGGCGTACACCGCCCCGGTGAACCTCGACGATCTGACCAGCACGATCGAGAAACTGCTGGCCGAATGACCCTGCTAGCCGACATCGACAGCACCGTCACCGCAGGTTCGCTCCTGCTGGCGAGCCTGCTCGCCCTCGCAGCGGGCCTGGTGAGTTTCGCATCCCCGTGCGTCTTACCGCTGGTACCGGGTTACCTGTCGTACGTGGCAACCGTGGCAGGGGAGTCCGGTACCGAACCCGCTGCCCGGCAGCAACCTGCGCGCCGCCGGGTACTGATCGGCGCTTCGCTGTTCGTGCTCGGGTTCACCGCCGTTTTCGTCTCGTACGGCACGCTGTTCGGCCAGGCCGGCAACTGGCTGCGGGAGTACGAGGCGACGATCACCAAGGTGATGGGCGTACTCATCATCATCATGGGCATCGCCTTCCTAGGGAAGATGCCGTGGATGCAGCGCGAGTGGCGCTTCCACAAACTGCCCGCCGCCGGACTCGTCGGCGCTCCGTTGCTCGGTGCGTTCTTCGCGATTGGCTGGATTCCGTGCATCGGACCGACCCTCACCGCGATCCTCACGCTCTCGTATCAGGAGGGCAGCGCCGAACGCGGCGCATTCCTGACCGCGCTCTACTGCATCGGCCTGGGTCTGCCATTCATCTTGATCGCTGCGGGGTTCGGCTGGGCGATGAAAGCCTCCGGCTTCGCGCGAAAGCACGCCGGCGTGCTGATGAAGATCGGCGGGGTGATGCTGATCCTGCTCGGGATCGTGCTGTTGACGGGCTGGTGGCTCGATATCGTCGCGACGATCCAGGGGTGGTTCCCCGCTGAGGAGCTCCTACTGTGACCCGCGACGAACACGGCATCGACGCCAACGACCGCGACGCCAACGACCGCGACGCCGATTCCGTAGCCAGTAACGCGGTCGATGCCCGCGCGGAAGCCGATATCGAGCGCGAGGCCGACACCCTCAACTCCAAGCCTGAGCCACGCGAGGACGTGTTGTGGCGAGACGATGCGGCACCGCGCAAGCCCGTGATTCACTCGGCGCGCGAGATCGGCCGTTACTGGTGGCGCCAACTCACCTCGATGCGCACGGCGCTGATTCTGCTGTTCTTGCTGGCCGTGGCGTCCGTACCCGGTTCGCTGCTCCCGCAGCGCAACCTGAGTCCGTCGAAGATCCGCGAGTACTACGCCGACCACCCGACCCTCGCGCCGTGGGTCGATAGGCTCGGCCTGTTCGAGGTGTTCTCCTCACCTTGGTACGCGGCGATCTACCTGCTGTTGTTCATCTCCCTCGTCGGCTGTTTGGTACCGAGGATTTCGATCTACCTGCGTGCGGTCCGCGCGAAGCCGCCGAAAGCACCTCGAAACCTGTCGAGGTTCGCCGAGTACGCCGACGCCACGACCGACCTGGAAGCGGGCGCCGTACTCGATGATGCGCAGCAGACCCTGCGCGGCAGGCGGTGGCGCGTTGTACGCCGCCAGGACGCGAGCGGCGAGACGCTCAGCGCCGAGAAGGGCTACCTGCAGGAAGCCGGGAATCTGGTTTTCCACCTGAGCCTGCTGGGTCTGCTGATCGCGCTCGCCGTCGGCAAGGTCAATGGCTACGAGGCCACGCGTATCGCGATCGAGGGCGAGGAGTTCTGTAATACGCAGATGGCGTACGACTCGTTTGCCGGCGGCACGTTCGTCGACGGCGCCGATATGGCTGATCTGTGTATCACGCTGAACTCGTTCGAGACGGTGTACGAGCCCGACCTCACGCCGGCGCAGTTTCTCTCTGACGTGAACTACGGCCCGGCCGCGGACTCGACCGGTGCGCACGACGTGATTGGTACGAACGACCCGCTGCGTACGAACGGGGTGCGCGCCTATGTCACCGGGCACGGATATGCGCCGGTTTTCACGATTGAGATGCCTGACGGCACCGTTCGTGAGGAACAGGCGCCGTTCTTACCATCGGACCAGCAGAACTTCGGCTCCGAGGGCGCGTTGAAGATCGACACCGGGGATGCGGAAAACTCCTTGGCGATGGAAGGGTTCCTCGCCCCGACCGCGCAGGACGCCGGCGACGGCGTGATCGTGTCCACCGACCCGCGGTTGCTGAACCCGATGGTCGCGCTGTTCATTTACCAGGGCTATACCGGCCTGGACACCGGTGTTCCACAATCGGTCTACACACTCGACCAGCAAGTGATCGAGGACGGATTGCTGGAGCGGGTCGAGTCGGTCAACCTGTCTCCCGGCGAGTCTGTAACCCTGCCGGACGGCACCACGATCACCTTCGACCGGGTAGCTGAATGGGCGGCCTTCCAGATCAGCCACGACCCCGCTCAAGGCTGGGTACTGGCGTTCGCGATCACTGCCCTGATCGGACTGATGGGCACGCTGTTCCTGCGGCGCCGCCGGCTCTGGGTGCGCGTGCGAGACGTCGAGGACGGCGTACGCCGCATAGAGGTCGGCGGTCTCGCGCACTCCGGTCACGCGGCCTTCGGCTATGAGTTCGCCGGATTACGAGCGCGTATTCTCTATGACGACCCTGCACCAGATGAGGAGGCCTGATGAGCGTCAACGAGTCGCTAGCGGCCGTATCGGATCATTTGTTCTCCGGCGCGATTGTCGCCTACTCCGCGGGCTTGTTCGCCCTGTGTGGTGACTACGCGTTTGGTAAGGGGGAGCGTCGTGCGGCCGCGAAAGCAGCGGCCCGTGAGCGCCAGCGTCTGTTGCGTGCTGAGGCGTCAGAGCGCGACCTGGCGAGTGTGGGGGCTTCGACGTCCGCTGCCGGTGCTCTGGTCGAAGACGAACCCATCGAGCCCAACGAGCCGCCGCCGTCGAAATCGGTGTGGGGCCCCCGGCTTGGGCTGATCGGTTTTGTGCTGACGATCCTCGGCTTGGCGCTGCAGGTCGCTGCCTTGGTGGCGCGCGGGATCGCGACGAGCCGGTTGCCCTGGGGCAACATGTTCGAGTTCGCGTCGGCTATTTGCATCTGCGCGGTGTCGACCTACCTCGTGCTCGCGCTGGCGAAATCATCCCGACGGTTCCTGGGCGTGTTCGTCTTGCCGCCGGTGATTCTGATCCTGGTGTTGATCGGTCTTCAGTTCTACGCAGAGGCGGGGCCGGTAGTGGCTGCGCTGCGCTCGTACTGGCTGGCTGTGCACGTCACGGCAGCGACGATCGCCAGCGGAATTCTGCTGGTGAGCGCGGTCGCATCGTGGCTGTACCTGGTGAAGGCCAAGCATGAGGCGCGTGAACTCGAGACCAAGGACTACGTACCGTCGCGGATCGCCGGGAACTTGCCGTCGTCGGGGGTGCTGGATCGGCTCGCAGCGCGCACTATGGCGTTTGCCTTCCCGATCTGGACGTTCGCGATCATCACCGGCGCGATTTGGGCAGAGTCCGCCTGGGGACGCTACTGGGCCTGGGACCCGAAGGAAACCTGGGCGTTTATCTCCTGGGTCGTGTATGCGGTGTACCTGCACGCGCGGGCAACCGCAGGCTGGAAGGGTAAGCGCGCGGCGTACATCAACCTGCTGGGTGCCGCGACAATGATCTTCAACTTCGTCGTCGTCAACACAGTCATCTCCGGCCTGCACTCCTACAGCGGACTGTGATCGAACCTGCTGAACTCGCAGTCCAGGCGCAGGGCTAAGCCCTATACAGCGATGAGGCGCCGCTCAGACTGCGTTTTCATCAGTGCAGGCGGCTGGCGGTCGACCGACGGCGATCGGCTGTTCGCCCGGATCGGTGTCGCGAATCGCTGTAGGCGCCTGAGTAGCCGTCGATGGGCTAGGTCAAGTTAGGTGACCCGCCGGTCGCTAGTTCAACGTGGGCAACCCGCCGGGTCGCTAGTCCGGGGCCGGGGCTCCGCTACTCCGAGCCAGGCCGAGGCTCGTCGTTGGGGTCCTTATGGATCCGTTTGCCCAACTCGCGCAGGAAGTCCGGATCGTCATCCGGCGCGACGGTGCGGGTCTTGGGCGTACGGCGAGGCAGGGCGGGTCGGGGTCGACGGGCCTGAAGATCGCCGTCGTCATCGTCACCAGCACGCGTTTCACGCTCTAAATAGCGCCACATCATGGTGACCACGGCTATGGCGATCAACGCGGCGAAGAGCGCATACATGGCGGGCCTTCCGGTCGTGCTGTGCTTGTCTACTCTAACTCGGTATTCCATGGCGTGCTGTGGCGACAATGAGTCGTGCTGGGCGAGGGGCCGTGCTCGACATCTCACCGCCTGAGGCGCAGTCGGTGCGATAATAGCGGCCGTGAGCGACACTCCCGAGTCCTCGTCCGAGGTCCCGCAGCAGAAGCAGTCCACCACCGGCCTCGCCCTCAGTTACTTCATCGCGCGGCTCGGAATTTTCGCGCTGATTCTGGCGGGGTTCTGGCTGATCGGTTTCCGGGGTTTGCCTGGTGCGGTCGCGGCGGCCATCGTGTCCATTCCGGTGTCCTTCTTCGCGCTGTCGAAGATGCGCGTCCGCGTTGCGGAAGGCATGTCGCAGCGCAAGGAGAAACAGCTCAGCATGCGCGACGAGTTCCGGTCGACCGGCAAGAAAGCCGACTGATCACGCATTCTCGAGCGCGATCCGCAGCGCCTGAGCGCGATCTGGTTTGCCGATGCCTTTGTACGGCAACTCCGGCAGCAGCAAGAACTGGGTGGGCAATTCGTGCGGTGCAAGCAGGGTTCGTAACGCGTCGCGCGGTTCATCGCAGCCGGCGCCGCTGACGAGCGCAACAACCCGCTGTCCCCACTCGAGGTCCGGGATCCCGACCACGATCGAGTCATCGATACCAGGCAGCGTGCGTAGCGCTTGTTCGATTCGCAGCGGCGAGACTTTCTTGCCGCCGGTGTTGATGATGTCGTCGGCGCGTCCAAGCACCCGCAACCGGCCGTCACGTATGTCGCCGAGATCCGAGGTGGTGAACGTCTGACCGTCGAACGGGTCCTGCGCTGCTGGGTCGCGGTAGCCGCTGGCGAGGACATCACCGCTGAGTCGGACGATACCCCCGGTGGTGTCGACCTCGACGCCCCGCAGCGGAATCCCGTCGTAGACGCAACCGCCGGCCGTTTCGCTCGCACCGTACGTCGTCACTACGTTGACTCCCGCGCCTCTTGCGCGTGCCAGCAGCCCTGGATCCGCCGCAGCGCCACCGAGCAGGATGGTGTTTAGCGAGCGCAGGGCATCCAACGCGCCGCCGTCGATGAGGCGTTGCAACTGGGTGGGGACCAGCGAGGCGTATCGGCGAGCGTGGGTGAGTTGGCCGGCGGCCGTCGTGAACTGGTCGATGAACGAGGGACCGCCGGCCGGACAGACGACCGGGTCGGTCTCCGACAGCGCGGACCGCAGAACGACCTGAATGCCGGCGATGTGGTTGATACCCAGGCACAGAAGCCATTGGCCACGTCCGCCGAGAAAGTCGATGGTGGCATCAGCCGACGCATGCAGCGAACGCGTGGTGTGCAGCACAATTTTCGGTGCCCCGGTCGAGCCGGTCGTCGCGACGCCGAGCACGAGGGGCTCGGGATGGCCGATCACCGGATCGGCGACTCGAGCGGCAGCGAGGACGCGCTCACCCTCGGCAGCGTCCACCGGTAGCAGGATGTCTCGTGGTGCGCCGAGCACCGATGCGACCTCAGCAATATCGGCGCGCGTAGGGACGGCTTGTACGACGTACGGCCGCAGGAATTGCACGGTCGTCAGAAGTGGTACGGGTACGCCGACCAGTCGGGGTCGCGCTTCTGCAGGAACGAGTCGCGGCCTTCGGCCGCCTCATCGGTCATATAGCCGAGACGAGTTGCTTCGCCGGCGAATACCTGCTGCCCCATCAACCCGTCGTCGATCATGTTGAACGCGAACTTCAGCATCCGTTGCGCGGTGGGGGATTTACGGGTGATCGTCCGGCCCCATTCCAGTGCGACCTTCTCGAGTTCGGCGTGCGGCACGACCTTATTGACCATGCCCATCCGATGAGCGTCGTCGGCGGAATACTCCGAGCCGAGGAAGAAGATCTCACGGGCGAACTTTTGCCCGACCTGGCGCGTGAGGTACGCGGAGCCATAGCCGGCGTCGAAGGACGCGACATCGGCGTCGGTCTGCTTGAATCGCGCATGTTCGGCCGACGCCAGGGTCAGGTCGGCAACGACGTGCAGCGAGTGTCCGCCCCCGGCAACCCAGCCGGTCGCGACGCAAATGACAACCTTGGGCATGGTGCGGATGAGCCGCTGTACTTCCAGGATGTGCAACCGGCCAGCGCGTGCGGGTTCGATGGTGTCGCTGGTGGTTCCCTCGGCGTACTTGTAGCCGTCCTTACCGCGGATTCGCTGGTCGCCGCCGGAGCAGAATGCCCAACCGCCGTCCTTGGGGGAGGGGCCGTTACCGGTCAAGATGACCGCGCCGACATCAGTAGACATGCGGGCATGATCAAGTGCCCGGTAAAGCTCGTCGACAGTATTCGGCCGGAACGCATTGCGTACCTCGGGCCGGTTGAACGCGATACGTACGACGCCGCGAGATTTAGCCTCGGCGTCGCCGACGCTGCGGTGATAGGTGATATCAGTGAAGTCGAATCCCGACACCTCCTGCCAGGACGACGGGTCGAAGATCTCTGAGATGCCGTTCGCGGGCGCGCTATCAGTCACGACGTGAGTCTACGTAGCGGCCTGAATCTGCACTACGCCATCCTGTATTATCAAGAATCGTTCTCAATAAGGAGGTGGGTATGGCTGTTCCGAAGCGCCGTACGTCACGCAGCAACACTCGTAGTAGGCGTGCGCAATGGCGGGCAAGTGCGCCAGATCTCGTGCCGATCGTCGTCGACGGAGTGCAGCAGTCGGTGCCGCGCAGGCTGGTGCGGGCGGTGCGCGAGGGGCGGGTGGAACTGCCGTGAAGGTCCGCAAGAGTCTTCGTTCGCTGAAGAATCGCCCTGGGTCCCAGGTCGTGCGGCGGCACGGCAAGACCTATGTAATCAATAAGTTCAACCCTCGCTTCAAGGCCCGGCAGGGCTGAGCGTGTCGACCCTGACTGGCGGATCGCGAACTATCGGTCAGTCAGGGCCGCCTAACCAAAACCAGTCGAACTAAACTAGTTGGGTGATTCCTGACCCCGACGAGATTGTCGTCTACTCCATCGGGATGCGGACCCGATTCCGCGGAATCACCGCGCGCGAAGGCGTGCTCTGGAACGGGCCGGCGGGGTGGACTGAATTCTCGCCGTTCTGGGATTACCGTCCGGACGAATGTGCTCCCTGGTTACGTGCGGCCATCGATGGCGGGCTGCACCCGTTCCCGGCGCCGCGGCGTACATCGATCCCGGTCAACTGCACCGTCCCCGCCGTCGGTGCCGAGCGCGCGCAGCAGGTCGTCCGGGATTCCGGCGGGTGTCGTACGGCGAAGGTCAAGGTTGCCGAACCCGGAGGGTCGCTGCGCGAGGACTGTGATCGGGTCGCCGCCGTCCGCGATGTGCTCGGACCCCGGGGGAAGATCCGCGTGGACGCCAACGCCGGCTGGACAGTGACGGAAGCGATCGACGCGATCCGGGCGATCGATGCCGCTGCCGGCGGGCTGGAGTACGTCGAACAGCCCTGCGCAACAGTTGACGAGCTCGCCGCCGTGCGACGCGCTGTCAACACCCCGATTGCCGCGGACGAGTCGATCCGTCGCGCCGAGGATCCGCTTCTCGTGCAACGTAAGGAAGCCGCTGATGTTGCGATCATTAAGGTGCAGCCGTTGGGCGGGATCGCGGCCACGCTGCGACTCGCGGAGCAGCTGACATTGCCGTTGGTGGTGTCGTCGGCCCTGGAAACCAGCGTCGGACTGTCCATGTCCGTGGCGCTGGCCGCGGCGCTGCCGGAATTGCCCTATGCCTGCGGTCTGAACACTGCTCAGTTGCTCACCGATGATGCGTGCAGCACCAGCCTGATCGCCCTTGACGGTGAGATCGCCGTGCCGCAGGGGCGGCTGGTGCCGGACCACCTTGACCGCGTCCGCGCGGACGCGACCACCCGTCAACGCTGGATCGACCGAATATCTGCGATATCGCGGACGGGTGTGGGTGCATGAGCGCCCTCGAACTGGCACACGAGACCCTGCGTGCGTTGCTAGATGCGGGTGTCCGCGATTTCGTGCTTAGTCCTGGTTCGCGAAATACCCCGCTATCGCTAGAGTTGGCCGCCGCCGAGCGCGCCGGCATCCTGCGGTTGCACGTGCGTATCGACGAACGCTCGGCAAGCTTCCTGGCTCTTGGGCTGGCGAAGGCCGGCGGGCTGCCCGCCGCCGTGGTGACCACCTCGGGAACGGCCGTGGCGAACCTGCATCCCGCGGTCGTCGAGGCGTCGATGTCACATACGCCGATCGTCGTAATATCAGCAAATCGACCGTTGGGCTTGCTGGGGACCGGAGCGAATCAGACCATCGATCAGGTGGGTATGTTTGGCGCCGCGACCCGCGCGGCGGTGCATCTGGATGACCAGCGCTCCGGCGATTGGGCAGTCCTGCTGAAGGAGGCTGTCACCCAACTCACCAGTGCCAGCGGCGGAGCGGGACCGGTGCAGATCGACCTCGGTTTTACCGCACCCTTGGTTCCGGACGCTCCGTGGCGTCTTCATGACCTCCCGGATCCGCAGCATGACGGCAATCCCCGCGAACAACCCCGCGAACTAGTGAACGTCGCGCTGCCACCGCGCACGCTGGTCGTCGTAGCCGAATGCGGTGCAGCGCTGGCTACTTCGTCGATTGAATCGGCGACAGCGGCCGGATTTCCGGTCCACGTCGAGGCCAGTAGCGCGCTGGGGTGGGCCAACGAAAAATGCCTACGCAGCGGCGCGTTCTTGTTGTCCTCGGCGCTGTTGTCGCGCTGGCGTCCGGAACATCTGGTGATCGTGGGCAGGCCGACGCTGGGGCGCGCGATCCCGGCGTTGGCGACTGCGCCCGATATCGACGTTACGGTCGTGCATGACCAGGGCAACCTGGCCGATGCCTTTCAGACTGGCCATGCCGCCCGGTTGGCGTCCACCGTGTCCTTCGCCGGTCCGGTCGACCCGGAGTTCGCCGCCGCGTGGCGCCGCGCCGATGTGGCTGCGGCCACGGTGATCGACGAGGAGTCGGCGCGGTCGTTCGACGCGGGTGCCGCCGCGCACCAGGTCGCCGACACGCAGCCGGGTCTGTTGGTTGTCGCGTCGTCCAATCCGATTCGTGATGTAGACGCCCGCGCCGTACGCCGGGCACGACGCGTCCTGCTGAATCGCGGAGCCGCGGGGATCGACGGAATGGTCTCGACGGCGATCGGCGCGGCGCTTGCCTATCAGCGCTCGCACGACGAGCCGGTGACTGCGCTGCTCGGCGACCTGGCCTTCCTGCACGACAGCAATGGACTGTTGGTCGCCGCTTCCGAGCCTCGGCCCGATCTGAACATCGTGGTGATCAATAATGATGGCGGCGCGATCTTCGCCAGCCTGGAACAGGGTGCGCCCGCGTACGCTGAAGACTTTGAACGGGTATTCGGAACGCCACTGGGCGTGGATATCGCAGCGCTCTGTGCGGCGAGCGGTACGCCGCATGTGCGCTGCCGCGACCGTGAATCACTGCGCGCCGCGCTCGCCGGGCCGACCCGTGGAATTCGGGTGATCGAGGTGCAGGTGAGCCGGGATCGCGAGCGGGAGCGCCGTGCGGATTTCGCGCGTCGGGTTATCGCCGCCGCGGACGCCGCCCTCGCCTAACCCAGTAGTCCGCGCACCCCATTGCGGTGAGCGCAGGTGAGAACTGAATGCAGGTGCGAGCACTGTGTCGTCGGGCGTAGAACTGCGCCGTGATGTCGCCGCGAGGCGGGGCCTTCGGTTACGGAGCTTTGATGACCTGGCCGGCGTAGGACAGCCCGCCGCCGAAGGCGAACATCAGGATCGGCGTACCGCTGGGGATCGATTCGGATTCCAACAGCTTCGATAGCGCCAGGGGAACGGATGCCGCCGACGTGTTCCCGGATTCGACGACGTCCGTGGCGACGATCGCGTTCTCGGCGCCGATCTTGCGAGCCAGCGGTTCGATGATCCTCAGGTTGGCCTGGTGCAGCACGATCACGCCCACGTCTTCGGGTCGTACATCGGCGCGTTCAAGGATCTGCAGCGCGATCTTCGGTAACTGCACGGTCGTCCAGCGGAATACGGACTGCCCGTTCTGGGCGAACTTGTCGTTATTGCTACGTTCGATCCGAACTGCATCGCCCATTTCGGGGATAGACCCCCACACGACGGGGGAGATGTGCTGCTCCTCGGAGGCTTCCAGAACCATCGCGCCCGCCCCATCGGCGGTGAGTACGCAGGTGGAGCGGTCGGCCGGATCGGTCATATCGGTCAGTTTTTCCGAACCGATCACCAATGCTTTCTGGGAATTGCCGACGGCAATCGCTTGCTGTGCGAGCGCTAGCGCGTGCGAGAACCCCGAACATGCCACGTTGATGTCCAACGCTGCGGGATTACTGGTGATCTGCAGCGCGGCGGCAACCCGGGCTGCCATATTCGGCGAGCGATCGAGCGCCGTGCACGTGGCCACGAAGATCGCGTCGATCTCGTTTGCGGCGACCCCTGCCTTGGCGAGTGCGTCCTCGGCGGCCTTGGTGGCCATCATGTCGACAGATTCGTCAGGTGCAGCCCAGCGCCGCTCCCGAATGCCGACCCGGCGCTGAATCCATTCGTCGTTGGTGTCGACCATCTTGGCGATCTCGTCGTTCGTGACGATCCGCGGCGGTTGGTAATGGCCGACCGACAGGATCTTGCTTCCAATCACGGGGCGCCTCCTGGGCCAGGGACGGCCACCGGCCGGGACGCCGATGGGACCTCCGAGTTTAGTGCTGACCGCACTGCCCTCGTTCGTAGCACGTCCTAGTAGTTGTTCTGGGCAGGCGCGCTAGTGGCTACAACGGGCTGGACTGCGACCACCGGTTTGCCCAACGTCGATCGGTTCAGGGGGCGCATCAATCGTGGCAGGGTGAGCGGGAACCCGTTCCCACAATGATTGGTCCTACGCGATAACCGACCACGGTGCGGGCGCGTGAGGTTGCCACACCACGACGCAGTCATGATTTGGGGAGCTTGAGTATGTATCTGAGACAGCGAGCGGTGACGCGGCGCGCGGCGTTGGGCTTGGCGGGCGGCCTGGCGGTCATCGTGGCCGCGGCGGCGTGTTCGGCGGAACCAGATAACCCGACACCCTCACCCGAGGGTTTCGATGATCCAGACGCTGCGAGCACGCAGACCGCAGCCGATGATCCGGCCGCGGCGGCGTACCAGGCGGGCACCACCGAGTTCGCGCTCGCCATGCTCGCCGAAGCCGTCGCTGCCGAGCCCACGGCTAACGCGGTGATCTCGCCGCTATCGATCAGTCAGTGCATGGCGTTGGTCGCACAGGGAGCTGACGGTGACACGCTGACCCAGATCGCCGCAGCGCTCGGCTGTGGCGACGCCGCAGAACTGCGCACCGGTGCGAACGCCGAGATCACGGCGATCGCGGCACTGCAGCAAGCGCAGTTCGATATGGCGAACACGTCGTTTGTCAGCGACTCGTTCGCGGTGAAGGACGACTACGCGTCGATCGTCGCGCAGTGGTTCGGGGTCGCCCCACATTCGGTCGACTTCAGCGATCCGTCCGGGGCCACCGCGACGATCAACGATTGGGTCGCGCAGCGCACCAACGACAAGATTCCCGAACTGCTCGAATCCGGCCAAGTCACGCCGAACACGCGCGCTGTGCTGGTGAACGCCCTGTACCTGAACGCGCTTTGGGCGCAGGAGTTCAGCCCGGACAGCACCTCTGCTGACGTCTTCACCCTCGGCGACGGCTCGACGTCCGAGGCCGAGTACATGCAGGATCACCGGCACGTGCAGTACGTCGAGCAGGACGGCGCTATTGCGTTCGAATTGCCGTACAAGGACGACGGTCTGGCAGCACTGTTCTATCTCCCGAACGAAGACACTGACCTCGCCGAGGCGATCGCGTCGCTGACTCCGCAAAGCCTGAGCAACCTAATTGAGCAATTGGCAGAAACCGAGGCTCAACTCTACGTACCGATTTTCGAGGTGAGGCAGCGCATCGAGTTGTCAGCGGCCTTACAGAAGGCGGGGATCGTCGACGCGTTCAACCCCGACGAGGCCGATTTCTCGGCGCTCGCCGACGAGCCGACCTCGTTATCATTCGTGCAACACGAGGCCTGGCTGAGGGTAGCGGAGAAGGGCACCGAGGGCGCGGCGGCCACCGCCGCCGGAATGGAGGCCTCGTCAGCGAACCCCGACGGCTCGGTAGAGATTCGCCTCGACCGGCCGTTCCTGTTCGTGGTACGGGTCATCGCGACCGGGAGCATCGCCTTCGTCGCGGCGGTCCAGGACCCCAGCGACAGCTAAGCCGGCGGCACGGCGTGGTCGCGCGGGGTGGGTCGGAACCGCGGCGTCCCGCGTCGTCTGCGCGCGATCTCCGTGATTCGCCCGTCTTGTCTGCCGCCGTCGAGACAGATCCGAACGCGGGCGGCGACTATAGTCGCGTGCGTGTCAGACCAACATGCCATTCGCGCCACGCTGGAGAAGAAGCCGCAGGAAGTGCAGGCGATGTTCGAAGGTGTCGCCAAGCGCTACGACCTGATGAACACCTTGCAGTCCGGCGGTCTGGATCGAGTGTGGCGCCGGGCGACCCGAAACGCGCTCGAATTGCAGCCCGGGCAGCGAGTGCTGGACCTCGCCTGCGGTACCGGCGTGTCCACGGTCGAACTCGCACGCTCCGGGGCGTATGCCGTCGGATCCGACCTGACCTTCGGGATGCTCGCGGCGGGCAAGCACACCGCGGCTGTGCAGCGCGCCAACGTACCGCTGCTGGCCGGCGACGCCTTGCACCTCCCGTTCGCGGACGAGGTGTTTGACGCGGCGACGATCTCGTTCGGCCTGCGAAATGTCGTGCGGACCGGCGATGCGCTGGCTGAGATGGCGCGTGTGGTTCGGCCCGGTGGAATCCTCGTCGTGTGCGAGTTCTCCCGGCCCAGCTGGGCGCCGCTGCGCGCGGTCTACTACAACGCTGCGCTCAGGTTGATCCCACAACTGGCGCGCCGGGCGAGCAGTAACCCGGAGGCCTATGAATACCTGGCTGACTCGATCAAGGCGTGGCACGACCAGCAGGCGCTCGCCGAGTTGGTTAATGAATCAGGGTGGACGGCGGCACAGTGGCGCAATCTGACCGGCGGAATCGTGGCACTGCACCGGGCGAGGAAGCCGAAATCGATCGCCGGCGCCCGCTAAGTGCTCGGTAAGGTTCGCCTAAGTTCGCGCAGGCTTTACGGCGACCCGTAAACTCTCCGATGTTAGATCGTGCACGTTTTCACAAGCGCGTCCTAGGACGCCTCAGCAGCATGCCTGGAGTAGGGATCCATGAGCGCAGTCAGCGCGCAGCAGGACGCGGACGTCATCGTCGTCGGCGCCGGACCCGGCGGGTCGGCCGCCGCCTATTACGCGGCTCTACAAGGCCTTGAGGTGCTGCTCCTGGAGAAGTCCTCATTCCCGCGCGACAAGGTCTGTGGCGACGGCCTTACGCCGCGTGCGGTCAAGAGCATCATCGGGATGGGGATCGACACGACCGAGGGCGCTAGTGGCCTCGACGGAGTCGACCTGGAAGGTAAATGGATCCGCAACAAGGGTCTGCGAGTGATCGGTGGAAACGTTCGTCTCGAACTCGACTGGCCCGAACTCGCGTCCTTCCCGGATTACGGACTGGTGCGCCCACGGTCGGACTTCGACGAACTACTCGCTCGCCGCGCCCAGCAGGTCGGCGCGAAGTTGGTGGAGAGTTGCAACGTCACCGGCGCAATCAACGATCCCAGCGACCGCATTGTCGGAGTCACGGCCAAGGTGGGGCCCGGTAAGGAACTCCGTGAGTACCGGGCGCCGATGGTCATCTCCTGCGACGGGATGGGCGGCCGTCTGGGTCTGGGCGCCGGCATTGTCCGCGACGAAAAGCGTCCGATGGGTGTCGCCGTACGCCGTTACTACAAGTCTCCGCGCCACGATGACGACTACCTCGAGTCCTGGCTGGAGCTCTGGGAGGAGATCCCCGGCGGCGACAAGCGCTTGCTTCCCGGGTACGGCTGGATATTCGGTGTCGGTAACGGTACGTCTAACGTCGGTCTCGGGATCTTGAACTCCTCGGCGTCTTTCCAGGACCTCAATTACCGCGATCTGTTGGTGCGCTGGCTCGGCGGGCTGCCTGAAGAGTGGGGATACGTCGAGGAGAACGCCACGGGGCCGACCCGCGGTGGTGGCCTGCCGATGGGCTTCAACAAGCACCCGCACTACAAGGACGGGCTGCTGCTCGTCGGCGATGCCGCCGGAGCGATCAACCCGTTCAACGGCGAGGGCATCGCCTATGCGATGGAAACCGGTCAACTCGCCGCCGAGGCCGTCGCCCAGGCGTACGGACGTCGCACGGATTCGGCCCGCGAACGCGCGTTAGAGGGCTATAACTCGGCGATGGCCGATCACCTGGGCTCCTACTACCGACTCGGCGGTGTGTTCGTGAAGTTAATCGGAAACGAGCACGTGATGCGCGCGGCGACCAAGTACGGCCTGCCGCGCAAGACGCTCATGAAGTTTGTCCTGAAGATGATGGCCAACCTCACCGACCCCCGCGACGGTGATGCGATGGACCGGATCCTGACCGGATTGCAAAAAATGACCCCGGCGGTGCGGTCATGATGAACGGTTCGACAACGAATGTGATGCGCTGCGGCGAGGGTTCAAACACCTACCGACCGGCCCATACAGTGGTAACGGCGGCGTCCATGCAACACATGCTGACAAGGATGGGTGGCTAAGTGCTCGACATTTACGTCCCACTGATCACGCTGGGTGTACTCGCCCTCGGGTTCGCGGTTTTCTCGGTCTGTTTAGCGACGATCGTGGGGCCAAAGCGTTATAACAAGGCGAAGTACGACCCTTACGAGTGCGGTATCGAGCCGGTGGAGCAGCCGTCAGGCTCTGGGCGTTTCCCGATCAAGTACTACCTCACGGCGATGCTGTTCATCATCTTCGATGTCGAGATGCTGTTCTTGTACCCGTTCGCCGTCGCGATGGGGCAGTTGGCCTGGTTCGGTCTGATCCAGGTCACCATCTTCATCGCGCTCGTCACGGTCGCTTACGCCTATGAATGGCGTCGCGGCGGACTCAACTGGAATTAGTGAGGTCGCAAGACAATGGGTATTGAAGAGAAACTTCCCGGTGGACTGCTGCTGACGTCGGTCGAGGCCCTCGGCAACTACGCGCGCAAGGCATCTATGTGGCCGGCGACCTTCGGTCTGGCATGCTGCGCGATCGAGATGATGACGACCGGCGGTCCGATGCACGACTTTGCCCGCTTCGGCATGGAGCGATTCTCTGCCACGCCACGTCAGGCCGACCTGATGATCGTCGCCGGCCGCGTGACCCAGAAAATGGCTCCGGTCGTCCGCCAGGTCTACGACCAAATGCCTGAACCGCGTTGGGTCATCGCGATGGGCGTCTGCGCCAGTTCGGGCGGCATGTTCAACAACTACTCCGTGGTGCAGGGCGTCGACCATATTGTGCCCGTCGACATCTACCTTCCAGGGTGCCCGCCGCGGCCGGAAATGCTGCTCGACTCAATCCTGAAACTGCAGTACAAGGTGTTGCACGAGCCGATTAATGCCAAGCGGGCCAAAGAGGTCGCCGAGCGCAACGCGAACCTGCACGTCGATATGCCCTCGAGCGTGCGTCGCGCCGGCTACACCCCGTTCCACAAGTCGTGGAATCCCACCAAGCGCAAGTCCGGCGACACGTTGCGCGAGGACTGGATCAAGGCCAAGGGGGAGGGCCGCGAGAAGCAATTCATGCTCGAGCAGGACTCCCCGCAGAAGAAACTGGCCGCGAAACAGCGCGAGCTCGCCTCGCCCACGCGCCGGGAAGTTGAAGGTCGCCGATGAGCATCAGCACGCCTAACCCGAATTCGGGCAAGGATGAGACCCGCGAAGACACCAAGGAGAACGCGGCTCCGCCGCGTCCGTCCGCGCGGCGTCAGCGTCGGGGCTCCGGCTCGCCGGCGAAGCGGGACGAAACCGCCACCGACAAGGCCCCGGCCACCGATGCCGCCGAGCAGCGGGCCGAAGACGGCCAGGCCACGGACACGAAGGATGTCGCTGCGCCGGAGGGCACCGCGCCGCAGGGTGCCGCCGAAGGCGATGAGGTAGCCGCGCGCGTCACCGATCCGACCGCGTTCGTCTCGCACGCTCGCTCCGAGTTCGACCCAACCCCCGCGCCGCAGGCCTCCGGTCGCCGCGGGCTGTTCGGCGTCGACGGTAGTGGTGATACCTCAGGCATGGGCGGTTTGATCACCCAGGCCGGCTCCGGAATTCCGAGCGTTTCGTCGCCGCGGCCGTACGGCGGCTGGTTCGACGAGGTCGCGGACATCTTTGCCAAGGCGTATCCGCAGTGGAACAGGGCGCACCTGGCGACCATGGTCGACCGCGGCGAGATCACGTTCTACGTCGAGAAGTCGCACATCGCGAAGATCATGCAGATCGCCCGTGACGACTCCAGTTTGCGTTTCGAGTTGCTGTCCTCGCTGTCCGGTGTCGACTACTACCGCGGCGAACCGGGAATGTCCGCCACCGGTGACCCGCAGCAGGATGAGTACCGCAAGCAGCGATTGCACGTCGTTTATCACCTCACCTCGATGACCTTCCGTCGTCGTGTGCGCTTCGAGGTCGCGACCACGGTCGAGGATCCGCACGTGCCGACAGTCAGCGACGTCTATCCGACCGCGGACTGGCAGGAGCGCGAGACGTACGACATGTTCGGCGTCATCTTCGACGGGCATCATGCACTCACCCGCATCTTGATGCCCGACGACTGGAACGGATTCCCGCAGCGCAAGGACTATCCGCTCGGCGGCATTGACGTCGAGTACAAGGGCGCGAGCATTCCGCCGCCGGATCAGCGGAGGTCCTACAAGTAATGCGAACCATCACCACTTCTGGGAGGACGCGATGAGCACCCCCACCGCCGATTCACGGCAGACGAACGAGGGCAAGGTCTACACCGTTACCGGCGGCGACTGGGACGACCTGTTCGACGAGACCGGCGATCCGTTGGAGGACGAGAAACTCGTCATCAATCTCGGCCCCCAGCACCCTTCGACCCACGGCGTGCTGCGCATCGTGTGTGACCTCGACGGCGAATCCGTTGAGAAGGCGCGTGCCGTCGTCGGGTACCTGCACACCGGTATCGAGAAGAACGTCGAGTACCGCACGTACACGCAGGCGCCGACCTTCCTGACTCGCGCCGACTACCTGTCGCCGCTGTTCACCGAGGCGTCGTACGCGATGAGCGTCGAGCGCCTGTTGAACGCCGACGTGCCGATCCGCGCCGACATCATCCGCGTCATCACCATGGAGATCTGCCGCATCTCCTCGCACTGGATCTGGCTGGCGACCGGCGGTATGGAACTTGGCTCTACGACCGCCGCGACGAACGGATTCCGGGCTCGCAACTACTGCCTGGACATGCTGGAGAACATCACCGGCCTGCGGATGAACCACGCGTACATTCGCCCGGGTGGGGTAGCGCAGGATCTGGCAGCCGATTTCGACGAGGCCTTCACCTGGTGGGCCGACAAGATGGACGACGAGATCGACGGTGTCGAGCGGCTGCTCGCCGGCCAGCCGATCTGGATCCGCCGCCTCAAGGGCGTCGGCTTCCTCAACGTTCCAGGCTGTCTGCAGGTCGGCGTGACCGGTCCGATGCTGCGTGCCGCCGGTCTCGGGTGGGATCTGCGCAAGACCGAACCGTATTTGACCTACGACGAGTACGACTTCGAGGTTCCGACGCATGACGCCGGCGACTGCTGGTCCCGGTTCGTCGTGCGCGTCGCTGAGATGCGCGAGTCGTTGAAGATCTGCCGTCAGGCCTTCGAGCACCTCAAGTCTGAAGGTCCCGGCCCGGTGATGGTCGAGGACAAGAAGATCGGCTGGCCCGCTCAGTTGTCCATCGGCGCCGACGGCATGGGCAACTCGCTCGAGCACGTGAAGCACATCATGGGTCAGTCCATGGAGGCGTTGATCCACCACTTCAAGTTGGTGACCGAAGGCTTCCGCGTGCCAGCCGGTCAGGCATACGTGGCGATCGAGGGCCCGCGTGGCGAACTCGGTGCGCACGTGGTTTCCGACGGCGGCACCCGCCCGTGGCGCGTGCACCTGCGCGAGCCCAGCTTTATCAATTTGCAGGCGCTGCCTGCGCTGTCCGAGGGTGGGCTGCTGGCCGACGTCATCGCGTCGGTGGCCTCATTGGATCCAGTCATGGGAGGTTGCGACCGCTGATGGCACTTGACGAGAACACGCGCGCACTCGCGCAGAAGATCATCGACCTCTACCCGCAGTCGCGCTCGGCGTTGCTGCCGATGCTGCATTTGGTGCAGGGCGAGGAAGGTTACGTCAGCCAGGCCGGAATCGAATTCTGCGCCGAGGTACTGGGCATCTCCGCGGCCGAAGTGGGCGGCGTGGCGACGTTCTACACCATGTACAAGCGTCGTCCCACCGGTGAACACCTCGTGAGCGTATGTACGAACACGTTGTGCGGGATGCTCGGCGGCGACAAGATTTATGCCGAGCTCTCCGACGAGTTGGGCGTGGGGCATAACGAGACCACCGCCGACGGCACGATCACGCTCGAGCATGCCGAATGCCTGGCTGCCTGCGACTACGCCCCGGTGGTCACGGTCAATTACGAATTCTTCGATAAGCAGTCTGTGCAATCAGCGAAGGACCTGGTCGCGTCGTTGCGTGCCGGGCAGAAGCCGAAACCCACCCGCGGTGCGCAGATCACGTCGTTCCGCGAGGCCGAACTGGAACTCGCCGGAGTCCTCGACGATGAACTGGTGGCTGCGAAGGTTGCTTCGGTGGACAACATCGAATCTTCGTTGCGCGGTCTGAAACTCGCCCGCGAACGCGGCGAAACTGCGCCGGCGGCGGACTACAACACGCCAATTGCCGCTAGGGAGGAGAACAAGTAATGCCACTGACTCCTGTTTTGAGCAACCGATGGGACGCCGACCAGCCGTGGACCATTGAGACCTACGAGTCCCTTGACGGTTACAAGGCACTTCCGAAGGCATTGAAGGCCACTCCGGACGAGCTGATCGAGTTGGTGAAAGCCTCCAGCCTGCGCGGACGCGGCGGCGCGGGCTTTCCGACCGGCCTGAAGTGGTCATTCGTGCCGCAGGGCACCGAGGGACCTGGCGCGAAGCCGAAGTACCTCGTGGTGAACGCCGATGAAGGCGAACCGGGCACCTGCCGGGACTTGCCGCTGATGATGCTCGACCCGCACGCGCTTATCGAGGGCTGCATCATCTCCTCCTACGCCATCCGGTCGAACTACTGCGCGATTTACATCCGCGGCGAAGCGATCCACGCGATCCGCCGCGTACGGAACGCCGTCAAGGAGGCGTACGCCGCGGGGTACCTCGGCAAGAACATCCTCGACTCGGGGTTCGACCTCGACATCGTCGTACACGCCGGTGCGGGCGCGTACATCTGCGGCGAGGAGACCGCGCTGCTGGAGTCCCTGGAGGGACGCCGGGGGCAGCCGCGTCTCAAGCCGCCGTTCCCGGCCGTTGCCGGCCTATACGCATCGCCCACTGTGGTGAATAACGTCGGAAGTATCGCTTCCGTTCCCGGGATCGTGCTCGGTGGCGCCGATTGGTTCAAGGAGATGGGCCCGGAGAAGTGCCCGGGTACTTCTATCTACTCGCTATCCGGTCGGGTGAAGAACCCTGGGCAGTACGAAGCTCCGATGGGCACCACGCTGCGCGAACTGCTCGAGATGGCCGGCGGCATCCGCGAGGGCCACACGATCAAGTTCTGGACACCGGGCGGTTCGTCGACTCCGTGCTTCACCGATGAGCACCTCGACGTACCGCTCGACTTCGATGCGGTTGCCGCAGCCGGGTCGATGAACGGCACCAGCGCCGTGATGATCTTCGACGACAGTGATTCCAACGTGCGCGCCACCCGAAAGTGGATCGAGTTCTACGCCCACGAGTCCTGCGGCAAGTGCACACCGTGCCGCGAAGGTAACTACTGGCTCGAGCGAATCTTGCGCCGATTCGAAGACGGTGAGGCGCTCGAGTCCGAGATCGACCAGATGCTGGACATCACCGTCACGATTGGTGGCCGCTCGTTCTGCGCGCTGGCCGATGGTGGCGTCGGTTGTCTGCAGGCCTCGATCCAGCATTTCCGGCAGGAGTACGTCGACGCCATCGCCAACGGCGGCGTCGACGCCACCGACGAGAAGCGCGCCGACGCCGAGCCGGCCGCCGCGGGAGTTCGCTAAGCCATGACTACTGACCAGACCGCAGAGGTGGTCGAGACCGTCACGCTGACGATCGACGGCATCTCGGTAACCGCCCCGAAGGGCACGCTCATCATCCGGGCGGCAGAGCAGGTCGGGATCAATATCCCGCGGTTCTGCGACCACCCACTCCTGGACCCGGTCGGCGCTTGCCGCCAGTGCATGGTCGAGGTGGAAATGGGCGGTCGCCCGATGCCTAAGCCTCAGGCCTCCTGCACCATGGAGATCGCCGAAGGCATGGTCGTGAAGACCCAGCTCACCAGCGACGTGGCCGCCCGCGCCCAGTGGGGCATGATGGAACTGCTGCTGGTCAACCACCCGTTGGACTGCCCTATCTGCGACAAGGGCGGCGAATGCCCGCTACAGAACCAGTCGATGTCGACCGGTAGCGGCGAATCGCGGATGGTGGAGCAGAAGCGGACCTGGCCGAAGCCGAAGCCGCTGTCGACCGAAATCCTGCTTGATCGCGAACGCTGCGTGCAGTGTGCGCGGTGCACCCGATTCGCAGCTCAGGTTGCTGGCGACCCCTTGATCGAGTTGTTCGAGCGGACCTCGCACGAAGAGGTATCGATCAGCGACGGCGAGGCGTTCGACTCCTACTTCTCCGGTAACACGATCCAGATCTGCCCCGTCGGCGCGCTGACCAGCGCCGATTACCGGTTCCGTGCACGCCCGTTCGATCTGCAGTCGACGCCAGGCGTCGACGAGCACGAGTCGAGTGGGGCGGCGATCCGTGTGGACTGGCGGCGCAAGCGTGTCACCCGCCGCTTGTCCGGAAATGACCCCGCCGTCAACGAGGAGTGGATCAGCGACAAGACCCGCTTCGCGTTCAACTATGCGCAGAGCAACGAGCGGATCATGACGCCGATGGTCCGCGACCAGAACGGCCAGTTGGTCTCCGCGTCCTGGTCCGAAGCCCTCGAGGTCGCTGCGGCCGGGCTGCGCACCGCGCAGCAGGCCGGCGGAGTTGGCGTACTGCCCGGTGGACGATTGACCACCGAGGACGCCTACGCCTACGCGAAGTTCGCCCGCGTGGCGCTCGGTACCAACGACATTGACGCTCGCGCCCGTGCGCATAGTGACGAGGAGCTGGAGTTCCTCGCTACTCACGTCGCCGGTGTGGGCCTCGAAGACGGCGCCGTCACGTTCGCCGACGTCGATCGTGCGAAGTCGGTCATCTTGCTCGGGCTGGAGCCGGAGGAAGAGGCCTCGACGGTCTTTCTTCGGCTGCGCAAGGCCGTCCGCAAGAAGGGCCTGAAGGTCTACTCGGTCGCGCCGTTCGCGACGCCGGCCACCGACAAACTGGACGCCGAGGTCATCGTGACCACCCCGGGCGCCGAGGCAGCTGTGCTCGCCGCGATCGGCGACGGGACCGCAGGTGGTTCTGGTGCCGGAGCAGCGCAGGCGATTGCCGACGGCAACTGCCTGGTGCTCGTCGGAGAACGGCTGGCCGAGATTCCGGGCGCGCTGCGTGCAACCTCGGCACTGCTGCGAGACGGTGTCCGCATCGCATGGATTCCACGTCGCGCAGGCGAGCGGGCCGCGATCGATACCGGCGCCCTGCCCTCGATGTTGCCCGGTGGACGGCTGGTCGCCGATATCGGTGCTCGCGCCGAGTTGGAGACGGTGTGGCGTACATCGATCCCTGGCGAAGTCGGGCGCGATACGACCGGCATCCTGGAGGCGACCCGCGACGGCGACCTCGGTGGTTTGTTGATCGGCGGCGTTGACCCGTACGACCTGCCGAACCCTCAGTTGGCCATCGACGCGATGAAGGCATCGAAGTTCGTGATCAGCCTGGAAATGCTGCCGTCCGCTGCGACGGAATGGGCAGACGTCGTCCTCCCGGTCGCGCCGGTGGTCGAGAAGTCCGGCACGTTCATCAACTGGGAGGGGCGTCGCCGCCCCTTCGAGGCCACGATCCACTCCGTCGGCGTACCGTCCGATGCGCGCGTGCTGAGCATGCTCGCTGACGAGTTGAATATCGAATTGGGCCTGCTGACCGCGCCGCAGGCCATCGCGGAAATCGATCGGCTCGGCTCTACCGAGCGTCGGCCGAACCCGGTCCACATGACGGGCGCACCGTTGCCGGAGCAGCCGCCAGCAGGATCGGCGATCCTTTCCTCATGGCGCCGACTCGTCGACTCCGGAACATTGCAGGTGGAGGAGAAGCACCTGCAAGGGACCGCGCGCCCCTCGATCGTGCGGCTCTCGCCGGATACCGCCACTGAGATCGGTGCGGTCGACGGCGACATCGTGACCGTCGGCAGCGACCACGGTGCGGTCAGCCTTCCGCTGGAAATCACCGACATGCCCGATCGTGTCGTGTGGATCCCGATGAACTCACCAGGTAGCCATGTGCGGCGCGAGCTGCAAGTGGCGATCGGCTCCGCTGTACGTATCTCGGCCGGAGGTCAGAACTGATGTACTCGCTCGCTGCCGCACTGCCGGCGGACGTACCCACTCTTGAGGATTTCGGGCACGATCCGTTCTGGATCACGCTGATCAAGGCTGTCGGCGTCTTCGTGCTGCTAGTGCTGATCGTGTTGGCGATGATCCTGTGGGAACGCAAGCTCATCGGCTACATGCAGAACCGCACCGGACCGAACCGCAACAGCCCCTGGGCCATGCTGCAGTCCCTGTTCGACGGCATCAAGCTGGCCTTCAAGGAAGAGGTCATCCCTAAGATGGCCGACAAGCCGGTGTACTGGATCGCGCCCGTGATCGTCGCAGTGCCGGCATATATGGCTTTCTCGGTCATTCCGGTGGGACCGATGGTGAGCATGTTCGGCGAACAGACGCCGCTGCAACTCACCGACACCCCGGTCGGCGTCCTGGTGATCCTCGCATGCGCGTCGGTCGGCGCCTACGGCATCATCCTGGCCGGTTGGTCGTCCGGCTCGACCTATCCCTTGATCGGTGGTTTGCGCTCGACTGCGCAGATTATTTCTTACGAGATCGCGATGGGCTTGGCGATCGTCGGCGTCTTCATGTGGGCCGGCACCATGTCGACCTCGGAGATCGTTGCTGCACAGGGGATCCGCGGTTGGTTCTTCTGGATGCTGCCGATCAGTTGCATCCTGTATGTGATCGCGATGGTGGGCGAGACCAACCGCGCACCGTTCGACCTTGCCGAGGCCGAATCCGAACTTGTCGGTGGTTTCCACACCGAGTACTCGTCGATGAAGTTCGCGATGTTCTTCCTCGCTGAGTACATCAATATGGCGACCGTGTCGGCACTAGCGACGACGATGTTCTTCGGCGGTTGGCGAGCGCCATTCTGGATCGATACGTTCTGGGAGGGCGCGAACTCCGGCTGGTGGCCGATGCTCTGGTTCTTGGGCAAGACCGCATTGTTCCTGTCGTTCTTCGTCTGGCTGCGAGGCGCTCTGCCGCGTATGCGCTACGACCAGTTCATGGCGCTGGGTTGGAAGGTTCTCATCCCGGCCGCGCTGGCTTGGACGATGTTCCTTGGTTTGATCCGCACCGGAATGTTGCAGAACGGCGACAAGATGCCGACGTGGGGCTGGATCGCTTCCGGAATTTTCGCGGTGATGGTGATCGCCGGCGCGGTGCTCTACGTCAAGCGCCCGGAGAAACCGATCGACAACATCAACGCCAACCCCGCGTTCCCGATCCCGCCAATGAACCTCGCCGTGCCTGGCGCGCGACCCACCAGCGGTGGGCGTACCCCCCGGGTGAGCGGTCGTACGTCGGCCGGCGCGATCTCAGCGAAGGAGTCCTCCGATGGCTAAGAGCTTCCTGCCCGGCCCCCTGCAGGGTTTCGGGCTGACTTTCACGACCATGTTCCGTAAGCGCGCGACGCTGAAATACCCGGAAGTCAAGGTTGACGTTCAGCCGCGCTACCACGGTCGGCACGTACTCAATCGTCACCCGGACGGTCTGGAGAAGTGCGTCGGTTGCGAGTTGTGCGCCTGGGCTTGCCCCGCTGACGCGATATATGTCGAAGGTGGCGACAACACCGATGAGCAGCGATTCTCGCCCGGTGAGCGCTACGGGAAGATCTACCAGATCAACTACCTACGGTGCATCGGCTGTGGGCTGTGCATCGAGGCGTGCCCGACGCGTTCGCTGACCATGAGCAACGACTACGAGCTCGCGAATGACAACCGTCAGGACCTCATCTGGACCAAGGAGGACCTGCTGGCCCCACTGTTGCCGGGGATGGAGCAGCCGCCGCATCCGATGCGCCTCGGCGAGGACGAGAAGGATTACTACGTGAATGGGCCGGAGTTGCTGCGCGACTTCGAGAACGGCTCGTTGCGTACTCAGGAGGAGTCGGCTAAATGACCGAACTGACGACCATCCTGGCGAACGCGCCGGGGGTGATGTCCAGCGGCGAGACGGCGCTGTTCTACGTAATGGCGCCGGTCGCGGTGCTCGGCGCGATCGGGATGCTGTTCTCCCGCAACGCGATCCATTCGGCGCTGTGGCTGGTCGCGACGATGCTCAGCCTGGGCGTGTTCTACATGGCGCAGATGGGACCGTTCCTCGGGGTCACTCAGATCATCGTCTACACCGGCGCGATCATGATTCTGTTCGTGTTCGTGCTGATGATGGTCGGTCGCGACGCGTCCGATTCGCTAATCGAGACGTTGCGCGGACAACGCGCTTACGCGGCGTGGTTCGGCGTGGGCTTCGCCAGCCTCGTGGGCGTGGTCGTCTACAAGTCCATGCACGACGTGCCCTCCCTCGGACTCAATGACGCGACCGCGGCCGCCGGCGGAAACGTCGAGGGACTCGCCGCGCTGATCTTCACCGATTACCTGTTCGCGTTCGAACTGACGGGCGCCTTGCTGATTACCGCCACGGTCGGCGCGATGGTGCTCGCACACATCGAGCGGGGCAAGCCCAAGGGACAGAAGGCGCGCGCGCTGGAGCGTTTCGCATCCGATGCGCCACATCCGCTCGCTGGACCGGGCGTATTCGCGACCTCACACTCGGTCGCTACGCCGGCCTTGCTGCCTGACGGCACGATTGCGCCGGAGAGCCAGTCCACCGGCGTTGAAATGCTGCCGATGTCCCGAGGGCATCTGATCGGCCGTGCATCTGATGGCACGCTGCGGCAGGTAAAGACCAACACGCAGGAAGGGCAGGACGCGTGAATCCCGTCGCTTACTTGGTCCTCGCGGCCATCCTGTTCACGCTCGGCACGATTGGCGTGCTCGTGCGCCGAAACGCGATCGTCGTGTTCATGTCGATCGAGCTCATGCTCAATTCGGCGAACCTGACCCTAGTGACGTTCGGCCGCATGCATGGTCAGCTCGAAGGCCAGGTTATGGCGCTGTTCGTGATGGTGGTCGCGGCGGCGGAAGTCGTCGTTGGTCTGGCGATCATCATGGCCATCTTCCGTACCCGCCGTTCGGCCTCGGTCGACGATGCGAACCTGCTGAAGTACTAAGGGACGAATGTGACGACCTCTATGAATCTCGCCGCCGATCAGGTTGACGCGGTCACCGCGGGCGCACCGTTCAACCTCATGTGGCTGCTGATCGCGTTGCCGGCGGCCGGCGCCATCGTGCTGCTGTTGCTCGGCAAACGCGCGAACGCGTGGGGCCACCTGCTCGGTTGCGCTATGCCCATCCTGTCGTTCGTACTCGGGCTGTTCCTGTTCTTCCAGCTCAAGGGCGCCGACTCGCGGGCGCAGAACCTGCACATGTTCACCTGGACGGCTTCGGGTGAACTCAAGATCGACGCCGGCCTTTTGCTCGATCCGCTGTCGATCACGTTCGTGCTGCTGATTACCGGTGTCGGGTCGTTGATCCACATCTATTCGATCGGCTACATGAGCCATGACCCCGAACGTCGCAAGTTCTTCGCGTACTTGAACCTGTTCGTCGCCGCGATGTTGCTGCTCGTGCTCGGTAACTCCTACGTCGCGCTGTACTTCGGCTGGGAAGGCGTCGGTGTCGCCTCATACCTGCTGATTTCGTTCTGGAACAAGCGTCCGGCTGCGGCTACGGCCGCGAAGAAGGCGTTCATCATGAACCGCGTCGGTGACGTCGGTCTTGCGATCGCAATCTTCATCATGTTCACCAAGGTCGGCAGCACGCAGTACGCCGACGTGTTCAACTCCGTCGGCACGCTCACTGGCGGACTGGTCACCGCAATCGGCCTGCTGCTGTTGCTCGGCGCCTGCGGCAAGTCCGGTCAGGTCCCGCTGCAAGCGTGGCTGCCGGACGCGATGGAAGGTCCGACCCCGGTGTCGGCGCTGATCCACGCGGCAACGATGGTGACCGCGGGCGTCTACCTGATCGCCCGCTCGAACCCGATCTTCGACGCGACCGATACGGCGCGCCTGGTCGTCACGATCGTCGGCGCCATCACGTTGCTGTACGGCTGCGTGGCCGGTTGCGCCTATGACGACATCAAGAAGGTGTTGGCGTACTCGACCGTCTCGCAGATCGGTTACATGTTCCTCGCGGTGGGGCTTGGCCCTGGTGTATACGCGCTGGCGATCGTGCACCTCGTCGCGCACGGCTTCTTCAAGGCCGGCCTCTTCCTCGGTGCCGGTTCGGTCATGCATGGCATGAACGACGAAGTAGACATGCGCAAGTTCGGTGGCTTGTGGAAGCACATGAAGATCACGTTCGTGACCTTCACGCTCGGCTACCTGGCATTGATCGGCATCCCGCCGCTGTCGGGTTACTTCTCCAAGGACCCGATCATCGAGGCCGGATTCGCACGCGGCGGCGTCGAGGGATGGCTGCTCGGCGGAGCGGCGCTGCTCGGTGCCGGTCTGACGGCGTTCTACATGACCCGACTGATGTGCATGACCTTCTTCGGTAAACCGCGGTGGGACGACGACGTTCACCCGCATGAGTCGCCGGCGACCATGACGGTTCCGATGATGATCCTGGCGATCGGCTCGCTCGGCGGTGGTGTGTGGCTGGCCGCGGTGCTGCCGGACTGGCTATCTACCAGCCTCGGTGCGCCGATCGACCTGCACCACGCGATGGAGGAGAGCCCGATTCCGTCGGGCGTGTTGCTGGCGATCACGCTGGTCTTCATCGTCGGCGGTGTCGCGCTCGGCGTCCTGCTCTTCGGCCCGAAGCGCGAGATCCCGAAGGTTGCTCCCGCGAGGGTCTCGCCACTGGTGGCCGCCGCTCGCGCCAACCTGTACGGCGACAAGTTCAACGAAGCGGTGTTCGAGAAGCCGGGCTTGGCGCTTACCCGCGCCTCGCTGTGGATCGAGGATCACGGTGTGGACGGCGCCGTCAACGGGCTGTCGGGTGGCGTGGGTGCTACTTCGACGCGTGTACGCCGCATCCAGAACGGAGCGGTTCGTAGCTATGCATTGTCAATGCTCGTGGGCGTGGTCGCTGTGATCATCGCGCTACTGGCGGTGAGGTTCGCGTGAGCAACTTTCCTTTCCTCTTCCTGCTGATCCTGCTGCCGTTACTCGGCGCGATCGTGGTGGCCGTGGTCGGCCGCGACGAGGCGGGGGAGCAGATTGCCAAGAAGGCAGCCGTCGGTTTCGCGCTGCTAGAACTAGTGATCGCCATCGCGATGGTCCTCACCTTCGACGCCGACGGTGCACGACTGCAGTTCACCTCCAGCGTCGGTTGGATCGACTCGCTCGGCGTCAGCTTCTCGCTCGGTGTCGACGGCATCGCGCTGCTGATGATCCTGCTGACCACGATCCTGGTGCCGGTCGTGATGATCGCGTCGTGGAAGCGGCGCTCGCTCGGCGATGACATCAATCAGCCCGGGGACGATGAAGACTCGATCCCGGCCGTCGGTAACCAGGCGCGGTACTTCGCCTGGATCCTGGTGCTGCAGGTCTTCATGATCGGCGTGTTCGCCGCGACCGACGTGTTCCTGTTCTACGTCTTCTTCGAAGCCATGCTGATTCCGACGTACTTCCTGATCGGTGGATACGGCGCCTCGCGCCGTCGGGCCGCCGCGATGAAGTTCATCATCTACAGCCTCGTCGGCGGTCTGGTGATGCTGGCCAGCGTCATCGGCCTGTACGTCGTGAGCAAGGATCAACTGGGGGAGGCGACCTTCTCCTGGGAGGCGCTGAGTCAGCTGGAGCTGTCCAGCACGACACAGACCTGGCTGTTCCTCGGCTTCTTCATCGCGCTAGCGATCAAGGCACCGCTGGTGCCGCTGCACACCTGGCTGCCGGCCTCCGGCGGTGCAGGTCCGATCGGCACCACCGTGCTGCTTGTCGGCATCCTCGACAAGGTCGGTACGTACGGTTTCCTGCGCTACTGCCTCGGGCTGTTCCCGGACGCGTCGCGTGATCTGGCGCCGCTGGTGCTGGTGCTGGCCGTGATCGGCATCTTCTACGCCGCGTTCCAGGCGATCGGACAGGACGACGCGAAGAAGCTCGTCACGTACACCTCGATCGCGCACTTCGGCTACATCGCGTTGGGCATCTTCGCGTTCACTACGCAGTCGTTGGCCGGCGCTGTGCTGTACATGTTCAACCACGGAATCTCCACCGGCTTGTTGCTACTCGCGGTCGGCATGATCATCGCCCGCGGCCGCAGCCGCAAGATCTCCGATTACGGTGGCGTGTTCCGGGTGGCCCCCTGGCTGGCCGGCATCACCTTCATCGCCGGCCTCGCCGGCCTTGCGTTGCCCGGCACGAACTCCTTCGTATCGGAGTTTCTGGTGTTGATCGGCTCGTACGGCCGTGAGCCGGTGTTCACGATCTTGGCGACCATCGGCATCGTGTGGGCCGCGCTGTACATTCTGTGGCTCGTTCAGCGGATGCTGCACGGACCTGCCCGCGGAGTCGTGCCGAACACGGACGACAACATCGATCACGATGCCGTGGTGGACGAGGAGGTCCTGGAGTCCGACGCTGCGGTCGCGGTGAAATTGCGGACCAAGAAGTCGGTTCGTCAACGTGCGTTCGGCGACCTGACGACGCGCGAGTCGTGGGTCCTCGGCCCTTTGGTCGCGATCGTGTTCATTCTGGGCTTCTACCCGCAGCCGGTGTTGGACATCATCAACCCTGCGGTTGAGCAGACCCTGCAGACCGATGTCGGTATCGATAATCCGGGCGCCCCCGTCAACGCGTCCGCGAACGGAGACGGCAAGTGAACCACCTAGCCGCGATTGAGCTCCCGTCGATCGCATACTCGGCGCTGTCGCCGATATTGATCATGCTGGCCGCCGCGTGCATCGGCGTCCTTGTGGAGGCGTTCGCGCCGCGTGCGGCGCGATTCCCCTCGCAGGTCGGCCTGAGCGTCGTGGCGATCTTCGCCGCGTTGATCGCCACCTTTGCCGAGCGCTCCACGCACACGTTGACCCTTGGTCGCGCGATTGCGATCGATGCGCCTGCGCTGCTGAGCATGGCGGCGTTGCTGGTGTTCGGCCTGCTGGCGACCATGCTGTACGCCGACCGCAGCCTGGACAAGGTCGGCACTAACCGCGTGTCGCACTTCGTTGCTGAAGCCGCGCTGCCGGTCGGCTCACGCGCCGATCGCGCGCTGCTGGCCTCGCAACGCGTGCAAACCGAGGTCTTCCCGCTGTCGTTGTTCGCGATCGCCGGCATGATGATTTTCGTGGCGAGCAACAACTTGATCGTCATGTTCATCGCGCTTGAGGTCTTCTCGCTGCCGCTGTACTTGATTGCCGGGTTGAACCGTCGGCGTCGCCTGCTGTCGCAGGAGGCCGCGGTCAAGTACTTCCTGCTGGGCTCGTTCGGCTCCGGCTTCTTTATCTACGGCATCGCGCTGATCTACGGCTACGCCGGCTCGGTCGACCTGCGGGACATCTTCACCGAGACCACCAACAACTTCGGTCAAGACCCGTTGATGCTTCTGGGGTTGGGCTTGCTGCTGGTCGGCTTGTTCTTCAAGGCGGGTATCGCGCCGTTCCATCAGTGGACGCCGGACGTTTACCAGGGATCGCCGACCCCGATCGCGGGCTTCATGTCGGCGGCGACGAAGTTGGCCGCGTTCGTGGCGCTGCTGCGCGTGCTGTACATCGGATACACCGCCGTACCCACGCAGTGGCAGCCCGTGTTGGCCGCGTTCGCGATCGTGTCGATGCTCGTCGGTGGCCTGTTCGGTATCGCGCAGACGGACCTCAAGCGGATGCTGGCGTACTCATCGATCGCGCACGCGGGGTTCATCCTGGTCGCGGTGCTGGCGAACACCGAGTCTGGCGTGAGTGCAGTGATGTTCTACATCATCACCTACGGTCTGAGCTCGATCGCCGCATTCGCGTGCGTCAGCCTGGTCCGTCGTCAGGACGGCGAATCGTCGCGGTTGTCTGACTGGAAGGGAATGGGACGCCGCAAGCCATTGCTGGCTGGAATCATGACCGTCCTGATGTTGTCGATGACCGGTATCCCGTTGACCGCTGGTTTCATCGGTAAGTTCCAGGCATTCAGCGCAGCGATCGAGGCCGACTACGCCTGGTTGGTTGTTGTCGCGCTGCTGCTGAGCGCGGTGACTGCGGTGTTCTACCTGCGGTTGATCGTGCTGATGTACTTCCATGCGCCGGAAGACGACGTCGCACTCATCGAAGAGCCGGGTACCTCCACGGACGTCGTCATCTGGGTGACCACTGCACTGACGGTGTTGTTCGGTGTGTTCCCAGGGCCTCTGCTCGACCTGGTGGCTAAGGCCACGCAGTTCGTGGGCTAGCGGATGCCCTCAGCTGTGGGTGGTTCGAGCCGTATCGTCGCCGGAGTTGAATTCGGCGACGAACGGATCGCCCAGTCGTTGCGTTCTGGGCTGGAACGTGTCGAGACGATGTTGATGCAGGCTTGCTCCAGCGACGATTTGACGCTGGATCACGCGGCCAAGCACCTCGCCCAGGCAGGCGGTAAGCGGTTCCGGCCACTGCTGGTGCTGCTCGCGTCCCAACTGGGCAAGCCGGGCAGCGTGGACGTCGACAAGGCCGCGGTGGTGGTTGAACTGACCCACCTCGCCACGCTCTATCACGACGACGTGATGGACGAGGCCGAGATCCGCCGCGGCGCGTTGAGCGCGAATGCACGCTGGGACAACAGCATCGCCATTCTCGCCGGCGATTACCTGTTCGCCGCCGCTTCGATCTTGGTCGCCGAACTTGGACCGGACGCGGTCCGAATTCAGGCGGAAACCTTCCAACGGTTGGTGACGGGGCAGATCCAGGAGACGGTGGCCGCTCCCGAAGGCGTCGATCCGATCGATCGCTACCTTCAGGTGCTCGCGGGCAAGACCGGCTCGTTGATCGCGACGTCCGGTCGGTTCGGCGCGATGTTCGCCGGAGCGTCACCAGACATCGTTACGGCGATGACCGAGTTCGGTGAGGCCATCGGGATGGCCTTCCAACTCTCTGACGACCTCATCGATATCACCTCCGACGAGGTGGATCTCGGGAAGGCGACCGGCACCGACTTGCGCGAGGGTGTGCATACGTTGCCGATGCTGTTTACCTTGGCTGATCCATTGAGCGATGAGCGGTTGCGGAGCCTGCTGCAGTCCGGACCGCTTACCGAGGATGAGCCGCACCGCGAAGCGCTTGAGCTGCTGCGTAACTCGCGCGGTATGGCGCAGGCGCGCGAAGTGCTCGGGCAGTACGTCGAACGTGCCCGCGCGCAGCTCGCGTTATTGCCCGAAGGCGTCCCACGTGAATCGCTGGAAGCACTCGTCGACTTCATGCAGACCCGCTCCAACTAGGACCCAGGCGGCTCCCGTGATCCGCCGGCCCCAACGCCACCCGGTCGCCGGGTGGCGGCGGGGGACGAGTCGGAGCGAGCAGACACGCCGCTGGACGCGAGTGCGGATTGCCCTGTGCACTCACAGCCGCGTACTAAATCCGTCGACGTACGCCGACGCCGTGTGAAAGCGTGACCGTATGAGTTGGACTACGCGGCCCGAGCGGCCCGAGGACATCGGCGCGATCCACCGCATCAATGCCGCGGCATTCGAGCGCGAGGATGAGGCCGACCTCGTTGATGCGCTCCGCGCTGACCCTGGCGCATGGATCGGCGAACTGTCGATCGTGACCCTCGATCAGCGCGATGACGTCATGGGGTACTCGCTGTTGACCCGCTGCACAGTTGGCGGTGAACCGGCACTCGCGCTCGCTCCGTGCGCGGTTGCGCCGTCAGTCCAACGCACCGGTGCCGGGTCCGCCGCGATCCGCTCTGGTTTGTCGGCTGCGGCAGACCTTGGCGAGAACCTGGTCGTCGTACTCGGGCACGCCGAGTACTACCCGCGGTTCGGGTTCACCCCGGCGTCCGGCTTCGGCGTGCGCGCGCCTTTCGACGTACCGGATGATGCCTTCCTCGCGTTGGCGCTCGATCCGGACCGCCCCACTCCTCGCGGGCCGATCGTGTACGCCGACGCCTTTGGCATGTGAGGCTCGGCATCTGAGGGAGACATGCCGCAGCGACGGTCGCGCTATAGAACCGTTAGCGTGACGTATCGGCCGGCTCGTCGCCGGCATCGCTGCCAGGTGGGCGCTAGGCGACGGTCCAAGTGTTGTTGCCGTGCAGCAACGCGTTGAGGTCGTTTGGTCCGGCCTCGATCTGCGCTTTCAGCTGCTGCTGCGCGGCCGAGTCGTACGTCGGACGCTTGATCTGCCGGAAGATGCCCATCGGGGTGTGCGTGAGATCAGTGCCGGACAGTCGCGATAGAGCGTAGGCGTAGGACGGGTCCTTGATCGTGGAGTCGTGGACGACGACTTCGGATGCATCCACGGAGTCCGCGTCGACAACCTCGAGAGAGAAACCGCGCTGAACGACGGCGCGCGGCCGCTCGGTACCGAAGACGAGTGGCTGGCCGTGCTCGAGCGGCACGATCGCTTCGTCGCGGGTATCCGGGTTCTTCAAGATGTCGAACGCGCCATCATTGAAGATGTTGCAGTTCTGGTAGATCTCGACCAGAGCAGATCCGTTGTGATGCGCGGCGGCGGTAAGTACGGAGGTCAGGTGTTTGCGGTCGGAATCGATCGTGCGCGCTACGAAAGACGCCTCGGCGCCGAGTGCGAGCGAGACCGGGCTGAACGGCGTGTCCAATGAACCGACCGGGGTGGACTTGGTGACTTTGCCGGGCTCGGAGGTCGGGGAGTACTGGCCCTTGGTGAGTCCATAGATCCGGTTGTTGAACAGCAGGATCTTGATGTTCACGTTGCGTCGAAGCGCGTGGATGAGGTGATTGCCGCCGATCGACAGGGCATCGCCGTCGCCGGTGATGACCCATACCGATAGGTCCTCACGGGCAGTAGCCAGACCGGTCGCGATCGCTGGTGCCCGACCGTGGATGGAGTGCATTCCGTAGGTGTCGACGTAATACGGGAATCGCGACGAGCACCCGATGCCGGAGATCATCACGACGTTCTCGCGTTTAACCCCGAGTTCGGGCAAGAAACCTTGGAAGGCGGCGAGGATCGCGTAGTCACCGCATCCGGGACACCAGCGGACCTCGGAGGATGAGGTGAACTCCTTGCGGGTCTGCTTATCGTCTGTGAGCGGGACTCCGTCCATGCCGCCAACCTTTGGCATGCCTAGTAGCACTTCGTTGCGCATCAGCCCTCCACCTCATTCAGGATCTCGCCGAATGCGCCGGCCAGTTCGGCGGCGCCGAACGGAAGCCCCCGCACCATGTTGTAGCCTTCGGCATCCACCAAGTACTTCGCGCGAACCAGCGTCCGCAATTGTCCGAGGTTCATCTCGGGGATAATCACCCGCTGGTACTCGGCCAGGATCTTGCCCAGGTCTTCCGGCAGTGGGTTGACGTGCCGCAGATGCACCTGAGCGATCTTGCCCCCGGACGCTCGGACACGACGTACGCCGGCGGTGATCGGGCCGTACGTCGAGCCCCAGCCCAACACCAGCACCTTCGCCGATCCCGAGGGGTCGTCGATCTCTGTCGCGTTGTACGTCGACGCGACCGCGTCGACCTTGGCCTGGCGCAACCGCACCATCAAGTCGTGATTGTCCGGATCGTAGGAGATCTCGCCGCTTTCGTTGGCTTTCTCGATACCGCCGACGCGGTGCTCGAGGCCCTTGGTGCCTGGGATAGCCCATGCACGGGCCAGCGTTCCTTCATCACGCTTGTATGGCAGGAACGATCCATCTGGGCCGTTGGGCTCAGTGGCGAGATTCAACTCGATCTTGGGGATGTCTTCTACGGTCGGTACCCGCCACGGTTCTGAGCCGTTAGCGAGGTAGCCGTCCGACAGCAGGATCACTGGCGTGCGGTAGGTCAGCGCGATCCGCGCTGCCTCGATCGCGCTGGTGAAACAGTCGCCGGGTGACTGCGCAGCGATCACCGGCACCGGTGATTCGCCGTTACGTCCATACACCGCCTGCAGCAGATCAGCCTGTTCGGTCTTCGTCGGCAGTCCGGTGGACGGGCCGCCGCGCTGGACGTCGACGATCAACAGCGGCAACTCCAGCGATACCGCTAACCCGATCGTCTCGGCCTTCAGCGCCACACCGGGGCCAGATGTCGTGGTCACGCCGAGGTGGCCGCCGAATGCTGCGCCGAGCGCGGACGCGACACCGGCGATCTCGTCCTCGGCCTGGAAGGTGAGCACGTTGAACGACTTCAGCGCCGATAGTTCGTGCAGGATGTCCGAGGCCGGGGTGATCGGGTACGAGCCGAGGAAAATCGGCAGGCCCGCGCGGTCAGCGGCGGTAACCAGGCCGTACGCGAGCGCCTTGTTCCCGGTGATGGTGCGGTAGGTCCCGGCGGGCAGTTTCGCGGGGGCGACTTCGTACGAGACCGAGAACGACTCGGTGGTCTCGCCGTACGCCCAACCGGCGTTGAACGCGGCGATGTTCGCCTCGGCGATCACCGGGTTCTTCGCGAACTTCTTGTGCAGGAATTCCGCGGTGCCCTCGGTCGGCCGGTTGTACATCCAGCACAGCAGCCCGAGCGCGAACATGTTCTTCGAACGCTGCGCGTCCTTCTTGCCGATCTCGAATTCGGCGAGTGCGTCAACGGTCAGCGAGGTCAGCGGTACGGGGTGAACGCGGACCCGCTCGAGCGAATCGTCCTCCAGTGGATTCGAACCGTAGCCGACCTTGGACAGGTTGCGCTTGGTGAACTCGTCGGTGTTGACGATGACGTCCTTACCGTCCGGGACGTCGTTGATGTTGGCCTTGAGCGCGGCGGGGTTCATCGCTACCAGCACGTCCGGCGAATCGCCGGGCGTGACGATGTCGTAGTCAGCGAAATGTAGCTGGAAACTAGACACGCCAGCGAGGGTTCCGGCAGGAGCGCGGATCTCGGCGGGGAAGTTCGGCAGCGTGGAGAGGTCGTTGCCGAACGCGGCCGTCTCGGTAGTGAATCGGTCCCCGGTCAACTGCATACCGTCGCCTGAATCGCCAGCGATACGGATCACGACGCGCTGCAGCTGTTTGGTTTCCTTCGCCATCGACAAGCGACCCCATTCCTATATCGAGAACACCCGATCCACGGGCAAGCCAGATCGACCGTGCGAGAGGCGTACCACCCATTGTGACACTCGGCCCCAGGTGTTGGTACCGCGACCGATTGTGATAGTTGGCGCGTGTACGGGCGAGTAGACCGTGAGCACCTTGTAACACGATGTTCATCCAGGCCGCCGGTTGGTTACGGAGCGGAAACTGCAGCGCGCCGGGTCAGGAAACACGCCTCGCACAGACTTTACGAATCCCCGGATGCGATCGCGCGTCCACACTTTCAGCACGAAGGAGAGGCCACAGATGCTGACCTCGGTACTCGCTGCGCCGGCTGAGGAGGCTGGATTCGACACAGGGTCGATTGCCTGGGTCCTCATCAGTGCAGCACTTGTATTCCTCATGACGCCCGCCTTGGCGTTCTTCTACGGCGGGATGGTGCGCGCCAAACACGTCCTGGCGATGCTCATGCAGAACTTCGCCGCGATCATGATCGGTGCCGTCGTGTGGGTCGTCATCGGGTTCTCGCTCGCGTTCGGCGACGGAAATGCCTTCATAGGCAACCTGGACTTCTTCGGCATGACTGATCCGTCGCAGGCCATTCCTGGGCTTGAGGACCTTGCTGTACCACCGCTGGTCTTCGCCGCGTTCCAAATGACGTTCGCCATCATTACGCTCGCGCTCGTGACCGGCGCGACCGCAGACCGCTGGAGGTTCGGGGCGTTCGTGCTGTTCGGCGTGTTGTGGCTGACCGTGATCTACGCGCCGCTGGCACACTGGGTGTGGTCCCCGTCCGGCTGGATCGCCGAACTAGGTGCGCTTGACTTCGCCGGTGGAACTGTTGTTCACATCAACGCGGGCGTCGCGGGTCTGGCGATGGCGATTGTCCTGGGGCGTCGCCGCGGCTACGGCAAGGACGCGATGCGCGGACACAGCATGCCGCTGGTGCTGCTCGGTGCGGGCTTGCTGTGGTTCGGCTGGTTCGGTTTCAATGCCGGCTCGGCGCTCGGTGTGAACGATGGCAACACGCAACTGGCGGCGATCGCGTTCATCAACACCGCTGCCGCCCCGGCCGCCGCGATGGCAGGCTGGCTCGGTTACGAGAAGCTTCGGCACGGTTCGTCAACGACACTCGGTGCAGCCTCTGGCGCCGTCGCGGGCTTGGTGGCGATCACGCCCTGTGCGGGCTTCGTCACTCCGCTTGCGGCGATCGCGATCGGCCTCATCGCCGGCGTACTGTGCGCCGCCAGCCTGGGGCTGAAAGAGAAGGTCAAGGTCGACGATGCGCTCGACGTTGTGGCCGTGCACCTCATCGGTGGTCTGTGGGGATCGTTGGCCGTCGGCCTGTTCGCGACATCCTCGATTAACTCGGTCGTGACCGACGACGGACTGCTCGTCGGCGGCGGTGCAGTACTGCTCGGCAAACAAGTGCTGGCCGTTGTCGCAGCGATGGCGTTCTCTTTCATCGGTACATTCATTCTCGGTAAGTTGGTCGGATTCCTCCTACCGCACCGTGTCGACACCGAGACCGAGATCACTGGCCTGGACCAGTCCATGCATAGTGAGACGGCGTATGAGTTCGGCGATTCGAGCCGGGGCGCTTCGGGACGGGACCTGCTGCCCTCCGCACCATCCGAGAAGGAATGAGAAGGTAAAGAGTTATGAAGCTCGTAACCGCAGTCATCAAACCGTTCATGCTCGGCGACGTGAAGGAAGCCCTGGAGTCGCTCGGCGTCTCGGGGATGACGATCAGCGAGGTTTCCGGGTATGGCAGGCAAAAGGGCCACACCGAGATCTACCGGGGCTCTGAGTACGAGGTCGACCTCGTGCCGAAGATCAAGTTAGAGGTGCTCGCCGACGAGCGGTCGGCGTCGGAAATCGTGGACGAGATCGTCCGCGCCGCGGGCACCGGGAAAATCGGCGACGGCAAGGTGTGGGTCTCCAGCCTGGATACTGTCGTCCGAGTGCGGACCGGCGAACGTGGCGCCGACGCCCTCTGAGGGGCTCACCAAGGTGGGCCCGTCGATCCGTGAGGCTCGCAACCGACTGTTGGCTAACAGCCACCTGGTCGGTCGTGAGTTGCGGCGACGGCTCACCGAGCTGTACGACGGATGGCTCACCGAGCTCGTGCCTGCAGACCGCCCGGTCGCGCTGGTAGCGGTCGGTGGCCTCGGGCGTGAGGAACCCGCTCCGCACAGCGATCTGGACCTGGTCCTGTTGCATGACCTGAGGCGTTCGCAGGTTGCCGAGGTTGCCGATGCGATTTGGTACCCGGTGTGGGACAGCGGCCTGGGGCTGGATCACTCCGTGCGCACGGTCCGCGAAACTGCGACATTAGCGGCGTCGGACATCAAGGTCTCGCTGGGCATGCTGGACCTGCGGTTCATCGCGGGATCTGCGGAAATCGCGGCCGAGGCTCGCGGCCGGGTCGCTGAGGCGTGGCGGGTGAACGCGGCGACGCGCGCGGCGGAACTGCAACTCATGATCCGCGAACGTGCGGACCTGTTCGGCCAGGTCGCCTACTTACTGCAGCCGGATCTCAAGCAGTCGTACGGAGGTCTGCGGGACGCAACGATCTTGCGGGCGCTGGCGCGAGCGCAACTCATCGACGTACGGCGCGGGCTCGACGATGCGGTCAACTTGTTGCTGGACGTGCGCGGTGAAGTACACCGGCACGCCGGTAAGCGCAATGACCTGTTGCTTGCGCAGGACCGCCCCGCGATCGCCGAGGCGCTAGGGATCGACTCGGCAACGCAACTATTGCGGGAGGTGAATTCCGCGGGCCGGACGATCGCGTACGCGCTGGACAGCGCGTTTCGGCGGGCGGCTCGTCGTCGGGCAGAGGAACCGGCAAGCCTGCGTGAGCGGTTGCGCCGGCCGAGTCGAGTGGGCTCCTTGCGCCGCGGCCTGGCTAAAGACGTCGTCGCGCAGAACGGCGAGGTGGTGCTCGCCCGCAGCGCGTCACCGGCGTCCGATGTGGGCCTGCTGCTGCGCGTCGCGCGAGCGGCTGCGAATGCCGACTTGCCGATCTCGACGTTTACCTTGGACAGGCTTCGGATCGAGGGACCAGCAGACCTCGGCCTGTGGAGTGAGGAAATGCGCCGTGACCTCGATGCGCTGCTCGCGGCCGGTGCGCCGATGCTGGCGGTGTGGGATTCGCTCGATCAGCACGGGCTGCTGGAGCGATTGCTACCGGAATGGCGGCACGTGCGCTCCCTCCCGCAACACAACGCGGTGCACGTGTTCACCGTCGACCGGCACCTGCTGCAGACCGTGCTGGAGACCGATGTTGTCGATGTGCAGTCCAGCAGACCCGACCTGGTCCGGATCAGTGCGCTGCTGCATGACCTAGGTAAGGGGCAGCCGGGCGATCACAGCGTTGTCGGAGCCCGAATCGCGGGCGCGGTGATGGCGCGGATGGGCTTTAGTGAGCGCGACCGCGAGGTGGTCCAGCGGGTGGTGCTGCATCACCTGTTGCTATCGACTACGGCGCAGCGTCGAGACCTGTCCGACCCGCGCACCGTTGAACAAGTCATCGATTCGCTCGGCCCGTCGCCGCTGGTCGTAGACCTGTTGCATGCGCTCACGCTCGCCGACGCTCGTGCCACCGGTCCGGGCGCCCACTCGCCGTGGAAGACCGCGCTACAGGTCGAACTCGTGACCCGGGTCAAGGCGACGATGGCGGGGGAGATAGTCGAGGACCTCGATGTGATCGACGATCTGGCCGGTCACGTGCTCGGTGCTGCGCCGGACGAACCGTTCGCGATGGTGATCGGTCGCGCCCCCGGGGCGTACCAACAGTTGCTGGTCGCGATCCGCGACGAGCGGGTGCGAGTGTCCTCGGTGGCGGGAGTGCTCGCGTTGCGTTCGGTGACCATCCAGCGTGCCCGCCTCACGGACGTCGACGGCACGTTGCTGTTGGACCTGATCGTGGAGCCCCAGTTCGGCTCGATGCCCGCGGCCGTCGAACTCACCGAACAGTTACGCCGGGCCACCGACGGTGCGCTGGACCTCACCGAACGGCTGGCGGAGAAGGCGGCCGCCTACGACAAGCCAAGGAGTCGACCGATGACGGTCCGGTGGCCCGAAGGGGCGGCGACCGATGCGTCCGTCGTTGAGGTGCTGGCCAGCGATCGTACGGCTCTACTGTTCCAGCTGTTGCAGGCGATAGAGGAGGCCGGCGTGCGGGTGCGCGCAGCGGTGATCGAGTCCTACGGTCCGACCGTGGTTGATGCGTTCTACCTACAGAGGGGCGGCGCGCGGCCGCTGACTGCCGACGATTGCTTGGGCGTCCAGCGACGCCTTGCCGCCCTCGACTCCTGAGCTGCACCGCCGCCCACCCGGCGGGCGCGAGTGTCGGCCGACGGACACCCGACCTCAGCGGACGATGAGGTCGCGCGGCGCGCGGGTGAGAAACTCGCAGCCGTCCTCGGTCACCGTGACCGTGTCAGAGAAAAACGCGTCGCCGCGCCCGGTGCGCAGCAACCAGGACATCAGGTGAAAGACCATGCCGGGACGAATCACGAGATCTGACCCGCGACGTAGTCCGCGCGGAACGCCGGAACCCGACCAACTGGGTGGGAACCCGATCCCGACCATGTAGCCGCAGTGATGCCGTCCGTAGTGGTGCAGTCCGGCGCGGTCGACGACGGCCTGCCATGCGTCGTACACCGCGCCGGCGGTCGTCCCCGGTCGCAGCGCGTCGGCCGCGGCGTACAGCGCGTCCAGTGCGACCTGGTAGATCCGCGCCGACTCCCGGCTCACCCCGCCGATGTACGTCAGGCGGCCGATCGGGGCGTGATAGCGGTATCGACATCCGGCCATTTCCATGAACAGCAGGTCCCGACGACGTAGACCGACCTGATCCCAGGTGCCGTGTTCATGAGAGATCGCGCGACCTGACCGCACCAGTGGCACGAACGCCGGGTAGGTACCTCCCCGCTGGAACATGACCTGGTAGATCGAGGCCATCACGTCCTGCTCGCGGATCCCCGGCCCAGCCATCGCGGTCCCGGCCATGATCATCGCATCCGAAATGGCAGCAGCCTGGCGGGTGCATGCCAGTTCGGCCGGTGACTGAATGCTACGGCAGTCGGCGACCAGTCCATCGGCGTCCGCCCAGGAAATATGCGGCATGCGGCGCACGAAGCCATCTGCGATCCGGTACGGCAGGTAGGTGCTGGAGCGCTCGAACGCGACTCGACCCGTGGTCAATCCCAATTGGCGCAGCGCATCGCAGGTCGCGTCGACGGGCGCATCGAAGTCTGGCGCCGAAGGAACCGTCTCGGTCACCGAGATGCCGATGCTCATCGGTGATGGGTCGATCGCCGCCGTCGGCGAGGCAGATTCCAGCGGTTGTTCCGGTTGGGGGAGCGGAGCGACCCCGTCACTGTAAGGGAAGTGGCGTACGCCGCTGACCGTGTCTCGCACGATCGCTTGCTCCATTGCGCGAGTGATCAGCCCAGGTTCGCTCTCCAACGGCACGATGAGCGAGGTATAAGCGAAATAGCCCTGATGATTGAGTCCGGTGAGATAGTAAATATTCTCGGGATTGGTGATGATGATTGCGTCGAGGCCTTGTTCGGACATTGCTTGCCGGACCCGCAGAAGTCGGTCGGCGTACTCATCGGCATTGAACGGCTTCATCGGTTACACCTCCTAGGTGTCAGGTTCGCGCCGCCGCGGTCAGGTCGGTGACAAAACGATCGACGTCCTGTGGTGTCGTCGCGAACGAGGTCATCAGTCGAATCACGCCACTGTGACGATCCCAGATATGGATGGAAACTTCGGCGCTGAGCCGGTTGAGTACGGCGTCCGGAAGGTACGCATACACGGAGTTGGTGACCTGGCCGACCGCGAGCCGTACGCCGCGGACCGCGCGTACTCCGTCGGCGAGTCGAGTCGCCATCGCGTTGGCGTGCCGCGCGTTGCGCAGCCATAGGTCATCGGTCAACATCGCCACCACCTGCGCGGCGACGAACCGCATCTTGGACGTCAACTGCATCGCTTGCTTGTGGTGAAAGCCGAGCGCCGAGGTCCGTGCTGCCTCGCTGGCGAGAATCACCGACTCGGCGTTCATCGCCCCGTTCTTGCTACACCCGAACGAGATCAGGTCGGCTCCGGTCGCTGCGTCGGCCAGCGAGCACCCCAACGCGGCCGCTGCGTTGGCGAGGCGAGCGCCGTCCACGTGTAACAACACGTCGTTCGCGCGACACCATTGCGATAGGCCGTCGAGCTGATCGGGGGAGTAGACGGTGCCCCATTCGGTGCATTGGCTGATCGAAACGACCCGGGGTTGCACTCGATGCACCATCTGGTGATCAGCCAGCACGCCGTCGAGGCCGTCGACGTCGATCTTGCCGTCCGTGGCCGGGACGGTGAGCAGGGTGCAGCCGCAGAAGTGCTCCGGTGCACCACATTCATCGCGATGTAGATGCGCCGACTGCGCGCAGATGACGGCGTTGAACGAGTCTGTGACGGCCCGCAGACCCAGTACGTTCGCCGCTGTTCCGGTGGTTGTCAGCGCGACCTGCGCGCGATTGCCGAACTCCGCCTGCAGTAGCTCGATCGCCTGTGACGTCACGCTGTCGGCGCCGTATGCGGCCGCGTAACCGTCGTTGGCTGTGGCCAGGGCGGTCATCACGCGCGGGTGTACGCCCGCCGCATTGTCGCTCAGTAGCGCGATTCCGCTGTTGTCCATCACCCCTGGGATCATTCCCGGCGGGCCGATCGTACGCAATACTGCGGAAGATGACTCACGATGAGAAGGCAACCGAACAGATCCGTTCTCTGATGCCGTTGTGCGCGACGCTTGGCGTACAGGCGGTGACGGTGAGCGCCGAGAAGGCGGTGCTGACGCTCGAGTGGCGCGAGGACCTGTGCACTTCCAACGGCATGATCCACGGCGGTACAGTCATGGCGCTCGCCGACGCATCCGGTGCCGCGTGCGCGGTGGAGAACCTGCCCGCCGATGCCGCCGGCACATCGACCATGGAATCGAAGACTAACTTCTTGGGTGCGGTTCGCGGTGGCACGTTGATCGCCACGTCCACCCCGCTACATGTGGGCCGCACGACGATCGTCGTCGAGACCGAGCTGCGAAATGGCGACAAACTGGTCGGCAAGACCACCCAGACGCAGACTGTCCTTCGCCCGAAGTAACGCGCCGCCGTTGGTCGCGGTCCCGACGGCGTTGGAGGCACCGGGCCCGGACAGCCCAGGCTCCCGTCCGGTCAGTGCCTAAGCGGGTACCCCAGCCGGTCAACGCGTAAGCGGGTGCTCATCCGGTTATTGCTCACGCGGTTCGGGCTGGGCGCAAAAGACGCAGGGAAATTGAGGGTGCATCGATCACTGGACGACGCACCCATGATTTCCCTGCGTTTTTTGGGGATCTGAGTCGGGCCAGTTCCGATGCACTGCGACGTTCACGAATGCCAAAGAGCCCGGTTCGGTGAGGAACCGGGCTCTCGGGTGGCCGTACTACGTGTTATGCCTTGCGCGCCAGCGAGCGACGCAGGTCGCCGTTCAGCGTCGAGATGACGTCCAGCGGGATGCCCTTAGGGCAAGCCGAGGAGCATTCGCCGATGTTGGTGCAACCACCGAAGCCGTCGGCATCGTGCTGGTTGACCATGTCGACGACTCGGGAGTAGCGCTCGGGCTGGCCCTGCGGAAGCTCGCCCAGGTGGGTGACCTTCGCGCCCATGAACAACATGCCCGAGGCGTTCGGGCAGGCAGCGACGCACGCGCCACAGCCGATGCATTCGGCGGCTTCGAAGGCGCGGTCGGCCTTGACCTTCGGCACCGGTACCGAGTGCGCCTCAGGGGCAGCACCGGTGTTGACCGAGATGAAGCCGCCGGCCTGGATGATGCGGTCGAATGCGCCTCGGTCGACGACCAGATCGCGGACGACGGGGAAGGCCTCGGCCCGCCACGGCTCGATCGTGATGGTCTCGCCATCGTTGAAGCTGCGCATGTGCAACTGGCAAGTCGTGGTCTTCTCCGGGCCGTGCGCCGAACCTGAAATCATCAGGCCGCACATGCCGCAGATACCTTCGCGGCAGTCGGAGTCGAACGCGATCGGCTCGTCGCCGTTGTCGTTGAGCTGTTCGTTGAGTACGTCGAGCATCTCCAGGAAGGACATATCTTCGGAGATGTCCTTGACCTGGTAAGTGACCAGCTTGCCCGCCGTACGCGGTCCTTCCTGACGCCAGATCTTGAGGGTGAGGTTCACTTGTAGCTCCGTTGCTTCATCTCGATCGCCTCGTACACGAGGTCTTCCTTATGCAGGACCGGTGCTCCGTTCTCGCCGCCCCATTCCCATGCGCCGACGTACGCGAACTCATCGTCGTGACGCAGCGCCTCGCCGTCCTCGGTCTGCGATTCCGCGCGGAAGTGACCGCCACAGGACTCGCGCCGATGTAGGGCGTCGATGCACATCAACTCACCGAGTTCGAGGAAGTCGGCGACGCGGCCGGCCTTCTCCAGGCTCTGGTTGAGTTGTTCGTTCTTACCAAGCACGCGCACGTTCGTCCAGAAGTCGGCGCGCAACCCGCGAATCAGGTCGATCGCCTTACGCAATCCGGCGTCGGTGCGCTCCATGCCGCAGTACTCCCACATGATCGCGCCGAGCTCCTTGTGGTAGCTGTCGACGCTGCGGGTGCCCTGGATGGACAGGAACTGCTGCACGCGGTCGGTGACCGACTTGTGTGCGGCGGTGACCTCCGGGTTGTCGGTGGCGACCTTGTCGAACGGACCCGTGGCCAGGTAGTCGCGGGTCGTGTTCGGCAGGACGAAGTATCCGTCGGCCCGACCCTGCATCAGGGCCGAGGCGCCGAGGCGGTTCGCGCCGGGGTCGGGGAAGGTGGCTTCGCCGGCCACGAACAGACCCGGGATGCTGGACTGCAGGTCGTAGTCCACCCACAG